>NZ_JZKF01000007.1 GCF_000962825.1 Actinoplanes rectilineatus
ACCGCCCCACCACGAGACAGCGAACGCGCCCGATCACGGGAGCGGGTGCTACCGCCCCACCACGAGACAGCGAACGCGCCCGATCACGGGAGCGGGTGCGGCCACCTGCCGCAGCGGAAACGCCGGGCGGCAAAGGACCCCGATCATGGGGCTGGGGACGGCTGGCTACCCACTTGAGAGGGTGACGGCACCCGATCACGGGATGGGGTGCCGTCGCCTCCCGCACACGAAAAGTTGAGCGGGCGGACGCCGCGGCACGTGGGCGCGTGGGGCGGGAGCAGGCGACCGGGCCACGACGGGACGGCCCGATTGCCGAGGAAGGTGTGGCTCGTACAAGAAATAGAACGCAAATGATCTCGCCGCGGCGACATTTTAACAAAATTCAGGGCTCCTACCAGCAACAAGGAACACGGTCGGGTGATCCCGTGTCACCCGTACGGGAAAATCGAAGATGATGAGTCGGATGTGTAGTCGTGATATCACCAGACTGCTACCGACCGCCTCTCTCGGGACCGGCGGGTGGTGACCCGGTCCAGCAGCGCGCTCGTCGCCGTGCTCGGCGCACAGGCGTGCGCGCTCAGCGCTGCCCGGATGCTGCTCATCGCGGTGCCCTGGCTGGTGCTGACCAGCACCGGCAGCCCCGCGCAGACCGGCCTGGTCGCGCTCTGCCAGACCCTGCCGTACGTGGGGATGCAGATCGCGACCGGTCCGCTGATGGACCGGATCGGGCCGCGCCGGGTGGCCATCGCCGGGGACATGATCTCCGCGGTGGCCATGGTGTTGCTCGCCGCGGCCGGTAGCGCCCCGATGTGGATGTTGATGGTGGTGATGGCGATCGTCGGTTCGGCCGACGGGCCCGCCAACGCCGCGAAGTCGATCCTGCTGCCGACGGCCACGGCAGCAGCCGGACAACCGCTGGAACGCGGGACCGGGCTGGCCACCGCGGTCGAACGGGCCGCCACCGCGGGTGGCCCGGCGCTGGCGGGGCTGCTGATCGCCTCCTACGGGGCGCCGCACACGCTGTGGCTGACCGCGGCGCTGCTCGCCTCCGCCTCGCTGATCTCTTCGATGATCCGCACCGATCCGGCGCCGCCGGAGTCGGACGGCAACTATTTCCAGCGGCTGCGGCAGGGTGCCGCGCACCTGCACCAGGAGCGGTCGTTGCGGGCCCTGACCGTGATGTTCGTGATCACGAACTTTCTGGACCAGGCGTTCCTGACGATTCTGCTGCCGGTGTGGGCGCACAGCCGGGGGCACAGTCCGGCCTACGCGGGGCTGGCGATCGGGGTGTTCGCGGCGGCCGCCGTGCTGACCGCGCTGATCACCGCCGGGATCGGGGACCGGCTGAACCGGCGGGCCGTGTACCTCACCGGGTTCCTGGTGGCCGGGGTGTCGCGGTTCGTCGCGCTCGCCCTGGATCTGCCGCCGGAGCAGGTGCTGCTGGTGTTCGCCATCGCCGGTCTGGGGTCGGGGGCGGCCAACCCGATCATCGAGGCGGTGCAGTTCGAGCGGATCCCGCCCGGGTTGCGCGGGCGGGTGCGGACGTTGATCACGGCGTACGCGTGGGCGGGCATCCCCGTCGGCGGCATCGCCGGCGCCGCTCTGCTGGCCGCCGGGCTGACCGCCGCGTTGACGATCTGCGGGGCGGTGTACTTCGTCGCGGTCGCCTACCCGGGCAAGGGGGTGCGGTGGGATCCCGACGACCCGGACAGCGCCGAGCGCACCGTCACCGCCGGCCCCACGCCACCGCGGCCACCGACCCCGCGGGACGGCGGCCGGCTGGAGCGAGGCGCGGCCACGCTCGGGCTGGCCGGCGGCACGGGTTAGGGTGCGGCGTGGATGATCGTGTGCCGGGCTGGCTGTACGAGCGGGAAGCGGCCGCCGAACGTGAGGTCGGGGCGGCCTTCGACCTGACCGCCTGCGTGCGGGAGCCGATCCACCGGCTCGGTGGCGTGCAGTCGTACGGGGCGCTGGTCGCCGCCCGCGACGGTGTGATCGCGGTGGTCAGCGAGAACGCCGGGGCGGTGCTCGGTTTCCCGGGGCTGCTCGGCACACCGGTCGAGCGGCTGCTCGGCAGCGCCCAGGTGGCCGCGTTGACCGGGCTGGCCGAGGCGGACACCGGGCAGACCGCGATGATGCCGGTGGAGATCGCGGGCCGCCGGTTCGACGCGACGGTGTTCCGGTCCGACGGGATGCTGGTGCTGGAGTTCGAGCCGGGGAGCCCAGCGGCCGAGTTCCCGGCGTTCTACTCCCTGGTGCGGCAGGCGCTGATGCGGTTGCAGCAGGCCACGACGGTGGTGGCGGCCTGCCGGGCCGCGGTGACCGAGGTCCGGGCGCTGACCGGGTACGACCGGGTGGTCGCCTACCGCTTCGAGTCTCTCGAGGGGCCCGGTGAGGTGATCGCCGAGGATGTGGCCGAGGGCGCGGAGCCGTGGCTGGGCCTGTGGTTCCCGGCGACCGACATCCCGCCGCAGGCCCGCCGCCTGTACGAGCGGAACTGGATCCGGGTGATCGCCGACGTGGACGATCCGACGGCCCGGCTGGTGCCGCCGGCCGATCCGCCGCTGGATCTGTCGATGTCGGTGTTGCGGACGGTGTCCCCGTTCCACCTGGAATATCTTCGCAACATCGGGGTGACGTCGTCGATGTCGGTGTCGCTGCTGTCCGGCGGCCGGCTGTGGGGGCTGATCGCCTGTCACGGCACCACGCCGAACACCTTGAATCCGCAGGTCCGGGCGGCGTGTGAGTTCTTCGGTGTGGCCCTGTCGCTGCACCTGGCGGCGTTGCGGGAACGCGACGAGACCGCCGCCCGGGAGCAGTCGCGGACCGCCATCGCCCGGCTGATGGAGGGTTTCGGCCCGTGGCCGGCGGACCCGGCCGGGCTCGCCGGGGTGATCGACTGCGACGGGGTGGTGGTGCGGATCGCCGGCACGGTGGTGGCGCACGGCGACCTGCCGGATCTGCCGGGTCTGCTGGAGCGTCTGCCGGTTCCGGCGGCCGGTGCGGTGTGGCACAGCGACCGGCTCGGCGAGGACCTGCCGGACCTCGCCGGCCACCCGGTCAAGGGGGTGCTGGTGCTGCCTACCGGCGTGGACGGGGACTGCGTGGTGTGGGTACGCCGTGAGCGCACCGTGTCCCGGCGCTGGGCCACCGACCCGGCCGAGCCGGTGTCGCTGGGCCCGCACGGGCGGCGGCTGACTCCGCGCGGGTCGACGGCGGTGTTCCTGGCGTCGACCCGGGGACGTTGCAGGCCGTGGTCGGCGACCGACCTGGCGATGGCGGTGGAGTTGGGGCGGGCGCTGACCGGGATCGCCTTGGCGCATGCCCGGCAGTTGTCCGCGCTCAACGTCGAGTTGAGCCGCAGCAACGTCGATCTGGATTCGTTCGCGCACGCGGCCGCCCACGATCTGAAGGAGCCGTTGCGCGGGATCGCGAACACGGCCACGTTCATCGCCGAGGACGCGGCGGACGGGATGGATTCGGTGACCGTGCGGCGGCTGGAGTCGATCCAGCGGCTGGCCACCCGGATGGACGAGCTGCTCAACGCGTTGTTGTACTACTCGCGGATCGGGCGTACCGACCTGCACCGGCAGCCGGTGGAGTTGCGGGCGGCGGTGGCCGGTGCCCTGGAGGTGGCCGGGCCGCGGCTGGGTGAGCACGACGTCGAGGTGGTGCTGCCGGAGCCGGGGACGGTGGTGGTGGCCGATCCGGTGCTGTTCGACCAGGTGCTGGTTAATCTTTTGGTCAACGCCGCGAAGTACGCCCGGCCGGAGGGTCGCCGCACGGTTGCGGTGGGCGTCGATGAGGCTTCGTTCTTCGTACGCGACAACGGCATCGGCATGCCACCGCACCTGCGGGAGCAGGCGTTCCAGTTGTTCCGCAGGCTGCACCCGGCGGCGGCGCCGGGGTCGGGCGCGGGCCTGGCGATCGTGCGCCGCATCGTGGAGCGGCACGGCGGTCAGGTGTGGGCGGAGGAGTCCCCGGGTGGCGGCACGACCGTGCGGGCGACCTTCCCCCAGTAGTTCAGGGTCTGCGCCAGCACGCTCTGGAACAGGGCGAAGTTGAGCGGCTTGTAGATGTACGAGTCGGCGCCGGCCGCGTAGCAGGCGTCCGCTTCGGCCTGGTCCTCCGACGAGGTGAACACCACGACGGTGAGGCCGTCGAGGTCGCGGCGGGCCCGGATCCAGCGGACCACGTCCAGGCCGCTCTCGCCCGGCATGTTCAGGTCGAGCAGCAGCAGGCGCGGGTGCGGGGTGCCGTCGGCGAGGCGGGGCTGGACCTCCGTGCCGGAGCGGAAGAACTCCACCTGCACGTCGGGGTGGGACCGGCTGATCGCCCGGTCGATGGCTTCCACGTCCTCGTCGGTGTCCTCCACCACGAAGATCAGATCGTCGTTCACTCCGGTTGCTCCCCCGCGCGTATCGCCAGCACCGCGACGTCGTCGGGGAGGGTGCCGCCGAACGCGGCCGAGGCTCGGCTGAGTTCGTCGACCAGGTTCTCCACCGGGGCGTCCCGGAGACGCTCGAGGGTTTCCCCGAGCGCCTGCTCCTCGAACATGCAGCCGTCGGCGTCCCGGCTCTCGGTCAACCCGTCCGTGAAGATCACCAGCGTATCCCCGGGACCGAGCAGCACGCGGGACCGGCCGGTCCGCGGCTCGGCGAGCACCCCGAGCGGCACGCCCCCGCCGGTGCCGCGTTCGGCCGGGCCGCCGCGGCGCATCACCACCGGCGCGGGGTGGCCGGCGGAGGTCCAGTCCACCGCGACGCCGTCCGGTCCGGGGCGCAGCAGGGCGACGCCGGCGGTGACGAACCGCCACGAGCCGTCGAGGCGCAGCCGGGTGTTGAGCCGGTGCATGGCCCGGACCGGCGGGGCGTCCTCCTGCAGCAGCGCGGCCAGGGTGTGCCGGGCCATCCCGGTGAGCGCGGCGGCGTCGACGCCCCGGCCGCAGACGTCGCCGATCACTGCCGCGGCGGCGCCGTTCCCGGCGGTGACGACGTCGTAGAAGTCGCCGCCGACCTCGAGGATCTGGTCGCCGACGGTGTAGGAGGCGGCGATCCGCAGACCGGGGATCACCGGCAGGCGGGTCGGCAGCAGGTGCTGCTGCATGGTCACCACCTCGCGGCGGCGCTCCTCGTAGAGCGTGCTGTTGTCGATCGCGAGCGCGGCCCGCGACGCCAGGTCGCGCAGGAAGGACGCCGGTGGAACCTGGCTGTCGGCCCGGTCGAAGACGAAGATCAGGACCCCGATCACCCGCCCTCGGGTACGCAGGACCTGCGGTTCGACGATCCGCGCGTCGAGGGCCTCGGCGTCACCGGGTTCGGTTCCGCCGCCGCGGATCGTCCGGTCGGCCAGCGCGATCAGCCGGTCGGCGACGGCCGGGTCGCCGAGCAGGGCGGAGAGGCGGCGCATGTCGACGTGCACGGCGCTGCGCATCACCGGCTTGCCGTCCTCGACCACGTAGACCAGGCAGCCCTCGGCGATGGCCGGCACCGCCATCCGGGGCACCCGGCGCATCGTCTGGGCGGTGTCGAGGACCGCGTCCATCTGCAGGGACGCCTCGGCGAGCAGGGCGTCGCGGGTCTGCTGGAGCTGTTCGCCACGGCGTACCACGATGGCGCGGACCGCCTCGCGGGTGACCTCGACGACCTGGGCGAGGCAGGTGGTGATCCGGCCGGTGTCGGCGCCCGGTGCGGTCAGCACGAGGAAGGTGCCGGCGGGGTCACCGGCGACGTCGAAGCGGGACACCACGGCCTGGTCGGCCACGCCCGCGAGCGGGGTGCCGTCGAGTGGGATCACCCGGGGTTGTTCGCCGGCATCGGCGGACAGGGCCCGGGACACCTCGATCTGGGCGGGGTCCGGCTCGTGGCCGGACCACCGGTGCTCGATGACGGTGAGGCCGGGGCCGTGCCGCAGCCCCCAGACGGCGACCACTCCGGGCAGCGCCTGCAGGGGCGGTAGGACCAGGGCGGCCAGCTCGTCACGAACCGTGATCGAGGTGACCGAACGCCACAGGTGATGCAGCCGTGCTGCCCACTCCACCGCGGCCTCCACCGTCGTCGTCCTCCTGTCACCCGGGTGCAGTATCCCCGAGATGCTTGCACTACAGCAACAAACCCGGACCCTTCATTGTAACGAACACCAAACCGGCACTGAGCAGGACCTTTTCCCTCAGGGGACAGCCGGAAGAGCAAGGGTGAAGACCGAACCGCCGCCCGGCCGTGGCCGGTACGTGACATCACCACGGTTCGCCCGGGCCAGCTCCCGCACGATGTACAGGCCCAGTCCCGTCCCCCTCACCCGGCCCGCGGTCGCCCCGCTACGGGCGAACCGCTCGAACAGCTGCGGCCGGAACCCCTCCGGTACCCCGGCCCCCTCGTCCGTCACACCGATCAGCACCGTCCGGCCGTCCCGGCGCACGTCGACGGCGGTCGCCCCACCGCCGTACTTGGCGGCGTTGGACAGCAGATTGGTGATGATCTGATCCAGGTGGCCCGGCTGCACCAGCGCCGCCACCCCGTCCGCGCCGGAGAGCACCGGCTCGTCCCCGCTCGCCGCGACGGCGGCGAGCAACCGCTCCCGGACCGGGGTCGGCTCCGGGTGCGCGGTCAGCTTCCCGGCGTCCAGGGCCACCAGCGCGAGCACCTCCCGCACGATGGCGTCCAGGCGGTGCGCGTTGCGGTCGACCACCTCGACCAGCCGGCGCTGCCGGGCCGGTGGCAGGTCGTCCCAGTTGTCCAGGGCGGTCTCGGTGTTGCCGATGATCGCGCACAGCGGGTTGCCGATCTCGTGCCCGAGCATCCCGATCAGGTCCAGCTTGAGCTGGTTGGCCTCCTCCAGCTGGGCGTTCTTGGCGGCCAGCGAACCCATCGCGGCGTCCCGCTCGGCCTCGGCCGTCCGCCGGTCGGTGATGTCCTGGTACACGCCGATGAACCGCTCCGGCTGGCCGCCCGAGTCGCGTACCGCGGAGATGTTCATGTGCACGTCGAGCAGCGTGCCGTCGGCCCGGACCAGATGGCCCTCCGCGCTGACCGCGTCGCTCTCCCCGGCGAACATGGCGGCCAGCGCGGCGTGCCGGGACTCGCTGACGGCCGGGTCGTACACCCGGTCGGCTGTCGTGCCGATCAGCTGCTCCCGGGCGTACCCGAGCATCGCCGCGAACGCCGGGTTGACGTCCTCGATCGTGTCGTCCAGGCCGCGGATCATCTGGCCCACCGTCGAGTACGTGAACTGCGACCGGAACCGCTCCTCACTGGCGGACAGCGCCAGCTCGGCCGTCCGCCGGGCGGAGATGTCGGTGTTGATGGAGAGCACCCCGGCCGGACGTCCCGCCGCGTCCCGTTGCAGCGCCTGACGGCTGAGAATGGTCACCCTCCGGCCGTCCGCCCGCCGGTGCTCCAGTTCGCCTTCCCACTCGCCCTGCTCCAGCAGGATGCCGGTGACGCTCTCCCGGTCGGCGCCGCCCAGCCAGGTGGTGGCCAGCAGACGGTCCACGTCGTGGCCCGCCGCGACCTGCGCCGACCAGCCGTAGACCCGTTCCGCGGCCGGATTCCAGTACTGGATCCGGCCCTGGAGGGATCGCACGATCACCGCGTCCTGGGTGAGGTCGAGCAGCTGGGCCCGTTCGGCGATCTGGGCCATCAGCTGCGCCTGCCGGTCGGCGTCACCGGCGTGCCGCAGGGCCCCGCTGCACGCATCGGCGAGCAGGGTGAGCTGCTGCTCGTCGTTCTCGTCGAACGCGTGCCGGTGGTCCGCGCCGACGGTCACCGCACCGATCACCGACCCGCCGGCGAACAGCGGCGCGACCATCAGCGCGGCGATCCCGATCGCCCGGCAGGTGTCCCGGTCGGCGCCCGGCTCGGCCTCGACGTCCCCGCAGCGGCGGGTGACGCCGGTGGACATCGCGGTGCCGGTCAGCGACGTGCCCGGGTCCAGTTCCCGGCCGACCAGGAACGTCACCTCCGGCGTCGCCGCGGCCACCCGCAGCACACCGTCGTCGTCGAGCAGCGAGACGATGACCTCGGTACTGCCCGGCAGCGCCGCGGCCGTCCGGTCCACCACCAGCCGCACCACGCGCTCCCGGTCGGTCGCCGCCGCGGTCAGCTCCCGCTGCGCCGTGATCGTCGCGCGGAGGCGTTCCGTCTCGCGCTGCTGCGCCGCCTGCACCGCGGTCTGCACCTGCCGCTCCCGGGTGATGTCGCGTTGCACCACCACGGCGCCCAGCACCCCGCCGTCCGAGCCGACCAGGGCCCGGCCGGACACCAGCACCCGGATCGCCGGACCGTGCTCGGGGGCGATCACCATCTCGGCGTCGGTGACCTTGCCGTCGTGCAGAGCCCGGGCCAGCGGCACGTCCGCCGGGCCGAGCGGGGTGACGCCGTCGGCGTGGAACAGGCCGTACCGCTGGGCGTGCAGGTCCGGGTGCAGCTCCGGATCGGCGTCCAGCCCGTGGAAGTCCCGCGACGCCCGGTTGAACAGGGTCAGGTGGCCGGTCCGGTCCGCCGCCACGATGCCGACGTCGATCGTCTCCAGCACCGCGCCGATGAACTCGGCCCGGACCTCCAGCTCCCGGACCGCCACGGCGAACCGTTCCCGCTGCCGGTCGGCCTCCGCGGCCAGTTCCGCGTTGATCCGGGCCTGGCGGCGGCGCTCGAACTGGGCGACCACCACCCCGGCCGCGTCCACCGCGCGGGCCACCCGCTCGGCGCCGGCCTCGCCCGGCTCGGTGTCGAACAGGCAGAGGGTGCCGAGCGCGTGCCCACCCGGGGTGACCAACGGGACGGAGAGGTAGAACCGGACGTCGCCCAGGATGCCGGTCACCCAGGGGTTGGTGGCGTACCCGGGGTGCTCGCGGGCGTCGGCCAGACACACCGGCTCGCCGTCCTGGAAGTGGACCGCGCACATCGAGTCGGACCGGGCCGAGTCCCCACCGTCGAAACCCACCGTGGTCAGCTGGCACTGCCGGTTCTCGTCGATCAGGTTCAGGGTGCCGTACGGGACACCGACCGCGGCCGCCGCCAGCCGGACCAGCGCCTCCAACTCGTCACCGGCCGGCAGGTCCAGGAGTCCGTACTCGTGCAGCTCGGCCAGCCTGGCCCGTTCGTTGCCGCCCACTGGAACCAGCTCCCCCGGTCGCCCCCGTTTCGGGGCTGATCGGCAGCCGGAGCGCCGGGTCAAGCACTGGTCAGATGTCGATCAGCTCGACGGTCACCGCGGCCCGGTCGCCGACGCCGAGCGCCTCGGACCGGCGCACGTCGCGTTTGACGGGCAGGACGTAGGCGCCGCGTTTCGCGTCCGGGAAGATCGAGGTGCGCCAGGTGGTGGCGCCGATCGTCACCCGGACCCGGACGGAGCCGAAGCCGCGGCGCAGACCGCCGACCAGCTCCTTGATCTCCTCGGACTCGTCGGCCGGCAGCGAGACGAACGTCCAGCTGTCGCTCCGGGACTCCCACAACCACAACTCAGCCTCGAAGTCCACGCGCACCGGACAAGCTTAGGGCCCGCAACGCATCGATCATCTTGGCCATCACGCCCGGGAACGCCGACTTCGTGACCTGCGCCAGCTCGTCCCGTACCGCTGCCAGGTTGGGATAATCATTTTCGGACACCGATGCGTACGCCCGGGTGAGCGCCTCGACGTCGGACTGCTCCTGCCGCGGGGTCGTCTCGGCGGCGTCCATCGCGGCCAGGGCCAGCACCGCGTCGATGTAGTCGCTCCAGTGCCGGACCGCCTCGCCGGCCGGGAACCCGGCCCGGAGCAGCAGGCCGATGCCGATGTCGTCGGCGCGCATCTCGTTCGGTCCGGCGGTGAACCGGCTGGCCCGCAGCGGGGCCAGCCGCGGGTGGGCGAGCATCGAGGCGTGCACCCGTTCACCCATCTCGCGCAGCGACTCCGCCCAGTCCTCCCCGGGTTCAAAACCGGCCATCGAGTCACTGATCAATCTATCTGCGATCGCGATGAGCAGGGCGTCGAGATCCCGGAAGTAGCGGTAGACCGTGCTGGGGTCGGCTCCGAGTTCGACACCGAGACGCCGGACGGTGAGCGCGTTGCCGCCGGGCGCCTCGATCAGCCGCAGCGCCGCATCGATGATCATGTCCGGTTCGAGGACCACGCCGCTGCGCGTCGGCCGCCGGCGTACCCGGTTTCCGGTGGGTCGTGAGGTCGCCATCTGATCGGCTCCTTATGTCAACGCATTGACATAAGAATAGCCGGACGGTTTCCTGGGGCTCTGACCAGGGAGGATCAGCATGCAGGCGGACAGACCGGCCTACGACCTCGACATCAGGACCGAGGAGTCGCGGATCCGCACGGCACTCGCCGGCGCGGCCCGCACACCGTTCTGGCTCGAGGACCCCGGCCGTCCCGCCCCGCAACCCGCCCTGATCGGCGGCACCGACGCGGACCTGCTGATCATCGGCGGCGGCTACTGCGGTCTGTGGAGCGCCCTGCAGGCCAAGGAGAACGATCCCGGGCGCGACGTGGTCCTGGTCGAGAGCAACGAGATCGGCTGGGCGGCGAGCGGGCGCAACGGCGGATTCGTCGAGGCCAGCCTCACGCACGGACCGGAGAACGGGCTGCGCAACTTCGCCGTCGACCTGGCCGTCCTCGAAGCCCTGGCCGAGGAGAACTTCACCGAGTTCCGGACCGCGCTCGACCGGCACGGGATCGACGCCGAGTTCCACGAGGGCGGCGCGCTGGACGTCGCCACCGAACACCACCAGATCGCCGACCTGCGCGCGGCACCCGGGCGTTTCCTAGACCGGGACGAACTGGCCGGGCTGGTCCGCTCCCCGCTGTACCGCGCCGGCGCGTTCCGGGAGACCGGCGCGGCCCTGGTCCACCCGGCCAAACTGGCCTGGGGACTCCGGGCGGCCTGCCTGCGGCTGGGCGTCCGCGTCTTCGAGCACACCCCGGTGACCCGGCTCGCCGACGAGGGCGGTGCGGTCCGTGCCACCACCGGGATGGGCACCGTCCGGGCCCGGCAGGTCGTGCTGGCCACCAACGGCTTCCCGTCGTTGCTGCGGCGCAACCGGATGCTGACCCTGCCGATCTACGACTACGTCCTGATGACCGAACCGCTCACCGAAGCCCAGATCGACGACATCGGCTGGCACGGCGGGTTCGGCATCTCCGACTGGTCCCGGCAGTTCCACTACTACCGCAAGACCGCCGACAACCGGATCCTCTGGGGCGGGTACGACGCCGTCTACCACCGTGGCGGCGGCGTCCGGCCCGAGTTCGACCAGCGCCCGGAGACCTTCGCCCGTCTCGCCGACCACTTCCTGCGCACCTTCCCGCAACTCGGCGACGTCCGTTTCACCCACAGCTGGGGCGGCATGATCGACATGTCGACGCAGCTGGCCGCGTTCCAGGGCGTGGCGATGGGCGGGAAGGTCGCGTACAGCAGCGGTTTCACCGGTCTCGGTGTGGCGGCGACCCGGTTCGCCGGCACCGTGATGCTGGACCTGCTGGCCGGCGCGGACACCCCGCGGGCCCGGCTGCGGATGGCCACCCGCCGGCCGCTGCGGATCCCGCCGGAGCCGCTCGCGTACCCGGCGGTCCAGGTCATCCGCCGGGCGATAGCCCGCGCCGACCGCAGCGGCCGTGACGGGCTTCTCCTGCGAACCGCCAGCCTCTTCGGCTTCTCCTTCGACTCCTAAAGTGGCGGTATGAGTGGTGCCGACGCCTTCCTCGACGAGCTCTCCCGCAGCGGGCTGCCACCGCTGATCGGCAAGCGCCACGCCGGGGACGGGTTCCGGGCCGGGATCGTGGTCCGCGACCTCGGGCCGCTGCGGCTCGCCGAACTCGTCACCCCGGAGGGCGAGTGCTTCCGGACCGCGCGGTCCGCCCGGGACGCCGACGCCGGCATGTGGCAGCTCGAGCTGGTGACCCGCGGCTACGTCCGGGCCGAGCATTCCAACGGCACGGCGGTACTCGGGCCGGGCGATCTGATGCTGCTCGACCCGGCCCGCCCGGTCAGTTTCGCCACCACCGACACCACGAGCGTGACGATGATGGTGCCGCGGACCACGCTGCGGCTCGCCGCAGCGGACGTCGATCGTCTCGCCGGGGTACGCATCCGCGGCGATCACGGTCCGGCGGCCCTGGTAGGCGCCCTCGCCCGGGACATGGCCCGCTCGGTGACGGGGTTCCGCGACGACGAGGCGGCCCGGTCCGCCGATGCCGTGATCGCGCTGATCGCCGTCGCCCTGGCCGCCCCGCTGCGCGACGTCCGGCCGGCCCCCGACGACGTCCTGCGCAACCGGATCACCGGTTTCGTCGAGGCCCGTCTCAGTGACCGGGGCCTCTGCCCGGCGGCGGTCGCCGCCGCGCACCACATCTCGCTGCGCCGCCTGCACCGGCTCTTCGAGGGCGAACCGCTGACC
The DNA here is from genome assembly GCF_000962825.1 of Actinoplanes rectilineatus. Classification (GTDB taxonomy): domain Bacteria; phylum Actinomycetota; class Actinomycetes; order Mycobacteriales; family Micromonosporaceae; genus Actinoplanes; species Actinoplanes rectilineatus. The sequence goes on from NZ_JZKF01000007.1 coordinate 12,385, forward strand.
GTGGCGGCCCTGATCCGCCGGCGCCGGCTGGAACGGTGCCGCGCCGACCTGGCCGCCGGGCACGGCGTCGCGGCGGTGGCGGCCCGGTGGGGTTTCGCCGACCCGGCCCACTTCAGCCGGCTGTTCACGGCGACGTACGGCTACAACCCCTCGACCCTGACATCCGGGCGCTGATGTCCAGCCGGTTGGCACGGATCGTCACGGCTTCTCCCTCTCGGCCCGGCGAGGATCGGAACCTCAGGAGACATCGAGAGGGCAGAACAGTGGAACAGAACGTCGCGTCGATGAGCACCATCCCGCTGCGCATGTACGAGGCCTGGAACCGGGGGGATGTCGAGGGCTTCTTCGCCGACTTCGCGGAGGACGTCGTCTTCGCCGAACTGGAGGGGACCGTCTACCGCAGCCGCACCGAGGCGGTGGAGCAGCACAAGGTGCTGCTGGGCACGGCGATGAAGGGTTCGCAGCTGGTCAAGGGCGAGGTGGTGGTCGCCGAGGAGGTGAGCCCGGGCGTCGGCGTGGTCCACAGCCGGGTCGGCATCCTGATGCCGGGCGAGCAGGAGCCGCCGGCGACGCGGTTCTCCATGCAGCTGTTCGTGGTGCTGTGGCGGGCGGACCGCTGGGAGGTGGTCGCGCTGGAGAACGCCCGGCTGCTGACCCTGCAGGCGATGGCGGCCCTGGAGACGCTCTAGGATCCCTCGGCATGCGCAGACCCGTGTTCATGATCATCTGCCTGTTGACCTGCGGCGGGCTGGGCGGATCGACGCCGGTTGGCGATGCCGCGGCGGCCGGTGCGACGCTCGACGCGCCGGCCGTCCTCGCCGTCCCCGGGTCCCTGCCGCCGGCCGACTGGAAGGACCCGAAGCGCCCGGCGGCCGGCCGGACGACCGTCGTGACCTCGGACGACACCTGGCGCACCACGGCACACGGCCAGTATCTCGGACTGGCCGGTCCGGCAGGTGACACGAACCGCTCGGTGTGGGGATACGGGACGGCCGGCATCGACACCGTACTGTCCCCGGACGGCACGCATATGACGCAGAGTTACTATTCCCAGGACATCAGCGACAACCCCGCCGACGTCGGCGCCGAGGGACCGGACGACGATCTGTCGTACGCACCGCAGGCCTGGTCGCCGGACGGCCGGCACCTGGCCGTCCTGACGAACCTCGACGCCACCGCGGTGGACCGGCCGGCCCGGACGCTGCAGATCGTCGACACGAAGGAACGGCGGCACGAGATCACCGCCGTCGCGTGGGGCCGCTGGCCGGCCCGGGGGTGGGCGGTCGCGTTCTCCCCGGACAGCACCCGGATCGCCGTCCAGGACGGCGACCGGATCCGGATCGTCGGCCTCGACGGCGCCCCTGCCGGTGAGGTGCCGATCCCGGCCGGGAGCAGGCTGGCCGGACGAGGCGCCTGGACCCCGGACGGCCGCGGCCTACTGGTTCTGTCCCCCACCGGGTCCGCGGCGGGCTGGACCGTGCAGGCCGTCGCGATCGACACCGGCCGGGCGACCGGCCCGGCCCACCGGGTGGACGGCGCCTACGCGGTGCGGGCCGTCGGCTGGTGGCGGGACACCGACGACCCGGTCCTGGTCGAATACCTCACCGGCTCCCCCGCCTCCCCCTGGCGAGACGGGGAGGTCGATCTGGCACCGGTGACCTCGACGAACCTGGTGCGCCTGCTGCCGGACGGCGACCGTACCGTGCTGATCCGGGCGTCCGCCCAGGCCCTGGAGCCGGCCGACGTGCTGCTGCGGGGCTGGTCGCCTCTCGCCGGGCTCCACCTGTCGCCGCGCCGGGTCTTCGTCCTCCTGCTGCTGCTCACACCGGTCGTCGTCATCCTCGGGCGAAGGTGGCGAGGATCCTGGGCAGGGCGAGCCTAGGAGTCTCCGCATGATCGGTCTCCGGTCCGAGATCGATCAGCCGAGCCGCCCCGCCGAGACGGTCCCGGCACCACGCCGAGTTAGCGATCGGCACGTCCCGGTCCCCGGAGGCGGCATAGAGCGTCACGGGTACGCCCGGACGCCAGTCGCAGTACCGGTCGGCGGCGAGCAGCTCCGGAACCGGCTGCCGCAGGCGCTCGAGCCAGGCCGGGGTGAACAGCTCCCCCACCGTCCCCGGCAGGTTCACGAAGATCTCCTCGTGCGGGTGCTCGCCGTCGAACAGCTCCGGCACCGACGGGTCCCGGAACACCTCGGCCGGCGCGTCGTACCAGTGGTAGAGGCGGTTCCAGGCCACCGTCCAGTACGCCAGATAGGCCACCCCGTTCGCGATCCGCCCGTCCAGCGCGTCCGCCACCAGCACACTCGGCCGCATCGGCCCGGCGATCGGGGCCAGCCCGCCCAGGTCGCCGCGGCGTTGCAGCTCAGCGCCGAGGGCCATCGCCGCGAGACCGCCCTGCGAATGCCCGGTCACTCCGACCCGCGGATCGGGGCGCAGACCGGACCGGACGGCCAGCTGCCGGGCGGCCCGCAGCGCGTCGACCGCGGCGGTGACGGTGGACGGCGTGTGCGCGTACGGATGAAATCCCGGCCCGGCACCCAGACCGAGATAGTCCGGGGCGGTGGTCAGGAACCCGGCCGTGGCGAAGAACAGTGCCGCCGCCCGGTCGTTGCCGTCGGCGACCGAGGCGACCGAACCTCGGTAGGCCGTCGTCCCGTGCAACCAGGTCACCTGGCGCGGCGCCCGGTCCCCGCTGCGGGGCAGGACGACGAGCGCGCTCGCCTCGATCGGCTCGCCGTCCGGGTCGACCGTCCGGTAGAGGATCCGCTTCGCGTCCACGCCGTAGCGAACCGCCGCGGTGTCGAGTCCGAAAGCGGTCAGGTATTGCTTCACCTGCGCGGTGTCCATGGCGGCCACCGGCGCGACATCGATCAGGGCGCCGCGCGTGCTGGCCGAGGCGACCGCGTGGATCGGCCCGGTCAGCAGGACGGCGCCGACGATCGCGGCTCCCAGTGTCTTGAGGCTCATGCCGTTCACTGTTCCGGCCCGGCCCCGCCGGGTCAGGGGTGCAGACTCCCCTGACCCGGTAGTGCTATCCCCCGCTCTTGACGGTGTAGAGCCGCACGTCCTCCGGCGACTCGTGCGGGTGGTGACGTCCAGGTGCCGCGCCATCGCCTCGTCCTTGAAACCGGCCGCAGGCCGCGCCCGTTGAGCTGCTCGCGATCCAGCATGATCACGGCGTTCGCGCCGTCCACGACGGCGTCCCGGAACGACGGGTCGGGGGGACACGGATCTGGACGCCGCGGTCGCGGGCGTACCCGAAACCGCGATGGGGAACGGGGACCTACCCGAAGCGGCAGGCCAGCGCACCCGATCAACGCTCCGGGTGACGGCCACCCCGACCCGCGACGGGGAACGGAAGGCGAGGCTTTCGGTCGGAGACGGGGATCAGGTTCGGAGGCGGCGGTAGGCGCGGGCGGACAGGGGCATGAAGACAGCGGTGATCACCAGCGGCCAGAGGAACGCCATCAGGAGCGCGTGGTCGGCCAGGATGCCGCCGGTCACGCCGCTCGGGTTGCCGAACAGGTCGCGGGTGGCCGTCGCGGTCGCGGACAGCGGGTTCCAGGAGGCCAGCGCGCCCAGCCAGCCGGGCATCGTCTCCGCCGACACTATCGCCGTGGACAGGAAACCGATGGGCCAGACCAGAACCTGCACCGCCGCGGTCGCCCCGTCACCGCGGAACGTCAGCCCGAGGAAGATGCCGATCCAGAGCACCGCAAACCGCAGGAGCAGCAGCAGGAGTACGGCCAGCGCCGCCGGCCCCGGGTCCGACGTGATCCGCCAGCCGATCAGCAGACCACCCGCCAGCAGCACGGACAGCTCCGCCGCCGAGGTCGTCATGTCCGCGCCGACCCGGCCCAGCGCCACCGCCGCGTTGCCGATCGGCATGGACCGGAAGCGGTCGGTGATGCCTTTGCGCGCGTCCGCACCCATCGCCGTGGCGGTCGCCTCGACGCCGAACATCATGCTCAGCGCCAGCATCCCGGGCAGCAGGAACGCGATGTAGTCCCCGCCTCCGGGGACCTGGATCGCCCCGCCGAAGAGGAAACCGAACACCAACAACAGCATGATCGAGAACAGCAGTCCGAAGATCGGGCCCCACGGTTGGCGTACCCAATGGGCGAGGTCGCGTTGCGTGATGATCCAGCCGGCCCGCAGGGTGGTCAACGGATCTGCTCCTTCTCGGTCAGGGTCAGGAACACCTCGTCGAGGGTGGGACGCCGCAGCACCAGGTCGTCCGGCTCCACGCCCAGCTCGTCGAGTGCCCGGACGACCGTTCGCAGGGGCGCTTCGACGGTCACCGTCCGGGTGTCCTCATCAACGGTGCAGGACAACTTCGCGGCCACCGCCGGCAGGGAGTCCCGCGGTGGCACGGTGACGATCACCCGGTCCCCGCCGATCCGGCGTTTCAGGTCGTCCGGCGCACCCGTGGCGATGATTCTGCCGTGGTTCATCACCGAGATCTCGGCGGCAAGCTGGTCGGCCTCATCCAGGTACTGCGTCGTCAGCAGCACGGTAGTGCCGCGGGCGGCGGTCTCCCGGATGGTGCGCCAGACCTCGTTGCGGGCGCGCGGGTCGAGCCCCGTCGTCGGCTCGTCGAGAAAGAGCACGGCCGGCGTCAGGATCAGTCCGGCCGCGATGTCCAGGCGGCGGCGCATTCCTCCGCTGTACGTGGAGACCGCGCGGTCCGCAGCGTCCAGCAGTCCGAAAGTGTCCAGCAGTTCGTCGGCGCGGGCGCGGGCCGCCGTCTTGGCGAGGCCGTAGAGCCGGCCGAACATCACCAGGTTCTGCCGGCCGCCGAGGATCTCGTCGACCGCGGCGTGCTGGCCGATCAGGCCGATCTGGCGGCGGACCTGGGCGGACCGGGTGCGCACGTCGTGGCCGGCGACGGTGGCGGCCCCCTCGTCGACGTCGATCAGGGTGGCCAGCGCCTTGACGGCGGTGGTCTTGCCGGCCCCGTTGGGACCGAGGAGTCCGTGGATCACGCCGGCGTCCACGGTCAGGTCGAAGCCGTCGAGGGCGTGCAGGTCGCCGTACCTCTTCCGTAGTCCCTGGGCAATCAAGGTGTGCACCGCGACTCCTAAACTCCGTATACCTCACGGAAAATGGCTGCGCGGAACACCGTACACCCAACGGGGTAAGATCTGCACGTGGAGAGAACGGACACCGACCGGACGCTGGAACTGCTCTGGCGCCGCACCCTGGGCACACCGCAGGGCCGGCGCGGACCGAAACAGCGGGTCAGCGTCGACGAGGTGATCCGGGCGGCGATCGCGGTCGCCGACGAGGAGGGCCTGCCCGCGTTCTCCATGCGCAAAGTCGCCGAACGCCTCGGGCTCAAGCTGATGTCGATCTACACCTACGTGCCCGGTCGCGGCGAACTGATCGGCCTGATGGTCGACGAGGTGATGGGCGAGCCGGAGCTGACCCCGCACTCAGGCGACGTCCGGGAACGCCTGACCGGCGTCGCCCGGCAACTCTGGGACGAGTTCCACCGCCACCCGTGGCTGCTGCAGATCGGCGACAGCCGGCCGTGGATCGGGCCGAACATCTCGGACCGCTACGAATGGCAGCTCGCCGCCGTCGAGGGCGCCGGCCTCAGCGACATCGCGATGGACCAGATCGTCACCACGATCGCGGCGTTCACCGCGGGCGCGGCACGGATGTCGATCGACGCCCGGCGCACCGCCGAGACGTCCGGCATCTCCGACGCGCAGTGGTGGGCGGCCAACGCGCCCGTCCTCGAGCGGGTGATGCCCGAGGGCCGCTACCCGATCTCCGGCCGGGTCGGCACCGCAGCCGGACAGGAGTACAACGCGGTGGCCGATCCTGATCGCACCTTCCGATTCGGTCTGGACCGGATACTCGACGGCGTCGAGGCAATGCTCGCCACAAGCACCGCAGGATAGGACTTTCCGGGTAACGTGGCGGCAATGAGGATTCTTGTGGTGGGCGGGCACGGAAAGGTGGCCTTGCTGCTGCACCCGCTGCTCGTCGAGGCCGGACACCAGGTGACCGCGGTCATCCGCAACCCGGACCACCAGGCGGAGGTGGGCGCGACCGGTGCGACCGCCACGGTCGCCGACGTCGAGCACCTCGGCGTGGACGATCTCGCCGAGCTGCTCGCCGGGCATGACGCGATCGTCTGGTCGGCGGGGGCCGGCGGCGGCAACCCGGCCCGCACCTACGCCGTCGACCGGGACGCCGCGATCCGCGCGATGGACGCCGCCACCGAGGCGAAGATCCAGCGCTTCGTGATGGTCTCCTACTTCGGCGCCGGTCCGGAGCACGGCGTGGACCCCGAGAATGCCTTCTTCGCGTACGCGGACGCGAAAGCCACCGCCGACACCTACCTGGAGGCGACCTCGCTGGACTGGACGATCCTGCGCCCGAGCCGCCTCACCGACGACCCGGCCACCGGCCGCATCGAGACCGCCAGCCAGGGTGCCACCGCCGGATCCGTGAGCCGCGCCGATGTCGCCGCCGTCATCGCCAACGTGCTCGGCGATCCGGCCACCGCCCGTCAGGCCATCGCGTTCAACAACGGCGCCACCCCGATCGCCGAGGCGGTCCGCTCCACGCCGTGACGGGGCTCGGCTAAGCACCCCACAAGACCGTTGAGCTGGGGATATCATCGACTCATCGGTTTTCGGGATCGGGGGTGTGTCAATGCGCTGTGGGATTCTCCGGGCCCGCGGGACGGCAGCGGCGACGCCCCGGCCCGGTGTCTCGGAGTCTCGGCCTTCGTCCTCCCGTCGCCGGCCGGCTTCGCTCCCGGTGTCTTCTCGCCGCGATCCACCGCCCGCCCTCCGTCAGAGATCGATTCCAGTCGACGCTGACGGCATCACCGACGACGTCGGCAACGCGGACTGACCGGTCCCTCCGCGGGACCGACCGGTCCCCTTCGCTGGACTGATCGGTCCCCTCCGCAGAGCGCCGGACCCATCGGTCCGTCACGGGATCCGCGTGGCGGACTCCTCAGTCCGCCCTGTTTCCGCAGCCCACGACCCCGCACCGGCATGAACGCCGGCACCGGGGGTATCCCCGCCCCGGAGCAGTCGGACGGTGGAGAGGGTGCGCGCGATGCCGGTGACACGGACACCCCCGGAACACACCCCGGACGGGCACTTCATCGTCGTGTCCGGCCGCCGCTGGCGGGCCACCGACCCGGAGATCGGAGAAGAAGCGGCCGCCACCCTGCGAAAGGCGCTGATGGCCGCACGCCGGGACGTCGGGGCCGCCACCCGGTCCGGGCAGGACCCGGCACCCGCCCGCGCCCGGGTGCAGATCGCGAAGGTGGCCCTCGGCGAACGCGGCACCCCGTGGTGGGAGCAGACCCTGGACGAACGGCGCCGGCGCTGGCAGGACGGCCTCGACTACTTCCGGGCGAACGTGTAACCGGCATGGTGCAGCGTCTCGCCGTCGAACCGCCCGTAGGCCCAGAAACCCAGGTCGTCGCGGTACACGATGTGGTCGCCGACCATCCAGAAGCTTCCCTGGTACGCGTGCGGCCGCCCGCCCCGGGTCTCGTCGTACCGGCCGTCGGCGGTCAGGTGCTGGTGGATGAACCCGGTGGCGTCGATCCAGGTGCCGAGCAGCGGCGAGTCCGACGGCGGCGGGCCGGGCAGGAACGACGTCACCCGTTCGCCCTCGTCGAAGACGGTGATCTCCGGAGACGGCCACCAGAGGGAGCGTTCGAACGGCCCGCTGATCGCCGGGACCAGGGCGAACGTGGCCGGGCTGCCCGGTGTGAGCGGACCGGTGAGCGGCACGACGCTCCGGCCGGTGCCGTCCACGGTCTTGGCACCTCGGCCGTCCAGGTCCGGTCCGACGGCGACGATCCTCGTCCCGCCGACCAGCAGATCGCCGCGGACCGGCTGCGGCGTGTAGATGGTGGTGTTGGCGAACAGTGTGCTCACGGCGTACTCCCGATGGTTCGTGCGACACCACCCACCCTGCGCCGAACCGGCGGCGTCAGCCAGGGCGGATCACTCCCCGGCTGACGCCGCCTGCCTCAGCCGAGCACGTTGACCCGGATCCGACGGTGGACGGTCGTCCCGTCGCCGACCTCGATCACCCCTTGGTGACGGCGGCCCGGCTCGGCGTCCGCCCAGGTCACGGTCAGGTCGACCGTGGATCCGGCGGCCAGGGCGACCCGGTCCGGGCTGACGCTCAGCGTCCCGGAGCCGGTACCCGGGGCACCCGGTGTGTAGACCGTCCAGGTGAAGTCCTGGCCCGCCCCGTCCCGCAGTTGATGCTGGTCGATGACCATCACGTAGTCGCCGCCACCGTCCGGCAGGTCGAACATCGCCGTGCCGTCCCGGCTGAAGGCGCCCACACCGACCCGTTCACCGGTGGTGGCCTCGAAGAACCAGGGCAGGTAGTAACCGCACGGCGTCGCCTGCTCCGCGGCCGGGGCCAGGCAGTCGCCGTACTGCGCGGCGATCCGGACCTGGGAGCCGGCGGAACCGTCCGGCACATGGATCGGGGCCGTCAGCATCGACCCGGGCAGCGGGCTCGGCAGGTTGGCGAGGTCGGTCTCGTCCCAGACGTGGTCGCTGCTGTCGCCCACGATCGTCCCGGCGGCGGTCGTGCCCGCGGTCAGCCCGGACGCCTTCGCGACCAGGGTGCCCTGCCAGCCGGCCCGCACACTGACCGTCTGCGTACCGGAGGTGGCGGTCGTGTTCACGTCGTAGGGTGCCTCGATCTCGGTGTTACGCACCATCAAGGGAATCCGAACCCGGTGGCCTTGAGTGTCCCGCCAGGTCAGGCCGCCTTCGACCCAGGTGTCGAAGGCACCGCCGGCATGACTCACCGTGATCGTGACGGTGGCGCTCGCCCCCGGCCTGATCGTCAGGGTCTTCGGGTTGACAGTCACGCGATAGCCGTCCGGCGCGTCGATGTCCACGGTGTACCGGCTGGTCTTCCTCCCGACGTTGGTGACCGTGCGGGTGGTGGTCCGGGTGCCGAGCATGGTCCCGAACGACACCGACGGATAGTTGAGGTCGGCCGCGGCGATCGTGGCGTGCCCCTCGCAGGCGGCCAGGCCGTCGAGTCCGACGTGGCCGGCCGGGTCGGCGGCGACGCCGCACAGGAAGTCCATCCAGTCGCCGGCGTCGTTGCCGAACACCAGGCCCGGGTCGAGCGCACCGGAAGGACGGACCTCGCCGGCACCGTAGTCGAGCGCGTTCGCGTCCTCGCCCGCCTTCTGGATCGTGCCGCCGCGGTTGGTGACAGCGCTCGCCGACGTCATCAACGCCGACTTGACCATGTCGGGGGTCCAGCCCGGGTGCGCGCTCCGGACCAGGGCGGCGATGCCGGCGATGTGCGGCGCCGCCATCGAGGTGCCGGACATCAACGCGACGGTGTCACCGCTCTCGGCCGGGGACACCGCGGCCACCACGTCCACCCCCGGCGCGGCCAGGTCGGGTTTGAGCAGGTCGGCGCCGGTCAGCAGGGACGGCCCGGCGGAGGAGAAGCCGCCCACGGCGGGCCAGGTCACCGCGGTCCACCGGCCGGTGCCCAGGGTCACCGTCGGGTTCTCTTCTTTCGCGTACGCGCGAAGCGCCGTTCCCGTGTCGACGTCGACGTGCACGGCGGGCAGCACGTGCCGGTCGGCCATCAATCCGTTCGGGTCCCACACCGGCTGGTAGAGGATCATCCCGGCGGCGCCGAGGGCGGCGAGCACCTCGCCCTTGGCCACGCGGCCGTTGTCACCGCGCGCGCAGAGCACGACCCTACCCCTGACCTTGGCCGGGTCGAGGCGGTCCGGCAGGCAGTAAGGCGCGTCCAGCCGCGTCCCACCGTCCGCGTCGTCAGCGACCGCATCGGCGGCGTCGATCAGCGACACCCGTTTCGTGCCCGCGCCCAGCCCCACGCCGGACAGCTTCATGCCGTTGCCGAGCGTGATGTTCTTGAGGAAGCGGTGGTCCTGTTCGGTCGCGGCCACCGTGGTCACCCACGGCAGGGTGTTGTCGACCGTACTGTCGTCCGGCCCGGAGTTGCCCGCGCTGGCCGAGACGAAGACACCGGCCGCCGCGGCGTTGAAGAACGCCTCGTCGATCGCGTTGAAGACCTCGCTGCCGTCACCCACCGAATAGTTGATCACGTCCACGCCGTCGGACACCGCGTCGTCGATCGCGTTCACCAGGTCGGCGCCGCTGCCGTAGGCGCCACCGGCCCCGTCGGACCAGAGCGCCTTGTAGATCGCGAGCCGCGCGCCCGGTGCCATCCCGGTGATCCGGCCCAGGTCCAGTCCGTCGAGCTTCGCGGGCACCCCACTGAGGCCCGCGGCGGTGCTCGCGGTGTGGGTGCCGTGCCCGTTGCTGTCCCGCGGGGAATGGAACTCCCCGTCGTAGAGGTCGCCCATGCCGTCGTTGTCGTACCAGCGGGCGCCGATCACCTTGTTGTTGCACAGCGGCTTCTCGTCACCGAAGTCGCAGACTCCGTGCCACTTCGCGTCGATGATCCTGCGGTCCGGCCGGGGTTCGGGCAGCGCGGCGAAACTGGGGCTCTCCGGCCAGTACCCGGTGTCGATCACCCCGATGACGACACCCTCACCGGTGTTCTTCCCGGTCTTCCACAATCCGGTACGCCCGGAGAGCCCCAGATAGGACGACGTGTTGGAGGTGTGGATGGTGACCCGCCGGTCCGGCAGCACGGCGGCGACCCCATCGGTGGCGCGCAGCCGGCTCACGTCCGCCGCGGTCAGCTCGGCGGCGAACCCGTTGAACGCGGTGTCCATGGTGGCGCCCGCGGTGACCCCGGACGCCCGCAACACCGTCGCCCGCTGCTCCCCCAGGTAGGCCCGGTATTCGCCGGCCGCCGCGGTCCGCCCGTCGAGCCTGGCGCCCTCGCCCGGCCGGGTGGCGGGAATCCCCGGCACCCCGCCGTCGTAGGTGGCCAGCGGTTCCCCGGACAGTTGCACCAGGTACCGCGCGACGGCCGGCCCCGCCTGTTCCGCGGCCGAGGCACCCGGTAGTACGGTCAGCCCGGCCGCGGCCATCATGAGCAGCACCGCCGGCACCGCTATCGATCGTCGCACTCGTGTTTCCTCTCGCTCGCCCACCACTCCCGGGGGCGAACGCTATGAGGAACATCGATCTTCAGGGGAGAGCCGTCGTGACCCCGTAACGGCCGGACATCAACTGGTAACCGAATGCGCTGTTTACGCGTACTTTCCGGATGCTCACGCGCCGGCGTCCGGCGGAAAGGTCAGGCCGTCACCAGGTTGTGCAGGATCCAGGCCGTGGCGTCCTGCCGGATGTCGCTGTGCCCGCCGATCACCGCGTCGCTCTCCAGGGCGATCACCCGCGGACTGCCCGGCCCGAGGTCGTAGCGGCCGTCGGCGGGACGGCGGATCAGCTGGTTCGCCACGTCCGGGGCCGGATGCGGCCCCCAGCCGCCCATCGCGGCGAAACGACTCGACGGCTCGTCCAGGCCGGACAAGCCGATGTTCTGGTCGCCGACGTCGGAGGCGCGCCGCACCGCGAACTGGAACAGCCGCCGCAACGGCAGGTCACGGCGGGTCCAGGTGACCATGACGGGCAGCTCGGTGCGCGACAACGCCGGGCGGTAACCGCCGGGACGCCCGGACTCCGGCACCTTCCCGGCGAACGCCAGGTAGGACAGGGCGGGCTGCAGCAGCAGCAACGACCGGACCGGGCGGGGCAGCGGGGCGCCACACACCGCGGACAGGGCGACCCGGCAGCCGTACGAGTGACCCAGCAGATGGACCCGCGCCGAGGTCCGCTGCAGCAACCCGGTGAGCAGACGGTGCACGCCGTGCGCGCCCACCACCCCGGCCCGGTCCTTCATCAGCAGCACGGTCGCCAGCCGGACGATGGTGCGCGGATCGAGGAAGGCGGGCAGGCCTGCGGCAACAGGCCCGCCCTGGCCGGCGCGGTCCGGCCCGGCTTCGCTTTCGGCGAGAATCGTCCACAGCGCAAGAATGTCGTCGACACCCGGTTTCCCGGAATCGTCGTCCAGGTCGGTGTCCGGGTTCCGGTAAAGGGGCCGCAGGAGCGCGGCGAATCGTCGTGCCTGCAACACGTCGAGGCCGGGACGCTGCGCCAGCGCATAGAATTCCTGGCGGTCGCCGGGATCGAGCAGATCCTCGGCCAGTGTCTGGGTGTCCCCCACATCGCCCAGGGCGGCAAGTTGCGGCCCGGTGCTCTCCGGCATCACGATGCTGGGCCAGAACACCCCGGCGAACAGTGGTTTCGCATCGGACCGGGTGGCGGCGGCCCGGGTCGCGACGCGGCTGTAGACGGTCATGAAATCGCGGTAGAAGGCGAGGGCGGTGGCCCAGTCGTTGTTCCAGCCGTGCGCGAAGACGTAGACGTCGGTGGCATTCCCGGCCGCGGCGATCAGTCCGTTCTCGGTGAGCGGCGCGAGTGAGGCGCCGTTCTTGTCGAACGGGATCACATAGGAGGGCGCCGGGGTTCCGGCGATCGTCATCGTCTCGAGGGGGCCGACTGGCAACGTCCCGGGCATGCGCCGAGATTAGACGCGAAATTCGCCGGCAATAAGCTCCGTATCGGGTGAATCATCGGCCGGAGCCGGATCGGATCTCGGACACCGGCTCGAACGGGGCGATCACCGTCCAGTCGGGGTCGATCTCCACGAGGTCGGCGGCCGGGTCGTCGGGGGCGGAGAGCACCGACGGCAGGAAGGTCACCTCCAGCGTGCTTCCCGCGGACACCGCGAAGGCGTGCGCGGCGGACGGGTCGGGGATGCCGCCGCGCAGGGCGAACAGGCGGGAGTGCACGTCACGGTAGGTGCCGGCCTGGGCGTCGGCGAGCGTGTCGTGGCCGCCGCGCATGAAGTCGCGGTAGACGGTCTCGCCGTCCCAGCAGGCCAGGATGTGGACCAGGCCCGGGTAGCGCAGGCTGCGCCCGCCGACCTGGGAGACGAAACCGGGGACGTCCTGCACGGCCGACCACCGGCGCTGGCCGGCGTTGAAGGCCGTCATGTCGACGACCCGGCACCGGAACCATTTGACCAGCAAACGACACCCCCACGGCGTGGTGAAAGAACGATCTCACCACACCGTCGACCACTGTGGTGGGTTGCGGTGCACGATAGCGCCGCAACTCACCACAGAGCGGTCAGCGGGCGAGCCAGCCGCCGTCGACCGGCAGGACCGTGCCATGCAGGTAGGACGACGCGTCCGAGGCCAGGAAGGCCACGGCACCCTTCAGGTCGTCGGGTGTCCCCCAGCGGGCGGCCGGGATGCGGTCCAGGATGCCGGGCGCGCGTGATGGATCGGCCCGCAGCGCCGCCGTGTTGTCGGTGGCCATGTATCCGGGGGCGATCGCGTTCACGTTCACGCCGGCGGCTGCCCACTCGTTGGCCAGGGCTTTCGTGATGCCGACGACGGCGTGTTTGGCCGCCGTGTAGGCCGGAACCCGGATGCCGCCCTGGTACGACAGCATCGACGCGATCATGATGATCTTTCCGGAGCCCTGGTCGAGCATGTGCCGGCCGGCTGCCTGGGACAGGTGGAACACCGCGTCCAGGTTGACGGTCAGCACGTCGTCCCAGTCGTCCGGGGTGACGTCGGCGGCCGGGGCGCGCCGGATGGTGCCCGCGTTGTTGACCAGGATGTCGAGCCGCCCGTGGCCGTCGATCACCGACTGGACGGCGGCGTGCAGGTCGGTCGGGGACGCCTCGCCCAGGTCGCAGGGGACGAAGGTGGCACGGCGGCCCAGCGCCGCGATCTGTTCCAGGGTCGACTCCGGTGCGGTACGCCCGATCAGCGCCACGTCGGCTCCGGCTTCGGCGAGGGCCAGCGCGCTCGCCTGGCCGAGGCCCCGGTTGCCGCCGGTGACCGCGGCGACCCGCCCGTCGAGGCGGAAGCTGTCCAGGATCACCAGTGGTCCTTCCAGTTCGGCTGGGTCACCCGGGTCAACGCTTCGAGGTAGAAGTAGTCGCCCCAGAGCGTGCCCTCGTCGACTCCCACGGACTTCGGCTTGTCGTAGACGCCGTGCAGCAGCAGGGCGTTGGAGGACTCGTCGGTGTAACCGTCGATCAGTGACCGCAGGATCCGCAGCGCCGCCGCCCGGTACCGGTCGGCCCGGGGTGCGCCCGCGTCGGCCAGGGCCAGCAGTCCGTTGACCGCGATGGCCGCCGCCGAACTGTCCCGTTCCTGGCCGTCACCGTCGCCGTAGACCAGGTCCCAGTACGCCACCGAGTCCGCGGGCAGGTGTGCCAGGAAGTAGTCCGCGCACCGGACCGCCGCGGCGAGCAGGGTCGGGTCGCCGGTGTGCCGGTGGTTCAGCGTGAACCCGTAGATCCCCCACGCCTGCCCGCGGGCCCAGCAGGAGTCGTCGGCGCTGCCCTGTTCGGTCTCGCCGCGCAGCGGTCGCCCGGTCTCCTGGTCCCAGTAGAACGTGTGGAACGTGGTGTCGTCGTCGCGCAGGATGTTGTCCCGCAGTTGCGCCGTGTGCCGTCGCGCGGCCGCCGCGTACTTGGGATCGCCGGTCACCTTACCGGCCCAGAAGAGCAGCGGCGTGTTCATCAGGCTGTCGATGATGGTGCGCCCGCGCTGCCGGCTGTCGGTCAGGTCGCCCCAGGCCTGGATGATCCCGGCCGACGGCAGCACCCGCCGCAGCAGGTGGTCGGCGGCCGCGATCGCCGCGTCGCGGGCATCCTTGTCCCCGGTCCGCTTGTACGCCGCCACACACGAGAGCGTGTAGAGGAAGCCCAGGTCGTGGGTCTCCACGTCGATCCGCTGGGCGATCCTCTCCGCGTACCCGGGAAGGAAAGCCGCCGCCGCGTCGCGGTAGGTCCGGTCCCCGGTCAGGTCGTAGGCCAGCCAGTACATGCCCGGCCAGAAGGCCGTCGTCCAGCCCACGTTGGAACCCTCGGGAAGGTCGCCTGCGGCGGGCCGCAACGTGTAGCGGTCCCGTGTGGTGGTGTCCCCCGGGAACCGGTCGCCGAACTCGGTGATGTTCGCGCTGATGGTGCGCAGCGCGGCGGTCACCGCGGAACCGGTCTCGGGGCCGGGACGGACATCGATCGCCGTCATGCTGTCCTTCCTTGGAGCAGTGGAGCGATGCTGAACCTGCCGTTGGCCCAGATCACGTAGAGCAATGGTGAGGCGGCCACGCCCAGGGCGAGCGCGGGCCGGGCCGCCAGCAACGACCAGAACAGCGCCACGACCAGCAGCGAGAACGCCGTCAGGTACCAGCGGCGCACGGCCAGGTGCACGGCCACCGCCGCCGCGTCGCGCAGCCGCACGGCCGGGCGTTCGGCGATCACCACCAGGGTGAGCAGTCCGGTCGCCGCGAGCAGCGTCATCATGACCACGATCAGCGGCAGCACGACCGCACCGACCGGCCGTCCCCAGGCCCAGACCGCGTCCACGCCCAGGACGACCAACCCCGCGGTGGTCAGGCCTCCGGCGGCGAGCGCCGGCTTGGCGGTCGCTCTCCACCCCGTGATGAAGGTACGCACCACAGCACTCGACCTCTCCGCGGTGAAGGCCGACAGCACCGTGAAGGCCGCACACAACGCCGGCGCGCACAGGGGGGCGGCGAGCACCAGCAGCGGCCAGGAGCGCCCCGGATCGGTGGTGATCAGCAGCGCCACCACCGGCAGGCAGGCCAGCACCAGCAGCGCGTTGGTCATCAGGCCGGCGTACACGGTGTCGAAGATCGTGCTGATCGTCTCGTGCCGCATCCGTAGTCGCATCAGCTCACCCCTTGAGCCCGGTGGTGGCGATGCCCTCGACGAAGTACCGCTGGCCGGCCAGGAAGATCACCACGATCGGCAGGACCGACAGCACCGAGCCCGTCATGATCAGGGCGTGCTCGGCGTTGTACTCGTTGATGAACGACTTCAGGCCGATCTGCAGGGTCCACAGGTCGGGGCTGCGCAGGTAGAGCAGCGGTCCCAGGTAGTCGTTCCAGGTGTTGACCAGGGTGATCAGGGTGAGGCTGGCCAGCGCCGGCACCGAGAGCGGCAGCATGATCCGGCGCCAGATGCCGTACTCGCTCATCCCGTCGATGCGGGCCGCGTCGACCAGCTCGTCCGGGATCGACTCGTAGAACTGCTTCATCATGAAGACGCCGAGCGCACCGAACGCCTGCAGCGCGACGATCGACCACAGGGTGTCGGTGAGCTGCAGCTTCGACATCATGATGAACTGCGGGATCATGTAGGACTGCCACGGCACGGCCAGCGTGCCGATGTAGGCCAGGAACAGCACGTCCCGGCCCGGGAAGGTGATCTTCGAGAAGCCGTACGCCGCGAAGCTGCCGGTCAGCACCTGCAGCGTGGTGACGATCGCGGACAGCAGCACGGTGTTGCCGATCCACGTGGTGATGTCCGACCTGGTCCAGATGTCGAGGTAGTTGCGCCACACCGGCTCGGCCGGCAGCCACTGGATCGGGATGCTGAACACGTCGTTGTTGCTCTTCAGCGACGACGACAGCATCCAGTAGAACGGCAGCAGCACGGCGACCGCGGCGACGGCCAGTGCCACGTACCCGAGGATCCGCAGCGGGCCGGGCGCCTTCCGGCGGGGTTTCAGGGTGGTCATCACTCGCTCCGGCGCTTGTTGACGAGGAACTGCACGATCGTCACGAGGAAGCAGATGGCGAACAGCACGATGGAGACCGCCGACGCGTAGCCGAACTCGTTCTCCTCGAAGCCCTTCTTGTAGATGTACTGCGACAGCACCAGCGTGGACTGGCCCGGTCCGCCGTCGGTCATCACCAGGATCAGGTCGAAGACCTTGAAGCTGCCGATGGTGAGCAGCACGGTGATGAAGAAGGTGGTAGGGCGCAGGCCGGGCAGGGTGACCGCCCGGAAGCGCTGCCAGGCGTTCGCGCCGTCGACCTTGGCGGCCTCGTACAGCTGGCCGGGGATGGTCTGCAGGCCGGCCAGGAACAGCAGCATGTAGTAGCCCATGTCGCGCCAGGTGC
Source organism: Actinoplanes rectilineatus (assembly GCF_000962825.1). Lineage (GTDB taxonomy): Bacteria > Actinomycetota > Actinomycetes > Mycobacteriales > Micromonosporaceae > Actinoplanes > Actinoplanes rectilineatus. The sequence goes on from NZ_JZKF01000007.1 coordinate 29,318, forward strand.
CGACCAGGATCACCGCCGGCATCGAAGCGTCCGCCGAGGTCGTCCAGCCGGGCGGGTTCTCGACGCCGACGAACCGCAGCAACTCGTTGATCGGCCCGTACGTCGGGCTGAACAGCATGTTCCACACCTGGGCGATCGCCACGATCGACGTGATGTACGGGAAGAACGCCACCGTCCGGAAGAACGCCACCCCGCGCAGCCTGCGGTTGAGCAGCATCGCCAGCCCGAGCGAGACCGCCAGGGTCAGCGGGATGTGGAACGCCGCGTAGTAGAGCGTGTTGGTCAGCGCCGTCCAGAAACTGGAGTCGCCGAGCATCCGCTCGAAGTTGTCCAGGCCGCTCCACTCGGCACCGCCGAAGACGCTCCAGTCGGTGAAGGCGTAGTAGAAGAGCAGGATCACCGGGACCAGCGTCAGCAGCAGGAAGCCGGTGAAGTTCGGCAGCAGGAAACTCAGCCCCACCACGGTGTTGCGCACCATCACCCGGCCGCGTCGGCGGCGGGCCACGGGCATCGTCGTCATCGTCGCTCCCTGTCGTACCGGCCGGCCCGGCGCTCGTGCACGCCGGGCCGGGCGGGGGTCACTTGCTCAGGACCTCGTTCTTGGCACGGTCCTGGGCCTCGGTGATCGCCTGGTCGATCGGCGTGGCACCGGACAGGACGGCGGTGTGCAGGTCGTTGAGGACGTTCTGCAGGCCGGCCGTGTACTTGCCCACCGGGTTCTCCGGCTTGGTGTCGTGGGTGGCGAAGGCGAACTTGGACAGGTCGTCCTGCGGGATGCCGTCCAGCTGGAAGAACGTGTCGGTGACCGCGGCGCTGTCGGCCGGGGTGATGCCGATGCCGGCCAGGGACTTCGCGGCGTCGACGCCGGCGGCGTACGCGAGGAACTTCTTGGCGGCCTCGGCCTTGCGGTCGCTGACCTTGGGGTTGATGCCCAGACCGGTCGGGTCGGCGAAGGTGACCGGGACGGCCGCCGTGCCGGTGGTGGCCTTGGTCTGCTGCGGCGCCGGGGCGATGCCCCACTCGAACTTGTCGGCGTCACCGCTGGTCTGCTGGCTGCGCAGCGTCGCCATGTACCAGGAGCCCATCACCAGCATCGCGGACTGCTGCTTGCCGAACTGGGCCTGGTAGGTGAGGCTGTTGGTGGTGGCGTCACCCAGCTTGACCTGCGCGCCCGCGTTCTGCAGGTCCAGCGACCGCTCGTAGTACGGCTTCAGGTAGGAGAAGTCGCCGCTCTCCAGGCTCGCCCCGGCGGTCTGCGCGAGCGCGAAGCTCTGCACGGTGGACTGCCAGGTGTGCTGGTACGTCCCGAGCGCCTTGTCGCCGGCGCCCTTGAGCTTGGTGGTCAGCTCCTTGGCCGCGGCCGCGTAGTCGTCCCAGGTCCACGAGCCGTCCGGCTGCTTGACGCCGGCCTTGTCGAACAGCGCCTTGTTGTAGTACAGCACCCAGGAGTCCTGCCGGTACGGGATCGCCCAGGTCTTGCCGTCCACCTGGTACGCGCTGAGCCCGCCCACATTCGCGCCCAGCGATCCCGCGATGTCGGAGACGTCGAGGAGCTGCTTGCCGTCCTGGTAGGTGTAGAAGTTCTTGAGGTTCTTCTGCACGTACACGTCGGGGGCCTTGCCGGCGGCCAGGTCGGCGATCATCTGGGTGTCGTAGTTGGTGGCGTCGTACTCCTTGAGTTCGACGGTGATGTCCGGGTTCGCGGTGTGGAAACCGTCGGCGAGGGTCTTGAACTCCGGGGTGGTGGAGAGGCTCCAGCCGGCCAGGCTGAGCGTGAGGGGACCGGTCTCGTCGGCGTCGTCGCCTCCGCCGCCGCAGCCGGACAGGACCAAGGAGAGCGCCGTGGCCGCGCCGAGGACGGCCGCGATCGAGCGTTTCATCAGTACTCCTTCACTCTTGATTCATTTATGGAGGTGTGGGTGGTCAGGCCGTCGGGCCAGACGGCCCCGACCTGCCACCCGTCATCGGTGGCGCTGATCTCCGCACGACCGCCCGGCGGGCTGACGCCGTCGCCGCGGGAGAGTTCGAGGAGCACGGCGATCCATTCGCCGGCGTCCGGGACCGGGTAGTCCAGCCACGGCACCTGGGTCGACCGGCCGAGCGGTCCGGCATCGTCGTGCGTGCTGACGCCCGGGGTAGCAGGCAGCCCGGCCAACGGAGCAAGCCCCGAACCTGTGTGTTGACTTGCGGCGTCGTAGCCGCCCGAAATCCACACGCCGGTCGGGGTGTGTTGACTTGCGGCGCCGTAGCCGCCCGAAGTCAACACACTGGTGGGGGTGGGGAGGGGCCAGCCGCTGATCCGCAGGCCGACGGCGCGCTCGGAGACGTCGTCGACGCGGACCAGGCGGATCTCCCACGGGCCGCGGACCAGGGAGTACACCGTGATCCGGCCGGCCGGTTCGAGGGTGCCGGGCCGGCCTCCGCCGTGGTCCTTCCCGGGTGCGCCCGGGTCGAGCCAGTGGGTGCGCGCGGTCGATCCGGCGATGCCGATCCGGGCCGTCGCCGGCCCTTCCAGGCCGATTCTCAGGGTACGCAGACCCGAGCGGTGCGACCGGCGTCCGTGCTCGTCGACGAGGGTCACCGACTGGTCGACCGGGTTCAGGTAGCCGTCCTCATCCAGGGTCGGCACGGTGGCCGTGGAGTAGCCGAGACGGGCGTACAGCGGGGAGTCGGCGACCGGCGCGTCCGTCACCGAGTGGTCGGTGCCGTGGTTGATCACCCGGACGATCCCGTCGGACCGGGTGCCGGAGATCAGCCAGCCGGGCGCCCGGACCGCGCGCAGCACGTCACCGGACTCCACCGGCAGCGGCTCCTCCGGCGCGCTCCACACCGGATGGTCGGCGGGCAGGGACACCCCGAGCAGGCCTTTGCCGGCCCAGTACGGCGAGCCGGGACCGGAGTACGACTGGGCCAGCCGCGGCCACGGCGCGTGCCAGCCGAGGGTGAGCAGTCCCCGCTCGTCCGGGGCGCCGCGTTCGGTGAAGTGCCGGACCACGCCGGTCGCCGCATGCCGTAACTGTCCGGGGGTCAGCGACGGGACCTCGGCGAGCACGCCGGCCCAGAACGGGGCGGCCGCGGCGAACCGGTAGATCAGGCTGCGGCCCTGCAGCAGTGGCGAGCCGTCCGCGCCGACCAGGGCGATCGCGTCGGTGAGGTACCGGTCCAGGCGCGCCACGTCGTCCGCGCGCCGGGGCTCGGCCAGGTCGGCGGCGCCGGCCATCCGGGACCAGAGCACCGGGTAGAGGTGCAGGGCCCAGCCGGCGTAGTGGTCGTACGCCCGGTGCGCGCCGTCGGCCAGCCAGCCGTCGGCGCGCCGGAACGAGTCGTGGGTGGCCAGGTCATCGGCCATCTCGGACAGTTCGTGAGGGCCGCCCACCGAACGCAGGAACGTCTGCACGACCAGGCGGAACCACACCCAGTTGATCCGCGGGTAGGTGGCGTCGCCGACGGCGTGCGCCAGGTAGTCGACCACCCGCTCCTGAGCGCCCGCGTCGAGCCGGTCCCAGATCCACGGGCGGGTCATGTCCAGGATCAGGGCGATCGAGGCCGCCTCGACCTTGGCCTGGGAGTGCTCGTCGAGACGGACCCAGCGGTCCGGGGCGTGCGGGTCGGTGCCGGTGGCGACGCCGCGGGCGTAGAAGTCGGCCAGTTCGTCGAGGCCGGCGCCCTTCTCCCCGGCGAGACGGAAGCCGGCGAGCAGGAACGTGCGGGCGAAGCCCTCCAGACCGTCGACGGCACGGCCGTATCCGCCCTCGGCGCCGGGCAACGTGATCAGGGCGTTGCCGGGTGACGCGTACGGGCGGGCGGAGGCGATCAGGTGGTCGGTGAGGCCGAGCCAGGCGGCACGGTCCCATCGGTGGGGGTCGCTGGGGACGGGGGTCGAGGGGAACACGCGTCACGCTCCGAGGGGGCCGGGCGGTGATGTCGACGAGGTGAACGGCTCGGTTTCCGGGAAGTAAAACGCTCACAAACGACCATGTCAATGAGAAGTTCGCTCGCAGAGCGCCAAAAATGATCGCGTACGTCCCTGAGCTGCATTGATATCCTCGACTGGCCTGACATTCGGACGCAGTGGACTCTTTCCGGCGTCGATCCGATGTCAACAGGCGGTTAAAAGTGATCTAATGCGATCACAAACGATCGCCACCGGAGGTGACCGCAGCATGCACGGCCCGTTGTCCACGGCGTGGCTCGCCACCGGCCGCACCCTGGCCCCACCCGGGGCGAGCCTGCCCGTCCCGACGGCCACCGACCGTGACGTGTGGGATCCGTCCGTCGTGGACCCGGCGACACTGTCCCGGATCAGGGACCGGGCCCTCGCCTCCCGGGGCACGCCCTGGGCCGCCCCGCTCGGCCACCTGTTCGCCCGGTACTTCCGGGACGGCGACCGGGCCGTCTACGAACAGGCGATCTACGACCGGCAGGACCGCCTCACCCGGGCCGCGATCATGGCGGCGGTGACGCGCGAACCCGAGTGGCTGGACGAGGTCACCGACGGCGTCGTCCTGCTCTGCGAGCAGAGCACCTGGTGCTGGCCGGCACACGACGACACGTACACGCGGCACGGCTCGATGCTGCCGACGGCCGACGACCCGTTCCTCGACCTCGGCGCCGGCGAGGTCGCCGGACAGCTCGCCTGGCTCGACCACCTGCTCGGCGAGCAGCTCGACGCGTACGTGCCGGGGCTACGGGCCCGGATCCGGCTCGAGGCCGACCGGCGGGTGTTCACGCCGTTCGAGCAGCGCCGCGACTGGCACTGGCTCGGACTCGACGGCGACGTGCACAACTGGAACCCGTGGATCCACGGCAACGTCCTGACCGGAGCCCTGCAGCTGGTGGCGTCCCCGGGCCGGCGGGCCGCACTGGTGGACCTGATCGTCGAAGGACTCGACCGCTACGTGGCCTCGCTGCCCGCGGACGGGGCGATCGACGAGGGGTACGCGTACTGGTGGAACGGCGCGTGCCGCCTGCTGGAAGCCGCGGAGCTGCTGGCCGACGCGTCCGGGGCGGACGTCCCGTGGTCCACGTTCGCGGCGGTCGTCGCGTTTCCGCACCGGATGCACCTGGGCGGGGACTGGTATCTCAACCACGCCGACGGACCGGCCCGGCCACCCCGGGAACAGCCGTGGGCGGCCCTGCACCGGATGGCGCTGCGGATCGGGGACCCGGCGGCGACGGCGCACGCGGCCGTCCATCGTGACCATTCGTCGCCGGTGGCGGACGAGCGTCAAGGGTTCGGGCGGCTGCTCCAGGCGCTGACCTCGCCGGCCTGGCTCGCCGCGACACCACCATCGCCCACCCCGCCCGCGGACATGTGGTTTGCGTCCACGCAGGTGATGCTCGCCCGGGCCGGCCGTCTGGCCCTCGCGGTCAAGGGCGGGCACAACGGCGAGCACCACAACCACAACGACGTGGGCAGTGTCGTGGTGGCCCTGGGCGGCGTGCCGGTGGTCGTCGATCCGGGGCGGCCCACGTACACCGCGCAGACGTTCGGTCCCCGCCGCTACGAGATCTGGACCATGCAGAGCACGTGGCACAGCACGGTGTCGATCGGGGGCGTCGCGCAAGGGCACGGTCGCGGGTTCGCCGCCTCGGAGGCAGCCAGTGAGAGGTGTGGCTCGTACCATGAAATGGTCTTGAACGTGAAGGACGCCTACCCGGCGGCGGGGATTCACCGCTGGCTCCGGACGGCCCGTCTTTCCCGCTCCCCCGAGACGGTCACTCTTCGCGACAGCTGGGATCTCGATCCGTCCCTGACCGGCAGCGTGATCCACCTGGTCCTCGCCGGTGCGGTCACCCTGGCACCGGGCCGTGCCGAAGTGACCGCGCTCGACGGCGCGGGCACTCTTCTGATCAGCTGGGATCCGGCCGGGACCAGCGCCGCGCTGCTCCCCCGCACGCTCGACGACCCGATGCTGAGCGACGTGTGGGGCGCACGTCTCACCCGGCTGGACATCGACGTCAGCGGGCTCGGGCCGATCGGTACTCTCGAACTGACTCTGAAGGAGCAGCGGTGAGCAACCCCGACAAGCGCGGCCCTCTGCAGGTCGCGCGCCGAGCCCGCCTGCTCGAGGCCCTGCAGCGCGACGGCGTGCTGCGCATCTCCGACCTGACCGACGCGCTCGGCGCCGCCGCCGTGACGATCCGCCGCGACATCGCCCAGATGGCGTCCGAAGGCCTGGTCCGGCGGGTGCACGGCGGCGTCGCCCTGCCCGACGCCGAGGAGACGCCGCTGTCGTCACCGGCCGCCGGCATCGCGATCGGGATGCTGGTGCCGTCGCTCGACTACTACTATCCGCACGTCGCCCGGGGCGCCGAGGAGGCGGCCCGCGAGCTGGACATGCGGATCGTGCTGCGCGGCTCCTCCTACGACACCCAGGACGACCGGCCTCAACTGGCCCGCCTCGTCGACCAGGGTGTGAGCGCGCTGGTGGTGGCACCCCGGATGGACGCCCCGACCAGCGGCGACACCATCGAGTGGCTGGTCTCCACCGGCCTGCCGGTGGTGCTGCTGGAACGCACCGCGACCGCCGGCCCGCACCACGCGGTCCTGGAGTCCGTGGTGACCGACCACGCGCTGGGCGCGGCGATGGCCGTCCGCCACCTCGCCTCGCTGGGCCACCGCAAGGTCGGCGTGATACTGGCCGCCCCCAGCCCGACCCGCCCGCACGTCCGGCGCGGCTGGCGCGAGGCCGCCGAGGAGTGCGGTCTCGACATCACGGACACCGTGGACGCCCTGGTCCCGGACGCGAAGTCGCCGGACTGCAAGGCCGCCCTGGACCGCGCCCTGGACCAGGCCCTGGCCAGCGGCACCACGGCCCTGCTGGTGCACGCCGACGCGGAGGCGATAGCGCTGGTCCAGCGCTGCGAGGAGCGCCACCTGTCGGTCCCCGGCGACCTGTCGGTGATCGCCTACGACGACGAGGTGGCCGGACTGTTCAGCCCGGCGCTGACAGCGGTCCGCCCGCCCCGCCGCTCGATCGGCCGGGCCGCGGTACGCCTGGCCGCCGACCGCCTCGCCGACCCGGGACGCCCCACCCACCGGGTCGTGATCAGCCCGTCCCTGCACCTGCGCGACTCGGTCACACCACCGCGGTGATCGCCGCCCGCCTCTCCCGTTACGGAGACGCCGAACTGTCGGTGCTGCTCCGGACCGCATCGGAGCACGGCGCCGGGGTGGGCGGCGGCTCGTCGACACTCGACGTCGACGGCGTGCCGGTGTTCGTCAAACGGATCCCGATCACCGACCGGGAACTGGCGCACCCGCACGACACGGCGAACCTGTTCGACCTGCCGGCCCGCCACCAGTACGGCATGTACCGCCTGCCCGCCCCGACCTTCAACGCGTGGCGTGAACTGGCCCTTTCCCCGCGGCTCCACCACTGGCGGGTGCTGCCCGGCCGCCCGCCGGTCGCCGCCGAACACCGCGACATCGACGCGGTGGTCGCCCAGTTCGGCGGCGACCCGGCGATCCGGGCCCGGCTCGAGGCGCTGGCGGCCGCCACGGCGAGCCTGGTGCTGTTCTCCGAATACCTCCCCGACGGGCTGCCCCGATGGCTGAGCGACCCGGTCACCAACGCCGCCGCCGTCGAACGCCAGCTGTTCGCGCTGGTGGACTCCCTCCGGGAGCGCCGGCTGCTGCACCTGGACGCCCACTTCGGCAACATCCGGGCCGACGACGACCGGCTCTACCTGGTCGACTTCGGACTCGCCACCTCACCGGACTTCGACCTGTCCGGCCCGGAACGCGACTTCGTCGCCTCTCACGGTGGTCACGACGCCGACTATGCTTCGATGCGGCTGGTGAACTGGCTGGTCACCACGGTGTGCGGGGCGCCGGCCGCTCCCCTGGCCCGCAACCGGTTCATCCGCGACGGCCGCCTCCCCGCGGGCGTGCCGGAGCAGGTGGCCGACATCGTCGCCCGGCACGCTCCGACCGCGTCCCGGATGAACGACTTCTGCGCCCGGCTGTACGACGGCGACCTGACCGCCGTCTATCCGGGGTAGAGCGGCGAGTTCTGCGCCTCCAACCGTCGGCTGTCCAGGCGTTCCTCGTCGATGGTGTAGGCGATGACCTCGACCCGGATCGTCGACGGTTTCGCGGGCAGGCACACGCTGTAGGTGGCGGCGCCGCGCTTCGGCACCTCGAGGGTTTCGGCGGCTACTTTGCGGCCCGCGTACACCCGGTAGCGGACGAACTCGGCCTTGCGCGTCGTCGACTCGATCTCCACGATGGTCTGCCCCTTCGAACAGACCCAGCTGCCGGCGAACGCGGCCGCGCGTGCCTGGCGGATGTCCCGTTTACCGCCGACGCTCTTGTCTTCGGCGCTCGCGGTGTCAGCCATTCCGATGAGCCCCGTAGCGGCGACGGCTAGGACGATCAGGACTCGGGCGACACGGTTCAAGGGAGCCTCCTGCGGCCGGGCGGGCTTGCGACCTCCAGTCTCAGCCCCGTACCGGATCGGACCCGACAGGCCGGACGGCACGTCGGTGTGCTTTCCCGCCTACCGGCATCAGGGCGACTCACCGAGCCAGCCCTTGATCCACTCGTTGAGGCCGGGGTCCGTCAGCGAGCTGACGACCACATCGGCGGGCAACTCCTGATGGGCGAGGGTCGGCACTCCGATCACCGGGACAGCCGCGGCTCGCGCGGACCTGAGACCGGTGATCGAATCCTCGAACGCCAGTGCCCGATCCGGCAGGACACCAAGCCGTTCACAGGCGACGAGGTAGAGGTCAGGCGCCGGCTTGGGTGAGGTCACCTCGTCGGCGGCGACACTGACCGCGAAGGCGTCGGTGAAGCCACCACGGGCGAGCGCCACGTCGAGCAGCCGGCGCGGCGAGTTGCTGGCCACCGCGACCGGCACCGCCCTGGCCGCCAGGTCGACGATGGCGTGCGCACCGGTCATGGCCTCCGCGGTGGACCCTACGATCTCCACCACCAACGAGTACAGTTCCTCGGCCAGGTTCGCGGCGTTGCCGGTCTCGCCGAACGCCGTCGCCATCGCCGCACCGGCGTCCGCGACGGACTTGCCGATGACCAGTGCCTTCTGCTCCGGGCCGAACGGCAGGCCGCGGCGCGCGAAGATCGCGGTTTCCGCGACCGTCCAGCACGGTTCGGTGTCCATCAACAGGCCGTCGCAGTCGAAGACCACCGCGTCCGGTCGCCATGTGCGGAACGCCCGATCGAACAACTCGGTGCCGGCGGGCACGCCCTCGGTGTGGTGGATCACAGGCCTCTCCCTTGTCTCCGGTGCGGAATCCTGCGGAGTCACCATTGGAACCGGACCTACCGTGCTGGTGGTCGGCGGGGGTACCGACGCGATCGCCGACCAGGCGTCAGCCACCAGGCGTCAGCCACCAGGCGTCAGCCCCCGGCCGGGCTCGGTGTCATCGCCTCGACGAGGGTGAGCAGCCCCTGCCGGACGGCGGCCCAGACGGGTCGCTCCGGTTTGACGAGACGCCTGGGCCGGGCGCCATCGATGATCTGCCGTTTCGGCCGTCGCGGCGGACGACCTCGCCGTGGATCCGCAGACACCGCGGGTTCCAGCACCGCCCACTGAGCCTCAGTGAGATCGTGTCGCCTCGCTGCCGCCACCCTGGGCACGAAAGGTGTCTCAATCATCGCGGGCCGGTCGACGACCAGGAGCCGCACTGGGAACGGCCGTCGACCCGGTCACCGTGGGTGGACACCAACCCTAGGTGAGGGCGGGGGCCGGGGTCAGCGTGCGGATGCCCCGGCTCACCGTGGCGGCCACCGCGGAGACCATCACCGCCACGGCGAAGAGCACGGTGGCCGCCGTGGCGTTCCAGGTGCTCGTCAGCACGCCCGCCAGCAGCGGGGCGACCGCCGCGGCCGACGTCGCGAACAGGAAGATCACGCTGATGACGCGGCCCTGCAGGTGGTCGGGGGTGATCGCGGCCTGGTACCCGAAGAGGGCCGCGTTGCAGGCCGGCGCCAGCACCATCATCACCGCCACCGGGACCGCCGCGGCGATGCTTCCGGTCAGCAGGGCGCTGAGCAGGAACAGCCCTGCCGCCGCCCAGCAGATCGTCCGGACCAGCGGTCCGAGGCCCAGCCGGCGTTGCAGCGTCGGGGCTGCGATCGCTCCGATCAGGCCGCCGACGCCGATCATCGTCTCGGTCAGGCCGATCACCGCGGGGGCGACGCCGCGCTGCTGGAGGGCGATCACGATGGTGAAGAGGATGCCGGTGATTGCGAAGTTCAGCGGGGCGGCGATGACCAGGACCGCGCGCAGGAACGGGTCGCCGAAGACGAAGCGGAGACCGGTCGTCAAACCGCCGGGCGTCTGTGAGCGCTCCTCCTGGAGCGGACGGCGGATCAGCGCGACGCTGATCAGGGAGCCCAGGTAGGTCAGGGCGTTGCCGAGGAACGGCACGGCGTGACCGAGGCCGAACAGCAGACCACCGGCGGACGGGCCGACCAGTCCGACCGCGAAGCCGCGGGCCTCGTTGCGGGCCACCGCGTCCGGCAGTTGGGCCGCCGGAACGATGCTGCGCAGGGCGGCGTGTTCGGCGGTGCTGAACAGGGTGCTACCCGCCGCGTCCAGCACCGCGACCAGGATGATCGCGGGGAGCCCGGCGGAGCCGGTGAGCACGGCCAGGCCGAGGGCGGCGAAGGCCAGCAGCCGGGTCAGGTCGACGAGCAGCATGGCGCGGCGGCGGTTGACCCGGTCGACGAGCAGGCCCACCGGGAGGCGGCAGAGCAGGGCGGTGACCGCGGCGATCGTGCCGACCGCCCCGGCCTGCAGCGGCGAGCCGGTCAACGCCAGGACCAGCAGCGGGAACGCCAGGGCCGAGACGGCGCTGCCGAACGCGGAGAGGACCTGGCCGCCCCAGAGCAGGTTGAAGTCCCGGTTGCGCCACAGGCTGGTGCTCATTGGACGGGCCGGTAGGGGTAGGCCTGCACCATCACGACCACGGTCTCGGTGTCCGGTGCCGGCTCGACCTCGTAGGAGTCGATCAGCTCCCGCATGGCAGTGCGCAGTTCGGCCAATCGTGAAGGGGTGGTCCGGATCGCCGTGTCACCGAAACCACCGGCGGCCTGCCACTCGGCGCTCCACTCGCCGCGGGCTGCCTGGTCGCGGTAGGTCTCGACCACGTCGTCCCAGACCCGGCGGGCCGCCCGGTTCAGCGCGCGGATCACGTCCGCGCTGCCGGGGCCCAGCTCGTCCGGGTCGTCGGGCCAGGAGGTGGTCTCCTGGGACGCCTTCCACCAGCGTTCCCGGCCGCGGGCGCCGCGGCCCAGTTCGGGCGCGTCCTCGACGAAGCCGTGTTTGTTGAGCAGGCGCAGGTGGTGGCTGGTCTGGCCGCTGTCGGTGCCGAGACGGCGGGCCAGCAGCGCGGACGTGGCCGGACCGTCGATGCGCAGGGATCCGAGGATCCGCATGCGCATCGGGTGGGCCAGGGCGCGCAGGGCGTCCACTTCGGGCATGTGCTCGGTCATGCAGCGCAGAATATTTAATGCATACGATGTTATGCAATAGTGAGAGCCATGGATGACGGGTTCATGACACGAGGGCACCGCCCCGTTTCCAGCAGCCGGGGAAGGCGATCCGGTCCTTGCCGATCCCCCCGCTCACCGGTGAGGTGCCGGCGGATCCGGGTCACCGACCCGGCGGTCCGGGCCGGTGACGACCACTTCGTCACCGGGGCGGGCGGCCGGCGCCCAGGCCGACGCCGGCGACGACGTGCTGACCCAGGTCGCGCCGACCAGGCGATGTACCGGGCCACGACCTCATCCCAGGATCACCTCCCGCGTCCACCGCAGCGTCGTGTCACCGCACCCCTCGACGGCCGGACTGCCGATCACCAGGTCGGCCGCGAGCCGGCGCGGCTGCCAGCCACCAGCGATGCTGTAGCGGGCGTCCAGGACCGACGCGGTGAACCGCCAGGTGCCCCGGGCTGCGGCGTCGTCGCAGATCAGCTCGCCCCGGGGCAGCTCGCCCTCGGCCGTCCACGTCTCGCCGGTCAGCACCATCGGCGCCGGGACCCGGCCGGTCCAGCCGTCCACGCCGACACAGACCGGGATGCCGTCGCAGCCGGTCAGGCGTACCGTCGCGGTGCTGAAACCGGCGCAGTCCTGAAAGTTCTCGCACTCGGCGATCGCCAGCTCGAAGGTGTCCTTGCCGGCCGTGCTCAACGCGGCGGGGATGCTCGCCGCGGAGACGTCCACGGTCTGCTCCCGGGCCGCCCGCAGCGCCTGCTCGGTCCGTGACAGCCGGTCCCGCAACGCGTCGGTCCGGCTCTCGGTGCGACGGGCCGCCTCCACCCGCATCACGGCGGTGACGACCGACCCCAGACAGACCACCATCATGGCCGCGAACAGCACGACGATCACCCGTAGCGAACTCATCCTAGGTCCACATCATGATCAGGCCGGACAGGCAGCCGGCCAGCACGAGCGACATCAGCAACGCGACCTTCCGGTACCGGCGGCGCTCGGCCGGGGTGGGCGGCGACGGCGGCGGCGGTGGCGACGGCAACGGCGACGGCACCGGCGGCGGGGTGATCTCTCGCAGTCGCTCGCGGAGGGTGCGTTCCAGGTCGTCGGGCGGGGCGTCACCCGGCGGGCGCTCCCAGCCGGTGACGCTGACCTCGCCGACCCCGGACTCGGGCAGGTGCACCAGGCGCGGATCGGGCCCGGCGTGCCGCAGACCGAAACGCTCCTCGAGGTCGTCGCGCAGGGTGATCCAGCGGGCCAGCAACTCCTCCAGTTCGGCCGGGCCGAGACGGTTCAGCCGGTCGGCGAGGGTCGGGCCGGGCAGCTCGGAGTGCACCAGCACCGGCAGGTGCCGTTCGTCGTCGAGGGTGAGGCCGCGGTCGTACCAGCGGGGCACCACCACCTCGGCCGGCAGTCCGCCCCGGGCCCGCAGCCCGGACAGCATGTCGCAGCGTTCCCGCAGGCCACCGGCGGGCTGATCGACGAAACAGTCGACCACCCGCGACCCGGCCGCGGTCGCCAGCCGGAACGACACGCTCTCTCCGGAGAGCCGGGCCGCCGCCGGCCGGTTGCCGCCGTCCACGACCAGCCAGCCGTCGCAGATCTCCGACGAACTGAACGCCGGCCGCCGTCCGGGATCCTCGGTGCTCTCCCCCGCGTCCAGCGCCTTCACCACCACCGTCTCGATCAGGCAGGTGCGGCGCAGCGGCGCGATCCGCCGCAGGCTCCCGTCCGGCAGACGCTCGGCCAGCGAGATCGTCCAGCGGAACCCGATCCGCCCACCCGGGAGTGCCCACCCGGGCATCTGCCGCCGCGGCGCCAGGAAGCGGCCACCGGATGCCAGATCCAGGCCGCCGGGCGGCAGCGCGGGCAACCAGTTCATCGCCATCCGGTGGGCGTGCCCGCCGGGATCCGGCATCGCCGGCACCACCTCGACCCCGTCGACCACCACCGGGCGCCCGGACCGGTTGGTCACCACCGGCGACGGCAGCGCCACGATCATCCGCCCACCGTCCAGGCGGAACACCCGGCGCGCGACCCCGTCGCTCCCCCCGGCGAACTCCAGCTCCACGTCCAGCCGGCTCCGCACCCTCGTATCCACGCTCATGAGCAGCCTCCGACGCCTCGAAGAAGACCCCCGGCGATCCCGCCACCTCGACCTTAAGGCCGGAAAACCCCCGGTTTCGTCGCCCTTCAGAGGGATTGCCGTCCTTCATTTCCGGTACGCGGAAAGCACCGTCCCGTGTCCGTCCTCGACCCGGCCCCGTGCCACCCGACCGGATGATCACCCGGTCGGACGGATGTCGCCGCGTCCGGCCGCGGGACCCGGTTCGCGCTCCCCATGCTGGTCGCACCGCGCGCCGCCACGGCCGCCACCGAGGGGAAGTCAGAGACGCATGCCCGTTCGTTTGTCCAGCCGCCGAGTCCTCGCCCTGGTCGTGGCGCCGATGCTGGCCGTGGCCGCCGGGGTCCCCGCCCTGGCCGCCCCGGCGTCCCCGGAGCCCGGGCGGCACCGCCCCAGCTGGCTGTGGCGGTGGTTCGGTGTCGCCCTGCCCTCCAGCACCTGCGACGACCCGGTGCCGGTCGGCAAGGCCGCTCCGACGATCCGGGTGGAACGTCTCGCGTCGCTCCAGTTCTGCTTCACCGGGTTCGCGCCGGGCGACGAACCCCGGTTGCACCTGCCCACCCCCGACGGCGGCAGCACCGAGTGGCCGGGCCGGCGCCACGGGAACGTCTGGACCTGGTCCTGGGAGACCGAGGACGTCGCCACCGTCCTGCCCCGGCCCGGCACCTACCGGTTCCGGGTGACGGCCCCGCATTCCCCCACCGGCACCGGTCGCATCGTGGTGCGGCCCGCCTCCCGTCCCCATGCGATCTTCACCGAGAACCTGCTGTTCGGCAGCACGGTGACCGCTACGGCGGTCGGGTACCGCCCCGGCGCCCCCATCCTGGCGAGCGTCTACAGCAACCGCCAGGGTGAGCGGCTGCGCCTGATCGAGGATCTGCCGCCGGTGATCGCCGATCGTTTCGGCGAGGGCATCGTCCGCTGGAGCGTGCCGTTCTCCCCGGCCCCCGAGGGCTACATGCTGCTGCTCGAGCCGATCGACCCGAACAATCCGAACGAGTGTTTCCAAGACCTCTGCGCCGGGATCGGGGGCGACTATTGAGCCGCCGGACGGTGCCGCGGCCCTCTCCCGAGGCGCCCTCGCCGGAGCCGCGGGTCACGCTCCTCGACGGGCTGATCAAGTACGCGGTGCCGCTGCTCGGCGTCGTCGGCGCCGTCCTGTTCGGGACGCTGCGCCTCGCCTACGTCTTCTTCTACCAGCCGCTGCGGGCCACCCCGGAGGAGGTCGGGTACGGCTACCTGGAAGTTCTGTCCAGCCAGTTGGCCGGCACCGTGGAGCTGGTGCTGCTGCTCACCACGGTCCTGATGGCGACCGCCCTCGGCGCCACCGCCCTGCGCCACACCGCCGGAGGCCGCTGGCGGGCGGCCCTCGCCGCGCCGAGCCGGGCGGCCCTCACCCGCCTGGCGCGACGCTGCGCCCTCGCCGCACTGATCGTCGTGCTGGCCCTGCTTCCCGTGCTCGCCTGGCTGTTCGGCACCGAGGCCCGGCACGGCTCCGCGGTCCGCAACATCTACCTGCTGCGGTTCGTCCGGATCCCGGTGCTGGCCGTCCAGGCCAGCCCGGCAACGGTCACCTGGACCGCGCCGTCGCGTCCCGGCCTGCCGGAGATGAGCGGGTGCCTGCTCTATCTGGGACAGTCCGGCGGCATCACGGTGTTCTACGACGTCGCCGACCAGGAGAGCATCCGGGTGCCGTCGGTCCAGATCATGGTGAATCTGCCCTACGCGGAGGCCGTCCCCGCGACATGCGTCCCGGCCGACCGGTAAGACCGTCTCCCTCCGGTCAGCCGGCTCGGCGCCCCGGAATCCGGAAACCGTGCGCGGTCAACCGGCTGTTCTTCGTGGTCACCCAGGCCCGGTGGGTGAGCTGACCGGGCGACCTCAGGCCCCAGCCGCGGATCGCGGCCAGCGCCAGATCGGCGACCTGGTGCCCGCCGGCAGAGCCGGGCGGCAGGGTGATGCCGGGGATGCCGTTTCCGGCCGTGGTGGTGATCGTGGACTCGCCCCAGACCTCCAGGTGGACCTCGTCCGCGGCGAACCGGCCCTGCACGAAATTCTCACTCTCGCCCGGCGGGGACACCGCCCAGATCAGCGACGGGATGTAGCGGGAGTGGGTGGGCACGTCGGCGCCGAACGAGGCGAACAGCTCCCGCAGCGCCTTGTCGAAGTCCTCCCAGGTGTGGACCTCCTTCAGGTCGTACACCATCGTGCCGAGCAGGGTGCGGGACTGCGGCGACGTGGTGTCCGGGTCGAGGTTCCACAGGTCGTCCGGCTCGTACCACTCGTCGTACTCGAACCTCTTGTATTCCTCGGTCTCCGACGCGTCGCGGGGCAGCACGTCGACCAGCACGCGGCTCTCGCCACGCTCCCGGCGGCCCCACCGCTCACGGGACACCTTGATCCGCACCTCCGGGAGCCGCCACGACGCCCAGGCACCTGGGCCGCCGACCAGCGAGGGCTCACCGACGACGGCGATCAGCGCGTCCATCACCGACCGGTGCAGCGCCTCGATCTCGGCGTCCGGCACGGTCTGCGTCACCCGGGCGCTCTTGCCGTCCTGGTAGCCATACCACCGCTCGTGCTCGCCGGCCAGCTCGATGTGGACGGTGGCCGGGCCTGCCGTGTCGACGAGGAGACCGGGCCACTGCCCCTTCTCGCCGGTGATCCGCCACCCGGACTCGGTCACGACCCGCTCGAGATCCGCCCGCGTCCACTTCCCGAAATCCCGTTCGGCGAGCGCCGCCGCCACCTGTGCCGTGTCCATGTCGAAGATCATTCCAAAGGGGTACGACAGTTCCGGCGGTCCCCTCAGCCCCGGCCGGTGCCCCGTGACGTGGCGGGCACGCTGTCCGGCCGATGGCGCTCCTGCTCGTCACCGCGGTAGGAGAGATATCCGAACACCAGGCCGACGACGGTGAGGAGCACCGAGATCAGGGCGACCGCCCCGTTGAACGTCGGATGCCGGAAGAGGCCGAACCGGCCCGCGTCCCCGCTGCCGTCGTCGTCGCCCAGCCGTAGTTCGAGCGTCCGGACGTCCGCCCCGGAGTGCACCAGGTCCCGGTCCGCCTTACGTTCCACGCCGTCGAGCAGGCGCCCGATCGGGAACTCGACGATCAGTCCCTGCGGGATCACCGCCTCCCGTCCGGCCGCCTCCAGGTTCAGCAGGTGGTGGTACGGCACCCACACGCCGGGATGCTCCGGCACCGGCACCTGCTCGTCCCCGGCCAGCCCCGGCAACGTCTGCTCGATCTTGCGCAGCTCGGCCCGGATCGCGGTGAGCAGGCCCCGGCGGCCGTTCTCCGGGCCGGACACCTTGATGGTGAGCACCGCGTCCTCGTGGTCGACCCGGATCAGCGCCCGGTTGTTGTCCATCGCGAGCACCACGCCGGTACGCCAGACCGTCGACCTGCTGATCAGGTGGTGCAGCCGGACGATCAGCCGGCCGATCACACTGGTCGGCAGGATCCCGTACCGGACGGTGAAGTGCAGGGAGCCCGCCCAGGAACCGGTGTCCGGCTCCTCCTTGGTCAGCAGGTCCGGGATCAGGAAAACCTCGTCCGACTCGTAGCAGAGCTCGAACTTCTTCATCATCGCGATGATGAACGGCCGCTTGTCCGGCCAGTAGTCCCCCTCGCCGAGGACGGCGTCGATGTCCGCCCAGGAGAGCAGCCCGCGCGCCTGGGCGGCCCGGTGCGAGTTGAGCAGGTGGTAGACCCCGCCGGTGACCCAGCTCGGATTGAGGATGTTGGTGTCCCGGAGCCGGTTGTCGTTGCGGAAGCAGAGGACCGTGCCGAGGTCGTGCAGGAACTCGACGAGCACCTCCTGCGACTCCGCCGTGTTCACCCCGTGCCGCCGGCACAGCTCCTGGTACTCACTGAACGGCAGGTAGTCGTCGTCGAGCTTCTCCAGGTGCTGTTTGACGTCGAAGAAGGAGGCGGGCAGCAGGTCCCGCACGTGTTTCAGGTCGCCGATCGCCCGGCTCAGCGACGCCCCCAGCTCGTCGATGCCGACGCCGGCGGCACACGACGTCTCCACGATGTCCACGATGTTGGGGTACTTGCGCCGCAGACCGGGCTTGTCGACGTCCAGCCCGAACTTCTCGCACTTGTTGCCGACCAGGATCACCGGCGACCGTTCCGACAGGCCCTGGATGAGCTTCAGCCAGTACTCGATCCGGTTCTGCTCCTCGCTCTGCCGCGCGTCCACCACCAGCAGGTAGACACTGCGCCGGGTGAGGAAGAACTGGTGGGTGGCGTGCATGATCTCCTGGCCGCCGAAGTCCCACAGGTTCACCGCGATCGCGGACGGCTCGGCTTGGAGGTCCCAGCGGGTCACGTCGATGCCCTCGGTCTTGCGCTCGTCCGGGTCGTAGTCGCCGCGGGTCAGCCGCCGGATCAGTGAGCTCTTGCCGACCGAGCCCTCCCCGACCACGAGCAGCTTGGCCTCGTTCAGCGGGCGCTGGTCCTGCCGGGTCCGGGCGAGGTATTCGCCGATGTGGTCCGGGCTGGCCGGCCGGGACAGGATCTCCGGCGGAATCGTCAGCCGGTTGCCGGCCAGCCCCAGATAGGACATCCCGGCAAGCCTGCCCGGATCGACCGCGATGCTGTCGATCCGATTTCCCGCCGCGTTCAGCGACACCAGCGACGGAATCTCGAAAACACTTCGCGGCAGTCTCGTCAACCGATTCCCGGAGATCAACAATCCACGGAGTCCGGTCAGCTTTCCGACACCCTCGGGAAGATCGGCGATCCGCTGCCCGGAGAAGTCGATCCATTCGATCAGCGGAAGATCGAAGAGCCAGTCCGGGATTCTTCCGATCTCTCCGCGGCCCGGCATGACCGCCGATCCGGACAGCCGGGTGAGCCGGTGGAGATCCGGCCGCCGATGGTGGGACTGCGGATCGAATCCGGCGCTGTAGGTGCCGGCATGACTCACATCGATCGTGCGGAGCCCGGTCAGCCGTCGTACCGACTGCGGAACCACTTTCAGGTTGGTCCCCGGTGCGACCAGATGCTCCAGACTCTTCGGCAGATGAAGCCGGGCCGCGGCACCGAGCGCGTTGAACCCGACGTCGAGCGCGGTCAGGTTCGCGAGGTCACGCAACGTGTAGGGAAGGTCCTCCAGCTGGCAGTCGGAGACCACGAGGCTCTCCAGCACGGCGAGCCGGCGGATGTCGTCGGGGAGGACACCCAGCGGAACACCGGACAGGCCCAGGTGACGCAGTCGCGGCATCTCCAGGACCAGCCGGGGGAACCCAGGAAGGGGATTGTTGGCCAGGTCCAGCGTCTCGATGCCGAGTTCCACGATCCAATCCGGGACGGATCCGACGCCGCAGTTGACCATTTTCACCGTGTGCAGGCGGCGAATCTTGAGTATCTCCGGCGGGAATTCGCCGATGGCCTGACCCTCCATCACGAATTCCCCGGTCCGCCGGGCGGTCTGCAATGATTCGTGAAGTCGGTACATGATGGTGTCGATGTCGGAACTCCGGAATTAATATCGGATGGCCGCACGGGTTTTGACGCGTCATCCTACGCACGGAATTCACCGGACAGAACAGGCAACGAGCGCCGGTATCGCGGGGACACCCGTTCCGGGGACATACGGCGAACGCCCGGTATTCGGCATTCGCGGGCGGGCGTCGCCGGTGGGGTGTTCACCACCGGCGACGGGGCGCCCCACCGACCCCGGCTCTCGCCGCCGCCGAGGCTCCGGCGTCAGTACGTCCACTTCTGGTGGTCGGCGCCGGTGCACTCCCAGATCTGCGCGGGTACGCCGTCCGCCGTGCTCGCGTCCGGCACGTCCACACATTTGATCGCCCAGAGGTTCACCAGGTCGTCGGAGCTGTTGTAGTCCCACTGCTGACTGATCCCGCCGGTGCAGGTGGCCAGTTGCAGGACGGTGCCGTCGGACGTACTGGAGATCTGCGCGCACTTGCCGCGTACCCGCATGGTCCCGTCGGCGGGATGGGTGAACCTCTGGGCCGTGGAGCCGGTGCAGGACCAGAGTTCGAGGCGGCCGGTGACGGCCGGGGCGTGCAGGCAGGTGCCGGTGCCGATGCTGCGGACCACCCGCCCGGAGGACGCCGCCGTGGTGGTCGTCGTGGCCGCGGCCGGCTTCCCCGACGCCTTGGCGGTGGTCGTGACGGACGCCTTCGGTGTGGTCCCGGACGGGGGCGGCGCGGTGACCGGCCGTCCGGGTCTGGCACCGCCCGCTGCGGTACGTGACGGACGGCCCGTCGGGTCGGCGGTGGCGACCGGCGCTCCGGCCGGCCCGGGAGCCGACACCACCCAGGTGGCACCACCGGCGGGCACGTCCGCGTCCGGGCCGGACAGCGCCTCGGTGATCGCGGGCTGAGCGGCCACGCCGCCGCCGACCAGGGCTGCGGCGAGCAGGATCACCAGGCTGCGACGGCTGAGGTTGCGGCGTCTGCCGGGCGGCGGTTCCGGGGTGATCGCGGGCGGGGTCGCGTCCGGATCGGCCTGCGGACGGGTGCGGGGCGCCGGCGGCCGCCCCGCCACCGGCAGGGACATCGAGGGCGCGGAGAGCGGATCGACGGGGGCGGGCGGTTTCGGACTCTCACCCAGCGGGATCGGGCGCGCGGGGGCCGGGGTCACTGCGGCGCCGGGTTCGGCGAACGTCGGCCCCTGGAAGCCGGGCAGCGATCCGGCGGCGCCCGCCCCCAGTGCCGCCTGCAGCAGGCGTTCGGCGGTCTCCGCGTCGGCCCGGTGCCGCGGATCGCGCTGCAGCAGCCCGATCAGCGCCGGGCGCAGGGCACCGGCGCGGGCCGGCGGCGGCGGCAACTCGGTGGCCAGGGCCGCGAGGGTGGCCATCGGTGACGACTTCGCGTACGGCGGTTTGCCCTCGACCGCCGCGTACAGCGTCGCCCCGAGCGACCACAGGTCGGCGGCCGGACCGGTCTCCTGGTCCAGGGCGCGTTCCGGGGCCAGGTAGGACGGCGACCCGAGGACGACGCCGGTGCTGGTCATGCTGGAGTCGCCGGCCGCGGTGGCCAGACCGAAGTCGGTCAGTACCACCCGGCCGTCGTGGGCGATCAGCACGTTCGCCGGTTTCACGTCCCGGTGCAGCAGGCCGGCCCGGTGCGCGGCCCGCAGCGCGGCGAGCACCCCGAGCCCGACCCGGGCCACCCGCTCCGGGGGCATCGGGCCTTCGGCGCGGACCAGGTCGTACAGCGAGCGGGACGGCACCAGCTCCATGACGATCCACGGTTCGCCGCCGTGGAAGACCACGTCGTAGACCCGGACCACGTTGGGCGCGTCGAGGCGGGCGATGGCGCGGGCCTCCCGGATCACCCGGTCGCGCAGGGTACGGACCTCGTTCTCGCTGAGGCCGGGCTGCGGGGCCAGTTCCTTGATCGCCACGTCGCGGCCGAGCAGCTCGTCGCGGGCGGACCAGACACGGCCCATGCCGCCCTGGCCCAAGGCGCCTACCAGGCGGTAACGTTCGGCGATCAGATGCGGGTTCCTGTCGTGCACTGCGGCACGGTATCGGCGCGGATCGTCCGGGCACACGCGGCGCGCGCCGGCCCGTTGACGTCCACACGACGTCAATCCCTTGTCGATCATCGCCTGCCTGCGGCGACGGCCCAGCTCATCCCGGTCCCCCGCGGGGGCCGCCGTGGTTCCGGCGCGGGCCGGAACCCACGATGTGGACAGTGTGAGTTCTCTCTCCAGCGGTCTTTCACAATGTGACGCGCTTCCCACCCTCGCGGCCCGATCCGAGCGACGACGGACACCCGGGGTTAGGTATAGCTAACCTAACTACTGGAGATTTCCATGTCTTTGTCCCGTCGGCGCTGGCTCGCCGTCTCCCTCGGCGCCGCCCTGCTGGCTGTCGCCGGCTGCACCACCACCGGCACCGAGGTGGACACCGCCGCCCCGGACAGCAGCGCCGCCGCCCAGTTCCCGGTCACGGTCACCACCGCGTTCGGCGACGTCACCATCGAGAAGCAGCCGCAGCGTGTCGTCGCCCTGGGCTGGAGCGACGCCGAGACCGCGCTCGCCCTCGGCGTGCAACCGGTCGGCGCGTCCGACTGGCTGGCCTTCGGCGGCGACGGCCAGGGCGTGTGGGCACAGGGCCGCTACACGACCGCACCGAAGATCCTCGGCACCCTCGAGCTCGACATGGAGCAGATCGCCGCCCTGCAGCCCGACCTGATCCTGGACACCCGCTCCAGCGGCAAGCAGGACCGGTACGACCTGCTCAAGGGTCTCGGCGTTCCGGTCGTCGGCATCCCGGCCGGCCGCGAGTCGTACCTGACCACCTGGTCGGAGCAGCTCGACCTGGTCGGCAAGGCGCTCGGCAGGACCACCGAGGCCGCGGCGCTCAAGACCGATCTGGACAAGCGCTTCACCGACGCCGCGGCGGCCAACCCGCAGTTCGCCGGCAAGACCACCGCGCTGGTCAGCCGCACCAAGACCGCGTACGGCGCCTACGTCAACAGCAACCGGTTCGAGTTCATGCAGAAGCTCGGCTTCGTCATCCCGCCGGCGCTCGACAAGATCCGGGGTGAGAACTTCTCGGTGCCGATCTCGGCCGAGCAGCTCGACCTGCTCGACGCGGACCTCGACGTGGTCTTCATGATCGGCACGACCAAGCAGGACCTCCTCGACGACAAGCTGTTCCAGGCCGTCCCGTCGGTCAAGGCCGGTCACGTGGTCTACCTCGAGGACAAGACCATCTCCACCGCGTTCGCCAGCGCCTCGGTCCTCGGTCTGCGGCACGCGATCGACAAGGCCGTCCCGCTCTTCGCCGCCGCCGTCGCCAGTTGACGAACGGCCGTACACGGACCGCCGGGTTCGTGGTGCTCCTGCTCGTGCTCGCGGGAGTCACGGTGCTCAGTGTCACCGTCGGCTCCCGCGGCCTGCCGCCCGGCACCGTCTGGGCGGCGCTGACGCACCACGACCCGGCCCTTCGTGATCACCTCATCGTCAGCGAGGTGCGCGTTCCGCGTACCCTCGTCGGTCTCCTCGCCGGTGCGGCCCTCGGCCTCGCCGGCGCCGTCGTGCAGGGCGTCACCCGTAACCCGCTCGCCGACCCGGGCATCCTCGGCGTCAACGCCGGGGCCGCCCTGTTCGTGGTGATCGGCATCAGTGTCTTCGGGCTCACCGACCTCATCGGGTACGTGTGGTTCGGCTTCGCCGGCGCCGCCGTGGCCGCCGTCCTGGTGTACCTGATCGGCTCGCTCGGCTCCGGCGGCGCGACCCCGGTGAAGATCGCCCTGTCCGGCGCCGCCCTGTCCGCGGCGCTCGGCTCGGCGACGACCGCCGTACTGCTCACCGACACCGACACGTTCGAGCAGTTCCGGCTCTGGCAGGTCGGCTCCCTGGCCGGGCGCGGCCCCGAGATCGCCGCGCAGGGCCTGCCGTTCCTGCTCGCCGGGGCGGTCCTCGCGATGGCCAGCGCCCGGGTGCTCAACGCGCTCGGAATGGGCGACGACGTCGCCGTCTCCTGGGGACAGAACGTGCACGCCGGGCGGATCCTGTGCGCCACCGCCGTGGTGCTGCTCTGCGGGGCGGCGACCGCGATGGCCGGGCCGATCGGCTTCGTCGGCCTGGTCGTCCCGCACATCGCCCGGATCGTCACCGGGCCGGACCACCGGTGGCTCCTGCCGTACGCCATGGTCCTGGCCCCGATCCTGCTGCTGGCCGCCGACGTCGCCGGCCGGATCGTCGCCCGCCCCGGCGAGGTCCAGGTCGGCATCGTCACCGCGGTGATCGGCGCACCGGTGTTCGTCGCCCTGGCCCGCCGCCGACGACTGGCGGAATTGTGACCGGCGGGGACGCGGCGCACCCCCGCCCACGACGGAGCCCCGCGGTGACCGGCGTGGTCGCGGCACACCGCCGCGCGGAACAGCGACGGGCCACCACGGCGACCCTTGCCACGGGTACGGCCGTGCTGGCCGTGTTCCTGCTGACCCTCTCCTACGGCGAGTTCCAGGTGTCGCTCCCCGACGTCGTCAAGTCCCTGACCGGGACCGGGCTGCCGGCCGTCGACTACATCGTGCACACCGTCCGGCTGCCCCGGGCGCTCACCGCCCTGCTCGTCGGGTTGGCGTTCGGACTGTCCGGGGCGATCTTCCAGCGGCTGGTGCGCAACCCACTGGCCAGTCCGGATGTGATCGGGGTCAGCGCCGGGGCGAGCACCGCCGCGGTCACCGCGATGATCGTGTTCGGCGCGGGCGGCCTGCTCGTCAGCGTCGCCGCGCTCACCGGGGCGATCCTCACGGCGACCGTCATCTATCTGCTCTCGTGGCGGTCCGGTGTGGGCGGTTACCGGCTGGTGCTGGTCGGCATCGGGATCGGCGCCGGACTGTCCAGCGTCACGTCGTTCCTGATGACCCGCGCGGACGTCCGGGTGGCGCAGGAGGCCCTGTTCTGGCTGACCGGAAGCGTCACGGGACGAACGTGGGGACACGTCCAGCCGCTCGCGGTGGAGCTGCTCGTGCTCGTACCCCTGTGCCTGGTTCTGGGTCGTGCCCTGAACGGCCTGCAACTCGGCGACGACCTGGCGCGGGCACTCGGCTGGCGCGTCGAGGCGACGCGACTGGGCCTGCTGCTGGGCGGGGTGCTGCTCGCCGGGGCGGCCACCGCGGCGGCCGGGCCGGTGGCGTTCGTGGCGTTCGTGTCCGGACCGATCGCGGCCCGGCTGGTCGGCGGCGGACGGCCCGCACTGCCGGCCTCCGCACTGGTCGGCGCCCTCGTGCTGCTGGTCGCCGACTTCATCGGGGCGCATCTGCTCGGCGACGTGCAGTTCCCGGCCGGGGTGATCACCGGCGTCGTCGGGGCGCCCTATCTGCTGTGGCTGCTCGCCACCGCCAACAGAAGGGGACACCAGTGACCACGTTACGGTCCGAGAAACTCAGCCTCGGCTACGGCGAGCGACGGGTCGTGGACGACCTCAGCCTCGACGTGCCCACCGGAGAGATCACGATGATCGTCGGGCCGAACGCCTGCGGGAAGTCGACGTTCCTGCGTGGACTGGCGCGGCTGCTGTCGCCGCAGGCCGGGTCGGTGCTGCTGGACGGCCGTGCCCTGCACGACACGCCGAGCCGGGAGATCGCCGTGAAACTCGGCATCCTCCCGCAGGGGCCGATCGCACCGGACGGCATCACGGTGGGTGACCTGGTCGGCCGGGGACGGCACCCGCACCAGGGCCTGTTCCGCCGCTGGAACGCCACCGACGACGAGGCGGTCACCCAGGCCCTCACCGCGACCGGGACACTCGACCTGACCGCACGGGCGGTCGACGAGCTCTCCGGCGGCCAGCGGCAGCGGGTGTGGATCGCCATGGCGCTCGCCCAGCGCACCGGCGTGCTCCTGCTCGACGAACCGACGACCTACCTGGACGTGAGCCACCAGGTGGAGGTCCTCGACCTGCTCACCGACCTGAACCGGCGGGACGCCACCACGATCGTCGCGGTGCTGCACGACCTGAACCTGGCCTGCCGGTACGCCGACCACCTCGTCGTGATGAAATCCGGTCACGTCGTCACCGCCGGAGTGCCCACCGAGATCCTCACCGAGGAGGTGGTCGCCGAGGTGTTCGGCATGCCGTGCCGGATCGTCGCGGATCCGGTCTCCGCGACACCGATGGTGGTCCCGATCGGCCGCCACCACAACGCCACCGGCCGGGAGGACACGTGACGGACATCCGGATCACCACCGAGGAGCAGCTGCGGGAACTCGTCGAACCGCCGCACCCGCACATCCGCGACAAGGCGCTCACCGTGATCGACGAGGAGACGGCACGGTTCCTGGCCGCGTCCACGTTCTTCGTCCTGGCGACGACCGGCGCCGACGGCTCGATGGACGTCTCCCCGCGCGGCGAGACCCCCGGCGGCGTCCAGGTCCTCGACGACCGAACCGTGGCCTTCGTGGACCGGCCCGGCAACCGCCGCCTGGACAGCTTCCGCAACATCCTGCAGCACCCGCGGGTGGGCATGCTGTTCATCGTCCCCGGCATGCGCGAGTGCGTCCGGCTCAACGGCGTCGCGACCCTGTTGCGCGACCCGTCGTTCGCCCCGGCCGGCGTCCGGGGCACCGCGATCGGCGTCACGGTCGCGGTGCAGGAGATGTTCGTCCACTGCGGCCAGGCGTTGCGGCGCTCGTCGCTCTGGGACCCGGCCGGATGGCCGGAGGCCGCGATCGTCCCCAGCCCGGCCGACCTGATCGCCGGTCAGCGCCGCCTCCGCCCGTCCCACGCCGAGGCCTGACAGCGATGTCTTGCTATGTCGGGGGACAGATGCGGCGCAGGGGCAGCGCGTCACCGACCGCCTCGGCCCACTCGGCCGGGGTGAGGTCGCGCCCTGCGATCCGGCAGGCGGCCCCGACCCAGGCGCCGTCGTCCAGCTGCCACTGAGCGACGCCGTCGAGATGTCCCACCGCGAGCTGGAATCCGGGCGCTCCGGGCCGGGTCGCGAGGCTGTTCGCCTGCCAGCGCGGGCCAGGCAGCGGTCCCATCGTCAGGGTCCGGGTCGTCAGGTCCCAGAGTTGTACGTCGGCGCCGGTCTCCCCGTCGGCCCACGTGCTGCCGGAGACCAGCGTCGTGCCGTCCGCGTCGAAGGCGAGCGAGGTGACGCCCCGTCCGGACGGTCCGGGCAGCGGCTCGCCGGCCACCCGCCCGCGCGCCGCGTCGAGCAGGTGGATCGCGTCGACGATCTCCGTGCCGCCCTCGCCCCAGTCCGAACGGTCGGTCCCGGCCACCAGCAGGTCGCCGGGGCCGAAGGCGAGCGCCGTCACCCGGGCCTGCTGCGGCAGAGTGATGTCCGGGCCGTGCCGGGTGCCGTCGGCGAGGTTCCAGAGCTCGACCGCGCCGATCTGGCCGACGGCCAGCACCCGGCCGTCCCGGCTGACCGCCATGCTGCTGGTCTCCGGACCGACCGGGAACCGCCGAACCTCCCGGCCGGTCACCGGGTCGACGACACCGACCCCGGCCCCGGCGTCGTCCTCCCCTTCGGAGAAGACCACGACCAGCAGGCCGTCCGGGGTGAACACCGCGCCGTGCAGCCAGGTGCCGTACCGGAGTGTGGCGCGAACCCGGCCACCGGCTTCGACGTCGATCAGGGACAACACTCCCCAGATGCTGGACAGCGCGCCGGTCGTGAGGCTCTCCCCGTCGACGCCGCCGGCCGCCAGCAGCCGCCCGTCCGGGCTGTAGGCGACCGTCGAGACGCCCCGGGCGAGATCCATCGGATAGTCGGCGACCCGGGCGCCGGTGTCCGGGTCCCACACCGAGGCGGCACCGACCTCACCGACGGCCAGGCGCGCGCCGTCCGGCCGGTACGCCACCGCGATCGCCTCCGCCGCCCGTCCCACCGGCCGCCGGATCAGCGTCTCCGGCAGCGCGGTCGCCACGCCCGGCAGCCGCCACACCAGGGCGTTTCCGTCGGCGTCGGCGGTGAGCATCGTCCGGCCGTCCGCGGCGACCGACACGGCGGTGATGTCGGCCCGGTGGCCGGTGAACACCCGGCTCTCCCGGCCGTCGGCCACGCCCCAGGCCCGCAGCGCCCGGTCGTCGCCGACCGTGACGAGTGTGCCGCCGCCCGGTGTCAGGACGGCCGAAGTCGGCAGGTTGCCGCCGTCGCTCTGGTTCGGCACCACCCGGGGCGCCCCCGCCGGTGTCCACGTCCCGGTCCGCCAGGTGCGGACGGCCGGCGACGCCGCCGGTGTCGGCTCGTCCGGATAGGGCGTGCTGGTGCCGCTGGCCGTGCGCAGGGTCCGGCCGTCCGCCGTGAAGGTCAGGTCCTCCACCTCGTCCGGGTGCCGCGTCCGGTCCGTGGTGACCCGCCGGACCGATCCGTCCCTGACACCCAGGACGAAGACCTCGCCGAAGTGGCTGCCCACCGCGACGGTCGTCCGGTCCGGACCGATCGCGACGCTGCTGATGACCTCGTCGTTGCGGATCCGGAGCTGCCCGGTCCGCTCACCGGTGGCGGTGTCCCAGATCCCGACCGTGTCGCAGACCGTCGTCTCCGTCACGTCCTCCGAGACGAGGCAGAGCGCGGCGGCGAGCAGCGTGCTGTCGTCGCTGAACCGCAGCGCCGTGACAGACCGGCCGCCGGTGTCCAACGGTCGTGCCGTCGTGGCGACGGACCGGGTCAGGGCGAGACCCTCGCCGCCCAGCGCGAGCATCCGGCCGTCCGGGCTGAACGCGACCTCGGTGACGTCCCGGCCGGCCCCGGCCAGTGGCGCTCCGGCCGGGGCGCCGCCGGGCACCCGCCACCGCTGGACGGTCTGCGCACTTGCCGGTCCGCCGCCGGCGGAACGGGCGTCGACAGCAGGATCGCCCAAGGGCAGGTCGTCGTCCCCGGTGACGGTCACCGCCGTCCGCCCGTCGGGGCTGATCGCCGCCGCCCGTACCGGCACCGCGCCGGGGTGCAGATAGCCCACCAGGTCGTCGCGCCCCACCAGCGAATCGCGTAGCGCCTCCCGGGACTGCCGGGTCGGCTCGAGCCGGTGACTGTGCGCGGCCAGCAGCAGCGACCGGTCCGGCTGGGCCGTCCGGTAGGTGCCGGCGAACGCCGCGAGCGCCCGGGACCCCGCGACCCGGGACTGGGCGATCGCCTCGTCGCGCTGCCGGACCGCGACCACCGCCGCCGTGCCGGCCAGCAGCGTCAGCACCGACAGCACCGCGCCGACCGCCACGACCGTCCGGCGTGCCCGGGCGCGCCGCCGCAGGTGCTCGCCGATCAGGCTGTCCTTGCTGCGCCCCTGGATCGGCGCGGCGAACTCGGCGACCACGTCACCCAGGCTGAGCCCGGCGGGCTGGGCATCCGGCCCGGTGGCCCGCAGCCGCCGCAGGTCGATCCAGTGCGGCTCCTCGGCGAAGGCGCCGGCCAGCGACGCGGGCACGGCGGTGCTCAGCGGCTGGGCGAATCCGCCGCCGTCCCAGTGCAGGTCGCCGCCGGTCACCGCGATCAGGATCCGCTCCACCGGCCGGTTCGCGGTCCACCAGTCGATCTCGCGCCGCACCCAGGGTGACCCGGCGGATTCCGGTGAGGCCATCAGGATCAGCCAGTCGGATCGGCCCAGCGCCTGCTCGATCGTCGACCAGAGTCCCGGGGAGGCGGCCAGGTCGGTGGCGTCACGGAAGACCCGCAGCACCCGGCCGCGGTACCACGGACCGGCGAACCGCTCCAACTCGGACTGCAGCGCCCGGGCGACGGCGGTGTCGGCCCGGTGGCTGTAGGAGATGAAGGCGTCGTAGCGCTCGGCGGACGGAATGGCGCGCTGCCGCGGGACGGGCAGTCGGAAAGACATCACCGGATTGTCGCCGTGATCACACGCATCGCTGACAGCCGTCACTCGCCAGGATGAAGCCCGAATGAAACCGGAGGGGAGCCTTTGATGAAGCCGCGCCGGAAATTAGGGCGCCGCTGCGAATTCCACGGGGGGAGAACTCGCAACGGCGTTGGCCGTACGCTAACCGACCCGGGACGCCACGTCCAGTCGTGCAGACCAGACCGGCACAGGAACCTCAGCGCGGCAGCGGGGACCGCCGACCGGCGGCGGCCACACGATCAGAGGCGTCCCGTTCGGGACGCCCACGACACCACATGGTCAGAAACGGCCAAGGCCGGCGGTGGGAGCCGGTCAGACGGCGTCCGGCAGCTTGATGTCGTCGACGCGCACGTCGCAGTTGTTGACGTGCAGCCCGTACCCCTCGACCGCCTCGATGATCCGCTTGCGGACGGTGGCGGTGATCTCCTCGACCACCTTGCCGGCCTCGATCACCAGGACCACCTTGAGGTCCACATCGGTGCCGTCGACCCGCGCCGACACCCCACGGGTGGCGTCACCGACCTTGTCCAGGCCGATCCGGTCGAGGACCGCGTTGAAGAAGCGGGCGACGTCACCGCCGAGCTCGGCGACACCGGGCACCGACAGAGCCGCGGCGACGGCCAGTTTCTCGACCACCTCACGCTCGAATTTGGTCTCTCCGCGGTAAGCCGCGACCTCGATCACCCCGGCGCCACCGTGCTGCGGTGGCACCGAAGGGACAATGGCCGAAATGCGGAACTCCTGTGTGCGTTCCGGGTGGAACTCCGTCTCGTCACCCATGTTCAGCCCCTACTTCGATCCCCAGTGACAACAGCGAGTCGCAAGCGACTCCGCGCGAGCCTACTGGACGAAGTCTCGCGTTTCACCTGCGATGGCCGTCACCCCGTTTCCCTGGCACCCTGTGACGATGGACATCGATGTCATGCGTACGCGTTTCGCCGAGGTGCGTGCCGCCGGCGGAACGGTGGCCCCGGACGAGCTGGACGAGTGGTGGGCCGCCTGCGCGACGGTTCGCCCCGAGGACATCCTCGGGGCGTGGCGCGGCAGCGAATTCGTCAGTGGACACTCCTTCGAGGGGCGCCTGGCCCGGGCCCGCTGGCACGGCAAGACGTTCACCTCACTGACCGACGTGGCGCCGATCGTCTGCCGCCGCGACGACGGTGAACTGTTCGCCGACACCGAACTGGCCAAGGGCGGCGCCAGTCTGTGGACGGTCGAATTCCGGGGCGAGTCGACGGCCACCATGATCTACGACGGTCAGCCGGTTCTCGACCATTTCAAGAGAGTCGACGAGGGTACGCTGCTGGGCGTCATGAACGGCAAGGGTGTCCAGGACGCCGGCCGCCACTACTACTTCGTCCTCGAGCGCGACTGACGTGCTCATCGAGGCAGCGCTGGTGGAGTCGCCCGGCGGACCGTTCACCCCGCGCGAGGTGGAGATCGAGGCGCCGCGTTCCGACGAGGTGCTGGTGCGGCTCGCCGCGGCCGGGATCTGCCACACCGACCTGACGATGCGGCGGTCGTGGCGCCCGGAGCTCCTGCCGATGGTGTTCGGGCACGAGGGCGCGGGCGTGGTGGAGGCGGTCGGTTCCGGGGTGACCACGGTGGCGCCCGGCGATCCGGTGTGCCTGACGTTCCGCAGCTGCGGAACGTGTCCGCAGTGCCGGGGCGGGCATCCGGCGTACTGCCTGCGCAGTGATCTGAACATGCGCGGGGTCCGGGCGGACGGCAGCAGCCCGCTGTCCCGGGACGGGTCCACGGTGTTCGGCAACTTCTTCGGGCAGTCCAGTTTCGCGACGTTCGCTCTCGCGTACGAGAGGAACACCGTGCCCCTGACCGCCGGGGTCTCCCCGGTCCTGGCCGCACCGCTGGGGTGTGGGGTGCAGACCGGCGCGGGGACCGTGCTGAACACGCTGGACGCCGAGCCGGGCATGTCGCTGATCGTCTTCGGTGCGGGTGGTGTCGGGCTGAGCGCGGTGATGGCGGCGGTCGCGGTCGGCTGTGCGGTGATCGTGGTGGATCCGGTGCCGGCCCGCCGGACCCTGGCGTGCGAGCTGGGGGCGGCCGACGCGCTGGACCCGGCGACGCCCGGCCTGGTGCGGGAGCTGCGGCGGCTGACCGGTGGCGGGGCGCACCACGCGATCGACACCACCGGGCGGGGCGAGGTGATCGGGCAGGCCGTCGGCACGGTGCGGCGGCGCGGCACGCTGGCGCTGGTCGGGATGGGCGGGCGGGCCGAGGTCGACATCATGACGGTGCTGACCAACGGGATCCGGGTGCGCGGGGTGGTCGAGGGCGACGCGGTGCCGTCGGACTTCCTGCCGAAACTGATCGATCTGCACCGGCGGGGGCTGTTGCCGGTGCAGCGGCTGGTCACGGAGTACCCCTTCGCGGAGATCGAGACGGCGGCCCGGGACGCGGCGGCCGGCCGGGTGATCAAACCAGTGCTTACCTTCGGTTGACCAGGTCCGAAAGACCCTGTCGCTAGCCGGGCCGCCGACGTGTCATGGAGTCGTGCGCAGGAAGATTGTGATCGGGTACGACGGCTCACCCGGGGCCCGCGCCGCGTTCGGCTGGGCCCTCGACGAGGCGGAACGCGCCGGTGCGCCGGCCGAGCTGGTCCAGGCGGATCAGTGGCCGTTACAGGCGGCCGGACCGTCGCCGATGGAGCATCTGTCCGACGACGCGGTGCTCACCGCCCGGCGGACGCATCCCGGTGTGCCGGTGACCGTCACCACCGTGCGGGCACATCCGACGACCGCCCTGATCGGGGTCTCCGGTGATGCGGGGCTGGTGGTGCTCGGTGGTCGCGGGCACGGCGCGGTCGCCGGCCTGCTCGGGTCGGTCGGGTCGGCGGTCAGCGCGAGCGCCCGCTGCCCGGTGGTGGCGGTCCGCGGCGACTCGGCCCGGTTCGCCCCGGTCGTCGCCGGCATCGACGGCTCCCGGCGGTCGGCGCGGGTGGTGCGGTTCGCCGCGGCCCAGGCCGTCGCGCACGGGGTGCCGTTGCGGGTGCTGCACGTCCGGCCGGGTGCCTGGGAGGACACGCCACTGGATCATCTGGTGCGGTCGACGCACCGGGAGTTCCCGGAGCTGCCGATCGAGGCGGAGATCGTGGACGGCGACCCGGCCGCTGCGCTGACCGCTGCCGGGCGGTCGGCGCAACTGCTGGTGGTGGGCGGCAGCCGGGACGCCCGGCGCGGCCTGCTGCTGGACTCGGTCAGTCAGCATCTGATGCGCCATGCGACCTGTACGGTCGCGGTCGTTCCCCTTCTCCAATATGGATCTCCGGACTAGGCTGCGGTCATGCGGCTCGGTGTGACACTCCCCCAGACCAGTCACCGTTACGACCTGGCGAAGGACGTCACCGCGTTCGCCCGCGCCGCCGAGGAGATCGGCTTCGACAGCCTGTGGGCCTATGAGCGGATCCTCGCCCCGGTCGACTCCAGCGGCGAGCACGGCCTCTACGGGATCCCGGACGTGCCGTGGCCGGACGCCTACGCGCACACCACCGACGCGCTGGTCACCCTGACCCTGGCGGCGGCCGTGACCGACCGGGTCGAGCTGGGCACCGGGGTGCTCATCCCCGGCCTGCACCTGCCGATGCGCCTGGCCCGCAGCATCGCCGCGCTGGACGCCGCGTCCGGCGGCCGGGTGATCGCAGGCTTGGGCAGCGGCTGGTCGATCGACGAGTTCGCCGCGACCGCGCCCCGCCCGATCGCCGAGCGCGGCGCCGCCCTCGACGAGTTCCTGGACATCGCCGGTGAGGTGTGGGGTCCCGACCCGGTGTCCTACACGACCGAGCGTTACCAGCTGGTGCCGAGCGCGGTGAACCCGAAACCGGCTCGCCGGGTGCCGGTCTTCCTGGCCGCGGGCAACCGCCGCTCGTGGAGCCGGCTGGCCCGGCGCGCGGACGGCTGGCTGCCGTTCAGCGACTCCCCCGAGCAGGTCAGCAAGCGTCTGGACGCGCTGCGCGCGGAGGCGGTCGAGGCCGGCCGTGACCCGTCGGAGATCGGCTGCATCTTCCAGGTCACGCCGCGCGGGCTGGCCGAGGTCCCGTCGGCCGGACGCGAGCCGTACACCGGGAGTCTCCGCCAGGTGGTCGAGGACGTCGCGGCGCTGGGCGAGGCCGGTGTGGATCACGCCTATGTGACGCTGGCGTCGCTGGCCGGCAGCCTCAGCGAGCTGGTCGACCTGTCCGGAGAATGGTATGCGGAGGCAAAGGCGGCGGGCCTGACCGACAGTCCGGAAACCGCGAAGGAATAGTCAGGACAGTGCGAGGAACAGCTTCTCCAGCTCGTCCTCGGTGAGTGGGGGCTCCTCGCCGCGCTCGCGGGCCGCGGTGCAGTGCCGCATGCCGGTGGCGATGATTTTGAAACCGGCCCGGTCGATCGCGCTGGAGACCGCCGCCAGCTGGGTCAGGACCTGCTTGCAGTCCTCGCCGTCCTCCATCATGGCGATGACCGCGCCGAGCTGACCGTGCGCCCGCTTCAGACGGACCATCGCGTCCTTGAGCCGGCTCGGATCCATCCCCACGTGCGCTGCTCCTCAGGTGTGCCGACCGTCCGCCACGGTCGGCACAACATACCCCAGGGGGTATCCGGGGGCCAAAAACCTCAGGCCCCGGGCACCGTCAGCACGTCCCAGGCGGTGGCTTCCTTCCAGGTGCAGGAGTTCTGCACGACCGGCGCCTCGGTCCGCGACGACTCGCCCTCCACGGTCAGGCACATGTCGCTGTAGTACACCCGCAGCGTCGCCTCGGTGTCCTTCTCGGAGTACGGCTGGTCGACGTAGAAGCGCTGGCGATCGGCCACCTCG
Organism: Actinoplanes rectilineatus; assembly: GCF_000962825.1. Taxonomy (GTDB): domain Bacteria; phylum Actinomycetota; class Actinomycetes; order Mycobacteriales; family Micromonosporaceae; genus Actinoplanes; species Actinoplanes rectilineatus. The sequence goes on from NZ_JZKF01000007.1 coordinate 63,024, forward strand.
CACGGTTTCACCTGCAGCTCGGCCTCCTGGTCCAGGGCGGTCTTCGCGGGCAGTTCGAGGCAGCGCTCGGTGCCGGCGAGCTGGATCTGGCTGCCGGCGCCGTCGATGTCGACCGCCACCCACTGCTGCTCCGGCGCACCGGTCAGGTTGTGCTGGTAGACGCGGCCCTGGTACGTCTCGACGGCGAGCCCGGTCAGCTTGTTGCGCAGCACGAACGGGGTGCCGATGGTGAGCGCCTGCGGCTCGAGCCCTCCCGCCGGCTTCTCAGCAGGCGCGGGCGCCACCGAAGTGGGCGCGGCGGGGGCGGCGGGAGCGGCAGGGGCGGCGGACTCACTTCCGTCCGTCGCCACCAGAACAACGGCGGCGGCGGCAGCAATCGCGAAACCCGCCACCAACGGCCAGATCCACATTCGCCCCCGACCGGTCGATTCCAATTGCTGAGACACGAAAGAGCCTTTCCGTCCTGAGGGGAATCGCATTAAGCAGTTCTGGAAACCTTCTTGTCAAATCCGCTGAACAAGCCGGATCGGCGTCAGGAAGCGGCGGCCAGCGGCGCCCGGGTGACGATTCCCAGCACGCCGGTGTCCAGCCGGCCGTCCGGGTGCAGGGTGAATTCCCAGCGCGCACCGGCCGCCCCGCCGAACGCGACCACGGACCATCCGTCGCGTCCCGGCGCGGCGACCACCTCGGCCAGGGCCGCGGCGACACGGGCCTGCGGCGGCTCGGCCAGGATGACCACTCCGGACGGGGTGCCGGCTTCCGGCGTACCCAAGGAATCGAGGGCCGCGGCAGCGTCCCGGACCGCGACCGCACCGCCGGGGCCGTCCGCACCGAACCCGGCCGCGACCAGCGGAACCTTGGCCGACCAGGCGTTGGCGGACAGCTCGGCGAGCCAGGTGCGGGCCAGCGTCCGCAGGGCCGGTCCGGGACCGGTGACCGCCACGATGCCGTGGCACTGCCCGAGGTCGAGCAGGATGCGGGTGTCGTCGACCGCCCCCAGGCTGACCAGCCGCCGGTCCGGCACCGGGACGGCCAGGTCGACCGGCGCGGCCTGCAGCGCGAGGAAGGCCGCGGTCCAGACCCGGCCGTTCTCGCTGGCGGTCCAGGGTTCCGCGGGCCGGTCGTCCGGCACGGCCAGGCGCAGCACCACGCGGGCGGGGTCGACCTCGGCGACGGCGAGGGCGGGGAACGGCCGGCCGGTCTGCCGGCACGCGGTGGCGAGGACGCGCAACACCCGGTCGACGGCCCAGGCACCCATCGGATCGAGCGGTCCGACTGTCGGTTGTCCGACACCGCGGGTCGCTGCGGGTGCCCGGAGAAGGAGGGGGCCGGTCATGTCGTCGGGCAGCGGCGCGGCCGGGCGACGGCGCCGCGAGCGGGCGATGTCCAGCGCCGCCACCAGCGGCAGGACGACCACGCCGAGCACGATCGCGGCGATCAGGACGATCCGCCAGCCGTCCGGGACGCTGGCCGCCGCGGCCAGCGGCGAGTCGATCAAGGGCATGGAAGAGTCCTCACAGACGGTCACAAGAATGTGAATATGGTACGCATTACCGCGGCCCAAACGGGCCACCGCCTCATCGGTCATCCATCATGGATGGCCGTGCCACCCCGACGCCCAGCGGGTCGGAAAAGCTCCTGACCTGTGAGAACCGGAGAGTACGTGCGATTCTGCGTGACCGTGGTGGACCCGTTCACCGACCAGTGGACCGACCTCGTGATCACTGCGGACGGACGAAGTACCGTCAGCGACCTGACGCGAAGACTCCGAGATTTCACGGAAAGTGACATCGATCGGCTGTTCGTCGACGGCGCGCCACTCGACCCGGGATCGACACTCGTCGCGTCGTCGCTGCGGGCGGGGTCGATCGTCGGCCTCGGCGCGCCGGTCACCGGCCGGCCCGCGGAGGTGCCCGGCCTGCTGGAGATCCGGGTCACCGCCGGGCCCGCGATCGGGTCGCTGCACCGCCTGACGTCCGGTGCCGGAGACCTCGGATCCAGCGCCGGCTGCTGGATCGCCGTCACCGACCCGGCGATCCCGGCGGTCGCCGCCCGGCTGACCGTGGACGTCAGTGGACGCGCCCGGATCGAGCCGGTGCCCGGCGCCACCGTGGAACACGAGGGCGAACCGGTCGAGGGCCGGGCCCGCTGGCGGGTCGGCGAACAGGTCACCGTCGGCGCATCGGTGCTGGAACTGGCCGAGTACACGATGCCGGACGCGGTGCTGCACCACGACGAGGACGGTCTGGACGTGGCCTACAACCGGCCGCCCCGGATCCTGCCACCGGCGCGGCAGACCACGTTCCGGCTGCCCACGCCGCCGCCCGCCCCGGCGAAGACCCCGCTGCCCTGGATCGTGGCCCTGCTGCCACTGGTCGGATCGATCGCCCTGGCCGTCGTCACCGGGCACTGGATCATGCTGGTGATCGCGATCCTGAGCCCGGTCAGCCTGATCGGCAACCACCTCTTCCACCAGCGGCACGGCAAGGAGTCGTACGCCGAGAAGGTCCGCGAGTACCGCGACCACCGCGACCGCGTCGAGGCCGACGTCCGGGAGGCGGTACTCGCCGAACGCCGCGAACGCCGCTACCGCAACCCCGATCCGGCCGCGGCCTGGAGCATCGCGTCCGGGCCACGGCACCGGCTCTGGGAACGGCGCCGCCGCGACGGCGACTTCCTGCAGCTGCGGGTCGGCAGCGCGGTGCTGCCCTCGGACGTGACGGTCGAGGATCCGCAGCGCGACGAACACCGGCGGGCCACCCGGTCCAGCGCCGGAGAGGTCCCGGTGACGATCCCGCTGCGCGAACACGGCGTGGTCGGCATCGCCGGAGCCGACGACACCGCCCGCGCCCTCGGCCGGTGGGCGGTGGCGCAGACCGCGGTGCTGCACAGCCCCACCGACGTACAACTGGTGATCCTGACCGACCCGACCGGCGAGAGCAGCTGGGACTGGGTCCGCTGGCTGCCGCACACCCGAGCGTCCACCGCGGACGGCCCGGCCGTGACGATCGGCACCGACGCCGACTCGGTCAGCCGCCGGGTGGCCGAGCTTCTGGAGACCATCGTCCGCCGGTCGAACGGCCGCAGCGGCTCGCACGAGGACGAGCCGGCGATCGTGGTGGTGCTCGACGGCGCCCGGCGGCTGCGGTCGCTGCCCGGTGTGGTGCAGCTGCTCAAGGCCGGCCCGACCGTCGGCGTCCACGCGATCTGCCTCGACGACGACCACCGGCGGCTCCCGGCCGAGTGCCAGGCGGTGGTCGAGGTGACCGGCGCCGGACTGCGGGTGACCCGGACCGGCGCCGACGAACTCACCGCGGTACGCCCGGAGTACCTGGCCCCGGACTGGTGCGCCCGGGTGGCCCGGATCCTGGCCCCGCTGCGCGACATCAGCGACGAGGACGACGACTCGGTGCTGCCGTCGTCGAGCCGACTGCTCGACGTGCTCGGCCTGGAACCGCCGGCCCCGGAGGGGATCCTGGCGGGCTGGCAACTCGGCGGGCGCAGCACCTCGGCGGTGATCGGCGAGTCCTACGACGGGCCGTTCGCCATCGACCTGCGGCGCGACGGTCCGCACGGCCTGATCGCCGGCACCACCGGTTCCGGCAAGTCCGAGCTGCTGCAGACCATGGTGGCCACCCTGGCGGTGGCGAACCGGCCGGACGCGATGACCTTCGTACTCGTCGACTACAAGGGTGGCAGCGCGTTCGGCGACTGCGTCCGGTTGCCGCACACCGTCGGCATGGTCACCGACCTGGACGAACACCTGGTCCGCCGCGCCCTGGAGTCGCTCGGCGCCGAACTGCGCCGCCGCGAGCACATCCTCGCCGACGCCGGCGCCAAGGACATCGACGACTACGTGCGGACCGGGCAGACCCTGCCCCGGCTGCTGATCGTCATCGACGAGTTCGCCTCGATGGTGCGTGACCTGCCGGACTTCGTCACCGGCCTGGTCAACATCGCCCAGCGCGGGCGCTCCCTCGGTATCCACCTGCTGCTCGCCACCCAGCGCCCCGGCGGCGTGGTCTCCCCCGAGATCCGCGCCAACACCAACCTGCGGATCGCGCTGCGGGTCACCGACGCGGCCGAGAGCCAGGACGTCATCGAGTCGCCGGAGGCGTCCCGGATCGGGCAGAACACCCCGGGTCGCGCCTACGTCCGGCTCGGGCACGCGTCGCTCGTGCCGTTCCAGAGCGCCCGGGTCGGTGGCCGCCGCCCCGGGCAGAAGGCCGTCGACCTGCCCCCGCCGGACGTACAGCCGCTGACCTGGAACCGGCTGGGCCGGGCCGTGGAGATCACCACGGCGCCGGTGCGCGAGGACCGCGACGACGTCACCGACCTGCAGGAACTCGTCCGGGCGATCAGTGCGGCGGCGGCCGCGGCGGGGATCGGGCCGCAGCACAGCCCCTGGTTGCCCGCGCTGGGCACGCACCTCACCCTCCCTTCGGGGTACGCCGTCGAGGACGTCCCGTCCGAGCAGGCCCAGCGCGTCGCCACCGTCGAACTGGACGTCTTCGGTCACCTGGTCGCGGCGGGTGCGCCGCGGACCGGCCGCTCCCAGTTGCTGCGCACGATGGCCGGTTCACTGGCCGCCACGCATTCCACGGCCGACGTGCACGTCTACGGACTGGACTGCGGAAGCGGCGCCCTGTTGCCGCTGAGCGAACTGCCGCACTGCGGGGCGGTCGTGACGCGTACCCAGGTGGAACGGTCGGTGCGGCTGATCCGCCGCTTCGAGGAGGAGATCCGCCGCCGCCAGGAGGTACTGGCCACCGGACGGTTCGCCGACATCGCCGAGCAGCGCGCCGCGTCCGCACCGGAGAGCCGTCTCCCCCACCTGTTCCTGTTCCTGGACGGCTGGGAGGGTTTCCTGGCCACGCTCGGCGAACTCGACGCCGGTGTCCTCACCGACAGCATCTTCCGGTTCCTGCGCGAGGGCGCCAGCGTCGGCGTCCACCTGGTCGTCTCCGGGGACCGGTCGGTGCTGACCGGCCGGATCGCCACGCTGACCGAGGACAAGCTGGCGTTCCGGATGCCCGACCCCGGTGACATGTCGCTGATCGGCATCCCGTCCCGGCACGTACCGCAGGACATGCCGCCGGGCCGGGCGCTGCGCTCCGGTTCCGGCATCGAGATGCAGGTGGCGCTCCTCGACGGCGAGGCGAGTGGTTCCGGTCAGGCCGCGGCACTGACCCGAATCGGTCAAGCCGCGCAGGAGCGGGACGCGTCGGTGCCGGCTTCGCTGCGCCCGTTCCGGCTCGGTGAAATGCCCACCACCATCCGGTACGCGGAAATCACGCTCCCGTCGCCCGCGGCGAGACCCGGCTGGCTGCTGGTGGGCGTCGGCGGCGACCAGTTGGAGCCGCTCGGGCCGACCCTGACCGACGGCGTCCCGGCGTTCGCGGTGGGCGGCCCGCCGAAGTCCGGCCGCAGCACGGCGCTCGCCGCGATGCTGCGGTACACGCTGGACGCCGGCCGTCAGGCCATCGTCCTCGCGCCGCGGACCTCGCCGCTGCGGGAGGCCGCCGCGCATCCGGGGGTGGCCGCCCTGTTCACCGGCCCGGACGTGACGTCCGCCGCGTTCACCGAGGCGCTCGGCCGGCTCGGCCCCGGCGGGCTGATCGTGATCGACGACGCCGAGGCGCTGCGCGACGTGGACGCGGGTTCCGACCTGCGGGTGGTGCTGCGCGGCGGCGACCCGCGCGGCCTGGCCGTCGTCTTCGGCGGCACCCCGGAGGAGCTGTGTGCCGGGTTCAGCGGCTGGTTGGTCGACGCCCGCAAGTCACGGCGCGGGCTGATGCTCTCGCCGCAGAACCGCAACGACGGCGAACTGGTCGGCGCCCGGTTGCCGCGGACCGTGATCGGCCAGCCCGTCCATCCCGGCCGGGGCCTGCTCTACCTGGGCGACTCGCCGGATCCGGTAGTGGTGCAGGTGCCGTGCTGATCCGCTGTGGTGGCCGGCCGGGTGGACGGGCCGGCCACCACAGCGTTCCCGGGGCTATTCCGCGTCGACGAAACGGAACGACCCGGTGATCGCGTCGAACAGTTCGAGCAGGTCGTCGGCGAGCGGCAGCATCGTCGACGACCCGGTGATCAGGGCGACCCACTCCGGGTTCGGCCCGGGGAACGGCACATACGTCTGCATCACCACGGACCGCACCCAGCCCTCGGCGTCGGGCAGCGCCACGTCCTCGATGCCCTGGGTGCGGGGCACCGTACCGGCGATGTACGGCATCGCGGCCTGCACCACGTCCCGCCAGGGCGCCTCGGGATCCCCGGTCCGGGCCTTGGCGCTCAGGTGGTGGCGGATCTCCGCGGCGTCCACCTCGTTGCCGGGCGGCCGGACGATGGTCACGGTGATGCTGCCGGTGAGGACCGCGCCGTCGAACCCCTCGGCCATCACCCCGCAGAAGGCGGCGCCGTTGGCGTGCGCGGTCCGCGCCAGGCCCCGCAGCAGCCGGGTCAGGGTCGCCCGGTGCGGCACCAGTTCGGGAACCGCCCGGGTCCGCTCGCTCACCATCGCGCTGATCGCGGTGTTCCGGGTGTCCGGGTGGACGTCGATCTCGAACCAGGACTCCGGGATGTTGATGCCGAAACCGGTCTGCACAGCACTCGTCACTGCTGTTCCTCCGTCAGCATGCCCGCCAGCCCCCGGTCGGTCTCACGGAATTTCTCCGCGCCTTTCCGGGCCGCTTCCGCGAGGCTCTTGCAGTTCTTGTCGACCTGTTTACGGCCGTCGTTCCAATGCGATTCGAACTCGTCGAGCGCATCGTCGACATCGGCCCCGCCCAATTCGTTCTCGAACTCGAGCATCCAGCCGTCCGTCCCGTTCAGACGATCACTGATCCGTTCCAGACCGGACGCGAATTCATCCAGTCCGTCCGGGTCGACCTTCAGTTGGTCGGACAAGTTATTGACTCCTATCTCCATGGAATGACCTCTGTGGCGCGCCACAGCGTACACGCGGAACATCTCGGCACAACGAAGGGGGAAAGCGCGAATGACGCGTCCCAGCGACTGGTCGGCCCTCGGCCTGAAGAGCGATCCGACCCCGGGTTCGCCCGCCAATCTCCGGACCCTGAGCAACCGGTTCGACGCATTCGCCGACGATGCCCTGGCCGCCAAGGAAAGCATCTCGTCGATGCAGAACAACGACGATCTGCTGGAATGGACCGGGAAGTCGGGTGACGCGTTCCGGGAACAGTTCGGTGCGTTCCCCGGCCAGGTCGAGAAGGTGGAGCGGTCACACCGGATGGTCGGTACGGCGCTCAGCCGGTTCACGACCGAACTGGAGGAGGCCCAGAGCCAGGCCGACCGGGCGCTGCGCGACGGCCAGGAGGCGGAGGCCGAACTGGCCCGATACGGCAACCAGCTCAGCATCGCCCAGTCCGAGCACGACGCGCTGTCACGGAAGGTGCAGGAGGCCCAGCAGCACGTCGACCCGGACCCCGCCGCGATCCAGGCCGCCCTGCGCGACCTGGAGAGCCGCCAGGCCGCCCTGGTCACGTTGCAAGGGCAGACCGGCGCGGCGGAAGCCCGGATGAGCGGCGCGAAGACCCTCGCCGAGCAGGCCCGCCAGATGCGCGCGACCGCCTCCAAGGAGTGTGTACGGCAGATCCGGGAGGCCTCCGACGCCGGCATCCAGCCGCGCTCGTTCTGGACCAAACTCAAGGACGGTCTCGGCAAGGTGTGGAGCGTGATCGCCGACGCCGCGTCCTGGATCGGCATGATCGCCGGCGGCATCGCGTTCATCTTCGGCGGACCGCTCGCCTGGGTCGCGTTCGGCGCCGCCCTGATCGGTGTGCTCGACTCGATCGGGAAACTGGCCAAGGGCAAGGGGAACTGGTTCACCCTGGTCAAGAACCTCGTCGGGCTGATACCGGGCACCAAGGGCCTGACCACGTGGACGAAGTTCAGCGGCGTATGGAAACAGGACGGCGCCGCCGCGGCCTTCGGCGTCATCGGCGCGGCGATGAAGACGTCGATGAAGGCGTTCGTCCGCGACGGCATCGACGCCGTCAAGCTGACCTGGCGCAGCGAACGCTGGTGGGGCCTGATCAAACTGCCGTTCACCGGCACCGCGAACTTCATCAGGAACAAGTTCGCCGGCTCGAAGGCCAACGACGAGATGCCCGCGGTCGGCGACCCGGTCGACGTCAGCACCGGGCGGGTGTTCGTGGAACAGATCGACGTGCCCGGGCTGCGCCTGGAACGCACCCACCGCTCCGACCACCGGCTCGGCCGGCACTTCGGGGCGAACTGGGCCTCCACCCTCGACGTCCGGATCCGGCTCGACGGGCAGCGGGCGGACCTGGTGCTCGCCGACGGCACCCAGCTGAGTTATCCCCTGCCGGAGGGCGACGACGTGGTGATCCCCGAGCACGGGCGGGCACTGCCGCTGCGCCGGGCCGGATCGGGCCTGCTGGTCACCGACCCGCGGGACGGGTGGACGTACGTGTTCGCCGCGCCCCGCACCGACGACGCCGAACTGGCCGCCGCCGACGTGCCCGCCGAACTGCTGCCCGCTCCGGCACCGCGGGTGTGGGCGGAACTCGCCGTGCTCATGGACGCCGCCGGGAACCGCGTGGAGATCGCCCGCGACGACGACGGCACCCCGGTCGAGGTCCGGCACAGCGACGGGCGGACCGTGCTGGTCACCACGGACGCCGGGCTGGTGACCGCGCTGCACCTGGTGGACACCCCGGGCGCCACACCGCGGTTCGTGGCCGGATTCGGGTACCGGGAACGGCTGCTCACCGCGGTGATCAACCCGTCCGGGCTGCCCCTGCGGTTCGGGTACGACACCGAGGGCCGGATGACGTCGTGGGAGGACCGCAACGGCATGTGGTACCGCTACCACTACGACACGACCGGCCGCTGCGTGCGCACCGAAGGACGCGACGGCTTCCAGTCGTACACCTTCCGCTATGAACCGGCCCGCACCCTGGCCACCAATTCGCTGGGGCACACCACGGTCTTCGACCTCAACGACGACCTGCAGGTGATCGCGGAGACCGACCCGCTCGGCGGCGTCGTCCGCACCGAGTGGGACAGCGAGCACCACCTGCTGGCCCGGACCGACCAGCTGGGCCGGGTCACCCGCTACGGCTACGGCCCGGACGGCCGCCTGGACGCGGTGCTCCGGCCGGACGGCAGCCACGTCGAGGTCTACCACGACGGCAGCCGGGTCACCGCCATCGCCGCGGACGGACTGATCCGGGCCTTCACCCCGGACGAGCCGGTGAACCCCTACACCGGATTCGGCGCCCGGCCCGCCGCCGCCTACCGCGGCACCCCGATCCCCGGCCGGATCCGGCGCGACCACGACGCCGAAGGCAACGAGATCGCCGCCACCGACGCGGCCGGGCGGGTCAGCCGCACCGAGTACGGCGCGTTCGACATGGTCGTCGCCACGATCAGCCCGTCCGGGGCGCGTACCACCTACACCTACGACACCGAACTCCAGCTCACCGCGGTCACCGAACCGGGCGGGCGTACCTGGCACTACCGGTACGACCCGGCCGGCCGCCTCACCACGGAGACCGACTTCGACGGCCGGACCCGGCGCTACACCTACGACGCCGCCGGCCACCTCGTCCGCGTCGTCAACAATGCCGACCAGGCCGCCGACCTGCGTTACGACCTGCTCGGCAACCTGATCGAACGGCGGTCCGACCAGGTCGTCACCACGTTCGCGCACGACGCGCTGGGCCGGGTGGTGGCCGCCACCGGACCGGACGCGCACCTGACCGTGGACCGGGACCCGCACGGACGGGTCACGGCGGAGACCGTCAACGGCCGGGCACTGACCTACACCTACGACGACGCGGGGTCCACGGTGCTCCGGCGTACCCCCTCCGGGGTGGAAAGCTCCTGGACCGTCGGGGCCGAAGGCCGGCCCACGGTGCTGCGGATCGCCGGACGGTCCCTCGCCTTCACCTACCGCAGCGACGGGCTCGTCGTGGAACAACACTGGACCGGGGCAGGCGGCATCAGCCTCTCCTACGACCAGGACGGCCGTCTCACCGGCCAGCGGATGGACGGGCGGGAACGCCGCTTCGAATACACCGCGGACGGGCGGCTCACCGGCGTCGTCCAGGACGGCGCGCGCGTCGCCATCAGCTACGACCCGGACGGGCGGATCATCGCCGTCGACGACGAACACCACCGGTACGACGCGTCCGGCGCCCTCACCGGCCCGGACCTGGTGTATCACGACACCGACCTGGTGAGCGCCGGCGAGACGCTGTACACCTACGACGCCGAAGGCCGGCTGGCCACCCGCACCTCACTCGACGGCACGTGGCACTTCCACTGGAACGCCGACAGCCGGCTGACCGCGGTGGACTGCCCCGGCGGCGACCGGTGGCGCTACCGGTACGACCCGTGCGGCCGGCGGATCGCGAAGGAACACGAGGTCGCGGGAACCGTCACCGACCGCGTCGACTTCACCTGGGACGGCCCGCGGCTCACCGAACAGACCACCCTCGACGGCACGGTGACGACCTGGGAGTACGACGCGGACCGTCGCGACCCGCTGGTACAGATCGACAGCGGCTGGGCCCGTCTCGTGCTGACCGACCCGGCGGGCGCGGTGACCGCGGTCGAAGGGCACGCCCCGGCCCGCCGCACCCTGTGGGGTGTGACGACGGCGGCGTCGAGCCCGCTGCGCTTCGCCGGCCAGTACCACGATCCGGAGACCGGCCTGCACTACAACGTGCACCGCTACTACGATCCGGCCACCGGCCGGTACGTCAGCCACGACCCGTTGGGGTTGCGGCCGGCGCCGAGCCCGGTCCGGTACGTGGACAACCCGTTGCAGGAGTCGGATCCGCTCGGTCTCAACCCGGGGCGGGGCAGCAGTTTCAGCGGGTCGTCCGGGCGGGGCAGCATCCCGGACCGGCCGTCGAGCAGCGACATCGCCCTCCTCGACGACGACGCCTGGCGGGGTTCCATCACGGTCCTCGGCGGCTGACCCTCACCTTCGCCCAGCAGCGCCCCTCCGCCTGACCACGCCCCTTCCGCCCAGCCACACCTCTCCTCTCGGCCTTACCCCTCGTCTCGGCCACGCCCCTCCTCTCAGCTGCACCTCTCTTCTCAGCCACGCCCTCTTCTCAGCTGCACCTCTCTTCTCAGCCATGCCCCTCCGAACAGCCGTGGACGACGGCCCTACAGACTCAGCCGTCGTCCACGGCCCGTCCGCAAGCCGAATCGAACCGTCGACGACGGCCGGGCAACCCCAAGCCGTCGACGACGGCTGACTCCCCTCCCCCGAACAACCATGAACGACGGCACAGCCGACTCAGCCGTCACCCACGGTCCATCCACGAGCCGAAACCGACCGTCGACGACGGCCGAGCACCCACGAGCCGTCGTCGACGGCTGAGATTCGCCTGCCGAAGAGCCGTGGCCAACGGCTCGGTCAGCCCAGCCGCCGGTCGTGGTCCGCCCAAGACCGTGAGCAACCCCGGACGACGAGACCTGAGCAACCCCCGGCAAGGGCACGACAGGCTCGGGCCGTGGATGGGCGGGCTACGGCATCCGGCGCCGCCGACCGGAAACGTGGTGCGGCCCGCCGAAGTGGCCCGGCATGCCGACAGGAAAGGCATGGCCGGGCCAGCCGTCAGTCACGGTCACGGGTCCGTCCGCAGGCCGACAGCGTTCCTGGACGACGATCGACAGCTCCATGACGACGGACAGCTCCATCCCGTTGGTGATGATCGGCCCGGCTTCGAGAGAGAACCGTGGACGACGGCCGACGTGACAACCGTCAACAACCGCCGGCACGGCAACCGTGAACGACGAGAACAGCAGCCCCGGAGAACGGCGTCAGTTCGGGCGGATCTCGATGCCGTTGAAGCGGACCTGACCGTCGCTCTCGTCGCTGAGCTGGGCGATCCCCAACTCGACCCAGCCCTTCGTGATGTCCCGGTTGAGGATCTGGGCCAGCGCCTTGTCGCCGTCGACGCGGACGGTGACGACCTGGTCGACGATCTCGATCACCACCCGGTGGCTGCTCGGGAACTTCGTCGGCCGGACGGTGCCGCTGATCGTGTCGAAGCGGTTCGACGCGGAGATCTGAGCCAGCCGGATGACGTCCCGGCACACTCCCAGGCGGTACCCGGAGTCCGCGGAGCGCAGGAATCCGATCACCGCGCACGCGTCCACACTCACGTCGTCCATCTCGACCACGATGGTCTGGTCACCGCTGAAGACGGTCTGCGGCCCGGGGCAGGCGATCCCGTCGCTGTTCGGCTTCGCGGTGATCCGGAGGCCGGCCGGTCCGGGCGTGCATGCGTACTCGTCGGTGGTGGTCTTGCGCCAGTTCCCGCTCCCGTCGAGGGGGTCGACGGCGGAGACGACGACGTCCGGTCCGTCGATGGCTTTGCGCGGGGACGGCAGCGTGGTCACCGACGCCGGCGGGGCGGCTTCCTGGTCGTCGGTGGCGTTCCGCGCGGCCAGCCCGAGTGCCACGGCCGCGATCACCGCGGTGACGCCGCCGACGATCGCCATCCAGACTCTCCGATCGCGGACGGGGCCCGCCCGCCCCTGTCTCCTCCTGGGAAGGGCGCCGGGAAGGGCGCCGGGAAAAGCGCCGGAGAAGGCGCCGGGAAGACCGCGGGGAAGGCCGCCGGAGAGCAGTTCCGTGAGGCGCCCACCGAGAACCGCGACCCAGCCCTTCCGCCGCTGCCGTCGCCGGGCGGACCGCGGCAGCATCTCCCACCGCCGGTCGTCGGATTCGCCGGCCCCGCCGTCGAGCGACCGCGGATCGTAGGACCGGAGATCGACCGCCAAGGCATCGTCCGGCCGAAAGCCGCCGGGCTGAACACCTCCAGGCTGAACACCACCGGACCGGACACCGCCGGACCGGAAGCCTCCTGAACCGGAGGGCCGGCGCTGACCGTACCGGCCGCCCGTCGAGCCGGACCCGGAGTCCGCGGGACGGGGCCCTGTCGGACGGGCGAGAGCGGAGCGGGGCAGGTTCACCGTGAGCGCCGCCGGTCCCGCCGCCAGCAACCGGTCCAGCACCTCCTGCGCCGTAGGCCGGTCCTCCGGGTCCTTGGCGAGCGCGTGCTCGACCAGCGCCCGCAGATCACCGTCCAACCGGCCCAGCTCCGGTTTCCCGGTCAGGATCCGCATCGCCGTGGCTGTCGGGGTGTCCGCCGCGAACGGCGTCCGCCCGGTGGCCGCGTACGTGATGAGCACCCCCCACGCGAACACGTCCACCGCCGGGGTCACCTTCAGCCCGTCCAGGCGTTCCGGCGCCATGTAGGACAGCGTGCCCACCATGTGGTCGGTGCGGGTGTGGTTGCTGGTCGACTCGAGGGCCCGCGCGATCCCGAAGTCGATCACCTTCGGGGTGCCGAGCGAGAACAGCACGTTGCGCGGTTTGAGGTCGCGGTGGATGACGCCCGCGCCGTGGATCGCGACCAGGGCGGTGGCCACCCCGACCGCCACGCTGTGCAGGTTGCCGTCGGTGAGCAGACCCTCGGCGACCACGTCGGCCAGGTCGGGGCCGTCCACATATTCGACGACCAGGTAGGGCGTCTCGTGGTCCGGGTCGGCGTCGAGGACCGCCGCGGTGCAGAACGACGGCACCTGCCGGGCCCGGTTGACCTCGCTGCGGAACCGGCCGCGGAACTCGGCCTGCGCGGCGAACTCCGGCCGGATGATTTTGACCGCGACAAGCCGTTCGGATGGTCCGCGGCCCAGGTAGACGGCGCCCATCCCGCCCTCACCGAGCACGCCGAGCATCGTGTAGTCGCCCAGCACACGCGGATCTTGCGGACGCAGCGGCTTGGTCGGCACGGACGGAGCCCCGCTCTATGTGGACGGTCGTGGTCGCGCAGAATCTAGCAGGCTTCCGCACGGGCGGAAGGTCGGCTTTGCGCGTACCCACGAAGCGGCGCGAGGGGCGGCGGGAGTGACCGCGGCAGCCGGCCCGGGGCGACGCGGCGCCGCGGCCGTTCGCGCCGATGGCCGGGACTGATCAGAGGTCCCGGAGGACCTGCAATGCCGGTGTGTGCAGGCCCGGAGCGGCCGCCAGGTAGGGTCCGCCGGCCAGGTCCCAGGGCGTGCCGTCCAGATGGGTGACCACGCCGCCGGCCTCCTTGATGATCAGGAGCGGGCCGATGTGCGAGCGCACGTTGTCGAACTGCCAGTGCAGGTCGAGGTGCCCGGCGGCCACCTGGACGAGCTGCTGGGTGACCGGCACCGCGGCCCTGACCAGCAGCGCGGCCTGCATCATCGCGGCGATCGCCGCTCCGGCACGGCGGGCGGGTGCGGCCTCGCGGCTCGGGAGGGCCTGACCGGTTCCGGCCAGCGCCGCGGTCAGGTCACTCTTCGCGGAGACGGTGAGGGGTACGCCGTTGAGCAGCGCACCCTCCCCCGCGACGGCGGTGTACAGCTCGCCGGTCACCGGCATGTAGATCACGGCGAGGCACGGCTGTTTGTCGCGAACCAGACTGACGCCGATGTTCCACTCGGGGATGCCGTGCACCGCGTTGACGTTGCCGCCCACCGGATCGGTGATCCACCGGTCACCGCCCGCGATCGGCCCGGTGGCGTGTTCGTCGTCCTCCCAGCCCGCTTCCGGGAGTGCCCGGGTCAGTGCGGGGCGCAGCACGTGGAGCACCGCGGCGTCGTTGGCGCGCACGGCGGCGATCAGTTCGGGGCCGTCGGCGGGCGGGGTCGCCGCGGCGGCGCGTTTCAGCATCACCGCACCGGCTTCGCGGACGGCGGCGGCGACGGCTTCGAGCAGCAGTGCGGACATCGGAATCTCCTGAAATCGGATGATCGGGGACCGACTTCAGTCTCGGCGTCACCATATGGTTGAGTCCAGTGCACTCTTGCTACGTTACGATTTACCGCCATGCACTTGGACCTGAACCTGCTGACCGCGCTCGACGCGTTGCTCGAGGAGGGCAGCGTGGCCGGGGCCGCCGCCCGGCTGCGGCTGTCGGCACCCGCCGTCAGCCGGACCCTCGGCCGGATCCGGCGGCTGACCGGCGACGACATCCTGGTCCGGGCCGGGCGCACGATGATCCCCACGCCCTACGCGCTGTCGGTGCAGGCACAGGTCAGCGACCTGGTCCGGCAGGCCAACCAGGTGCTGACGCCGAGCCGCGACCTCGACCTCGGCACCCTGGACCGCACCTTCACGCTGCGCTGCCACGACGCCCTCGCCACGGCTCTCGCGCCGGACCTGCTGCGGGTGGTGGCCCGGGACGCACCCGGGGTCCGCATCCGGCTGCTGGCCGAGACGCCCGACGACACCGACGACCTGCGGCACGGCCGCGTCGACCTGGAGATCGGCGCCGGGCCGCCGGAACCGCCGGAGTTCCGTTCCGCGACCGTCGGGCACGACGGTTTCGTGGTGGTGATGCGTTCCGGTCATCCGCATGCCGGCGATCTGACCCTTGCGGGGTACGCGGACGGCACCCACGTCCTGGTCTCCCGGCGGGGGCGTCTCGCTGATCCGGTCGACGACATCCTCGCCGGTCACGGGCTGCACCGGCGGGTGCTCGCCGCGGTCGGCAGTGCCGCGACCGCGGCCCACGTGGTCAGCCGCGGCGACAGCCTGCTGACCCTGCCGTCGACCGTGTGTCGTCCGCTGATCGACGCGTTCGGACTGGTCACGGCGGCGCCGCCGGTCACGTTGCCGCCGGTGCCGATCGTCTGCGCGTGGCATCAGCGCTACGACTCGGATGCCGCGCACACGTGGTTGCGGGGGCTGGTCCGGTCGGTGTTCGCCGGGCTCGCCGCCCCTACTCCTCGTCCTGGTTCGACGGCCGGGACGGGCTCGCCACCGGAGCAGCCGTCGCGACCGGAGCAGCCGTCGCCACCGGAGCAGCCGTCGCCACCGGGGCCGCCGTCGTAGGAGCCACCGTGGGAGCGGCCGTCGTCGGCGCGGCCGTGGGAGCCGCGGCCGAAGGAGCCGTCGTCGGAGCGGCAGTCGGGGCGGTCGTCGGGGTGACGGTCGCGGAGTTGCTCGGCTTCGGCTGCGCCTTGCACGGGCCCGCCACCTGCAACTTCACCGCGGTGTACACGGAATCCGACCGGGTGCCGACCACCGTCAGCCGCTGCCCCGCCGTCAACGAGCTCAGCGGCACCGCCTTGCCGTTCAGCACGATCGCCGCCCCGGTCGGCACCACGATCGTCACCGTCTTGTCGCGGACGTCCGACGAACCGCTGCGCGCCGCCACCGTCACGATGCCCTTCGCCGTGTCGACCGCGGTGACCGTGCCGGACGCCGCGAACGTCAGACCCGACTTCGCCGGGCAGGTCTTGCCGCCGTCCTGCTTCGCGGTCACCGAGGAGCCGCTGTGCGCGTACGCCGCCGCGCTCGTCGCGAGAACCGGGACGGTGAACGCGGTGGCCAGGGCGACGGTGGTGACGATGCGGCGGATTCGCATGTAATGAGCTCCTCGGTTGGGGAGTTCCATCGTGCGAACCGGCGGGTGTTCCCCCGGTGCCCGTGCCGGTGCGGCCCGGTTGCCGTCGCCCACCGGCGTCCTGCCCCGGTCTACAAGCGGAAACGCTCGACGAGCAGCTGCAGGTCCCGGGACATCCCGGCCAGCTGTTCCGCGGCCCGGTCCACCTCGGCCACCCCGGTGGTGGTCGCCTGGACGGCCGTGGCCACCGACCCGATGGTGTCCGCGACGGTCGACCCGGCGCCGGCCGCCTCGCTGACGTTGCGGCTCATCTCGTTCGTGGTGACGGTCTGCTCCTCGACCGCCGAGGCGATCGTGGTCTGGAAGTCGTTGATCTGCCGGATGATCTCGCTGATCTCCTCGATCGCCGCGACCGCCCCCGCGGTGTCCGCCTGGATCGTAGCCACCCGCTGCCCGATGTCCTCGGTCGCCCGGGCGGTCTCCTGGGCCAGGTCCTTGACCTCGGACGCGACCACCGCGAACCCCTTGCCCTGCTCGCCGGCCCGGGCCGCCTCGATCGTCGCGTTCAGTGCCAGCAGGTTCGTCTGCTCGGCGATCGCGGTGATCGTCTTGATCACGTTGCCGATCTCGGCGGACGAGTCGCCCAGCTTCGCCATCACCTGACTGGTGGTGGCGGTGACCTCCACCGCCCGCGACGCCACGTGCACCGCCTGGGTGGCGCTCTCGCTGATCTCCCGGATCGACGCGCCCATCTCCTCCGCGCCGGCCGCCACCGTCTGCACCGTCGACGACATGATCGCCGCCGAGTCGGCGACCGTCGCGGCCTGCTGGGCGCCCTGGTCGGCGCTCGCCGAACTACGCCGGCTGGTCTCGGACAGCCCCTCGGCCGCCCCGGACAGCGTGGTCGCGTGCGCGGACAGGTCCGTGATGGTCTGCCGCAGCGTGCCGGTCGCCCGGCGCAGCGAGTCGGCCATCGCCCCCAGCTCGTCACGCTGCCACACCTGCGGGTCACCGGACAGATCGCCCTCGGCCACCTGGTCGAGCACTCCGGCGACCCGGCGCAGCGGGCGGACCAGCAGGGTCGACACGTACAGGGCGGCGGCCACCGCCAAGGCCAGCGAGACGGCGGCCACCGCCACCAGCGTCCAGCGGGTCCGGGTGGCTGCCGCGTCGAACTCGTGCCCCTGGAGCAGAGCGGTGTCGGCGTACTCGATCTCGGCGTTGATCAGCGTCTCGTAGGTCTTGCGCAGATCACGGTTGTCACCCAGCGCCAGGGTGATCGCCGCCTGCGGCTGCGTCGTGTAGAGCGTGAACTCGGCGTCCAGCGCGGTGAACCACGTGTCGGTGGCCGCCTTGATGGCGTCGATCCGGGCCGCGGAGTCGGTCGAGTCGGCGACCGCGCGGGCGGCGGCAAGCGAGGCGTTGACCTTGTCCTGCCGGGCCAGCGCCTCCTTGCTGAACGAGGCCTCCCCCTTGAGCAGGAAACCGCGCTCATCGTTGGCGGCGGCCTTGGCGGTCAGCGCCGCCGTGTTCAGGTTCGTGCTGTACGGCAGAACCTCGGCCACCTCGGTGTCGCGGCTGCCCTGCAACTCGGCGATGCCGACCACGCTCATCACGCCCGTCACCGCGGTGCCCGCGATGGCGACACCGGCGACGATCAGCACCTTCGTGGCGACCTTACGATCGCGGAACCACTGGCCCAGCCCTGATTTACCCGGCACGCCCCCATTCTCGGCCCACCGGGACGGGTGACGGGCGACGTTCCCGGTTCTGGCCCGCCGGGATCGCGTACTCTTTTGTCCTCGTGTCCGACCGTAATCCACTTCTGTCCCGCCGACGACTGCTCCTCGTCCTCGGCGCGGTCCTCACCATCCTGGTGGCCGTCAACGTCGCCAACAAGTTCGGACCGCCCGGCACCGGCCTGGTCGCCGGCCCTCTGGTCGCCCTGCTGCTGATCGTGCTCGCCCGCCGGGCCGGCCTGAGCTGGCACGACCTCGGACTGTCCCGGCGCACTCTGATACCCGGCCTGAGGTACGCGCTCGGCGCCGTCGCGGTGGTGGCCGTGGTCTACGCGATCGGCGCGGCGATCCCGCTGACCAGGCCGGCGTTCCAGGACGTCCGCCACCATCTGCACCTGGGCGCGGCGCTGCTGACCGCGCTGGTGGTGGTCCCGTTGGGCACGGTCCTGCTGGAGGAGGTGGCCTTCCGCGGCGTGCTGCTCGGCCTGGTCAACCGGCACCGGGGAGCCGCGTGGGCGAGCATCGTGTCGTCGGTGCTGTTCGGTCTCTGGCACATCCTGCCGTCGCTGCGTTTGGCCGAGGCCAACCAGGCGATCGGGGGTGCGCTGGGCACCGACACGACCGGTCAGGTCCTGGCGGTGGTGGCGGCGGTCGCCTTCACCGCGGTCGCCGGGCTGCTCCTGTGCGAACTGCGCCGTCGCAGCGGCAGCCTGATCGCGGCGGCGGCGCTGCACTGGGCCACCAACGGACTGGGCCTGTTGATGACGGCCGCTCTGGCTACGCTTATAGGGACATGAGAGCTTTTTTCAGCGTACGCGGAAAAGGCCCTCATTGTCGAAAACGTCCACCGAGAGCAGGTAGCCGGGTCTCGATGGTCATGAAGTCCCGCGGTGTCGTCGGCTCGGAATCGCCGGCCGTCGTTCAGGGCCGCCTTCGGCTTCTCGACAACCGTGACTGACGGCTCGGCGAGTGAGGCTGACGACTCGGCGAGTGAGGCTGACGGCTCGGCGACTCGGCGACTCGGCGACTCGGCGACTCGGCGACTCGGCGACTCGGCGACTCGGCGGCTCGGCGGCTCGGCGGCTCGGCGACTCGGCGGCTCGGCGGCTCGGCGACTCGGCGGCTCGGCGGCTCGGCGGCTCGGCGGCTCGGCGGCTCGGCGGCTGAGGCTGACGGCTCCGCAAGCCGAGCCGTCGCTCACGGCTGTTCCGACACCGCAACTCAGCCACCAGCGACGGCGGGGAACCGTCAGCCGTCGCCCACGGTCGGCTTCGGCCCCGCGGGTGGACCACGGGCGACGGCCGAGCTGACCGAGCCGTCACCCACAGCTGTCCAAGAGCCGCAAGTCAACCACCAGCGACGGCCGAGGCCCGCTCAGCCGCCGGCGCGAGAGGGAATCCCCGACACTCCCCGGGTTGTCCTGCCGGAATCGGTAACTACGGGCCGGGTCGACGGGCCGGAGGGCAGCGAAAGCGGCCGACAACTGGACCGCGAGAGCGAGTCAACCGCCGGCCGGCGGGCCAACCGGACTTCGGCCGCCCAGCACGCCCGAACTCACCACACTCACCACGACCGTGGTGAGTTCGGCCGCCCAGCACGCCCGAACTCACCACACTCACCACGACCGTGGTGAGTTCGGGCGCCCAGCGCGCCCGAAGTCACCACACCCCACCACGACCGTGGTGAGTTCGGCCGCCCAGCGCGCCCGAAGTCACCACACCCCACCACGAGCGTGGTGAGTTCGGCCGCCCAGCGCGCCTGAAGTCACCACGCGGACGGGCTTCGCGCCCTGACCGCGGAACGCGTCCAACTCCCCGGATGGGACACGTGCCAGAACGACAGCTCCCCGGAGTGGAGAAGGGTCAGAACGGCAGCTCCTCGGAACGGACCGCCACCCGGTTGCGGCCGGTACGTTTCGCCTCGTACAAGGCTTCGTCGGCGAGTTTGGTGAGCTGACCGGGCCCGGCCGTGGTCCCGGTGGTCGCACCGACGCTGACCGTGACGATGCCGGTGGCCGCCAAGGCGTGCGGTTCGGTGAGTTCGGCGACCGCGTGGCAGAGGCGTTCCGCGGTGTTCAGCACGGCGATCACCGGGATGCCGGGCAGGACCACGCAGAACTCCTCGCCACCGTACCGGGCCACCAGATCGCTGTCGCGGACGCACGAGAGCAGCGTCTCCGCGACCCGCCGCAGGCAGGCGTCACCCGCCTGGTGGCCGTAGTGGTCGTTGTACGTCTTGAAATGGTCGATATCGATCATGAGGACGCCGATCGGGTCGCCGGTGCGGGCGGCGCGGGCGCATTCGGCGGCCAGGAACGCATCGAGGCGGCGGCGGTTGGGCAGGCCGGTCAGCGGGTCGGTGACGGTCAGCAGTTCGAGGCGGTGGTTGGCCTCGGCCAGTTCCTCGGTCCGTTCGGCGACCTTGCGTTCCAGCCACGTGTAGAGGCGGGTGTTCTCCAGGGAGACGGTCAGCTGGCCGGCGATCAGGCGTACCGCGTCGAGCCGGCCGGTGGAGAACGCGCGGCGGCTCAGCCGGTTCTCCAGCAGCAGCATCGCGCCGGCCCGGCCCTGCTGCGGGATCGGTACCACCAGCAGCGAGCAGTGGTCCAGCCCGGCCAGGTAGGGGTCGCGGGCCACCCGGTCGTCGCGGGCGGCGTCGTCGACCAGCAGTGGTTCGCCGGTGCGTTCGGCGTAGCGGATCGCGGTCAGCGGGAGCTGCTCGGCGGTGGGGGCGATACCGTCGCCGGGCGAAGACGAGCCGGGCAGGATCCAGCCGTCGTCGCGGTCGTCGCGCACGATCAGGTGGACGGCGGTGGCGCCGGTCATCCGGCTGAGGATGTGCTGCACGCGGGTCTGGAGCTGGTCCAGGGCGGTCTCCGAGCTGAGGGCGCGGGCCGCTTCGAGGACCGCCATCAGGTCGATGTCCTCGCTGGAGAGGCTTCCGCTGTGCACGGTGGTGGTCCGGGTCGGCGCGGGTCCGGTGCCGGCCAGTTCCGGGCATTCGCGGTCGAGGAGGCGGACCTTGCCGGTCGCGCCCCACCGGGCGTACCCGTCGCGGGCCTGGTCGAGAAGTCCGTGGGCGACCTGGTGCAGGCCGCGGCCGCGGTAGAACCGGGCGGCCCGTTCGTAGATCAGCGGCCGGTGCCAACCGGCTCCGGTGCCGTCGGTGGCGGCCATCGCCGCGTCGTAGGCCTGTTCGGCGGCCGGGACGTCACCGGTGAGGGCGGCCCGGGTCGCCGTGGCGAGCAGGTGCAGGTGCCGGTAGTTGCCGGGCTGGTCGTCGGCGCGGGCGGCGAGGAAGTCCAGGCCGGTGTCTAGGTCGTGGAGGGTTCCGGTGCCGGCCTGCACGCCGAGGGCGACCAGCAGGTGGCTGGTGGCGAACATGGACGTGCCGGGTGCGCGGGTCATCGCCTCGGGGAGCGCGGCGGTGTGCGCGGTGAGGGCGGTGTCGTCGCCGAGGACCGCGGCGGCCAGCGCCCGGTAAGTCAGGTAGACGGCGGCGGTCAGGCCGTCGCCGGTCAGGGTGGTCAGGAAGGTGTCCTCGTCGAAGTCGTCCGGCGGGTTGTCGGTGCCGTCGCGGACGGCCTGCCCGAGCCGGGCGAATGCGGTGAAGACGGTTCGGTCCTTGTCCGCGCCGACCCGGTCGGCCATCGCCAGGGCGGCGCGGACCTCCTGGTCGAGGGTGTCCAGGGTGGCGCTGTCCGCGGTCTGGGTCAGGGCCGGGTAGTGGGTGTAGAGGGCGGTGTGCGGGTCGCCGCCGCGCAGCAGACCGTCGCGGGCTTCGTGGACCAGGCGCACGGTGGCGTCGAACGGTTCGAACCAGGGCGCGGTGGAGGTCGCGTGCAACAGTTTGACCAGGGAGGTCTCCGGTTCGTATCCGCGGGAGCCGGCGACGGTCAGGATGTGCCGCACCCCGGTGTACGCGCTGCGGTAAGTGCCGCCTCCGCCGATCGTCACCCAGCCGACGTAGGCGAGGGCCCGGGCCAGAGCCGCGCACGCACCCGCGGTCGACCACATCCGGGCGGAGTCGGCTACCAGCCAGGCGGCGGTGACGTGGTGGCCGAAGGCGGTGGCCAGGACCAGCCGGCCGTTGATCTCGGCGATGGCGAGCAGGCGCGGGTCGGCCAGCTCGGGGATCGGCGCGTCGTCGTCGCGGGCGGCCAGCCACTGGTGGAAGGCGGTCAGGCCGTCGGCGGTGGCCGGCCCGATCCGGTCCGGTCCGGGCACCGCGGCGCCGAGTGCGGCGAGCAGGTCCAGCCCGAGGGCGACGGCCCGGTCGGCGAGGCCGCGACGGAACAGGGTGTCGATCTGGTGGGCGGTGGACGCGGCGAGCATCTCCGGGGCGGTGCCGGCGGCGATCTCGGCGTACACCCGGTCGGCTTCGGCGAACCGGCTCAGCGCGCAGAGGGCCGCGTGCCACTCGGCGCGCGTTTCCGCGTACCCCGCATCGGTCTTCTCCAGGAGGCTGAGCGCACCGGCCAGACAGGCCTGCGCCCCGGCGTGGTTGGCGATCAGCCGGGCGGCGGACGCGGCCCGGCGCAGCAGATCGGCTGCGGCGGGTTTCTCTCCCATCACAGCGTTTTCCGGTACGCGCAGAGCCGGCACCGCCGCCAGATAGTGTGCCGCCGCGGCCGGTGCGTAGCCCGGTTGCGCGGCGAACCGGCGTGCCAGTGTCAGGTTCAGTTCGGCCCGCTCGTCCGGTGCGATGCGCTCGTGGGCGGCCTGTTGCACCCGGTCGTGCCGGAAGGCGACACCGTCGGCGTGGGTGGCCAGCAGCCCGTCGGTGATCGCCGGCAGCAGCGTCGCCGTGATCCGTGCCGGGTCCCGGCCGCTCGCGACGGCGAGGGTCGCGGTGTCCGGTGCCGCTCCGAGGCAGGACATGATCTCCAGGAGTTCCCGGGCCGGTACGGGCAGCGCCTCGATCCGCGTGCCGAGCAGGTCGACCACGTCGCCGTGGCCGACGAACCGGCGAACCGCCGTGGTGTCCCATTCCCAGCCGCCGCCGCGGGGCAGCAGTTCGCCGTCGCGGCGCAGGGCGTCGAGCAGTTCCACGGTGTCGAACGGGTTGCCGCCGGTCCGTTCCGCCAGCAGGGCGGCCAGCGGTGCCGCCCGGTCCGCGGGCAGTCGCAGCATCTCCGCCACCAGTGTGGTCAGGTCGTCCGGTCCGAGGTCGGCGAGGACGATCTCGGCGGAGGTGCCGCGGTCGCGGCGCAGGCGGGCCCGCAGCGCGCTCAGCGGGTGCGCCTCGTCGACGTCCTCGGTCCGGTACGCGCCCAGCACCAGCACCCCGGCGAGGTCGCGCCGGTCCAGGACCTCGTCGAGGAAGGCCAGCGCTCCGGTGGTGGCCCATTGCAGGTCGTCGACGACGAACACCACCGGGCGGGCGGCGCTCGCCACGGTGCGCAGGACGGTCGAGGCGGCGGCGAGCACGTGACTGAAAGCGATCTCCTCGCCGCGGTCCGGTTCGGCCCCGAGCAGGCCGCGCATCGACGGCAGCAGCACCAGCGCGGCCCGCAGTTGTTCGGGGCTGAGCGCGTCCAGCAGCCGGGTCCGCAGGCCGGCCAGCACGTCGTCCGGTTCGGCGAGCAGCAGGTCGCCGAGCCGGTCGAAGGCCTCCCGCACCGGGTCACCGGCCCGGAACTGGTCGAACTTGCCGGCGGTGAACCAGCCGCCGGCCGCGGTCACCGCCGGGCGCAGCCGTTCGACGAGGGCGGTCTTGCCGCTGCCGGGCGGTCCGGTGAGCAGGGCCAGCACGCTGTGCCCGCCGGTCACCTCGCGGAGCAGCCCGTGCAGGGCACCCAGCTGGGTTTCGCGGCCGATCAGGCGCTGCGGCGGGGCCAGCCGCAGCGGGAAGTCGCGGTCGCCGAGCGGGAAGCCGGCCGTGTCGCCGGCCCGGCGGTGGCGGCGCAGCGTCTCCAGGTCGTGGGCCAGGCCCTCGCCGCTCTGGTAGCGCCGGCCCGGTTCCTTGTGCAGCAGCCGCAGCAGGATGCCCGACAGCGCCGCCGGCAGGCCGGGGACGGTCTCGGCCGGCGGGGTGGGTACCCGGGCCAGGTGGTCGTGGATCAGGTCGAGCGGTTCCCGGTCGCGGCCGAACGGCGGGGCGCCGGTGGCCAGTTCGTAGAGGGTGGCGCCGAGGGCGTACAGGTCGGCGCGGTGGTCGACCGCCTGTCCGGTGCGGCCGGTCTGTTCCGGGGCGAGATACGGCAGGGTGCCGGCCGGTTCGCCGGGTGCCACCGGTTCATCGCGGTCCCGGGCCGGCAGCACCGCCAGCTCGAAGTCGATCAGGGTGGGCCGGCCGTCCGCGCCGATCAGGATGTTCGCCGGGCTGACGTCGCGGTGCACCACGCCGCGCCGGTGGACGCCGGCCAGCACTTCGGCGAGGTGCAGCGCCAGGTCGACGAGCGGCCCGGCCGGCCAGGGCACGGGCATGTCGGCGAGGGTCCGGGCGTCCGCGTCGAGCACGGTCAGCGTGCCCGGGTGCCCGGCCGGGGCCAGGACGGGTACGCCGGGGAGGTCCTGCAGCCGCCGCAGCGCCGCCAGTTCGGTGCGCAGCCGTTCCGGTGCCCGCGGGCCGAGGGGCCGTTTGCGGACCACCCGGGTGCCGTCGGCGAGCCGTAGGCGGACTACATGGGTGCGGTCGCTGTCGTGCAGCACCTCTTCCACATCTACCGGTTCGGCCCGTACGCGCGGGGATTGAGGCCTCGGCGCAGACTGGCGTGATGTCCGATCAGGCGAAGAATCGTGCCGATCAGGCGAAATCGGTGACTCGGTGTGCCGTGGTGCTCCACAGTGAGGAAAACAGGCCGGTCCCAGGAGTGGTCCGATGTCGTACGACCGTCGTCCGCAGTCCCGCCCGGTCCGCCAGGTCCGCCGGGCCTCGCCGATCAAGACCATGCTCGCGATCATCATCGCCGGGTGCACGGTGATCGCCCTGTTCCTCGCCGGGATCGCCGCCGAGCAGTACAACAACGGCAACCGCTCGCCGGCCGCCGCGGTGACCGTCACCGCCGCCACCACCGCCCCCGGTGAGCGGATCGGTGACAAGGCCCGCGACGGGAGGTTCGAGTTCGTGGTGTCCGGGGTGGACTGCTCGCGCACCACCATCGGCGTGGAGCACCTGAAACGCACGGCGGACGGGCGGTTCTGCGTCGTCAGCCTGACGGTGCGCAACGTCGGCGACGACTCCCGGTTCCTGGTGGGCCGGGCGCAGCGGGCGTTCGGTGACGACGGCACGGCGTACGAGACCGACGGGCTGGCCGGCCTCTACGCCAACCGGGACGCCGCGACGTTCCTGCAGAGACTCGCACCGGGTGACCGGGTCGCCGGGAAACTCGTCTTCGACGTGCCGGAGCAGGTCGCGCTGACCTCGCTGGAGTTGCACGACTCGCTGCTGTCCGGCGGCGTGACGGTCCGCCTGGACCGGTAGAACGGGTGATGTGTCACTCGGCGGGCCGGACTGCGGATTCCAGCCGTACGGCTATGGTTGTCCTCCTGCAAAGATCACTGCCGGGGAAGAGGGTTCGATGACGGGCGTACGACCGTTGAACGTGCTCGTCGTCGACGACGACGACGCGGACACCATGATGATCGAGGAAGCGCTGGAGGCCTCGGCCACGCCGCCGATCGTGAACCGGGTCGCCGACGGGCGGGAGGCGCTGGACTATCTGCGCCGCCGGGGTCCCTTCGGTGACGCGGTCCGGCCGGATCTGGTGCTGCTCGACCTCAACATGCCGCGGGTCGGCGGGCAGCAGGTGCTGGCCGAGGTGAAACAGGACGAGGATCTCAAGCACATCCCGATCGTCGTGCTGACCACCTCCAGCGCCGCCCAGGACATCGTGTCCAGTTACGGGTCGCACGCCAACGCGTTCATCACCAAGCCGATGGATCTGGAGTCGTTCGAGGCGGTCGTACAGCTGATCAACCGGTTCTACAGCGACGTGGCGGTGCTGCCCCGCTGACCCTCGGGGCGTGCCCGTCCGGCGCCGGTCCGGGCGAACGCCGCCCAGACGTGCTTCACGTCGCCGACGGCGTACCAGCCGACCTCCTGGGAGAACCAGCGCGCCAGCAGCAGCCCGCGGCCGCCGCCGTTCAGCGGCCGGTCCGGCGCCAGTTCCGGGATCGCCTCCGGGTCGTGGTCGGCGACGTCCACCACGAGCTGTTCGCTGTCGCGCAGCAGCCGGACCGTGGTCGGCGGCTCGCCGTGCCGCAGGGCGTTGGTGGCCAGTTCGGTGGCCACCAGCACGACCTGGTCCACGAAGTCGGCGGCGTCCTCGTCCAGCTCCGCCAGCAGGCGGGCACGAAGGTCGGTCAGTTGCCGGGTGCCGTCGAGGGTCCACCGGCACACCTCCTCGGCCTGCGGGGGCTCCCCGGTTCGTATCGTCTCCACGGCCAGTCTGTGCCCCCGCTGAGCGTCGTCTATGCAGCGAACCGCAACCTCCCTCACCGGTGCCACTCCTTGCGTGCCGGGTGCCATGACCGATACTGCTCACGTGACTGAGCAGCCCCCGCCGTCCGACGGCCGCACCGAGACCCCGCCGGAACCGGCCCCGAAAGCGCCTTTGAACGCCAGCTGGATCTTCCCGGTCGGCGGTGGCGTGATCGGCCTCTACTTCCTGGTCAGCGGCGCCCTGAGCGTCCGCGACAAGCACGGCGACGGCATGTTCGCCCTGCTGATGGCCGCGATCGTGATCGTCGCCGCGGTGCTCGGCACGTGGATGCTGCGGACCTGGCGCGCCGACCGGGCCCGGCGCGAACCGTCCTGACAGCGGCCGTCCCGGTGTGCTGCGATCGGGACATGACACGTTCGTTGGCAGGAAAGGTCGCGCTGGTGGCCGGCGCGACACGGGGCGCCGGGCGCGGCATCGCGGTGGAGCTGGGTGCGGCCGGGGCGACGGTGTACGTCACCGGCCGCAGCACCCGGGAACGCCGCTCGGAGATGGACCGCCCGGAGACGATCGAGGAGACCGCCGAGCTGGTGACCGCGGCCGGCGGGACCGGCATCGCGGTCCGGGTGGACCATCTGGTGGCGTCCGAGGTGAAGACGCTCGTCGCGCGGATCTCCGCCGAGCAGGGCCGCCTGGATGTGCTGGTCAACGACATCTGGGGCGGCGAGCTGATGTTCAGCTGGACGGACCGGCTGTGGGAGCACTCGCTTGACGACGGCCTGCGGATCCTGCGGCTGGCCGTGGACACCCACATCGTCACCAGTCATCACGCGTTGCCGCTGCTGCTGGCCACGCCGGGTGGGCTGGTCGTGGAGGTGACCGACGGGACCGAGGAGTACAACCGGGACAACTACCGGGTGTCGTTCTTCTACGACCTGGCCAAGACGTCGGTGCTGCGGATGGCGTGGGCCCAGGCGAAGGAGGTGGGTCCGCTCGGGGCGACCGCGGTGGCGCTGACCCCGGGCTGGATGCGCTCCGAGATCATGCTGGAGCACCACGGTGTCACCGAGGCGACCTGGCGTGACGCCCTGACGGCGGAGCCGCATTTCGCGATCTCCGAGACGCCCGCGTTCACCGGTCGGGCGGTCGTCGCGCTCGCCGCCGACCCGGACCGGGCCCGCTGGAACGGCCGGTCGCTGTCGAGCGGCGGGCTGGCCGCGGAGTACGGCTTCACCGACGTCGACGGCAGCCGGCCGGACGCGTGGCGCTATCTCGTCGAGGTGCAGGACGCCGGTAAACCGGCCGACGTCACCGGTTACCGATAGTCACCGTCCCGCCGCGACCGCGCAGGCGCCCGGCGGCAACGTCGGGGCGCTGAGCTGCGCCAGCGACTGGTTGACCTCGGTCTTCGTGGCGAGCTGCTGGTACTTCTCGCCGATCACGATCTCGACGGTGCCGGAGGTCCGCTCCGCGCTGTACTCCTGGACCGCCGCGCCCAGGAAGTAGGCACGTAGCCAGTGCGCGGCGCTGACACTGCTCGGGCCGTACCGGATCACGGCGACCTCGGCGGACTTCTTCGTCTTCTCCTTGGGCTTCTCCGTCTTGAAGCCCCGGTTCTTGAAATCCTCGGTGACCCGGCCGGCCGTCCCGGCCACCCCGGAACCGTTGAGCACCCGGATCGTGACCTGGGACTCCTCCTCCGGCAGGGTGAGATTCACCCGCGGCGCACTGTCCGGGCAGGCGGTCGCCGCGGTCCCCTGGGAGTCGCCGGCCACCGCGACCCCCGCGACGACGCCGGCCGCCACCGCCAGCACACCGACGGTGGCGTACGCCCGTACCCGTGAAAGCCTCATGTCTTCCCTGACGCACGCCGCCCCGGATCTGTTGCAGGCCGGCGACGGAAATCTCAGACGACCGTGGGCCGCTCGTTGCGATCGATGTCCTCGGAGTTCTGCACGAAGGTCTGCTGCGACACCTGCACCACCGTCGCCGACTCGTGGAACCGGCGCAACGTCGTCGAACCGCAGCTCACCATCGTGGAGCGGATCTTCGCCAGGGTGACCTTGACGTTGTCGTACAGGCTGCCGGCGTAGTTGACGTAGCCGTCCACGCCCTCCTCGAACGCCAGATCCTTGCCCTGGCCGTAGCGGGCGGCGTTGCGGGCGCGGGCGCTGCCCTCACCCCAGTACTCCTTGAAGAACTGGCCGCCGATCTTCACCCGCGGCGCGGGGCTCTCGTCGAACCGGGCAAAATAGCGCCCCAGCATCAGGAAATCGGCGCCGAACGCGAACGCGATCGCCATGTGCGAGTCGTGCAGGATGCCGCCGTCGGAGCAGAGCGGGACATAGAAACCGGTCTGCTTCGCGTACGCGTCGCGCTCCTGCACGATCTCGGCCAGCGCGGAGGCCTGGCCCCGGCCGATGCCCTTCTGGTCGCGGGTGATGCAGATCGAGCCGCCGCCGATGCCGACCTTGACGAAGTCCGCGCCCGCGTCCGCCAGATACCGGAAGCCCCGTGCGTCCACCACGTTGCCCGCGCCGATGCGGACGGTGTCGCCGTACTGCTCCCGGACGAAGCCGATGACCTGCTGCTGCCACACCGAGTAGCCGTCGGAGGAGTCCAGGCAGAGCACGTCGGCGCCCGCCTCGACCAGGGCCGGGATCCGCTCCCGGTAGTCGTGGGTGTTGACGCCCGCGCCGACCCGGAACCGCTTGTCCGCGTCCACCGTCTCGGTGTGGAACTGCTGGTGCAGCTCGTAGTCGCGGCGGTGCACCAGCGACGCGATCCGGCCCTCCGCGTCGATGATCGGCAGCACGGTCTGGCGGGAGTCCCAGAGCAGCGCGTTCGCGTCGGCCAGCCGGATCTCCGGGGTGCCGGTGACCAGTTCGGCGGCCGGGCGCATCCGCGATGCGACGGTGTCGCCGCGGTGGTGCCGGTGGAAGTTGAAGTCCTGCGCGCTGATCATCCCGAGGAACGTGCCGGACGGGCTGCCGTCCTCGGTAACCATGATCGACTCGCCGCCGGCCTGCAGCAGCGCGTCCGCCTCGTCCAGGGTGGCCGACGGTTTGATGTTGACGTCGTTGTGCCGGAACCCGGCCTTGTGCCGCTTCACCGCGGCCACCATCGCCGCCTGCTCGGCCACCGGCTGGTTCTGGTGGATGAACGACAGCCCGCCGACCTGCGCCAGCGCCACCGCCAGCTGCGGCGACGACACCGCACCCATGATCGCGCTGACCAGCGGCACCGAGATCTGGATCGGCGACTGCTCCCCGACCCGGTGCCGGACCAGCGGCGCGGAGAGATCGACGCGATCCGGGGTGCACCCTTCGTCGGTGAGATTCGGCAGAAGGAGGTACTCACCGAAGGTGCGGGAGATCTCGGTCAGGATCCGCACTGCTGCTCTCCTAGGCGCTCACGGGCATGGGGGTATTTGCCCTGTTGAGGATGTGATCGGGTGACGTTACCAGCGCCCCGGGCGACTCACGGAATCGGACACAGCCGGTGACATCACCCCGAAGGGGGTACCCGCGGCCGGGCGCCGGCGGCGGTATCGTCGGCTGATGTTCTCGCCCCAGGGACCGACGCTGCGTGAACTGGGCGTGCAGGCGCTCTCGTCGGTGCCACGCGGCTACGACCTGCTGGCCCCGAAATTCGACCACACGCCGTTCCGCACCCCGCCCGCCCTGCTCGAGGCCACCACCACCGCACTGGCCGCACTGGGCCCGTTCGACCGGGGCCTCGACGTGTGTTGCGGCACCGGCGCCGGCGTGGACGTGCTCCGCCCCCTGTGCCGCGAGTCGATCACCGGTGTGGACTTCAGCGCCGGCATGCTCGACCAGGCGCGGGCCGCCCACCAGGACGCCCGCTGGGTCCGCGCCGACGCCCGCGCCCTGCCGTTCACCGGCGGCTTCGACCTGGCGGTCACGTTCGGAGCGCTCGGCCACTTCCTGCCCGGCGAACTGCCGGACCTCTTCTCCGGGGTACGCCGCGCGCTGCGCCCCGGCGGCATCCTGGCCTTCCCGATCGTCGGCCCGCCGTCACCGGCCTCCCCCTGGTACTGGCTGACCCTCGGCTTCGACGTGACGATGCGGATCCGCAACGCGCTGTGGCACCCGCCGTTCGTGATGTACTACCGCACCGGCCCGCTGCCCGTGCTGCGGCACGCCCTGCGCACCGCCGGCTTCACGGTGGAGCTGCGCC
Source organism: Actinoplanes rectilineatus (assembly GCF_000962825.1). Taxonomy (GTDB): domain Bacteria; phylum Actinomycetota; class Actinomycetes; order Mycobacteriales; family Micromonosporaceae; genus Actinoplanes; species Actinoplanes rectilineatus. Next base: position 93,737 of record NZ_JZKF01000007.1, read on the forward strand.
CGCTGCCCGCCCCGGCCGCCGGCTGCCACCTGCTGGTAGCCACCAGCCCTTGAGGACCGCCACCAACCGGCGCCCTGTTGTACCGTCACGCGATGTCCGGGCACATTCCCAGGCGCCTACTCGACCAGTCGAGACGGCGGCATGCTCAACAGACATCACACACCGTCATCTACAACGACGCCTCCTCCTCGGTCAGAAACACCACGATCCACTCACCGGACAATCGCCCGGCCTTCGCCGATGACGTCATGCCGGCAACGCTGACCACGCTGCCCGTCCCCTTCGTCATCCTGCTCCTGACCCTGACCGATCAGACGGTGCTGCTCCGCTCGATCGTTCAGGAGGGCAACCCGGCGGGCCTCGTGATCCAATTGATCCCGTTGTTCTCGCCGGCCATCGTGGCGTCGCTCGTCTACTTCGCCAAGGCTCGTGGCTGGATTCGCCTCAACACCGGGTCGACAAACCTTCTGGCCCTGGCCCCGGCGGCGGTCATCGGGCTGTTCGTTCCGCTCAACTATCTAGGCCTGCAGGTCGGCGTGTTCGCGGTCAGCATCATCCGGCACGTCACCGGCGGCGCGGGCGTTCTGGTCAACACCACCGAGGTCTGCGCGAGCCGGTAGGCAGGCCGCATCAGCCCACCGAGGTGATCAGGGTGCTGCTGCCGAACCTGGCGTCCAGGACGACGAGCAGCAGCCCGGCCGCGCAGAGCACGGCGAGAGCCGTCAGCGTCCACCGCAACACGCTGCTCCGGCCGGTGCGCCAGGCGAACACGGCCGCGATGCCGAAACCCAGCGCGCCGCCGAGAAGGATCACCCCGTGACTCTACGCGGCGGCCCTCGTGAGGGCGCCCGCGATCAAGGCGGAAGCGCCGTCCGGACAGGTGGTAATACCGGGAATGGCAGTCGCGGCACTGTCCCGCCGGGGCACGATCGGGGGGTCTACCGACGGAGGCGACCGTGAACAGCATGCCCACCCGGTTCGGCGCCGAACTGCCGCCCTGGGTTCTCGAGGAGATCGCCGGGGACCCGGCTGCGCTGCCCGGCGTCGAGGAGCGGATGCGGCTGGTGAACCGGCTCGCCGAGCGTAACCACCGGGAGGACACCGGCGGGCCGTTCGCCGCGGTGGTCAGCCGGCGCGACAGCGGGGAGGTCCTGTCGGTCGGCGTCAACCTGGTGCTCACCTATGACCTGTCGTCGCTGCACGCCGAGGTCGTCGCGATCTCCCTGGCGCAGGTGCGGCTGGGCACCTGGAATCTGGGGCCGCACGAGCTGGAACTCGCGGTGAACTGGCGGCCGTGCGTGATGTGTTACGGGGCGGCGATGTGGTCGGGGGTGACCCGCCTGGTGGTGGCCGGGGAGGGCGACGACCTGGAGAGACTGACCGGGTTCGACGAGGGACCGATGCGCGACGACTGGCGGGAGCAGTTCGAGCGGCGCGGCATCGAGGTCCAGTCGGGTGTGCTGCGTGCGGAGGCGACAGCCGTGTTCCGGGCTTACGGGCAGCGCACCGACGCCGTCGTCTACAACGGGCGCGGCTGACCGGCACGGGTCAGGCGATCGCGTACCGGGCGCCGGTGGCCGTGGTGGGGCTGGACATCCGGGCGATGTAGAGGTTCTGTTCGACGTTGGTGTCGCCGGCCCATCCGGACCAGACGAACCAGCGCTGGCTGTTGAAGGTGACCAGGATGCCGTCGATGGCCCACTTGTCGTCGGGCAGGTTCAGTTTGGTGGCGGCGGTGTAGCCGCTGGTCGCCGCCGTGGAGCTGATCACGTACATCCGGTGGGCGGCGCCGGTGCCGGCGGCGAAGTAGATGTAGTAGCGGCCGCCGTCGTAGACGACTTCGGGGGCCCACACCTCGCCGAACCCGGCCGTGTCGGACCAGACCTTGCTGACGGCCGACGACGCGAGCGCGTCCGGTGAGGTGGCGGTGCGCACCCCGATGCCGCCGTCGTAGGACTGGACGCCGACGTAGGTGCTGCTGCCGACCCGGATGACGCTGGGGTCGGCGGCCCGGATGCCGGTCTGCGCGGCCTGGGCCGGGACGACGCCGGCCAGAACGAAGAGCACCACTACCGCGGCGAGGACGCTGATACGACGCATTTACGCACGAGAGGCCAGGACCAGTCCGGTAGCGGCATCCGTCAATGCGGAACCGACCCGGTCCCAGTCGACCGGGGTGCCTGCGGCGGCGAGGGCCTCCTGCTGGGCGCAGGTGTGGATCAGACCCTGGCGCAGCATCGAGGTGCGCAGCGTGATCTCCGCGGGGGACAGCCGCGGCATGTGCGCCCATACCCGGGTGCTCGCGACCTCGAGGACCGGGGCCAGTTCGGCGTGCGAGTGCAGGCCGTCGCCGAAGGACGGGTCGGCGGCGACCTGGGCGGTGAAGCGGGCGAACCAGCTGGGCACGCCCAGCCCGGCGAGGTGGCGCACGTACGGCAGGACGAGACACGCCACGTGCTCGCGCGGGTCGCCGGCGTCCCGGGACGCCGCGACCAGGGTACGGGCGTGGGCGGCGATGCCGGGGGCGTGCACCTCGCCGATGGCGTGCACGACGTCGGGGCGGGCGCCGAAGTGGTAGGCCAGGGCCGAGTTGTTCCCGACCCCGGCGGCTTCCACGATCTGGCGCAGGGAGACGGCGGCGAGTCCGCGTTCGGCGTACAACCTCTCGGCCGTGCGTAGCAGCAGAGCGCGGGTGTCGCCGGCCCGGGTCCGTCTGGTGTCAGCGCTCATGACAGCCATGATGATCTACCAGCGCACGGGTACCTCTTCCAGGCCGCCGACGAGCAGGCCCTGGCGGCGGCGTAGCTCCTCGACGGGCACCGCGAGTTCCAGGGTGGGCACCCGCTGGAGCAGGACGGCGAGGACGGCCTGCAGTTCGATGCGGGCCAGGGCCTGGCCGAGGCAGGAGTGCGGGCCGGCGCCGAAGGTCAGGTGCGGGTTGGGTTTGCGGGTCAGGTCCATCTCGTCCGGGTCGGTGAAGATCCGTTCGTCGCGGTTGGCCGACGGCATCGACGACAGGACGGTCGTGCCGGCCTCGATGCGGGTGCCCTCGATCTCGACGGGTTCGGTGACCAGCCGGTGGGTGCCGAAGCCGAGGTTGGCGTCGAAGCGCAGCACCTCCTCGACGGCGGTGCGGACCAGACCGGGGTCGGCGAGCAGCTGTTCCCAGCGTTCGCGGCGGGCCAGCAGCATGGCGACCATCTTGCCGATCATGTTGGCGGTGGTCTCGTGGCCGGCGACCAGCAGCGCCTGACCGGTGAAGATCAGTTCGTCCTCGCTGAGCCGGCCGTCCTCGGTGTCCACCACGGTGACCAGTTCGGACAGCAGATCGTCGCCGGGTTCGGCGCGTTTGCGGGCGACATGCCTCGTCATGTACGCCCAGAGTTCGCGTCCCGACTGTGCCACGTCGTCGGCGGTGAACCGGGTGAGGTTGAGGAACCGGTCGGACCAGCCGGCGAACCGTTCGCGGTCGGATGCCGGGACGCCGAGGAGGTCGCAGATCACGTACACCGGGAGGGGGAAGCCCAGGGCGGTGCGCAGGTCGGCCGGTGCGCCGTGGGTGACCATGTCGTCGATCAGGTCGTGGGTGATGCGTTCGATGCCGGGGTGCAGGGCGGTCATCCGTTTGGCGGTGAACGAGCGGCTGAGCAGGCGGCGCCAGCGCAGGTGGGCGGCCTCGTCGTTCATGAAGGCGGGTCCGCCCATGGTGCCGCCGGCCGGGGTGTTCCGGACGAACCGCCGGTCGGTGATCATCGTGCGGACGTCGTCGTAGCGGGTGAGCAGCACCGCGTCGCGGCCGTCGGTGGTGCGCACGTGGGCGACCGGGCACTGGGCGCGCAGCCGGGACCATTCCGCCGGCGGGTCCACGGCGGTCGGCGGTGTGAACGGGTATTCCAGCACGTCATCCCCTTAAGTCAAACGTCTGCTTACTTGGCACCCTACGCCCACCGGTCGCGATCGGATAGTCGACAATGGATCTCTGGTAACAGGAAGGAAACTTTCGTTGACTCCCTCCGGAGACCCGCGCATGGTGCAGGAAAGGGATCCGGATGGGGGTAGACATGCGTTTCACACGACGGGCGGCACTCGCTGTCGTCGGCGTCGCGACCCTGCTGGCCACCTCGGCCTGTGGCAGCGACGACGACGGCGGTGCCGGTTCCACCCAGGTCGAGGTCTTCACCTGGTGGGCCGACGGCGGTGAGAAGGCCGGACTCGACGGCCTGGTCGGCCAGTTCACCACGGCCTGCACCGGACAGACCTTCGTCAACGGCGCGGTCGCCGGCGGCGCCGGGGCGAACGCCAAACAGGTGCTCGCCTCCCGGCTGCAGCAGGGCGACCCACCGGACACCTTCCAGGCGCACGCCGGTGCCGAACTGATCGACTACATCAACGCCGGCCAGGTCGAGGACCTCAGCGCCGACTACGACTCCTGGGGCCTCAAGCAGGCCTTCCCGCCGGGCCTGATCGACAACCTGACCGTGGACGGCAAGATCTACTCGGTCCCGGCCAACATCCACCGGGCCAACGTGGTCTGGACCAACAAGAAGGTCCTCGCCGACGCGGGCATCACCGCGACCCCGGCCGACCTGGCCGGCTTCTTCGCCGACCTGGACAAGGTCAAGGCCGAGGGCATCGCCGCGCCCCTGGCGATCGGCAAGGACTGGACCCAGCTGATGCTCTTCGAGTCGGTGCTGATCACCGACCTCGGGCCGGAGAAGTTCACCGGACTGTGGAACGGCGCCACCGACTGGAACGACCCGGGCGTCACCACCGCGATCAACGACTTCAAGCGGCTGCTCACGTACACCAACACCGACCGTGACGCCCTGGACTGGACCGACGCCGAGAAGCTGGTGATGGACGGCAAGGCGGCGTACCAGCTGATGGGCGACTGGGAGGCCGCCGACCTGGACGCCAAGGGCTTCAAGGACTACGGCTGGTTCACCTTCCCCGGCAACGGCACCACCTTCCAGTGGCTGGCCGACTCGTTCGTGCTGCCCCAGGGCGCGAAGAACCCGGACGGCACCAAGTGCTGGCTCAAGACGGTCGGCTCGGCCGAGGGGCAGAAGGCGTTCAACACCACGAAGGGCTCGATCCCGGCCCGCACCGACGCCGTCCCCGGCGACTACCCCGAATACCAGCAGGCCGCGATGGCCGACTGGAAGTCCGCCACCCAGGTCCCGTCGTGCGCGCACGGCTCGGCCTGCTCGCAGGGCTGGCAGGGCGCCGCGAACTCGGCACTCGGCGCCTTCTCCACCGGCCAGGACGTGGCCGGACTGCAGAAGGCCCTGGCCGCCGCGGCGAAGCAGTTCGCCGGCAAGTGAGACGATTCCGTCACTGGGGGCCGGGCCTGATCCTGCTCGGCCCCTCACTGATCCTGCTCGCGATCTTCGTCTACGGCCTGATCGCCTGGACGATCAAGGTCTCCGTCTCCGACGAGCACACCGCGCTGGGCTCGAAGGGGTTCGTCGGCCTGGACAACTACACGTACCTGTTCACCGAGGACATCAACGACCGCTTCCTGCACTCGCTGAAGAACCTGCTGATCTTCACGGTGGTGTTCATCGCCGGGGCGATGCTGCTCGGCCTGCTCTGGGCGTACCTGCTGGAACGTGGTGTCCGCGGGGAGGGCCTGTTCCGGACCGTCTACCTGTTCCCGATGGCGGTCTCCTTCATCGCCTCCGGCGTCGTCTGGCGCTGGCTGATGAACCCCAACCAGGGCGAGAACGCGGGCGGGCTGAACGCCGTGTTCGGCGGCCTGCACCTGGACTTCCTGCAGAACCCCTGGTGGACCGACCCCGACTGGGGCATGGCCGCGATGGCGGTCCCGGCCGTCTGGCAGCTGTCCGGGTACGTGATGGCGCTGTTCCTCGCCGGCTTCCGGGGCATCTCCGCCGAGCTGCGGGAGGCCGCCGCGATGGACGGGGCGAGCACCTACCGGCTGTACCGCAACGTCATCTTCCCGCAGCTCACCCCGGTCGCCCTGTCCGCGCTGATCATTCTCGGGCACATGTCGATGAAGATGTTCGACCTGATCATGAGCGTGTCCGGTCCGCAGTGGCTCACCGAGGTGCCCGCCGTCTACGTCTGGCAGGCCCTGCTCACCAGCGACTACGCCAAGGCCGCCGCGATCTCGGTGGTCCTGCTGCTGCTCGTCGCCGTGGTCATCGTCCCCTACCTGGTCTGGACCCAGCGCACGGAGAAGACCCGATGACCCGCATCCCCCGCTACACGGTCCTGCTCCTCTTCCTGATCGTCGTGCTGATGCCGGCGTACGTCCTGGTGGTCACCAGTTTCAAGGCCGGCTCGGACATCGGTGTCACCAGCCAGTGGAACCTGCCGTCCACGTGGACCACCGCCTCCTGGGAGAAGGCGTGGACCGCGTTGCGCCCGTCGTTCCTGCGCACCTTCCAACTGGCCATCCCGGTGGCGGTCATCTCGTCGCTGATCGGCGCGGCCAACGGGTTCGTGCTGTCACGCTGGCGGTTCCCCGGCGCGGACGTGGTGTTCACGCTGATCCTGTTCGGCATGTTCATCCCGTACCAGGCGGTGATGATCCCGCTGCGCGACATCGTGCTGACCCTGGGCGTGCCGCCCGGCATCCCCACCCTGGTGCTGGCGCACTGCGTCTACGGCATCCCGATCTGCACGCTGATCTTCCGCAACTACTACGCGACCACCGTGCCGGAGGACCTGGTCGAGGCGGCCCGGGTGGACGGTGCGGGCCTGCTGCGGACCTTCACCCGGATCATCCTGCCGATCTCCGGACCGGGCTTCGTGGTGACCGTCATCTGGCAGTTCACCTCGGCCTGGAACGACTACCTCTTCGCGATCTTCCTGTCCAACACCCGCAACGGCCCGATCACCATCGCCCTCAACGCGCTGGCCGGCGCCCAGTCCCCGGACTACGCGGCGTCGATGGCCGGTGCCCTGATCACCTCGCTGCCGACACTGCTCGTCTATGTCCTGCTCGGCCGCTGGTTCATCGGCGGGCTGATGGCGGGTTCGGTGAAGAGCTGACGATGATCATGCGAGTCGGCGAGCGGCGATGACGACGGTCGGCAGACAGGACGTGAAGGACATCGGATCGGGGCACGACCCGGACCCGGCCCGCTCGATGTCGTTGCGCTCCGCGGCGTACACCGAAGACCGCTGGTACGACCTGGACCTGCGCGCCGTGCTCGCCCGCACCTGGCAGTGGGTGCGCCACGTGGCGGCGGTGAGGCAACTCGTATCCGATCAGGTGGATGCCGGAGCGGAAGACGACAACATGCAGCCGACCTCGTCGGCCTCGGGCATGTCGAGACGGCGGTAGAGGGCAACGGCAGCCCGGAAATGACCGGCGGCGAGGCCCGCCTCACCGAGGGCGAGACGGGCGCGGCCGAGGCCGGCCTCGGCGCGGGCCTGCTGGTCGGCCGTGCCGAGTTCGACGGCGAGCACGGCGGCCGAAGAGTGATGCAGCAGGGCTTCGCCGGGCCGGTTCGCCGCCGAGGCTGTCTCACCGAGGCCGTTCAAGGCCCGCGGCTCGCCCTCCCGGTAACCGATGTCGCGGCAGATGCTCAGGGACCGCTGGTGGTGCTCGCCCGCCTGCGGGAACCGGCCCAGACGCCGGTGGTACGCGCCGAGGTTGTCCCACGCGATGACCTCGCCGGTGCGATGGCCGAGCCGCCGGTACAGCGACAGCGACTGCTTCAGGTGCTCACCGGCCTGCTCGACCAGGCCCAGGCGCAGCTCGGCCAGTCCGAGCCCGCCCAGGGTGCCCGCCTCGCCGTCCAGGTTGCCGCCCTGCCGGCACAGCACCAGGGCCTGCGCGAAACGATCGGCGGCGGATCCGCACCGCCCCAGCCGGTTGTCGACATCGGCCAGGTTCGCCAGCGCCTGCGCCTCCCCGATGCGGTTGCCCTGCTGCCGGTGCAGGTCCAGAGCGCGCGCGAAGCGGCCGGCTGCCTTGTCGTAACGGCACAACCGGTGCTCGACCACACCGAGACCGATCAGCACGCGGGCCTCTCCCGAGACGTCACCCGTCTGGCGGAACAGTGCCAGCGCCTGCCGCAGATGCTTCACGGCCGTCCCGTACCTGCCCAGCTTGTGACACGCACCGCCCAGGTCGGCCAGAGCCTGGGCATGCCCGCTCACATCGCCGGTCTGCCGGGCGGCACGCACCGCCTGGCGGTGCATGGTCACCACCTCCGTGCCACAACGGTTGTGCAGATAGCGGTGCAGGGCGCCGGCCAGCCGGACAGTGTAAGCAGGCCAGCCGTCACGGGCGGTGAACCGGACCATGGCCAGCAGATTGGGCCGTTCGGCGTCCAGCCATCCCCGCGCCAGCTCCGGGCTGCCCGTGTCGGGAGCCGGGAATCCGGTCGGGGGCGCGGGTGGTATCGGGTGGATGTCGGCCGGGTACAGCACGCTCACCGCGGTGCCGGCGACGGCGAGGCAGTGGTCGAACAGCCGGGTCAGGGCGGCGTGACGGTCCGCCGGGCGGTCCTCGTCGAGCGCCTTGGTGACGGCGTACGTGCGGACGAGGTCATGGAAGGTGAAGCGTCCCGCCGGCTCCTCCTGGAGCAGGTGATGACGGCACAGGTCCGCCAGCATCGCCGCGGCCGTGTCCCGGCCGGAACCGGTCAGGGCCGCGGCGGCGTACGCATCGATGTCCCGGCCCGGAGAGAGTGCCAGCAGGCGCAGCAGCCGCCGGTGGTCCGGAGCCAGATGCCGGTACGAGAGGGACAGGGCGAGCTCGACTCCGCTGTCCAGGCGGCGGTCACGATGACGGTCGTCGAGCCGGTCGGCATGGTCGGTCAGCGTCCAGTCCGGTGTGTTTCGGATATGCCCGACGAGCAGGCTCAACGCCAGGGGCAGACAGCCGCATCGGTGAGCGATCCGGCTCGTGGCCCCGGGGTCGGCGCCCGCCGGGACCCCACCGGTCGCCCGTCTCACGAACGCGACGGCCTCCTGCGGGGTGAAGACCGCGAGGGGAAGCAGCAGCGCCGGCCGAAGGCCCAGGTGGCGACGGCTGGTCACCAGGGTGAGACTGCCGGGCGTGCGCGGCAGCAGCGGTCGAACCTGGTCCGGTCCGGCGGCGTTGTCCAGGATCACCAGTGTCCGGGTACGGGCGAGAAGGTTCCGGTAGGCGCCGGCGCGGGCCTTCAGACTGTGCGGGATCCCCCGGCCGGACATCCCGAGCCGGCGCAGAAACCCGTCGAGGACCGCGGCGGGGTCGACCGGCGGCCGGCCCGGATCGGGGTCGAATCCGCGCAGGTCCACGTACAACACCTGCTCGACGATGCCCTCGCGTGCCAGGAGACGTCCGGTGTGGAGGGCGAGGTGGGTCTTGCCCACTCCCGCCATGCCCTCGATCGCGCACACCGCCGCTGTCCCGCCGGGTCGCCGTGCCGCATCGCGGATGCGCCGCACCTCGTCGTCGCGGGCGATGAAGCCCTCATGCTCCGGCGGCAGGCCGCCCACCACCCGGACTTGCGTCGTCGCCTCGGCCTCACCGCCGACCACCCGCAGCGCCTGACGCCACTGGGTCACATATCCGGCGTCGCCGTGCAGCGCCGCGACCACCGCGAGCACCAGATCGGTATCCAACCGCCGCCGCCCGGGCCGGAAACAATAGGCCACGGTCGACTTGCACACCAGCTCGCCGGCGGGCCGGCCGGCGTTCACCCGGATCTTGATCGCCTCGTACGACGGGTCACCGGCCCAGAGTTTCAGCATCCGCAGCCGCTCGACGATGCCGTCGATCGACCCGGCCCGCGCCGGGTCGGGCAGCGCGGTGAACGGTGTTCCCGGCGCGCTCGCGGACCTGTCCGGCATCGTCACTCCACAGAGAGCTCGACATCGAGATGCGTGCCGTGACGCTACCGCCCGCCACCGGCGCCGGCCGTCGTCGATCGGACACCGTCCGAAGTCGTCCGAACTTCCCCCGAGACGGCGTTCGCCGATTCCACACTGTGTGGCGAGGCGGCCGGCGACACCGCCGGGGCCACACGACCATGGGGGAGAATCATGAGAGTTCGGTGGCATCTTCCTGCCGCGATGGCGGCCGTCACGCTGACGGCCCTTCTCGCGTCACCGCAGGCGTCGGCGGCAGAGCCCCCGGAGCCGAGTTTCCAGATCTACAACACCGAGAACAACTGCGTGGACGGCAACAATCCGAACGGCGCCTACATCTGGGACTGCCAGTCGGTCGCCAACCAGTACTGGCATCTCGACTGGACCGCCTCCGGCTTCTTCGCCATTCGCAACGCGAAGACGGACCGATGCCTGCGTGCGGCCGGCACCTTCCCGGGTCCCGTGGTGACCGGGGCCTGTGACGGCAGCAAGTACACCCTGTGGAGGAACGACGGCCGGCCTGAGGGTGACGGATGGCAGTTCCTCCGGAACGCCGAATGGCAAGCCTTCCTGGGCTCCTTGAACGCGCCGTCCACCGCCAACGGGTCCGGCGTGACGTTGGATTACCCGAACGCTCCGCAGTGGCCGACCAACGTGTGGGCCTTCCGATAGCCGGGGGCGACGCCGCTGGGCGTTACTCCAGCGGCGTCGCCGGCACGCATCGGGTCAGGGCCGGAGCAGGGTGCGGACCCTGGATGCGACGCTCGGCCCGGCGAGTCCAGCCAGCACCCACGGCGGTCTCGACACCGGCCACACAGCGGTGGGCGCTAGACACGTTTCGTGGTCAGGGTGCGAAGCCCGTCCGCGTGGTGATTTCAGGCGCCCTGGACGCCCCAATTCACCACACCCCTGGTGGTGTGGTGAATACGGGCGCGCTGGACGCCCCAAATCACCACACCCGTGGCGGTGTGGTGAATACGGGCGCGCTGAGCGCCCGAAATCACCACAGAGGCAGACCCTGACTGCGAAAGGTGTCCAGCCGGACCGGCCCCCGACGGACATCACGTGCGGATCAGTGCGCCACCGCCACGACCGGCTCGCCGTGTGCCATCACCGGCAGGCGGCTGGGCCGGACCACCAGGAAGTACACCGCGGTCGCCGCGACCATGCTGCCGAACACCACGACGGCCATCGCCTCCGGGCCGACACCCAGCACCCCGACCAGTGGCGCGGCGGCCGCCCCCACACCCGACTGCACCGCACCCAGCAGCGCCGCCGCGGTTCCGGCCGCCTCCCCGTGCCGGGACAGCGCCAGCGCCGGGGCGTTCGGCATCACCAGGCCGACCATCGCCAGCACCAGCCACAGCGGGATCAGCACCCCGACCAGTCCACCGATCCCGGTCGCCGCCAGCACCAGCAGCGTCAGACCGAACACCAGTCCGGCGACCAGCGCACCACTCATGATCTGCTGCGGGCTCCAGCGGCGCAGCAACCGCACGTTGCACTGGGTCGCACCGATCAGGCCGACCGCGCCACCCGCGAACACCAGGGCGAACTGCTGCTCGCTCATGCCGTACCCGTCCTGGAAGACGTACGACGAACCACTCACGTACGCGAACAGCGCCGCCATCGCCAGCCCCGCCACCAGGATCAGGCCCACGTACACCCGGTCGGTCAGCAGCCGGCCGCCGTCACGCAGCGTCCCCATCACGCCGCCCTCACGCCGGCGTTCCCGGGGCAGCGTCTCCGGCAGGGTGATCGCGGTGACCACCATCAGCACCAGTGCGGCGATCGCGAGCAGCACGAACACGCCACGCCAGTCGGTGAACCGCAGCGTCTGGCCGCCGATGGTCGGGGCGAGGATCGGCGCCACGCCGACGACCAGCATCAGCCGGGAGAACAGGTTCGCGGCGGCGAGTCCGCTGAACAGGTCCCGCACGATCGCCATCGCCACCACCGACGCGGCGGCGGCGCCGAGGCCCTGCAGCACCCGCAGCGCGCCGAGGACGGCCAGGTCGGGGGCGACCACGCACAGCAGGGAGGCGATCAGGTGGACGCCGACTCCGGCGAGCAGCGGCACCCGCCGGCCGATCGCGTCGGAGAGCGGGCCGACCAGCAGCTGACCGAGGCCGAGGCCGACGAGCGTGCCGGTCAGGGTCAGTTGCACGGCGGCGGCCGTCGCCCCGAAGTCGTCGCTGATGGTGGGCAGCGCCGGAAGGTACATGTCGATGGTCAGCGGACCGAGAGCGGTGAGGAAGCCGAGCACCAGAACGATCCGGAAACGGCGCCCCGGCGCAAGCCTCTCCCCGGGGGAGAGCTGGTCGGGCGGGGTTACGGGAGAAGTGTCAGCCACGACAGGCGACAAGTCGTCCCGGTGCCGGATTCTTCCTCAGGGTATCGCTGGTCACACCTGTCATCTCAGCAGGAGCAACCGGATCAGGAGGATGACGGCGGCGAACAGTGTGCCCAGGCCTCCGCAGACCAGACCGGCGATCGCCTTGCCCTTACCCACCGGTCCGTGCCCCGCGGCCTCCAGCTTCGCGGCCTGGCTGAGGCCCTGGAACCCGAACCACAGCGCCGCGATGCCGGGCAGGAAGGCGATGTTGATGAACAGGGAGAGGATGCCGTAGAAGCGGGCCTTGCCGGCCTCCTTGTTCTCGATCGGGCCCGCGAACGTCGCGGGCTGCTGCGCCTGCGCGGTCCCGAAAGCGGGATGTCCCGGCACGTTACCGGGCGCCCCGTAAGCGGGCGCCCCCGCTGCCGGAGCCGCGGAGGCGGGCGCACCGGCCCCGGGCTGCGCGTAGGACGCCTGCCCGGCGGCGGACAGCCCCGAACCGGGAAGTCCCGGCTGCGGAAGACCCGACTGCGGCCGGCTGTGGGGTGCGGACTTCACCGACGGCATCACCGTCGTCTCCGCGCCGGGCTGCCCGTGGAACACCGTCGACGATCCGGCCTGTCCGTGCGACGCCACCGGCGTGTAGGAGCCCGCCTGGTGATACGCCTCCGCGTTCCCGTAGGACGCCGGATGCCCACCGGCGCCGTCCTGACCGGGGGACATCATGGCGGACGAGCCGGAGGACGGGACGGCCAGGAAGGGCGGCTGGGCGACGGGTGGCTGCGGCTCGTCCGGGTGCAGGTGGTCGGTCCAGGCCTGTCCGTCCCACCAGCGCTGGGCGGGCAGGCCGTGCGGGTCGGCGTACCAGCCCGCCGGCACGGTGGTGCTCGGCGCGGGCGCGTGCTGTGTCGCCGGATCCTGTGTCATCGTCCGGTTCCCGTCCTGCTCGTTCGGGCACCGGAGGACACCCGGTGCGCACGGTTCTCCAGCAGGTGTAGTCGGCACCCGGACGGCTTTCTTGAGGAACCCGGACCGCTACATCGCGGCCACGTCGAGGGCGGTCCAGGCGAGGGCGGTGGCCGCGTCGAGCAGGGCCTTCTCCGCGTCGCCGCCGACGCAGTGGGCGGCGAACCCGGGCTGGTGGTTGAGGGCGGGCAGCGAGCCGATCCCGATGTAGGGGTGGATGGCCGGCACGACCTGGGACACGTTGCCCATGTCGGTGGAGGCCCGGTTCATCCGCCGGGCCGGGGACCCCGTGTCGAACGTCCGCCCCAGATCACGAGAGTTCCGGACATATGCCGCCAGGGCCGGCTCGAACGTCCGGAACTCAGCGTACGGCTTGCTCTCCGGAACGATCTCGAGCGCGGCCCCGGTGGCCACCGCCCCCGCCTCGAAACACCGCCACACCTTCTCCTCGGTCTCGGCGAGCTGCGCGAGGCTGCCGGCCCGGACGTACCACCGGCCCTCGGTGCGGGCCGGAATCGCGTTCGGCGCCTCTCCCCCATTCGTCATGATCCCGTGCACGCGGACCGTGTGCGGCAGCTGCTGGCGCAACAACCCCACCGCCACCTGCGCGATCGTGAACGCGTCCGCCGCGTTGACGCCCTGTTCCGGGTACGCCGCCGCATGCGCCCCCGTCCCGGTGTAGGTCACGTGCGAGTGCGACACCGCGAACGGTTCCGCCTCCGCCACGTCGACCGGTGCCGGGTGGGCCATCATCGCCAGGTCCAGCCCGGCGAACGCGCCCCGTTCCAGCATCTCGATCTTGCCGCCGCCGCCCTCCTCGGCGGGCGTGCCGTACACCTCGATCGTCAGGCCGGCCTCGTCGGCGAGCGGCGCCAGGGCCAGCGCCGCCCCGACCGCGATCGCCGCGATCAGGTTGTGCCCGCAGGCGTGGCCGAGGCCGGGCAGCGCGTCGTACTCGGCGCACAGCCCGACCCGGAACGGCCCCGAGCCGTAGGTGGCCAGCAGCGCGGTGTCCAGCCCGAGGTAGCGCGGCGTCACACGGAACCCGTGCTCGGCCAGCACCGTGCCGACCCAGCCGGCCGCCCGGTGCTCCTCCCAGGCGATCTCCGGGTGCGCGTGCAGCCGTTCGGAGAGGCCGATCAGCTCCGGTGCGCGACCCGCGACGGTCCGGGCCGCGGCTTTCCTGCCGCCGTCATTCATCGCCGGGTACGCCGTAAGCAGGTGCCGTGGCAGGCCGCAGCGCGCGGGTCACGTAGTCGTCGCGCTGGGGCAGCCATCGTTGCAGGAGCGCGCCGAGTCGCCCGATCGGATCGTCGTCGGCCCAGTCCACCCGCAGGTCGGTCTCCGGCCACGGCACCTCGCGGACCACGGCGAGCCCGGCCGAATGGACCGGACCGGCTTCGCCTCCGGCGGCGAGTCCCGCGGTCAGGGCGGCGAACAGCCGGGTCTCCAGGTCGCCGCTGGACTCCTCGAACGCGGTCACCATCGCCTCCGGCACGTCGAGTGACGCGAGCAGGTTGCCGGCCGCCACCGCTGCCGGGGACTGCGCCGAACCGGTGACGCCGAGCGCCTCGGTGCCGGTGTGGACGCTGCTCTGCGCGTACCCCGTGACGAGGGTGAGCTGACGGAAGGCGACGTCGCGGTGCCCGGCGATGACCGACGCCAGGGCCGCGTCCGCTGTCTGCCCCGTGGCGGCGGCGTCGAGCAGCAGCGGGCCCAGCCGGGGGTCGGTGACGTTCTGGGAGCAGGCGGCGCCGACGCCGGCCCGCAGGTGCAGGCAGCGGGCGGCGACGGCGGGGCTGGACGAGGCGATGGCGATGCCGAACGCGCCGGTGCCGTCGGTGGCGGCGATGCTGAACGTCATGACGGCAGGACCGCGATGGCGTCGATCTCGACGAGCCATTCCGGGCGGGCGAGAGCGGAGACGACCAGGCCGGTGGAGATCGGGTGCACACCGCGGGTCCAGCGGCCGATGGTGCGGTAGACGGTCTCCCGGTACCGCGGGTCGACGATGTAGATCGTGAGCTTGACCAGGTGTTGCATCTGCGCGCCGGCCTCCTCGAGGAGCATGGCGATGTTGGCCATGGCGCGTTCGGTCTGCGCCTCGACGTCGCCGATCCCGACGGACTCGCTGGTGTCCAGGTCCTGGCCGATCTGGCCGCGGACGTAGACCGTGTTGCCGGCGACGACGGCCTGGCAGAGGTCGTTGTCGAGGTTCTGCTCGGGGTAGGTGTCGCGGGTGTTGAACGGCCGGATCCGGGTGTGGCCGCCGGCGACGATGGGTGGGTTCATCAGGCGTCTTCCTTCGAGTAGGCGTGATATCCGCGCTGGATGAGGATCTGGTCGGCGACGTGTTTGGCGTCGTGCCAGACGCCCCAGATGAAGCTGGAGCCGCGGCGGGACAGCCAGGGCAGGCCGAGGAAGTAGACGCCGGGCTCGGTGGAGACGCCACGGCGTTGCCGGGGTCTGCCGTTGTCGTCGAACCCGCCCACCTGCAGCCAGCGGTAGTCGGCGGCGAAGCCGGTCGCCCAGATGATGGTGCGGACACCGGCCGTGGCCAGGTCGAGGGCGGCGGTGGCAGCCGGCGGCACCGGGCCGAGGTCGCGGGCCGCGGGTTCCTCGGGCAGGTCGAGGCCGTTGCGCGTGACGTAGTCGTCGGCCGCGTCGAGCAGCGCGAGGTAGTTGGCGTCGCCGCCGGCGATGTTGCGCTCGAGGTCGCCGTCGAAGCTCAGGACGCCGTCAGCGAAGCCGCTGGTGCGGCCGACCAGGTGGATGCCGTCGGCGGCGAGGTTGCGGAAGTCGACGGTGTGCCCGCCGCGGGCGCCGCTGACCGCGATGGTGACGTGTTCGGCGCCCTGCGGCGGGGCGGCCGCGTCCCACAGGCCGAGGACGCCGAGCCACCAGACGAAGTCACGGCCGCGGTACTGGCGCGGGGGCCGGTCGTGCGGGCCGACCGAGAGGTGGACCTCGCGGCCGGCGCGCCGCAGTTCGTCGGCGATCTGCGTGCCGGACGAGCCGGCGCCGACCACGACGACCGCGCCGTCGGGCAGCTGGGCGGGGTTGCGGTATCCGCTGGAGTGCAGCTGCAGGTCGACCGCGCCGTCCGGGACGATCGGCGGGATGACCGGGGTCTGGAACGGGCCGGTGGCGGCGACGACGAAACGGGCGTCGACGGTGCCGGCCGAGGTCTGCGCCCGGAAGCCGGGCCGGCCGGTGTGCCGGGTCACCGAGGTGACCTCGACGCCGGTCCGGATCGGGGCGTCGATCTTCTCGGCGTACGCCTCGAAGTAGGCGGCGACCTGTTCCTTGCCGGGGAAGGCGTCCGGGGCGACGTCCGGGAACTCCATGCCGGGGAAGCGGTCGTGCCAGGCGGGGCCGTTGGCGACGAGTGAGTCCCAGCGTTCCGAGCGCCAGCGTTCGGCGATCCGGTGGCGTTCCAGGACCAGGTGACGCACCCCGGCGGCGCCCAGGTGCTCGCTCATCGCCAGGCCGGCCTGGCCACCCCCGACGACGAGAACCTCAACCTCTTCGGCCGACATGCTTATCTCCACTCCTCATGTTTCGTACGATGCGCATCTGTTTTCCTGATGCAGGAGGCCGCACGCGGCCCGGTGAACCCCGCACGGGGGTCTAGCCCTTGACCGCGCCGCCGAGGATGCCGCGGACGAAGTACCGCTGCAGGGCGAGCGTCACCACGACCGGCGGGATCATCGAGATCAGGGCGGCGGCGGACAGCGCGTTGAGGCCGCCGCCGGTGGACTGCACCAGGCCGGCGATCTGCACGGTGGCCGGCGCGACGTCCGCCCCGCCGCCCAGGAAGAGCAGCGGCACCAGCAGGTCGTTCCACGACCACATGAACTGGATGATCGAGAGCGCGACGATGATCGGCACACTGGTCGGCAGGACGATGCTGAGGAAGGTCCGGGGCACGCTCGCCCCGTCCAGCGAGGCCGCCTCCAGCAGCTCCTCCGGGAAGGCGCGGAAGAAGCCGTACAGCAGGTAGGTGCCGAACGGGATGACGAACCCGGCCTGGAACAGCCAGACGCTGGGCAGTTCACCGGTCAGGCCCAGGGTGTTGAACAGGCGCAGCAGCGGCACCAGGGTCAGCTGCGGCGGGACCACCAGCAGGCTCACGGTGATCGCCAGCAGGGTCATCCGGCCGCGGAACGTCATGCGGGCCAGGGCGTACGCGCACACCGCGCAGATCACGACGGTGATCGCGGTGGCCGGCAGGGTGATCAGGACGCTGTTCAGGACGGCCTTGCCGATGCCGCCGGTGACCCAGGCGTCCCGGTAGTTGGTGACCGTGAACCACGGCTTGACCACCGCGTTCCACCAGCCGCTGCCGGCCGAGTCGGCGATGGTGCGGAACGAGTAGAGCACCAGCCCGACCAGCGGCACCAGCCAGGCGACGCCGACCAGGAGCAGGGTCAGGTGGATCAGACCGCGCCAGGGCGACAGGCGCGGCCGCCGGGCCGTGGGGGCGGTCATCGGGCGTTCTCCTCACGGAACTGGCGGACGTTGACGACGATGATCGGGATGGCCACGATCAGCAGCACCACGGCGATGGCCGAGGCGTGGCCGTAGTTGCGGGCCTGGAACAGTTCGGCGTACATCCGGTTGGCGATGACGTTGGTGCCGAAGGCGCCGTTGGTCATCGTGTAGACGATGTCGAAGATCTTCAGCGAGAAGATCACCTGGGTGGTGTAGACGACGATGATCGTCGGGGTGATCTGCGGGACGGCGACGTGCCAGAACGCCCGCAGCTCGCCGGCCCCGTCCAGGCGCGCGGCCTCCAGGGTGGAGGCGTCGACGTTCTTGATCGCGGCGGACAGCATCAGCATGGCGGTGCCGGTGGACATCCAGATGCCGACGACGATCAGGGCCCAGGTGGTGATCGCCGGGTCGGACAGGAACGCCACCGGTTCCAGGCCGAGCTGGTTGAGGATGCCGTTGAGCGTGCCGGTCTGCGACGCGCCGGCCGGCTGGTACGCGTACATCAGCCGCCAGATGATCGCGGCGGCCGAGAACGAGATGGCGATCGGCAGGATCATCACGGTGCGGATCAGCCACTCGTAGCGGACCCGGTCGGCCAGCGCCGCGATCACCAGGCCCAGCCCCAGGGTGACCAGCGGCAGGACGATCAGCCAGATCAGGTTGTTGACCAGGACCGGGCGTACCTGCTCGCTGAGCACCCAGTCGTAGTTGGCCAGTCCGACGAAACCGGTGCCGGAACGGTCCTGGAACGACATCAGGACCGTCTGGACCAGGGGGTACACCAGGATGGTGCCGCCGAGGACCAGCGGGATCGCGAGCCAGATC
The DNA here is from genome assembly GCF_000962825.1 of Actinoplanes rectilineatus. GTDB lineage: Bacteria > Actinomycetota > Actinomycetes > Mycobacteriales > Micromonosporaceae > Actinoplanes > Actinoplanes rectilineatus. The sequence continues at coordinate 112,197 of NZ_JZKF01000007.1, forward strand.
CACGGCCGGGTCCGCTCCTGGGCGCGGGGCGGCAGCAGGCGCAGGAGCCGCTCGCCCAGGGTCAGCCAGAGCAGCACGAGAGCCGGGATGACGAGCACGCCCCCGACGAGGGCGAGCAACGGTGAGGAGTTCAAGGGACCTGCTCCAGCATCGAGGTGCGAACGGGATGTCCTGCGGGCCGGTGCGGTGACCCGCACCGGCCCGGCGGATCGTCAGCCGAGAGCGGCCTGGGCGTCGTCGATCGTCTTCAGGCCGGCGTCGAGCGTCGACGGGTCCTGGACGAAGTTCGCGAACGCGGTGTACAGGGTCGACCGGACACTGGTGTCGATCGTCGCGCTGGGCAGCGGCGTCAGGTCCTTGCTGAGCATCTCGGTGGAGACCTTGCGCAGCACGTCGTTGGGGTACGCGTCGGCCGGCACGCCGGTCGCCGGGGCCACGTAGTTGCCGGTGGCGGCGATCAGGGTCTGCTCCTCGGTGGAGGCCATGTACTGCAGGAACGCCTTGACCTCGGGGCGGTCGCTGAACGCGGCGACGACCGTACCCGTGTAGGCCTCGGTGTTCGCGAACTGCGGGTTGCTCGCCGGGATCGGCATGAAGTCGAGGTTCTCCCCGGCCTTGACCGTGGCGTTGCCGGAGATCAGCGTGGCCGCGCCGTAGGTGCCCCACTCGAAGAGCGAGCACTGCTGCGGGTCGGTGTACATGCCGTTGCCGGCCGAGCCCTGCTCGGTGGAGAGCGCGCCGGATGCGCCGCCGTAGACCATCCCGTCCTTCTGGATCAGGTCGCCGACGGTCTGGAAGGCGGCCTTGACCTGCGGGTCGCTCCACTTGGTGGCGCCGGTGGCGAGACCGTTGGCGACATCCGGGCCGGCCGACTTGACGATCTGGTTGAGCACCATGAACGCGCCCGGCCAGCCGGTGCTGGCGCCCGCACTCAGGCCCAGGCACCAGGGCGAACTGCCGGAGGCGGCCTTCTTCTCGGTCCAGGCGCTCAGGTCCGACCAGGTGCCGTCGGTGGGCCCGTCGTACTTCTGCGGGTTGTACCAGACCATGAAGTTGTCCAGGGACATGTAGAGCGCGTACGGCTTGCCGCCGACGGTGGTCGCGTCGACCAGGCCCTGGTTGAAGTTCTTGGTCAGTGTGCTGGTGCCGACCAGGGTGTCCAGGTCCTTGAGGGCGCCCTGCTCGGCGTAGTGCCGCACCATGGCGAGGCTGGAGACGGTCATGACGTCCGGCGGGTTGCCGGAGTCGACGCCCGCCTGGATCACGGTGGTGTAGTCCTCGGTGCCGGTGTAGTTGATCTTTACGCCGGTCGCCTCCTCGAAGGGGGCGAACGTGGAGAGCAGCCGCTCCTTCTCGGTGCCGGCCAGCGTGCCGATGACGGTGACCGTGCCACCGATCTCAGCGCCGCCGGTGGTGAGGCCGGTCGCGAAGGTCTTGGCGGCCTCGAGGTACGCGGCCGGCAGCGTGGGAGCGGCGGCGGCCGAGCCGGAGCCGGTGCCCTCGGTGCCGGCGTCGGCGCATCCGGCGAGGGTCAGTGTGAGAGCGGTGAAGGCGGCACCCGCCGCGATGGCGGTACGACGTCGGGGGAAACGCATAAGGGTCCTCCGCACGAGAAATGGCGTGAATGGGGGTCCGGAAGTCCCGTTCCGGGCGGGCCCTTGGTCCGGCCAGGTCAGCCTAGGAGCGGATTCTTGTGGAGTAAAAAATGGATCGCGCAGGGAAGCACATCAGAAATTCTGATGAACAAAACCCGAAAACCTGCGCGTAACAACATCGATACACTAGCGCTTCCTCGCAGGTGGAACGGTTCACACACGTGTTACACGACGCCCTTCCACCGGGGGAATGGCATCGGAGAATGAGATGCCGACGCCGGCGGATTCCTGGGGAGACAGATGGCACGCAAGGCTGACATCACGCTTACACAACTGCGCTACTTCGTGGAGGCGGCCACCTGTCTGAGCATGACCCAGGCGGCGGCCAACCTGCTCGTCGCCCAATCCGCGGTCTCCACCGCGGTGGCGCAACTGGAAGGTCAGGTCGGCGCCCAGCTGTTCATCCGGATGCGTTCCAAGGGCCTGGCGATGACCCCGGCCGGTCAGCAGCTGCTGGGTGACGCCCGGTCGGTCCTCGGCACCCTCGACGAGGCGCTGGACGCCGCCCGGGGCATGGACGAGCAGGTCCGCGGGACGATCCGGATCGCCTTCTTCGTCACCCTCGCCCCGTTCCTGCTGGCCGAGATGATGGCCCTGCTGGCCGAACGTCACCCACACCTGGAGGTCGACGTGGTCGAGGTCGACGCCGCCGAGGCCCGCGAGGCGCTGCGCTCCGGGCGGGCCGAGATGGCGGTCAGCTACGACTTCGCGTACGGCGACGACATGCGGCGGGAAGTCGTCACCACGGTCACCCCGCACGTCGTGCTCCCGGCCGGGCACGCCCTGGCCGGCCGGAGCCGGGTGCCGCTGCGCGAACTCGCCGGGGAACGACTGATCCTGCTCGACCTGCCGTACAGCCGGGAGTACTTCCTGAACGTGATGCGCGGCGCCGGCGTCGAACCGGTGGTGCGGCACCGGTCCCGCGGGTACGAGACGGTCCGCTCCCTGGTCGCCAAGGGGTACGGCTACTCCATCCTCAACCAGCGCCCCCGGCACGACGCCACCTACGACGGGCGGACCGTGGTGACCCGGCCGATCGCCGACGAGGTGCCCGGTCTGCCCCTGGTGGTGGCCACCCTCCGGTCGGTGCGGGCGACCGCCCGGGTACGCGCCGTCGCGGACGCCGTCCGGCTCGCCGCCACCGCCCTGACGAGCGAGAACATCGGCAAAACCGATGCACTGGAAGCAGATCGGCAATTTGAATGATGTCCCGGCGGCTCCGCACACTGGCTCGGCATAGTCAGACGTGACCCGAGGAGCCCCCGTGAGCCTTTTCGACGTCGGCCAGGTGCTGGCCGCGCTCACCGACGACGAGAAGGTCGACCTGGTGTCCGGCCGGGGCATGTGGAAGACCACCCCGATCCCCCGGCTGGGTGTCCCGAGCATCGTCATGACCGACGGCACCTACGGCGTGCGGTACTCGGAGAGCCAGATCGCCGGCGACGAGCAGGGCGGTTTCGACCTCGACGACTTCCTGTCCGTGGTCAACCGTCGCGCCAACGGCACCGCCACCGCCTGGGGACGGACCCGCCCGGCCACCTGTTTCCCGACCGGCGCCGCCCTGGCCTGCTCCTGGGACACCGGCCTGGCCCACCGGCTCGGCGCGGCCCTGGCCGCCGAGTGCGGCGAGTTCGGCGTCGACGTGCTGCTCGGACCGGGCATCAACCTGCGGCGCACCCCGCTGGGCGGGCGAGCCTACGAGTACTACTCCGAGGACCCGCTGGTCACCGCGGAGATCGCGGCCGCCGTGGTGGACGGGCTGCAGGACAACGGGGTCGGCGCGTCCCTGAAGCACTTCGCCGCCAACAACTGCGAGGTCGAGCGGACGACCATGGACTCGGTCATCGAGGAACGGGCCCTGCGCGAGATCTACCTGCGCGGCTTCGAACGGGTCGTCCGGCGCAGCGACCCATGGACGGTGATGAGCTCGTACAACCGGCTCAACGGGGTACAGACCTCGCAGGACCCGTGGCTGCTGGACACCGTGCTGCGCGGCGACTGGGGCTACCGCGGCACGGTCGTCTCCGACTGGCACGGCATCAAGGACCGGGCCGCCTCGATCGCCGCCGGCAACGACCTGGACATGCCGGAGAGCCCGTCGCGTAAAGCCGCCCTGCGCCGTGCGGTGGCCGACGGCAGCGTCGCGGCCGCCGACCTGGACACCGCCTGCCGCCGGGTGCTGGAACTGGTCCACCGGGCGGTCGCCGCCCGGCCGTCGCGGGCCACGGCGTTCGACCGCGACGCCCACCACGACCTGGCCCGGCAGATGGCCGCCCGGTCGATGGTCCTGCTCAAGAACGACGGCGGGCTGCTCCCGCTGAACCCGGCCGCCCTGCGCCGGGTGGTGGTCGCCGGTGACGGCGCGGTGGACCCGGTGATCCAGGGATCCGGCAGCGCCACCACCTCCCCCACCCGGGTCGACGTGCCGCTCGACGAGCTGCGCCGGGCGTTCGGGCCGGCCGTGGAGGTGCTGTACGACCCGGCGCCCGCCGACATCCCCGGCGCCGACGTCGTCGTGTTCTTCGCCAACACCGACCTGCAGTACGACGGCGAAGGCGCCGACCGCCGCACCCTGGCCCTGGCCGCCGGGCAGGACGAGCGGATCGCGGCCCTCGCCGCCACCGGCGTCCCGGTCGTGGTGGTCGTGGCGTCACCGGACGCCGTGGTGATGCCCTGGCGCGACGACGTCCCGGCGATCCTCGCGACGTTCCTCGCCGGGCAGGGCGCCGGGCGGGCCACCGCCGACGTGCTCACCGGCGCCGCCGAACCCACCGGCCGGCTCACCACCACGTTCCCGGCCCGGATCGAGGACATCCCGGGCTGGCTGACCTACCCCGGCGAGAACGGCCGGCACGTGTACGCCGAGGGCATCCACGTCGGCTACCGCTCCTACGACGCGCTGGGCCGGGAGCCGCTGTTCTGCTTCGGCCACGGGCTCGGCTACACGACGTTCGCGACCGGCCCGGTCACGGCCGTCACGTCCGGCCCGGTCACATCCGGCGCGGTCACATCCAGCGCGGTCGCGGGCGGCCCGGCCGCGGGCGGCCCGGCCGACGTGGCCACGCTGTCCGAGGGTGGCGTAGTGCACCTCGAGGTGCCGGTCACCAACACCGGCGCCCGGCGTGGGCGCGAGACCGTGCAGATCTACGCCGAGCACCGCGACCCCCGGGTCCGGCGCCCGCTCCTCGCGCTCGCCGGTTTCGCGGGGATCGAGCTGGAGCCCGGCGAGACCGGCACGGTCCGGATCAGCGTGACCGCCGACGACCTGAGCTTCTGGGACACCGCACGGCAGCGGTGGGTCCTCGACGACGAGACCGTACGCCTGCACGCCGGCCGTTCCTCCCGCGACCTGACGTCGAGCGTCGACGTGACGACGGCCGGCAGCACCAGCCGGCACCGGCCGGTGCTGCGCGACACCCAGCCGTCGTTCATCCTGGACAATCCGGTCGCCCGGGCGGCCACCGCGGCGTTCCTGGCCGCCGCCCTGGACCGCAGCGAGGCGGAGGTGGACAGCATGCTGGAGTACAGCCGGGACTCGTTCATCGGCATCGTCGCCACCCTGGAACGCCGGTTCCGGATCAGCTTCACCGACGATCAGGCCGACCGGCTGCTGGCCGCGATCCGCGACGCTGGCTGACCCCGCTCGGTCCGGGGCCTGCGACGCGGGCCGGCCCGGGCTGAGCCCAGGACCGGCGACTCGGGCCGAGCCGAGCCGAGCCGGGCCGAGCCGAGCCGGGCCGAGCCGAGCCGAGCCGAGCCTGGCCGCCGGTCCTGGCCGGGCCGGGCTCAGCCGAGGGCCTGCGTCGCCGGCACCACCCAGCGGCTGCGGTCGCCGGGTAGCGTGCGCCCGCCCTGCACCATCGTCGTGCTGGTGAGGACCCGTGCGGCGCCGCCGTGCTCCACCCACTCCCGGAGCGCGGCCGCTGCCTCCCGCAGGTCCACCCGCACCGGCCGGTCGGCGTCCGCGGTCAACTCGCCGATCAGAGCTTTCGCGTCCTGATCGTTCTCGGCCACGACCGGGGCGACCATCAGCTGGTCGAGGTTGTTCCAGGCGGCCCCGTAACCCACGATGACGCCGTCGCGTTCCAGCACCCGGAGCCGTTCGGCGCTGTCGAACAGCCACCGCACGAGCCGGTCCCGCGGCGCACCGGTCGTCGCACGGTCCAGTGCGGTCACCGCCGCGAGGTCGGCGGGCACGGCCGGCCGGGTCCGCGAGGTCGGCGGCACCGACAGCTCCCCGAGGTGGACGTGCAGCGGCTCCCCCGCGGTGAACCCGAGCTTCTCGTAGAGCGGCTGCCCGTACGCCGTCGCGTAGAGCATCACGTCATCCGTGCGCGCCGCGGCCAGCGCGTGCTCCATCAGGCGCCGTCCCAGCCCGCGTCCCCCGTGCTCCGACGCGACCAGCACCATGCTGATCGCCGACAGCGCGGTGCCGAACGCGGTCAGAACCGTGGTGCCGGCCAGCCGCCCGTCGTCGTCCCGCACCCCGAAGACGGTGCCCAGCTCGAACAGCAGCCGCCAGCGCCGCTCCTCGGGTCTCCACTCCCGGTCCTGCGCCAGAGCGAGACAGCCGGCCAGGTCGTCGATGGTCAGCACCTCGATGTCGAAGCTCACGCGCCCATGCTCGCATGCACCCCAACCCCTTTTCCCGCACCGCGGGACCCCGCGCCCACCCGCCGCTGTCGGCCGGCCGACGCCGCTCGTACACGATGCGGCCGCCCTCTCCTCGCCGAACCGGCGCCGTCGAGCGGTTTACATCGTTCAACGCCTATATAGACTCTCCTCACTATCTATTCCGGGCGGGCGATCCCCGGCCGGAACCCGTTTCCCCCAGGAGCGTCCGTGAACGTACGAACCCGCATCGCCGGGGCAGTCGCGATGGCCACCGTGGTGGCCACCGCGATGTCCCCCACGGCAGCGACCGCCCGACCGGCCGGCCCGACTCCCGACCCCGCCGCGGCAGCGGCCGCCGGCGCCGAGGCGCTGGTCGGCAGCCGGCCGGCCGTTCTGCAGGCCGGAGCCTCGGAGACCTTCCACCAACGACGGGTGATCCGGTCGGGTGACGTCAGCTACGTCGCCTACGACCGCAGCTACCGCGGCCTCCCGGTCGTCGGCGGCGACTTCGTCGTCGTCACCGACACGGCCGGCCGGACCCGGTTCACCTCGGTGGCCCAGACCCGGCCCATCGGCACCCTGTCCACCACTCCCCGGCTGAGCGCCGCGGACGCCACCGCCACCGCGAAAGCACTCCTGACCACGGTCACCACCGTGGAACCGACGACGCTCGTGGTGTTCACCGCCGGCGACACCACGGCCCGGCTGGCCTGGCAGACCACGGTCAGCGGAACCGGCGACGACGGCCCCAGCCGACTCACCGTCGAAGTCGACGCGCAGACCGGCGACGTGCTGGACTCCCGCGAACGGGTCATCGACGTGGCCGGCACCGGCACCGGCTGGATCAACGGCGCGGTGTCCGTCAACACCACCCAGTCCGGGTCCACCTACCTGCTGCAGGACCCGTCGCACACCACGATCCGCTGCCAGAACGCCACCGGCAACGCCACCTTCTCCGGCCCCGACAACGTGTGGGGCAACGGCGTGGGAACCAACCGGGAGACCGGCTGCGTCGACGCGTTCTACGTCGCCCAGCAGCAGTACACGATGCTCTCCTCCTGGCTGGGCCGCAACGGCCAGAACGGCAGCGGCGGCGCCTGGCCGATCCGGGTCGGCCTGGCCGACCAGAACGCCTACTACGACGGCACCCAGGTCCAGATCGGCCGTAACTCCGCCGGCCAGTGGATCGCCTCCGCCGACGTGGTCGGCCACGAACTCGGCCACGGCATCGACGACACCACCCCCGGCGGCATCTCCCGTGGCGGCACCCAGGAGTTCATCGCCGACACCCTCGGCGCGGCCACCGAGTGGTACATCAACAACCCGAACGACACCCCCGACTTCCAGGTCGGCGAAGAGGTCAACCTGGTCGGCAGCGGCCCGATCCGCTACATGTACAACCCGTCGCTGATCTCCGGCCACAACAACTGCTACTCCTCCAGCGTCCCCAACCAGGGTGTCCACGCGGCCTCCGGCCCCGGCAACCACTGGTTCTACCTGCTCGCCCGCGGCACCAGCGGCGGCGGTAACGGCCAGCCGGCCAGCACCACCTGCAACAGCACCACGCTCACCGGCATCGGCATCCAGCCCGCCATCAAGATCCTGTACAACGCGATGCTGATGAAGACGTCCAGCTCGTCGTACCTGCGGTACCGCGTGTGGACGCTGCAGGCCGCCCGCAACCTCTACCCGAACAGCTGCACCGAGTTCAACGCCGTCAAGGCGGCGTGGACCGCGGTCAGCGTGCCGGCGCAGAGCGGCGAACCCACCTGCTGACAGGACAGTCGCGGCCGGGGCCGGCACACGCCGGCCCCGGCCGCGACACCGACCCGCCGCCCGACCCGGAACGCGCCGGGAACCACGTGGGAGTCGGCCGCCTGAACCCGCCGTAGGCTGCGGAGATGCACACCGTCGAACTGCTGCTGGACGACGCGCTCGACCACGCGGTCCGCGTGCTCTGGTCCCGCCTGCACGACGCCGGCCTGCCCAGCCTCGCCACCCACCGGCACCTCACGAACCGCCCGCACGTGACGCTGACCAGCACTCCGGCCCCGCCCACACCGCCCCCGCTCGCACTGCCCGCCCCCGTCGTGCTCGGCCCGCCCGTCTCCCTCGGCCGTGCCCTGGTCCTCTCCGTCTCCGGCCTGGAGGATCTCCAGCACCTGGTCTGGTCCGCGCTGGGCGCCGTCTCCCCGTGGCACACCCCGGACGCCTGGACCCCGCACGTCTCCCTCGCTCTCAACCTCCCGGCCGACCGCCACTCCGAGGCCCGTACGCTGCTGTCCGGCCTGTCTCCGCTCTCCGGCCTCGCCGTCGCGGCCCGCTCCTACGACACCGCCTCCCGCACGGTCACGGACCTGTAACGGCAGGACACCGTCCAGGCCGGCCGCCGTCCATGGGCGCCGTGCGTACCCCTGCCACCTCGGTCGCGCATGTCACCGGCGACGTCGCCGGTGACGCGGGCGGGTAGGTTGTCACCCTGGCCGAGGGGAGCAACTGTGAAAACCGCCGAGAGCGCGCCGGCCGCCACCGCGGAGAGACCCGGCGAGCCGGACTCGTGGCGGATCGGGTCGCTGGAGTGGCTGGCCGTGGTGCTGGTCCTGCTGCTGCTCGTCCGCGATCGGCTGGCCGGCTGGCTGTCCGGGCCGGGCCTGCAGACCTGGGCGACGGTGTTCGTGTCGGTCATGGTGCAGGCCGTTCCGTTCCTGGTGTTCGGGGTGGTCCTGTCCGCGGTGATCGCGGTGTTCGTGCCGCGCAGCTTCTGGGCGCGTGCCCTGCCGAGCCATCCCGTTCTGGCGGTGCCCGCGGCCGGCGTGGCCGGTGTCGTCCTGCCCGGCTGCGAGTGCGGCAGTGTCCCGATCGCCGGCTCGCTGATCCGCCGCGGCGTCACACCGGCCGCGGCCCTGGCCTTCCTGCTGGCCGCGCCCGCGATCAACCCGATCGTGCTGACCGCCACCGTCATCGCCTTTCCCGGCCGGCCGGAGATGGCGGTCGCCCGCGGCCTGGCCAGCCTGGTCGTCGCGGTCGCGATGGGCTGGCTGTGGCTGCGCCTCGGCAAGGCCGAGTGGATCAAGCTGCCGCACCGGCCCGACCTCGACGACACCTCGAAGGCGCGGGCGTTCTGGGCGGCCTGCCGGCACGACGTCATGCACGCGGGCGGCTTCCTGGTCGTCGGCGCGGCCGCCGCGGCCACCATCAACGTGGTGATCCCCGGCGCCTGGCTGCAGAAGCTCGCCGAGGACCCGATCGTGTCGATCCTGGTGCTGGCCACCCTGGCCGTGCTGTTGTCGATCTGCAGTGAGGCCGACGCGTTCGTGGCCGCCTCGCTGACCCAGTTCTCGCTGACGTCGCGCCTGGTCTTCCTGGTCGTCGGCCCGATGGTCGACCTGAAACTGATCTCGATGCAGGCCGGCGTCTTCGGCCGCCGGTTCATGGTCCGGTTCGCGCCGGCCACGTTCGTCGCCGCGATCGTGGTCGGCACCGCCGTCGGGACGGTGATGCTGTGACCCGGATCATGCAGGCGGTCGTCATGCTGCTGCTCGGTGGCGCGGTCATCAAGTCCACCCTCACCGACACGTTCCTGCGCTACGTCAAGGAAGGTCTCCGGCCCTTCCTGCTCGGCGCCGGCCTGCTGCTGGTCACCGCCGCGATCATGACCATCTGGTACGACCTGCGCGCCGCCCGTGGCGACCGCGCCCCGCACGATCACACTCCGCACGATCACAATCCACACGACGACACTCCGCACGACGACGCCCCGCATGACGACGGACACGGGCACGGCCGCCACGAGCTGCGCGTCGGCTGGCTGCTCCTCGCCCCGGTGATGGCCCTGCTGCTGCTCTCCCCGCCGGCGCTCGGCTCGTTCGCCGCCGGCCAGTCCGGCAGCATCGGCCCGGCCGAGGCCTCCGACTACCCGCCGCTGCCGGCCGGAGACCCGGTCCAGGTCGGCCTGCTCGACTACGCCGGCCGGGCGGTCTTCGACGGCGGCAAGAGCCTCGCCGGCCGGACCGTGAAGCTGACCGGCTTCATCACCCCCGGACCCGACGGCGCACCGATGCTGGCCCGGATGACCCTGGCCTGCTGCGCCGCCGACGGCCGTCCGATCAAGATCGGGCTGACCGGCGCCCCGATCGACGCGCCCCCGGACGCCTGGGTCGACATCGTCGGCGTCTACAGCTCCGAGGTCGGCACCGACCCGGTCAACCAGGCGCAACTCGCCTACGTCGACGTGAAGTCGTGGCAGGAGATCGAGGAGCCGACACAGCCCTACGAGTGAGCCGTTCCCCTCAAACGGTCCGCAGGTCCAGCGGGCCAGACGGTAAGCAGGCCCAGTGAATCAGACGGTCCGCGGGTCCAGCGGACTCAGACGGTCCGCAGGTCCAGCGAGTTGCGGACGAAGGTTTCGCGGTCGCCGGTCGTCCACCACAGCACCCCGGCGCGGTACGTGATGTCCCCCGCGTCCGGGCTGACCAGCACCGTGGTCCGCGTCGCCAGATCGTGGACCAGCAACTCCTGGTTGCCGCTGAGCTCGGACTGCGGCCCGGTCCGGCCGAACACCTCGAACCGGTCCAGCACCGCCACATCGTTGATCACGGTGCCGACCGCACCCTCGGCGACCGTGCGGCGGGCCGAACCGTCCGGGTGCGACATCTCGATCCGGGTGTCGACCTCCTCGTCCAGCGACACCATCTCGCACCACACCGGGCTGCACGCGGTCACCGCACGCTGCCCGGACGGCACGGCGACGGTCGCGCCGGTGTCCACGTTAAGCAGCGTGCTCGCACCGGCGACCGCGGTCTGCCCGTCGACCGCCCACGGCCACGCCGACAGCCCCCAGTCGCCGTCCACCCGCTGCACCGACACCCGCCCGCCGGCCACCGGAACCGACCGGAACTCGGTGCCACCCCCGACGGCCGCCGCCCACCGGACGACACCGCCGGCGAGGGTCAGATCGTATTGTGAGTTGTCGAGCCGCAGCGAACCCAGGTCGTCGGTGAGCTTCCGGGCCGACCCGGCGTCCCTGAGATCGGCGGTCCACAGCTGAGGACGGCTCTTGACCGTTTCGACCCAGACGAGGGTGTCACCGGACACGGCCAGGGCGGAGAACGGCGCACGGTCGGCCGCCGGCACCCGCCGCAACTCCCGAACCGTCCGGTCCGCGTCGAGGACGACCAGCCGCAGGAACCTGCCGTCCGCGGTCCGGACGGTGCCGGCCGAGGTCCGGGCGTCGAGGAACAGCCCCGGCGTGTACGCGTCACCGTCCGCCAGATGCGACGGGATGCTGCCACGCTGCGCGTCCGGCCAGGCCGCGGCGACCGACGGCGGCACCGGCTCCCCGGACTGCGCGGGCGATCCGAACAGCAGCGCCGCACCGGCCACCAGCGTCACGGCGAGCGCGGTCAGGGTACGCGGCAGAGAGACGTGCTCGGACATCCGGCGATCCTAGCGGGCCGGCGCCGCGGGCAGCGCCACCGGCGTGATCCCCTCGGACCGGCTCATCACCAGCATGTGCCGGTGCGTGAACCCGAGGTGCGGACCGCCGCCGTCCCGAACGGCCGTCGAGGAACGCCTGCTGTGGCGCGTCGAGGTGATGCGGCACAGCAGGACGTCGCTTCCGACTCAGTCTCCACCGGTGGCGGTGATCCGGTAGGTACGCAGGTTCGGGTCGGCCGTGATCTGCTCCTCGGTGTACTTGACGGTGTCCCAGCCCTTGCCGGAGTAGAGCAACGTCTGGTCGGCGTACCAGGGCGAGTTCGGGTTCGTCGACTGCGAGTAGGTGAGGATCTGCCGGCCGGACGGGCCGTGCGGGCCGAGTTCGACCGCCATCACGAACGACGAACCGTGCGTGACCTGGGGATACCCGACGCCAGGCACGAGCGCGTTGGTGATCACGTTGAAGACGCCGGCCTCGCCACGGCCGCCGTGGATCGGGATTCGCCGGTCACCGCGGCTGTCGGTGTGGATGTCGCCCCATGCGGCGTCGAGCGGGATGCCGTCCAGCTTCTGTACGGCGTCGGCGAGCGCTGTGCGTACGCCGGGATTGTCCGTGTCGAGACGGCGCGGGGTGCGCACCGCATCGGTGACCACGAACGCGTCCGCGAATCTGATGCCGCCCGCCAGGGCGAACTCGGTGAACAGGTGAGCGCCGCGGCTGTCCAGGTCGACGCGCAGGTTGAAGCCGGCCAGGGCGTCGCAGGCGGCGGTCAGATCGAGCGTCACGCCGTTCGTCGTGGTCGCGGTCGGCTGCCGGCGGCAGAGCGCGACCAGATCGTCGCGGACGAGTTCGGCGCCGTACACCCGGTTGCCGAACGTGACGTCCCACAGCCGGGCGGTGGTGAAACCCCGGCCCGGCAGGCCGTCGGTGCCGGCGAGGCGCTGCTCGACCTGGTCGATGCCGAGCCGGGTGCGCAGGCTGCGCTGAGCGCGTTCGCGGCCGAGGATCCGCGGGAAGCCCTCCAGCGGCGCGGCCGGGTTCGCCAGCCAGTGACTGTCGTTGGAGTTGGTGACGTAGTCGTCGCGGAACCGCACCGGCAACTCGGACGGGCCGAGGATCCCCGGGACCGCCGCGCCGGGGGCCCGGGTGAGCGCGCAGTCCGAACGGGAGCCGTCCAGGACCGCCTGGCCGCCGGCGGCGTAGAGCGGCTGGAACGACGCGGGGATGCAGGCCGCCGCGAGGTCGGCGGTGACACGGGGGACGACCGAGTGGTCGCCGTAGAGGGCCTCGCCGCGCGCGTCGGCCGCGATCACGTTGACCCACGGCAGGAACTGGTGCCGGTCGAGGACCGCCTTGAGCTGGCGGACGTCCCGGGCCTGGCCCATCCGCAGCCAGCCGTCGAGGGCACGGTTGTTGGTCGCGTTGACGTCGGTGATGGCGTAGGCGGTGGCCGCCGTCCAGTCGAAGGTGCCGGGCACCACGACCATCGGGCCGTAACGGGTGTCGTAGAACGTCCGGCTGACCGGGCCGGCGCCGGTCTCCACGGTGACCGCGCGGGAACGCATCCGCTCGGGCACGCCGTCGACGTAGTAGGAGGTCGGATCGCCCGGCACGAGACTCAGGCGGTACCAGACGAACCGGCGCGCGGTGGAGACGGTGTGACTCCAGGCGAGCGTACGGTTGTGGCCGATCTCGATGATCGGGTCACCGATCAGCGACGCGCCCTCCACGTCGTAGCGGCCGGGCACCCTGAGGTGCATGCGGTAGAAGCGTTCCGAACCCTGCCAGGGGAAGTGCGGGTTGGCCAGCACCATCCCGCTGCCGTTCCCGGTGGCCTGCGCGCCGAGGCCGTAGGCGTTGCTGCCGATGCCGGAGCCCGCCCCGTCGAGGGAGGCCACGACGGCGGCGGCATCAGGCACCTCCACGGTCTCCACGGTCTTCGCGGCCGCCGGCGGGGCCGCCGCCACGATGCCGTCGAGAAGAGAGCGCGAACCGGCCCGCACCATGCTGGCCCACGTCGTACGCCAGACGTCCGTCTCGGTCATCGGGCGCACCCAGCCCTTGCCGCGGCAGGCCGGGTCGGTCAGGTTCTGCACGCCGGTACGCCGCAGGAAGTGGTTGTAGCCGGCGACGAAACCGCGGACCTGGTCCCGGACGTCGCCGGACGGTGACCGCACCCCGTCGCGAGGCCCCTCCAGGAGCCGCTCGGCGACGCGCTCGTCGATCGCCTTGCGGTGGAACAGGTCACTGCGCACGTTGGCGTCGGCCGCACCGAACCACCGGGAACGCTCACCGCTGACCGTCACCGTGTTCTCGGCGATGACGCAGATGTTGTCCTCGGCCTGTGCGAAGCCGACCCCGAAGCCGAGATCGGCGAAGGTCCCGGCGGTGATGTGCGGGACGCCGTAGGAGGCCCGGCGGATCAGGGCCGAATATCCACGGTCACGCTCGACGCCGAAAGCGGGCGCCGGCACGGCCGCGCCCGCCGTGACCACCACCAGGGCGGTCACGGCCGCTTTCAGGCGCACGGACAGAACTGACACGACGGCATCTCCCCCTCGATGCGGCCCCTGGCCGCTGCCGAGGGCCATTCGCGCCGCCCATACTTTCATCACCGGCGGACACGTTCATCGATTCTTTGCGTCGGGAACCCGACGGAGAGATCACGATGCCACGATGTGCGATGTCACCGGCTTGGCGCCGACGGCGCAGTCAGGCGACCGGAGGTCTGGTCGTCAGCCCCGGGGACCGGCTCGGCGAGGTCGTCACCCAACGCGATGATGTAGGTCTCGAGACGGGCTCCGTTGGTGATGTCGACGACTTGCACCCTCTCGCCCTCGATGAGGCCCGCGGCACGCGCCAGGTCCTCATCGAGTGTCAGCGAACCCACGTAATGCAAGTCGGCCTGGGTGACAGTGGCGCGGTGGACCTTCCCGCCCAGGACTTCGCGAAGCGTCTCCGGCTCCTCATGTGACTCATGTGGGGTGGGCACTCGAGATCGTCGACGAGAACGGCACCGTGCTGCCGGTCCGCTGACCCCACTTTCCGCGTACCCGCTAAGGAAGCAGGAGGATCGCGGCGGCGACGAAAGCATCCGGCTCTTCGATGTGGGCGAAATGCCCACTGTGTTCGAGGGTCACGTGGCGGGCGCCGGGGATGCCCGCGGCCAGCATCTCGCCCCAGCGGGGGCCGCCGATGAAGTCGTGGCGGCCGGTGATGACCACGGCGGGAGCGGTCAGGCCGGCCAGCCGGTCGCGGACGTCGAACGGGACCGGGTCGGCGGAGGTGGCGGCTTCGCGGGACATCCGGACCGTGGCGACGAACGAGGCGTACGCCTCCCGATCCGACCAGAAGTCGGCGAAGTAGACCGGCAGCGCCTCCCGGAACGCCGCCGTCATGGTCGCGTCGTCGGGAGCGGCCTGTGCCCGCCGGAAGGCGTCCGGGATGTGTGCCGCCTCGGGGACGTCCGGGTGGCGTTGCGGGTACGCGGCCACCCCGGCCATCGCCCCGGCCCAGAACTCCTGGTCCGCGGCGGGTGCGGTGGAATACAGGAGGTGGCCGGCCACCCGGCCGGGGTGGGCGAGCGCGTACGCCTGCGTGACGAACCCACCCGCCGAGTGGCCCAGCAGGTACACCGGTTCGTCGCCGAGGTGGTCGACGACCGCCCCGAGCGAGCGGGTGTACACGTCCATGCCGTAGCGGGGCGGACGACCGGATCCGCCGGTCCCGGCCGGGTCCACGTACACCATGGTGAAGTGTTCCTCGAGGGCGGCGGATCGCAGGTAGGACGCGTCGAGTCCGGGGCCGCCGGGGTGGGCGACGCAGACCGGTCCGCGGCCGGCGACGTGGTAGGCCTGCCGGACGCCGTCGACGACGATCTCGTACATCAGGGGTGCTCCTTGCCGTGTCGGTTCACACCCGATCCAACCGGTTCGGCGGCGGCGTTACCATGCGCGGATCGCTCGGGAGGATACGGATGTGACCATGGATGTGATCAGTGCGGCGGTCGCCACCAGTCGGGCCGGGCGGGCGGTCGCGCGGCTCAGCCGGTTCGCCGGACAGTGGGGTGTCCGGTTCCCGGCGGTGAACGGGGTGGGCCTGCACATCGTCCGGAAAGGATCACCCTGGCTGGTCCCGGAGCACGGTCCGGCGGTGCCGCTGGGCCCGGGCAGCATCGTGTTCGTGCCGCACGGGCCGGTGCACGGATTCGCCGGCGCGCCGGCCCGGTTCGCGGATCTGCCGGCCGAGGCGACCCTGGAGCCGCAGGTGTGCGCCGTGGACTTCGTGTCGTGCTGCTACCACCTGGACCGCGGTGCCGCCCCCGAGCTGTTCCACGAACTCCCGGACGTGATCATCCTGGCCATCGACGACGAGCGTTTCCCGGCGGTGCGGACGCTCGCCGATCTGCTGGGTGAGCACGCGGCCGACCCGCGGCCGGGTAATGAGCTCGCCCTGGCGGCGGTGGTCGACCTGCTGCTGATCCATCTGCTGCGGCAGTGGCAGGACGGCGCGGATCCGGCGGCGGTCCAGGATCCGCCGGTCGCCGCGGTGCTGCGCACGATCCGGGACGACCCGGCGAAGCCGTGGACGGTGCGGCAGCTGAGCACCCTGGCCGGGATGTCGCCGGCGTCGTTCACCCGCCGGTTCGCCGCGGTGACCGGGGAGACGCCCGGGGCCTATCTGACCCGGGCGCGTCTGGACCGGGGCGCGCGGCTGCTGCGGCACACCGGCCTGCCGCTGGCCGAGATCGCCGGGCAGTCCGGGTACGCCACCGAGTTCAGTTTCTCGGCGGCGTTCCGGCGCGAGTACGGTCTGGCCCCGGGACGCTTCCGGCAGCGGGAGAAGGCAGGGGAGAGAGACCGATGACGAGGTCGCCGGTGGGCAGGGTCTGACAGGCCAGGGTCCACCCGTCGGCCTGTTCTGCGGTGGAGAACAGACCCCGGCCGTCGGTCTCGCACTCCCCCGCGACCACCCGGATCCGGCACGTGCCGCACGAGCCCTCGCCGCAGGACTGTGGCAGCGGCACGCCCGCGTCGGCGGCCGCTTCCAGGACGGTCTGCCCGGGACGGCATGGAAATCCCGGGCCGTCGCCGGCGCGGCCGATCGTGAAGATCGGGGCCGTGGCGGCCAGGGCGATCGCGTGGGCCTTCTCCCGCCGGGTCTGCCGGCTGCGCCCGGACACGAACGCCTCGGTGTGCACGGCGTCGCGGGGCACGCCGAGGTCGGTGAGATGTCCGATCAGGTCCTGCATCATCGGCGCCGGGCCGCACAGATGGACCCGGGTGCCGTCGCCGGCGTACGGGCGCAGGTCCCCCGGGCCGATCCGCCCGTCGCGGCTGGTGATCACGGTCCGCACGTGCAGTCCGGGCAGCCGGGTCTCCAGGGCGGCCAGCTCGGCGGCGAACACCGCCCCGGCCGCGGTGCGGTGGCTGGCCAGCAGCACGATCCGGCCCGGACAGCCGGCGTGGGCGGCCGCCGCCAGCACACTCATCAGCGGGGTGACACCGATCCCGCCGCCGATCAGCAGCAGTGTCTCCGCCGCATCGCCGGGCGTCCACGTGAACGTCCCGTGCGGACCGTTGACCCGCAGCGCCTGCCCCACCGCGATCTCGGTGTGCAGGAATCCGGAGCCGAGACCGTCCGGCTCCCGTTTCACCGCGATCTCCACGAAACCCCGCTCGTCAGGACCACTGCAGATGGAGTACGAGCGTGCGACCGGTTCCACCGCGACCGGCAGGTCGAGTGTCAGATACTGGCCGGCGACGGCGGTGAACGGCAGCGGTCCGGGCCGCAGCGGCGCGAACCGGATCCGCCGGACGTCCGCGGTCAGATCCTCCACGGCGGCCACCCGCAGGTAGCCCTCCCACGGGACCCTCCGGTCCGGCACCGGCGTGGACCGGACGGTTCGCCACATCGTCCCGGCCTGCCGTGGCGTGAGTACCGCGGTCGCCGCCATCAGACCCCCGGCGAGCGCGCCGACCACCCCGGAGCCCCAGGCGTCCTGCCCGGCCACATGCAGACCTCTGATCCGGGTACGCGACCCCGCCCGCGACGACCGGAGTCGTTGTGGAGTGGCGGCGAGTCCGTAGAACGAGCCCCGGACACTGTGCTGGTACGCCGCGAACGTCAGCGGCGTGCCCAGTTCGGCGTGCCCGACCGCCGCCCGGAACCCCGGCCACTGCTGTTCCAGCCGGTCGAGCAGCCGGTCGGTGGTCCGCTGTTTGAACGCGCGGTAGTCGTCCGGCCGCTGCTGCGGGGACGTGCCCGTCCAGCGGTCGACCACAGCCGGGTCGAGCAGTTCCAGCACTTCGACGGTGTGCGCCCGGGCGGCCGGGTTGTTCAGCGACGGGAACGACACGTACACGATGCCGTGCTCGTCGTCGAGGCCCGGCATGAACCAGTGGTTCTCCCCGTGCACGCCGAACCGCGCCGGGGAGCGGGTCATGCCGAGGAACAGCATGACGGCCGACGACTCGGCCGGCAGCCCGGCCAGTTCGTGACCGCGACCGGTCAGCGCGTACGTGTTCCGGGTGCCGGCCGCGGACACCACCGTGCCGGTGTCCACCCGGTACCGGCGGCCGGTGGCGGTGTCGGTGACGTCGACCCCGGTGACCCGGCCCCGGTCGGTGACGATCCGGTCCACCCGTTGCCGCGGGCGTGCTGTCACCGCGTACCCGGCAAGGGATTGCAGGATGATCCGGCCCACCTCGGCCGGACCACCCACGGGGTGTGCCGTGCCCTCGCGGAAGAACGTGAGCGGGACCGCGGCGTGGAAGCCGAACGCGCTGCTGCTCGGCGCGGTGCCGTAGAGGCCCCAGCGCGCGGCCAGCACCGCCCGCAGGCGCGGGTCGCGGAAGCTGCGGGCCAGCTGCTCGGCCGACGACCGGTAGGTGGACGGGAAGAGCCGTTCCACGATCGGCAGGCCGAGACGGCGGACCGGGGCCGGCATCGCGGCGAGGACGTGGTGCGCGGCCAGCCCGGTCATCGCCCGGCGGGTGGTCCTGGTGAACGCGTCGATCGCGTCCGCCTCCCCGGGGAAGTGTTCCAGCAGCCGTTCGCGGAGCCGGTCCGCGCCGGCCGGGACCGCGAAGTCGAAGTCCGGGAAGTGCAGCATGTCGTAGTCGTCCGGCAGCGGCTGCAGCTGGATCCGGCCGTCGGTGAGGTAGTCCAGGAACGGCCCGGCGTCCGCGCTGAGATAGTGCAGCCCGGTGCCGAAGGAGTAGCGGCCGGCCCGGGTGAACTCGTGCGTCATCCCGCCGAGGGTGTAGTGCTGTTCGAGGACGAGCACCCGGTGGCCGCCGAACTGGGCGATCGTGCGGGCCGCGGCCAGGCCGCCCATCCCGGAGCCGATCACGACGACGTCGGCCTGTTCCTGTTCGATCATCCGCCCAGGCTGGCCGGGGCGGCGGAACAGACACTGAACGGGCGCGTTCCGTGGATGTCCAGTGGCCCGTCCTAGCTTTCCGGCCATGAGCAGAAAACCGACGATCGTGCTGGTCCATGGGGCGTTCGCGGACGGCAGCGGGTTCCGTGCCGTCGCCCAGCGCCTGGTGGCCGCGGGCTATCCGGTGATAGCCGCACCCAATCCGCTGCGGGGGCTGTCCGCCGACGCGGCACACCTGCGGGCGCTGCTGGACAGCGTCGACGGCCCGGTGGTGCTGGCCGGGCACTCGTACGGCGGCGCGGTGATCTCCGCGGCCGCCGCCGGAAGCACCGAGGTGACCGCCCTGGTCTACCTGGCGGCGTTCGTGCCGGCCGCCGGGGAGAGCGTGCAGTCCCTGGTCGAGAGGTTCCCCGGCAGCACCGTCGGGGAGTCGCTGCGCCCGGTGCCGCTGCCGGACGGGCAGGCCGACCTCTACATCGACCCGGCGGTGTTCCACCCGAACTTCGCCGCCGACGTGCCCGCCGACCAGGCCGCGCTGTATGCGATCACCCAGCGGCCGGCGACCGCCGCCGCGCTGGGTGAACCGGCCGCCGGAGCGCAGGCGTGGCAGACGATCCCGAGCTGGACGCTGATCAGCGGCGCGGACCGGATCCTGCCGCCCGCCGCGCAGCACTTCATGGCCGAGCGCTGCGGCGCCACCGTCGAGGTGGTCGAGAACGCCTCACACCTGGTGTTCGTCTCCTACCCGGCCACCGCGGTGGCCCTGATCGAGAAGGCGGCCGCCCGATGAAGCAACCCTCGCTGATCGGCCTGCAGATCCACGCCCTCTGCTACGTCGTGGCGAACCTCATCCAGGCCCTGGTGTGGTGGCTGTTCACTCCGGACCTGCACTTCTGGCCGATCTGGTCGATCCTCGGGTGGGGCGCCGGCCTGCTGGCACACTACTGGTCCGTTCATATCGCCCGGGCCAGACGCCGGGCCGCTTCGTAGAGTTCCGCCGGGGTGCGGTCACCGTAGGCGAACCGCAGATACCGCGCCGACCGGCCCGGCTGCTTCGGGTCTGCCGCGAAGAACTCTCCCGGCTGGTAGACCACACCCGCGGCGGCCGCCCGCCGGAACACGTCCGCCGGGTCGAGGCGGTCGTCGGTGAGCCGCGCCCAGAGGAACAGGCCGCCGTCCGGGGCGCGGGTCTCCAGGCTGTCCGGCAGGTGGTCGCGCAGCACGGCGGCCCGCTCCCGGTAGAGGGCGACGGCATCGCGGATCAACCGGTCGTACCAGCCGTCGCCGCTGGTGACGAGCCGTTCCACGAGGGCCTGGGTGACCGCGCCGGTGTGCACGTCGAGCCGGTTCCGCAGCCGGACCACCGGGTCGACCAGGTGGTCCGGCAGCACCAGCCAGCCCAGCCGCAGGCCGGGCCCGAGCGTCTTGGTGAAGGAGTTGACGTGGATCGTCCGATCGGAGGCGTGCAGCATCGCCGTCCCCGGGTCGGTGCCGGCGAACCGCAGTTCCCGGTACGGGTCGTCCAGGATGACGTGAAAGCCGTACCTGTCGGCCAGCGCGACCAGCGTGTGCCGGCGCTGCGCGGACAGCGTCGCCTGGGCCGGGTTGTGGAAGGTCGGCACGGTGTACGCCGCCGCGATCCGTTCCCCAGCCGCCAGCCGGGCCGCCAAGTGGTCGACGTCGAACCCCTCGTCGTCGACCGGCACCGGCAGGATCCGCCGGGTGGTGATCTCCAGCGCCCAGAGGAATCCGGGGAACACCGGGTCGTCCACGGCGACCGTGGCGTCCCGGTCGACGACGGTCAGCACCGCCAGCATCAGGCCGTGCATGCCGCCGTTGGTGATCACGATCCGGGCCGGGTCGACGCCCTCGCGCTCCGCGATCCAGGACCGCAGGACCGCGGAGCCGGGGGCCGGCGAATACTGCAGGCTCGCCGTCGCCGCCACCGGGTCGCTCCACAGTGCGGCGGACGCGCTCGCCATCGCCGCGACCGGCAGCGCCTCCGGGGCGGGAATCCCGCCGACCAGGTGGATCGCCCCGGGCGCCGGGACGGCCATGCTGGCGTTCACGAAACCCCGCGGGGCGGAGAGCCCGCGGGCAAGCGCCGACAGTTCGGTCACAGCTCGGCCACCCATCGTTCGGCGCGCCGGGCGAACAGGTGCGCCCCGGACGCTGCGGAGAAGGACTGTGCCCGGACGGCCGCGGCCCGGACCACGGCGACCGGTTCGCCGCGGGCCTGCGCCAGGCGGGCTTGCAGGAGCAGGAGGAGACCTTCGGCGTACCGCTGGCCGTGGTCGCCCATCGCCTGCCCGGCCCGGTCCAGGGCGTCCGCCGCCCGGTCCAGCCGGCCCGCCGCCAGCCACATCTCCGCGATCAGCCCATGGTGGTAGGCCGCCCCCCACTGCGGCGGGTCGAGCAGGCCGGCCGCCAGCAGTTCCTCGGCCTCGGCCGCCGCGCCAGCCGGGTCGTCACCGGTCAGGGCCCGCGCCCAGCACCGGCACTGCCGGACGTAGTGGCCGATCTGCGCGCCGAGCCGGTCGAGGCCCTCGGCCGCCCAGCGCTGCCCGGCCCGGTGCGCGGTCCCGGCGTCCCCGGCCATCGAGGCGATCATCGTGGTGTAGTAGACCCAGACCGAGGCGGCGTACGGGTCCCCCGGCACGTCCCACCCGTCGACGACCGCCAGGGCCGCGGCGACGTCGCCGTGCAGGGCGGTCGTCACCGCCCGCCAGCCGGGGCCCTCGCCCGGGATGCTGCCGTCGCGGCGCAACGGCGTCTCCCGGTCCGGGCCGCCGGCCGGCTCCGTGGTGAACGCCCGGTACGCGGCGCCGATCCGGCCGATGTCCCACTGGTGCAGGCCCCACGCCAGCCGGCCGTACTGTTGCACGGCCGGATCCGTGGAGTCCCGGCCGAGGTCACGCATCCGCAGCGCCAGCCGTCCCCGGTCTTTCTCCATCGCGGTGAACGCGCCCATCATCCGGATGAACAGGAAGTCGGCCGCCTCGTCGTCGCGTCCCAGCGCCCCGGCCAGGTACTCCGCACGTTCCAGCAGGTCCACGGTGGAGGCGTCGTACCCGGACTGGCGACGCACCACGACGGCCAGCAAGGTCAGCGCGGCCAGCTCCTGCTCCATCAGACCGGAGGTGCAGGCGACACGTACCGCAGACCGCAGGTGCCGGACCGCCGCGCCGAATGCGAGTTTGGTCGCGGCACACCGGCCGGCCCGGATCAGCGCCTCGGCGGTCCGCGCCGGCTCGGCGAGCGGGCCGGCTGCCCACAGGTGATAGGCGAGCTGCTCGGTCACCACCTCGTCGTCGGCGTGGACATGCTCCAGGGCGTCGGCGACCCGCAGATGCCCGCGGACCGCCTGCTGCTTCGGGGTGGTCTCGGTGACCGACTCGCGGACCAGGTCGTGGGCGAACCGCAGCGCGGACGGGTCGTCGGTCGCGTACTCGAGAAGGCCCAGCGCGTGCAACGGCTCCAGCAGGTTGAGGCAGTCCGCGACGCCGACCCCGCCGGCCCGCGACAGCAGCCGCAGGTCGACGTCCCGGCCGATCAGCGCGGCGACGTGCACCAGGTCGCGGGCCCGGTCGCCGAGCCCGGCCATCCGGTCGCGGACCACGTCGCGCACGGTCGACGGCACCCCGGTCAGGCCCGCCTCGCCGGACTCGGTGAGCAGCCGGGCCAGTTCCCGGACGAAGAACGGGTTGCCGGCGCTGCGCACGTGGATGGCGTGCGCGACGTCGTCACCGGGGTCGGCGCCGGACTCGTCGCGGACCAGCGCCGCCACGTCGGCCGGGCCGAGCGGGCCGAGGCGTACCCGGTGGTGGCCGGGCAGCCGGCTGACCGCGGCCAGCGCCCGGGAGACCGCGGTGCTGACCGTCGGCGCCCGGTCGCGGAGCGCCACGATCATCGCGGTCCCGCCCGGGAGCCGGCCGGCCAGGTGGTGGAACAGCTGCAGCGAGGCCGCGTCCGCCCACTGAAGATCATCGAGGATCAGCAGGGTACGCCGCCGCGACGCGCCCCGGCCGACCAACGCGACGACCTGCTCGAAGAGCCGGAACTGCGCGTTCTCGCCGGGCAGGTCCCAGGCGCCCTCCCGGGGTGCGATCACCGCGCCGGCCTCGCCGGTGAGCCACCCCGCGCGGTCCGGGGCGGGCAGGCTCGCGACGATCGCCCCCAGCGCCTGCTCCCACGGCCACATCGCCGGGGTCCCGTCCCCCTCCAGGCAGGAACCCCAGACGACCAGCGTCCCGTCGCCTTCCGCCTCGGCGGCGATCTCGCGCAGCAGGCGGGTCTTGCCGGCGCCCGGCTCGCCCTCGATCACGCCGATCCCGGTCGGTGCGCCGCCCAGCACCTGGCGCAGCACCGCCAGCTCGTCGGCCCGCCCGACCAGTCCGGACCGCCGTGTCACGGGCGCCCCTCGCTCCGGTGGCGCCAGGACCCGCCGGTGGGCCTCGACCAGTGCCGGTCCCGGGTCGATGCCCAGCTCCTCGGCAAGCCGCTCACGGACCGTCCGGAACACTGCCAGCGCCTCGGCCTGCCGGCCGGCCGCGCCGAGCACCGCGACCAGTCCCGCCTGCACCGGCTCGTGGAACGGGGCCATCGACGCGGCCAGGCGCAACCCGGGGAGCACCCGCTCCGGGCGGTCCCCGGCGACGGCGTGGGCGGCCGCGGCCGTACACGCGTGGAAGAACTCCTCGTCCAGCGAGGTGAAGATCGTCGCCGGGCCGAGACCGCCGCCCGCCGGGCCCCGCCACAGGTCCAGCGCCGCACCGTAGTCGCCGAGCGCCACGTGTTCCCGGAAGGCGGCCAGGTCCAGCATGTCCGGGCCCGCGGTGAACAGGTACGCGTCCCCGCGCCGGTGCAGGAACGAGCCGCTGTTGCGGGCCGGCAGCCCCGGTTCGAGGATCCGACGCAGCGCACCGACGTATTTCTGCACCACGTTGCGGGCCGTGGCCGGGGCGTCATCACCCCAGATCAGGTCGATCAGCTCCGGGGTGCCGACCGGGCGCCCGGCCCGGGCCAGCAGCAACGCCAGCAGGTAGACCTGCTGCGGCGGCCCGGCATCCAGCTCGGCGCCGTCGCGCCACAGCCGCACCGGGCCGAGAATCTGAAACCGCACCCCCACACTGTCCACTATGTTCGGAGACATCGGTGAGAGACGTTCGTCTGCCCCTTCCCGCGATCCTCCCGTACGCCACCGGCTCTATCGGGATGGGCGTGTGGGTCAGCGTGCCGGGCATCCTGCTGCTCTACTTCCTCACCGACGTACTGGCCGTGCCGCCGGCCGTCGCCGGTCTCGCGCTGCTGCTGCCGAACCTCGCCGACGTGCTGCTGCACCCCTGGGTGGGCCGGCTCTCCGACACCGACCGGGCCGGCGCCGGCCACCGCCGCCGGCTGATGCTGGCCGGCTGCGGCGTGGCGCTCGCGTTCGTCGCGGTGTTCACGGTGCCGCCCGGTCTGCACGGCACGGCGGCCGCGGTCTGGGTCGCGGTCGCGCTGGCCGCCGGCAACCTGTTGTACGCCGGATACCAGGTGCCGTACCTGGCCACCTCCGCCGACCTGGGCATCGGCTACCACGAGCGGACCCGGCTGATGGGTTTCCGGAACACCGTGATCACCGTCGGGGTGCTGCTCAGCGGGGTGCTCGCGCCGCTGCTCACCGGCGGCGCCCCGGACGCCGGCGACTACGCCCGCATGGCCGCGATCCTGGGCGCGGTCATGCTCCTCGCCATGCTGGCCGGGATCCTCGGGGTGGGCCGCCTGGCCCGGGCCGCCCCGGCCCCGCCTCCCGCCCCGGGCGGCCGCGGCGGTCTCCTGGCGGCCTGGCAGGACCGGCACTTCCGGGCGCTGACCGCGTCGTACCTGACCATGGCGGTCACGATGAACCTGGTGCTGGCCGGGCTGCCCTACTTCGCCGGGTACGAGCTCGGCCGGCCGGACCTGACACCCGCGCTGGTCGCGGTCTTCATGGCCCCGGCGGTGCTGACCACACCGCTGTGGGTGCTGGCCGCCCGCCGGTTCGGCAAGCAGCGCTGCCTGCTGGCCGCCCAGGCGGCGTTCGTGGCCGGCGCGCTGGTCCTGGCGACCGGCGGCCGGGTGGGCCTGACCGTCCCGGTCGCGGCGATGGTGGTGCTGGGCGTCGCGTTCGCCGCGATGCAGCTCATGCCGCTGTCGATGGTCCCGGACGTGATCGCCGCCGCCGGCCCGGACGGCGCGGCCCGGGCCGGCAGCTACACCGGACTGTGGACGGCCGCGGAGGCCACCGGCGGCGCGACCGGCCCGTACCTGTACGCGGCCTGCCTGGCCCTCGGCGGCTTCGTCGCCTCCACCGCCGTCGGCCAGGCCGTCCAGTCACCGGTGGCGCTGACGGCCGTCCGGCTAGGCTTCACCCTGCTCCCGGCCGCCCTGATGACCGCCGCGATCCTGTTACAGCGCCGGTACACCCTGGACTCGCCACCTGAATAATGATCGATATGGGGACACTCGACGGGCTCGACCCGGCACTGTGGGACGGGCTGCTCGCCCCGGACGAGGCCGTTGAACTCGTCGCCGCGCTGCGGAAACTCGCCGAGGAGGGCGACAGCGACCACCGGATCGGCGCCGTCCTGG
The DNA here is from genome assembly GCF_000962825.1 of Actinoplanes rectilineatus. GTDB lineage: Bacteria > Actinomycetota > Actinomycetes > Mycobacteriales > Micromonosporaceae > Actinoplanes > Actinoplanes rectilineatus. The sequence continues at coordinate 137,899 of NZ_JZKF01000007.1, forward strand.
AGGACCGGGAGAACGACTACAGCTGGGTGCACACCTGCGTGCAGTCGGAGGGCTACCGGCCGGCCGCGATCCCGGTCATCGGCTTCCTGGCCCGGATCGCCGCCCAGCCGTCCGGGGTCGGCAGCGAGACGGCCCTGGAGCTCGTGGACAGCATCGTCGGCGCCGCCCTGGACCGGCCCACGATGTCCGGCGACGAACTCGACGCGATGGTCGACGGCCTGCGCGCCGCCGTGGACGCGGCCCGGCCCGACCTGCTCGAGGCGCACCGACTGGGCCGCTCGGCATTCCAGCTGTCCACCCCGCAGCAACTGCTCGACGATGTGGACTCCGGTCGCCTGCTGGGCGGCGCCGAGGAACCGGTCTGGCGGGGCACTGCCCGCGCGCTGATGGCGGCTCCGGCCGGGTTGCTCGCGGTGGCGGGCGGCCTGCTGGTCACCTGGGAGGAGACCGGGCTGGCGTTCCGGTCTCCGGATGGTGGTGCGGTCCGGCACACCTTCGACTACCCGGGGCCGCCGGACGCCTGGCCGCACCCGGCCGGCCACGACCACTGGGGAACCCGGATGCGGGTCGTGCCGTTCGCCGACGACCAGGGCCTCGGGGTGCTGACATCGGGCCCCGTCCTGTGGCGACTGGACGGAACCCGCTGGCACCGGATCCGGCTGACCCGGCCCGGGCGGTGGCCACGGTGGTGGCGGTCCCGGTCGAACGGGCTGGCCGTCGCGGGTGACACCGCCTTCGTGGGGTACGCGGACGGCACGGTCGCCGCATTCGACACGCGTACCGGAACTCCGGCCGGGACGGTGCTGTCCCGGCCCGGGGAGCAGCTGCTCGACGCCGGCGAACGGCACCTGGTCGTGGTCAACCGCCGGCCGGACGGCCAGCCGCGGATCACGATCGTCGACCGGTCCAGCGGCCGGCCGGCCGGTCCCGCGTTCGAGGGTCACCTCCCGCCGCCGGTCCACCACCGGGTGGACGGGCAGGACAGGTGGGCGGTCGTACGCCTCAGCATCCTGCGCCGGGTCGATCCCGAGACCGGCGCGGACCTGGATCCCGTCCAGATCGTCGGCGAGAACTCGGGGCTCTGCTCGTACGAGGTGGACGGCCGCACCTACCTGGCGGCCGCCGTCGACCGCCAGATCGTCCGTTTCGACGCGGCCACCGGCGAGCAGTCCGGGCCGTTGATGTACGGCCACCGCCGCGCCCCGACGGCGATCGTCGCCATGCCGGTGGACGGCCGCCCCACGCTCTTCTCCGCGGACGGCACCGCGGTCCGCCGCTGGGACGCCGCCACCGGCACCCCCTGGCCCGCCGCCGTCCCGCCAAGTTGATCATTAGCTTCATATGCCCCGATCAACATGGGCCGGGTGACATGGACTTGACCAAACCGTCACCCCGGGTCGCGTCGTGCGGAGAACCCCAGACGAGTCGGTCGTAGTCGATCTGCTGTTCTCCGACAGCGGAGACCACGGAATCCCGGCGACGGCCCGCAACGACCAGCCGTCAACCAGAGCCGCATTCGACCCATGGACGGACCGTGAGCAACGGCCGCACCGACCGTCATGCCACCGATCATGTCGGCCGCTCACGGAAGCCGGCACCAAACTCAGGACCGACTTGAGCTGAACGGCATCACCCCGTGGCCGCCGAGATCCCGGACGCGACGCGGGCCCCGCGGGCTCAGGTCCGGCGGGCGGTCAGGGTCTGCACGGTGGACCACTCGCCGCCCCGGACGGAGACGTCGCTGCGCCAGGCGAACGTGTCCGGGAGGATCGACGAGAACACCCAGCGTTCGATCCGGTCCGCGACCGCCCGTTCGAGGATGATCTCGGAACCGATCGCTCGCGCGTACATGCTGATCACGGTTGTCGTCGCGGTGGAATGGAACGTGAAACGCCACAGGCGCAGCCGCGGATCCCAGATCCGCACGCAGAGCCCGACCTCACGATCGGCGTCGGGCACCGGGACGGTCGCGGACGGCACCCGCCACACGTCGAGGACGGCCCGGCCGTCGAGGGCGGGACCGAACTCCCAGTCGCCGTCCACCTCGCGCCCCGAGGTGAGGTAGTGGATCCGGGTCCGCCACGTACCGATCAGGGGGTCGAAGAGCCCGTCGCCGTTCACGATCGTGACCCGGTGGTGATGCTGATCCCCACCACACGGCCCGTCTCTCTGAGGACGGTCAGCACTCCGGGCACGTCGCCGTTGACGTGGATCCACAGCGCGGGAACATCCGGGAGAAGCTCGATCACCCGCCGGGCGGTCGTGGCGGGCACGGTGACGCCGATGGTGGGAAACGGCAGCGGCGTCCCGTCGTCATCGCCGACCCGGACGACATCCCGGTCCGCGACCAGGGTTCCCGGCCAGTCCGTCAGGAGCAGCTCGCCACGGCCGGTGGCCAGCGCCAGGCTCGAGTCGGCAGCGGCGCCCGGCTCGGTGAAGTCATGGTTGCCGGGGTGCCGGAAGTCGGCGCCGCCGCCGATGTGGACGAGCCCGGTCCGCTCGTGGCGGCCCGCGCCGGCCAGGCAGCCCAGCAGGATCGCGCTGTCGTCGCCGGTCACGACGGGCAGATCGCCCGCGCCGATCGTGGCCGACACCGTGTCGGCGATCCGGAACGTGTGCTCCCGCACGGCCACCCCGTCGTGGAACCGGGTGCCCGGCGGCGACTCCGGCGCGCCGGGCCGGCGGGGCATCGCGTCGGCGACGCCGATCATCACGTCCATGGACGTAGACCGTGGCACCACGGTCCGGACGGCGCAACCCCGCACGGCAGAGCCCGGACCCCACGCGGGATCCGGGCTCCGTGATGAGCAGATGATCAGCCGGCGATGCCGTTGACCTTCGGAACGCTCAGCGTGCGCTTCTTCGCCGTGCCACCGATGACGATCTTGCGCAGTGCCGAGTTGTTGGTGGTGCTCAGCTCGGACAGCCGCTTCGACGGGTTGGCCAGCACCTGGATGTAGTAGGTGCCGTTCTTCAGGCCGGTGATGTCGAACGACTGGCCCGGACGGTCCTGGCTGTACGTGTCACCGTTGCCGATGTCCAGCACCTCGCGGACCGCCACCACCGTGTTCGCCCCGCAGGACGTCGACAGGTCGGTGTTGTCCGGACGCCACTTGGCGCTCTTGATGGTGTAGTCGACAGCATCCGTGTTGGCCAGGCAGAACGCCTCCTTGCCGCTGCGGACGGCCAGCTTCTTGTCGGCCTTGAGCAGGTTGTACTGCGCGAAGTCGGTGAAGTGCCAGTGCATGTGGCCCTCGCGCGCGTCCCACTCCATCGTGCCGGCCGCCTTCGAGCCGACCTGCTTGCCCTTGGCGTCGAAGTAGTACTGGTAGGCGTCCATCAGCTCGGTGCCGGTACGGCGGAAACCGTCCACCACGAGCGGGGACGATCCGGCGTTCCACACGGTGGCGCCGAAGTTCACGTACCACTTGCCGTTGGCCTTGCCGGTCTTCTCGTCCTCCCCCTGGGTGAGCGAGATCCCCCAGGCCGGGAGCGATTTGAGGTCCGGGCGCGGCCCGGCCGGCGCCTTCGCGGAGGTCGCCGGGCGGCTGGCCGCCGCCCGGAACTCCGGCCGGAACGACGAGACCTGGCGGCTCGCGTCGCCCTCCCCGTCGTGCAGGTCGTGCTCCGACGCCACCTGCGCGGCGACGCCCGGGTTCGTCGCGGCGTCCGCGGCCTTCGCCGCGGCCAGCTTCTCCTCGTCGAACTTCACGTCGACGACGGTCAGGTTCACCTTGGCGGTGGCCTTCTTCGCCGGGATCGCGAACATCTTCTGGTACTTGGCGTTCACGGTCGCGGTGACCGTGTACTTGCCGGCCTTGACCTTCTTCAGACCGTTCACCGAAGCCGGCTGGTCGGCCACCACCGCGTCCCAGCCCGCCTGCACACCCCAGACCGCGCCCAGCGTGAACGGGTTCTCCCCGCCGCACCGGGTCGGGTACGGGTTCGTCGCCGGCGCGTCCCGCCGGGTCCGGCCCGACGAGTACGCGTTGCCGCAGAACGACGTCTGGTAGGACGTGACCGTCTTACCGGCCTTGTCCTTGATGGTGATCGTGGTGAAATCCTTCAGCCCGGTGAAGTCCTTCACCGTCCCGGCCGGCAGCTTCACCTGCGTCTTCTTGCCGTTCTTGACGACCGTACGGGTCGCCGTGATCGGCTTGTCGTACCCGGTGCGCTTCGCCCGCACCTCGAACGCGTCCTTGCCCGCGATGGCGTGCAGGCCCAGGTCGAGGGATAGGTAGAACTCGCCCTCCGCGTCGTACCGCTCGGCGGTCACGTTCGGCGTCGCCGCCACGAAGCTCAGCGCGGGCGGCGCGGTGGCCGCCTCGGCGACCCCCACACCGGAGAGGGTCAGCACCACCACACCGGCGGCAGCGCCGACTGCGGGCCACCGGAACCGGTGCCGTCTCTGTGCCTCTGTCATGCTTTCCTCCCCGTCCGGCGGCCGCGGTGACCCGGCCGCTCTGCGCACATCAGACACCGGCGGCTGTGAAGCAGCTGTGAGGTCATCCGGGGTTGGCACTAACCCGGGACCTATCCTGTTTCCATGACCTTGACCTCGGCCGATGTCTTCCAGCACGACCTGCGCGAGCAGTGGGAGGCCTTCCTCGACGAGCACCGTCGATCCCTGCACGACAGCCTCACCGGTCTTTTCGAAGCTCAGGCCCGGGTTCGGCTGGTACCCTCGCGCACCACGCTGCTGGGCCTGGTGAAACACGCGACCTTCGTCGAACGGGTCTGGTTCGACGAGGGAATCACGCGCCGCCCCCGCACCGAGATCGGCATCCCGGATTCACCCGACGAGTCGTTCGTCCTGCACGAGTCCGACACGATCGTGTCGGTCCAGGCGGCCTACCGCGCGGCCTGCGCGGACTCCCGCCGCCACACCGCGCCGCTCGCCCTGGACGACATGATCCTGGGCAACCGTCGCGGTCCGCTCCCGCTGCGCTGGGTCTACCTGCACGTGCTCCGCGAGCTGGCCCAGCACTGCGGCCACGCCGACATCCTCCGAGAACAGACCCTTTCCGGGGTACGCGCTACTGCATGACCGTGGCGGGCGGGTGCTCGAACGACACCGGGCAGCGGAAGACGTGCAGTGCGTACCCGCGCCCGATGGTCACGTCGACCGGGTTGGCCGCGGCGCCGCCCGGCTCGTCCACGGGACGCCAACTGCCGCCCTGCCCCTCCCACTCGGTGGAGTCGGCGGTGAACAGCAGCAGCATCGCACTGCCGCACTCGGCACAGTCGACCGGCTGCGGATCGGTCAGCGACCAGTCGGCGAAACCGCCCACCTTCCAGCCCGGCGCCAGCGACAGGTCACGCTGGTAGGCGATCCCGTCGAGGGACTTCTCCCACACCCGGATCCGGTCGTCGAGCTGCATCGGCAGGAGACCGCCGTACGGGAACTCCCGCACCTGTTCCGGGGACACCGTGCAGGGCGTGGGCAGGTACGACTCGTTGACGGCCGGCGGGGTGGGCGCCACCATCAACGGGTCGGTGATGTCCGCGAGGGAACGCCAGAACACCCGGACCTTCGGGTTGTGCCCCTCCGACGGGTGGTCCAGCGGGCACCACAGCACCTGCAGCAGGTCGGTCCCCTCCGGCCCGGCGAAATCCGGAACGTCCGAGCGGAACAGCTGCGCCACCGGCACCAGCGGGATCGGCTGGTGCACGAGGTCGTGCGGCTCGGTGAACTCGACGGACGCCAGCTCGGCCCGCTCGGCGTCGGTCAGCGCGTACCGTTCCCCGGAGGCGGCGGCCCGCGCCGTCGCCGCGGCGTAGATGCGGCGGCTGCGGCGTACCGTGTCCGGGGTCTGGATCTGAAAGACGTCGTGCGCGTCCGCGTCGGTGCACACCGGCCACTCCTCGCCGGACGGCCACAGCAGCGGCCCGCCGACGGAACTCTCCGCGGAGGACGGCTCGCCCGGCCGGGGGTGCAGGCGGGTGGCGGTCGTCGCATACCCGCTCAGCTCCGGGAAATGGGCGGTGATGTCCAGCGGGCGGGGCGGCGTCGTACGCGTCATGGTCGGGATGGTAGGGCCGCCGACGACAGCCGCCGCATCCGGTGTGCCCCGCCGCCGAAGGTTACACCGGACCGATGGACGCGGGATGGTGGCGGCTGTGGCCGGCCTGGTCGCGGGCCTGGTCCTGGCCCTTCACCACGTCTGATCCGGAACGGCGCCCAGGTGCCGGCGTTCGATGTGGCTGGTGGCGGTGACCACGGTCAGCGGCGGCACGTCCTTGGCGATCACCGCGCCCGCGCCCACCACCGACCCGTGACCGATCGTCACGCCGGGGGTGATGGTCGCGGCGGCGCCGATCCACACGTCGTCCTCGATGACGATCGGGGCGTGGGTGATGAAGGCGAACCGCTCGCCGGGGTCGACGGGATGCCCGGCGGTGGTCAGGGTGACCCGCGGGCCGATCAGGACGCGGTCGCCGATCGTGATGCCGCCGAAGTCCAGGAAATAGCAGCCCTGGTTGATGAAGACGCGTTCGCCGAACGTCGCGTTCAGGCCGTAGTCGCAGTGGAACGGCGGCAGGACGGACAGCGATTCGGGGACCGGGCCGCCGAAGATCTCGGTGAGCAGGGCGCGCCGTGCGGGGAGGTCGTCGAACGGCAGGGCGTTGAGGCGGGCGCTCAGCGTCATGGCGGCCTGCACCCGGTCGGCGAAGGCCCGGGACTGCGGGGTACGGGTCGGGAGGCGTTCCTCGTGGCGCACCCGCCGATGATGGCACGACCGGGGCCGCTGATGGCACGGCCGGACCCTGCCCCACCTGGAGCCGCGGCCGGCGGATCCGGGGAGGACGGCCTCGGCACGCTGCCCGGGCATCGATGACTATCCTGCACGGATGATCGTCTGGAGAAGGCTCTGGCGGGCGGCGAGCGCCCTGCCCGGTTTCACGCCGGCCGCCCGCAGCCTGGTCGGTGTGGACCGCTGGCTCGGCCGGGTGACGCGTGGCCGGATGGTCGCCCTCGGCATGGCGCCGTCGCTGATCCTGACGACCGTCGGCCGGCGCAGCGGGTTGCCGCGCAGCCAGCCGCTGCAGTTCGTCCGCGACGGCGACGACCTGATCGTGATCGCGTCGAACTGGGGTGGGGAGAAGGATCCGGCCTGGTCGTGGAACCTGCGGGCGAACCCGGAGGCCACCGTCACCCTCGACGGCCGGGAGATGACGGTCACCGCGCGTGAGGCCGGTGACGAGGAGCGGGAACGGCTCTGGAGACTGGTGCTGGATCAGTGGCCGGGCTACGACGCGTACCGCAAGAAGGCCTCGCACCGCACCATCCGGTTGTTCCGGCTCACCCTGGTTAGGCTAGCCTAAGCCGCTCGGTGGGTGAGGTCGATGAGGGAGTCCCGCAGTGCCCAGCAACACGAAACCCGGCACTGCGATCCTGGCCAGGGCCGTGGCGCGCAACGGCCGGCGCCTCTGGACCGGCACCGGCCTGTCCGGCATCTATCAGCTCTGCGCCGCCCTCGTGCCGGTGTTCATCGGCGTCATCGTCGACCGCGCGGTGGCCACCGGTGACGTGACCGCCCTGCTGACCTGGGTCGGCGCCCTCGCCCTGCTCTTCCTGGTCCTCGCGGTCACCTACCGTTACGCCGCCCGGTTCCTGCAGCGGGCCATCGCCGAGGAGGGCCACCGGCTGCGGGTCGAGGTCGCCGCCCGGATCCTGGACCCGCGCGGCCTGCGGACCGACCGGCGGGCCGGTGACCTGCTCGCCGTGTCGACGATCGACGCCGACTACACCTCGTACTTCCTGGACCACATCCCGCGGATCGCCAGCGCCCTGATCGCGGTCGTGGTCAGCGCGGTCACCCTGCTGCTGATCTCGCCGCCGCTCGGCCTGATCGTGCTGATCGCCACCCCGATCGTGCTGGCCGTGCTCAACCTGACCGGCCCGCTGATCAGCCGCCGGGTCGCCGACCAGCAGGAACAGGCCGGGCGGGCCAGCTCACTGGCGACCGACCTGGTCACCGGACTGCGGCCGCTGCGCGGCATCGGCGCGCAGAACGCCGCCGCCGACCGGTACCGGGTGGTCAGCCGCCGGTCGCTGGACGCCACCCTGCGCGCGTCCCGCACCACCAACGCCTACCTGAGCGGCTCGACCATGCTGAGCACCCTGCTCGCCGGCGGCATCGCCATCGCGGCCGGCTGGTTCGCGCTCACCGACCGGATCACCGTCGGCCAGTTCATCACCGTGATCGGCTCCGCGCAGTTCCTCATCGAACCGTTCGGCACCCTCGCCGTGGTGCCCAGCTGGGTGGCCGCCGCCCGGGCCGCCGCGGACCGGGTCGCCTCGGTCGTCACCGCCGGGCTGATCCTGCCCGCGGGCGTCGCCGACCCGTCCGGCGACACGTGCGACCTGCGGCTGGCCGGCGTCACCCACGGTTCGCTGGCCGGCCTCGACCTGCACGTGCGGCCCGGCGAGTTCGTCGGTGTCGTCGCCCACCGGCCCGCCGACGCCGAAGCGCTGGTCACCGTCTTGTCCATCCCGGACGGGTACGCCGGCGACATCCTGCTCGGCGGCGAACGCCTCGAGTCCGTGGACCGTTCCCGGGCCCGCCGGCTGCTGCACGTCGAACCGCACCGCACCGACCTGTTCACCGGCACCCTCGCCACCAACATCGACCTCGCCGCGACCGGCGGCGACGACCTCACCGCGGCACTGCGGGCGGCCGCCGCCGACGGCGTCACCGACCTGCACGCCGACGGACTCGGCGCCCCGGTCAGCGAACGCGGCGCGAACCTCTCCGGCGGCCAGCGCCAGCGCGTCACCCTGGCCCGCGCCCTGCTCGCCCGGCCACCGCTGCTGGTGCTGCACGACCCGACGACAGCCGTGGACGCCGTGACCGAACAGGCCATCGCCGACGGCATCCGCGCCCTGCGTCACGGCCCCGGCACCGGCTTCGGCACTGTCGTCATCACCACCAGCCCGGCACTGCTCGCCGCCGCGGACCGGGTCGTCGTCATCGGCGACGGCGTGGTCACGGCCGAAGGCCCGCACGCCGCGCTCAGCGCCGGCGACGACACCTACCGACGGACGGTTCTGCGATGAGTGCCCTGCTGCTGCCGGTGGCCGAACCCCGGGAAAGCCGTGCCTGGCTGGGCGCCGAGCTGCGGGCCCGCAAGGGCGCGACGGCCCTCACCCTGCTCGCCGGGGCGGTCGCGGCCGCGGCGTCGACGGTTCCGGCGTACGCGCTGGGCCTGCTCGTGGACCGCATCCGCGGCGGCGGCGACACCGGCGCGATCCTCCCGATCGCGGTGACCATCGTCGTCGCGGCGATCGTCGGCGGCGGCGCCACCGGACTCTCCGGATATCTGATCAGCCGCCTCGGCGGGCGGATCCTGGCCGGGCTGCGCGAGCGTACCGTCGGCACGGCCCTGCGCCTGCCCGCGCAGGTCCTCGACCGGGCCGGCCGTGGCGACCTGCTGTCCCGGGTCGGCGCGGACATCACCGCCATCGACAAGGCCGTCTCCGACGTACTGCCCGGCATGATCTCGGCGGTGCTGCTCGCCGTCTTCAGCCTCGCCACCATGGTCGGCATCGACTGGCGGCTCGGCCTGGCCGGGGCGGTCGCGGTGCCGCTCTACACCCTGGCGCTGCGGTGGTACCTGCCGAAGGCGGCACCCTCCTACGCGGCGGAACGGGTGGCCATCGCCGCCCGCTCCCAGCTGTTCGTCGAAGGCATGCAGGGACTGCGAACCGTCCACACCTACCGCCTCGAGGACCGGCACCTCGCCGACATCGAGGGCGCGTCGGCCCACGCCCGGGACATCTCGGTTCGGGTGTTCGCGCTCTACACCCGCTTCGTGGGACGCATCAACCGGGCCGAGCTGACCGGACTCGCCGCGGTGCTGGTGACCGGGTTCCTCCTCGTACACCAGGCAGATGTCTCTGTGGGTGAGGTGTCCGCGGCGGCCCTGCTGTTCCACCGGCTGTTCAACCCGATCGCCATGCTGATGGTCACCTTCGACAAGGCCCAGGACGCCGGGGCGAGCCTGGCCCGGCTGGTCGGCGTGATCGGCATGGAGACCGAGGACCGGTCCTCGGGGCAGGCCGCCGCCGGACGGGACCTGGCCCTCGACGACGTCAGCTTCAGCTACGACGGCACCGCCCCGGTCCTCAACGGCGTGTCGTTGCGCGTCGCCCCCGGCGAGTTGGTCGCCCTGGTCGGCTCGACCGGCGCGGGCAAGACCACCGCGGCGTCGCTGGCCGCGGGCATCCTGCGCCCGGAGAAAGGCCAGGTCACCGTCGGTGGCATCCCGGTCGCCGACCTGACCGCCCAGACGATCGCCATCGTCAGCCAGGAGACGCACGTCTTCGCCGGCCCCCTCGCGGAAGATCTGCGCCTGGCCCGCCCCGCCGCCACCGACGACGAGGTGACCGCCGCCCTGGACCGGGTCGGCGCGCTGACCTGGGCACGTTCCCTGCCGGACGGTCTGGACACGGTGGTCGGCGACGGCGGTTTCCAGCTGACGGCGGCCCGCGCACAGCAACTGGCCCTGGCCCGGGTGGTCCTGCTCGACCCGCCGGTCGTGGTCCTGGACGAGGCCACCGCCGAGGCGGGCAGCGCCGGAGCCCGCGACCTCGAGTCGGCGGCCACGGCGGCGCTGCAGGGCCGGACCGCGCTGGTGGTCGCCCACCGGTTGACGCAGGCCGCGGCCGCCGACCGCGTGATCGTCATGGAACACGGCACGATCGTCGAGGACGGCCCACACGCGGAGCTGGTGGACGCCGGGGGCCGCTACGCCCAGCTGTGGTCGGCCTGGTCCTCCCGCGCCACCTCCTGACCGTTTCCCGCACCCCTCCTGGTGTACGCGCCAAGCACCGTCCCGCCGCCCACCAGACCCCGAACCCTTACTCTGCGGTATCGCCGGGCTCACGGTCGGATGCCCTTTCCACCGGAACGGGCGTGCAGGGAGCCGAGCAGCGCGAGCGCCTCGGCCGAGCGGCTGCCGGGTTCGGGCTGGTAGACGACCAGGAGCTGGCCCGCCGCCCCGCGTACGTCGAAGGACTGCGACACGAGGGCGAGCGGCCCGACGTCGGGGTGCTGCAGTTCGGTGGCGTCCTGGGTCTTGCCGTACACGGTCGGCGACGCCCACAGCGCGGCGAACTCCTCGCTCTCCGCGCGCAGCGAACCCACCACCTCGTACAGGCGGGGGTAGTCCGGGTAGAGGCCACCGGCGTGGCGCAGCCCGGCCACGATCGACGCGGCGAACCGGTCCCACCGCCGGAAGAACCGCCGGGCGGCCGGGTCGAGGAACGTCATCCGGGCCAGGTTGCCGGCCGTCGCGAATGTCTCGAACGCAGCGAACAGCGCCTCGGCGAGCGGGTTGGCCGCCATGACGTCCTTGGCCGGGTTGAGGACGAACGCGGGGGCCGCGGTGTACCCGTCGAGCAGGTGCCGCAGCGGCCGGGTGACCGTCTCGCGGGGCGCCGGCCGACCGTCCGGGACCGCGCCGGCCAGCCGGTACAGGTGTTCCCGGGCCGGGCCGTCCATCCGCAGGGCGTTCCCGATCGCCGCCAGCACCTGCGGTGACGGGCTGCGTTCGCGGCCCTGCTCCAGCCGCGCGTAGTAGTCGCCGTTCATGCCGGCCAGGGCCGCGACCTCCTCGCGCCGCAGCCCGGCGACCCGGCGCCGCCCGTACGACGGAAGATCCACGTCCTCGGGCCGCAGCCGGGAGCGGTGGGCGCGCAGGAACTCGCCGAGGTCGTTGCCGGTCATCCCCCGAGGCTAGGGTCTGCCCTGTCGCGGTGCCGGGGTACGTCACGTCCTGGTTGGCGGACCGCCGCCGGTACACGCTGGCCGCATGACTTCCCCCACCATCCTCATCACCGGGGTCAGCAGCGGCCTCGGCCAGGCCATCGCCGTCGCCGCGCTGGACGCCGGCCACACCGTCGTCGGGACCGTCCGCACAGACGCCGACGCGGCCGCCTTCGAGGCCCGGCACCCGCAGCGGGCACAGGCCCGGATCCTCGACGTCACCGACGACGACGCCGTCTTCGCCGCCCTGCGCGACGTCCCGGCCGACGTGCTGATCGCCAACGCCGGGTACGGGCTGGAGGGCACCTTCGAGGAGACCCCGCTGTCCGCCCTGCGCGCCCAGTTCGACGCGAACGTCTTCGGCGCCGCCGCGACCATCCAGGCCGTGCTGCCGTACATGCGCGAACGTCGCCGGGGCCACATCCTGGCCGTCACCTCGATGGGCGGGCTGGCCGGCTTCCCCGGCGTCTCCGCCTACTGCGGCAGCAAGTACGCCCTCGAAGGCATCCTCGAATCCCTCGGCAAGGAGGTCGCGGCGTTCGGCATCCACGTCACCGCGATCGAACCCGGTTCGTTCCGCACCGACTGGGCCGGACGGTCGATGACCCGGGCACCGCGGACCATCGCCGACTACGACGACCTCTTCGGCCCGATCCGCGAGGCCCGCCGCGACGCCAGCGGCCGGCAGCTCGGCGACCCGGCCCGCGCGGCGGCCGCCGTCCTGCACATCCTGGACGTGCCCGAGCCGCCCCGCCATCTGATCCTCGGATCGGACGCGCTGACGGTCGTCCGCGCCGGCCGGGCCGCCGTCGACCACGACATCGCCACCTGGGAGCGGCTGTCCCGCTCGACCGACTTCCCGGCCGACGCCCCGGCGGGTCCGTCAGCGGCATCGTGACGGTGATACGCCGACGCGGACCCGCGGGCCGTCACCCGCGGCGCTCGACGCACTGGAGGACGCCATCGATCAACTGTCTCTCCCTGCCGGCCCACCAGCGCGACACTGCGTCCCTGCGAACGGCTCAGTCGATGTCGGAACGTGTCCAGATCCAGACACGTTTCGTGGTCAGGGTGCGAAGCCCATCCGCGTGGTGATTTCGGGCGCGCTGGACGCCCCAACTCACCACACCCGTGGCGGTGTGGTGAATACGGGCGCGCTGGACGCCCCAATTCACCACACCCGTGGGGGCGTGGTGAATACGGGCGCGCTGGACGCCCGAAATCACCACGCCGTTGTGGGTGTGGTGAATACGGGCGCGCTGCGCGCCCCAAGTCACCACACCCGTGGGGGTGTGGTGTTTTCGGGTGGTCAGCGCGCCCGAAGTCACCACGCAGGCAGACCCTGACTGCGAAGGTGTCTAGACCTCGGGTTCCCAGGCGAAGAGCTGGTCGAAGATGCCCGCATCGCCCTCGACCCGCAGGGCCTCCGCCGGGATCCGGCCGTAGAAGAACATGACCAGCTCGTTCGCGGTGCCCCACGCGGCGACGTCGGCCTTCTCGTCATCCTGGAGCCGGGCGACACGGGCGCCCTCCGCGGAGAGCCGGACGCGCCAGGAACGGCCCTCGGTGGCGTGGTAGTCGACGACCGCCGGCTTGTGCGGCCACCGGCCGGTCGTCGCGCAGCAGGTGGTCAGGAATTCGTCGACGCCGTCGAGCGCCACCTCGGTGGGCAGCGGCTGCGGGGCGCCCACCGTGACCTGGGCGTCGTACGCGTGCACGGCGAACTGCTGGAGCTGGTGCCGGGCGACCGAACGGCTCGTCTGCGGCGACTGCGACGCGCCCCACCAGGTCCAGCAGGCACGGTCCGGTCCGGCCGCCCGCAGCGCGTCGAGCAGTTCACGCACTGAGGCCGCGTACCAGGAAATCAGGTCTTCTCGATCCTGAGGAACCGGCGGGACGGACACGGGCGCGGGGCCGTCGGCGGGACCCGCGGCGACGGTGGCGGCCCACTGGTGGCGTCCCTGCCCCAGGTGCTGCACCAGGTCGAACAGCGTCCACTCGGGGCAGGTCGGCACCTGCACGTCGAGGCTGGGCGCACCGGCAACCGCGGCTTGGAAGGCGGCCGATCGTTCGTCCATCAGGCGCAGCAGGTCGGCGTACTCCACAGTCTCTTCCACCGGGGCTTTCTACCATCACCCGCCGCCGCCCGACACCGGGTTTTCGCCGGAGAACCCACGGGCGGCGAACAGGGACCGCTCGCCGGCGTTACGGGTCATCGCCGCCGCCCGGCGGAACTCCGCGCGCGCCTCGGCGTCCCGGCCCAGTTTCGCGAGCAGGTCGCCGCGGACCGCCGGCAGCAGCGGATAGCCGGGCAGCGCCAGGGTGTCCACGATGGCGAGCGCGCGGCCGGGGTCGCCGGCGTGACTGATCGCCACCGCCCGGGTTCCGCCGGGGCGAGACCGGCCAGGATCCGTCCGAGTCGCAGCGCCTCCGTGCACAACGCGGGCCGCATCCAGTCGTCGCCGCCGGTCGCCGCGTACCCCGCATTGAAGATCAGATAGACGACTTCCAGGACCGACGCCAGCAGCGGAACCGAACGCCGCCCCTTGCCGGCGGTCAGCGCCCGGCCCAGTCCGGCGGCCGCGGCGACGGTCATCAACCCGGTGAGGATGAAGTTGGTGACCTGGATCCAGCCGAGACTGCAGTTCGCGAGCAGGCTCCACGAGTGCCGGTCCAGCGCGAACCCGTCCCGGGTCAGCGCCTGGGCCAGGCTCACGGTCACGTAGAACGGGCCGGCGAGGACGCCTTACCCGAGCAGTGACCGGGTGATCCGATCGGCGGGCGAGCAGGGCGGCGCACCTGCGGTGGTGATGGTCGACGTGGTCTCCTTAGTTCGTAGTTCCTACCCGAACCTCGAACGGCAGACCCCGCCGCGGACACCCCACGACAATCTTTTTCTGGTACGCGGCAAAGCCCTGCTCCGGACCGCCGCCCAACGCCGGTTCGCCTCTGCGAGGGGATGACGGGTGGTCAGGACGCGCGGTCGGGCAGCGGGTGCTGGCGGGTCCAGCTGGCCCAGCCCCGCTTGCGCAGCAGGGCCCGCAGCGTCGCCGCCCGCGGGTCGGCCTCGTCGGCGAGTGAGTCCAGCAGGTGGTGGGACAGGTCGTCCTCGCTGACCACCACGCCCGCCTCGTACGCCTCCTGCAGCAGCGCCACCATGATGTCGGCCACCTCCTCCAACAGTGCCTCGTCGACGGTTGCGGCGTCGTGCACCTCGGACAGGATGCGGTAGAGGCGCACCATCCGCGGATCCTCCAGCTCGGCGAACTTGGCCGGCATCCACTTGCGGACCTCGTCCGGCCAGCGGGCCGCCATCAGGATCCAGCCGTCGCGTTCGCCGTCCACGATGCGGTCGGACGCCCCGATCTCGCGGAGCCGCCGCAGGTAGGCGACGACCTCCGGCGGCAACGCCATGCTGTCGCCGGCGGCCAGCTGGGCGATCTGTTTGCGGCTCGTCTCCAGCCGGGTGATCTCCGACGACAGCCGGTCGTCGATGCGCTGCACCGCCGCCGCGAACGTCGCCTCGTCGGCGTCCAGCAGCGACGAGATCTGTGACAGCGGCACCCCGGCGTCGGCCAGCGTCCGGATCCTGATCAGGGACACCACGGCGGTCGCGCCGTAGCTGCGGTAGCCCGAGGAGTCCCGCTCGGGTTCCGGCAGCAGTCCGATCTGGTGGTAGTGCCGCACCGCGCGCACCGTGACGCCCGCGTAGGAGGCCAGCCGGCCGATCGTCAGCATCGGATCAGGAGATCCGGCGCCGGTAGACCAGGGTGGCGGACAGGTAGGCGACGACGAGAATTCCCACGCACCACGCTAACGCCGTCCCGAGCCCGTCGCCTACCGGCTGCCCGGCGAAAAGATTCCGGATGGCGTCCACGATCGATGTCACGGGCTGATTCTCGGCGAAGGCCCGCACCGGGCCGGGCATCGACGCGGTGGGCACGAACGCCGAACTGATGAAAGGCAGAAAGATGAGGGGGTACGCGAAACCGCTCGCGCCGTCCACGGATTTCGCGGTCAGTCCGGGGATCACCGCGAGCCACGTCAGAGCCAGCGTGAACAGGGCCAGAATGCCGCCGACCGCGAGCCACGCCGTCACGCCCGCACCGCTGCGGAATCCGATCAGCAGCGCCACCGCGATCACCACCAGCACCGAGATCAGGTTGGCGATCACCGACGTCAGCACGTGCGCCCACAGCACCGACGGCCGGGCGATCGGCATCGACTGGAACCTTTCGAAGATGCCGCTCTGCAGATCGAGGAAGAGCCGATACGCCGTGTACGAGATCCCGGACGCGATCGTGATGATCAGGATGCCCGGCAGCAGGTAGTCGACGTACTCCCCGGCACCGGCGTCGACGGCGCCGCCGAACACGTACACGAAGAGCAGCAGCAGGGCGATCGGCGTGATGGCCGTGGTGATGATGGTGTCCGGGCTGCGCAGGATGTGCCGCAGGGAGCGGCCCAGCAGCGCCGTCGTGTCGCCGAGGAAGTGTCTCATCGCCGGCCCCCGACCAGGGTCAGGAACACGTCCTCCAGGGTCGGCTGCTTCTCCACGTACTCGATCTCGGCGGGTGGTAGTAGTTCGCGCAGGTCGGCGAGCGTGCCGTCGACGAGGATCCGCCCCTCGTGCAGGATGGCGATCCGATCGGCGAGTTGTTCCGCCTCCTCGAGGTACTGGGTGGTGAGCAGCACGGTCGTGCCGCCGGCGGCGAGGTCCCGGACCATCTGCCAGACCTCGAGGCGCCCCTGCGGGTCCAGTCCCGTCGTCGGCTCGTCCAGGAAGATCACCGGCGGGTTCCCGACCAGGCTCATCGCGATGTCCAGCCGGCGGCGCATCCCGCCGGAGTACGTCGCCGCCCGCCGCCCGCCCGCCTCGGTCAGTGAGACGCGGCCCAGCATGTCGTCGGCGGTGGCGCCGGGATCGCGCAGGTGCCGCAGCCGGGCCGCCAGGACGAGGTTCTCCCGGCCGGTGAGGATCTGGTCGACGGCGGTGAACTGTCCGGTGAGGCTGATCGACTCGCGCACGTCCGCGGCCTGCGTCACGACGTCGAAGCCGTTGACGCGGGCGCTGCCGGCGTCCGGGCGCAGCAGGGTGGACAGGATCCGGATCAGGGTGGTCTTGCCCGCGCCGTTCGAGCCGAGCAGGGCGAAGATGCTGCCCGGCGCCACGTCGATGTCGACGCCGCGCAGCACCCGTACTTCCTTGAAGGACTTCTCCAGGCCGCGTACCTCTATCGTCATGCCCGCAAGGATGCGGGCCTGACGCTGCGTCAGGGTCAAGCGGCAATTCTCATCGGACTGTCTGTCAGCGGGTTACCGCGATCCGCGTCGACCGGGCGCGGCCGGGCCGGGTGAATCCGCGGACGTCCGTGCGGTCGCCGCTGACCCGGGTGACGACGGTGCGCTCGCCGCCCGGGGACCTGGCGACGGTCCGGCGGCGCAGACCCGGATGGCGGGTCTCCCACGCCTCCCGGACCTTGCTCGGCAGGTGCAGGTCGCGCCACACCTGCCGGAGCAGCGCCGGGTTGATCAGGTCCTCGACCTCGTTGCAGCAGGACGCCTCGCAGAGGATCTGCTGGTACGCGTTGCGGCACTGGACGGGGTCGGCCAGGTCGTACCGGCGGCGGCTGGGGTGGCCGGCGGCCATGTGGTGCGGCACCTGCAGGATGCCGACGCTCTGGCCGTGCATGCCCTCGATGGTGGTGGGGACGGACGGGGCCCGGCCGGCGGCGCTGCGGTTCTTGCGGCCGTCGCGGGCGGCAACGTACGACATGCCGTTCAGGCTAGGCGTGCACCCCGGCCGGCCCGGCGGATTCGGCGCTACCGGTGACCGGTGGTGCAGCGTTCACCCGATGTTAAGGATCACCCGGTCGTAGCGGGTCAGCGGATGCCGCCCGTCGGCGGTGCCCTCCAGGATGATCGACACGGTCTGCCCCGGCCGCGCCTCAGCCGGGATCGTGACGGTCACCCGGTCGTCCGAGCGGGCGGACAGCGTGACCGCGCCCGGGAACGTGCCCTCCTCCCGGTACTGCCACCAGCGCAACGCCACCCGGCGCCCGGTGACCTCCGACTTGAGGACGACCGACCCGCCGGGCGCGACCGTTCCGGAACCGCCGAGGATCCGCACCCGCGGCGGGTAGGCGCCCGAGCCGGACGGGGCGAGCGTCCACCGCATCCGGGCCGCGAAATCGTATTGGGCGGCCGTCGCCCAGCGGGTCGTGGAATCCACCGGAACAAGCCGCCACAGATTCGGCTCGGTCGATACCTGACGGGCCTGCCCGCCCCACCCGCCCAGCGACGGATCGCTCGGATCACGCAGGCCGGTGTCGAGCAGCGGATGGAACACCGCGGTGTCGCCCTCGGACAGGAAATCGTAGGGCGCGAGCGGCTTGCACCATCCGCCGGCCGCCGCCTCCGGATCCCCGAAAACGTCGAGCGGATCACCGGCCATCGCCTGCCCGTCCAGCCACGAACGGTACAACGATCCCAGCGGCCCGATCTGAATGTTGCGCCGCAGCCAGGCGCCGCCGAACAGATCCCCGCGCGTATTCCCCCGGCCGTCGTCGCAGTTGTACCCCCAGGTCGCGTACCCGCCGGACAGGTCCGTGACTCGAATCCGCGGCCAGTGCGGGGCGATGTATCCGGCATACGTCTCGTCCTGGAATCCGCTGGCCAGGATCACCGCCTTCGCCGACACCGCGGCCCGCACGGCTGTCCATTCGGCGGTCCCGGAAAACCGTTCCTCGATGGACCGCAGCGCCCGCGCGATGGTGTTCGTCCCGCCCCAGGCCTGCAGGTACAGCGGCCGGGAATCGTCGTCGAGCAGCAGATCCCGGATCAGGTCGGACCCCGGGGTGTCGGACGCCATCTCCCCTTCGAACGCGATGTTCCCGACCGCGATCAGCGACGCCAGCCTCTCCGGACTCGGATAGTTCCTGTCGTGATCCTGCAGATTCTTGACGACTTTCGCGTACGCCGGAAGCACCTGATCCTGGATCGTCCGGACCCCGGTCCACCGCCACGACGTCTGCGGCGTCCCGTATTCGCGACCGGGAAGGAAGAAGGTGGTGCCGGCACCGTCCCCGGCCCAGTGGAACCGGCTGCTGGTGTAGACGATCCCGACCGTGTCGAGCTCGTTCGTGTAGAGCAGGTACCGGATCAGCGACGCGAGATCGTCCTGCTCCATGTCGGTCGTGACAACGGTCCGCATCAATGGTGTCGCGTGCACACTGCCCTCCCGCACCGGGGAACTGGTTCCCGTCATTCTGGCGCACGACGTAGAAGAACTCGAATATTCAGCCCCGTCAGGTGGACACGATTGTCGGCCGCCCGACACCGCCCACCGCCGGATCCGACGTTCGGAGCAACCGGGCCCGCCGTGCGTGGGGGCAGCCGTGCCCCTTCGGTCCGTAGACGACCGACGGCAGAGCCCCTGAGGCCGGCCGAAAGTCGTCCTGCTCGGTCGGCCCGTCACGCCGTGAAACGGCGGCGGTAGTCGGCCGGGCTGACACCGAGGTGGCGGTGGAACAGGGCCCGCATGTTGGCCCCCGTGCCCAGTCCGGCCCGGCGGGCGATCGCGTCCATCCCGTACCCGCCCTGCTCGATCAGGCGGCAGGCCAGGGTGACCCGCTCCACCGTCAGCCAGGCCAGCGGGGTGGTGCCGAGCTCGGCCCGGAACCGGCGGTGCAGGCTTCCGGCGCTCATCCCGGCCTGGCCGGCGAGGTCCGCGACCGTGATCGGCTCGTCCAGGTGCTGTTGCGCCCAGGTGATCACCGCGCCGAGGGACCGGTCCGCGACCTCGGGCACCGGACGCTCCACGAACTGACGCTGACCGCCGGCACGGTAGGCGGCGAAGACGAGCCGGCGGCTGACATGGTTGGCGATCTCCGCACCATGGTCGCGCCGGACGATGTGCAGCCCGAGGTCGAGGGCGGCGGCACTGCCGGCCGAGGTCAGCAACTCGCCGTCGTCGACGAACAGGACGTCCGGTTCCAGCTTCACCCGGGGGTACCGCTGCCGGAACTCCGTGGCCAGATCCCAGTGGACCGCGGCGCGGCGCCCGTCGAGCAGGCCGGCCTCGGCGAGGGTGAACGCACCGGTGCACAGGCCCACCAGCCGGGCACCCCGGGCATGGGCCCGGCGGAGGGCTGCCAGCAGGACGGGGCGGGAGGCGGTTTCCACGTACGGCCGGTTCGGCACGATCACCGTGTCGGCCCGGTCGATCTCGTCCAGGCGCCCCACCGCGGTCATCGCGAACAGGCCGTCGCGCATCGGCGTCGACGTGCGGGGAGCGGCCAGCCGCAGGTCGTACAGCTGAAATCCGACTTCGGGCCGGAGCGGGCCGCCGAAGATCTCGCACGCGCAGCCGACCTCGAACGGGTTGGACTGGTCGTCGACGACGAGGACGACCCGATGTGAGGATCCTTGCGGCATCGGTCATTTCTAGCAGCGTCGCCGCTCCGTCCCGGCCTTCATGATCAGTACATGCTGACAAAATTCGCGGTGGCCGACGAGGCCGCCGGACTGACCGAGTTCTGGTCCCAGCGGGTGCTCGCCGCCGCCAACGGCAACCTTCTCAAGGTGGCCAAGGGGACCCGTTCGACGACCTGGCACTCCCACGACGATCAGGACGAGACGTTCCTGCTGCTGGCCGGGCGGATGACGATCCAGCTCCGGGACGGCGACGTCCCGCTGGGCCCCGGCGATCTGCTGGTCGTCCCCCGCGGCGTCGAACACTGTCCCCGAGTCGACGGCGACGAGGCCCACTTCCTGCTGATCGGCCCCGACGTCACCTCGACGGCGGCCGGCGGCAAGCCGGACTGGAGCCGCGCGTCATGAGCCGCTGATCGGGCCCACGTCGACATCGCCGGACGCGGGACCACCGGCAAACTCCTGGTGATTCCTTGAACATAGGGTTCGCGGCGTGAGCGGATTCCTGGACGTGACACTTTCCCGCGTACCCCCGGGATTTGAATTCTTTGAGCCTTTGCAGGCGCTGTTCGCGTGGGTCGACGAACAGGGGCTGGCGACGACCGCCCGCAACGGTGAACTGTACGGTTCGCTGAGCGACGACTACCTGATCGGGACGCAGGTCGAGCTTCGGGGCTACACCGCGGAGGAGACCGCCTCCTATGCGGAATCGTGGTTCGGTGACGCCGCGGGGAATCCCGGAGCGCGGTTGTGGCCGTTCGTGCAGACCGGCGGCGAAGGGTCCGTCGGCGCGCTGTGGCTCGACGACGACGGGCGGACGCGCATCGTTCACCTCGGTTCCGGCAGCGGCTCGATGATGACGTGCGTGCTCGCCGACAACGGGCTGGACTTTCTGCGGCTGCTGGCGATCGGCTACGAGGACATCTGCTGGAACAAGGAATTCGCCGCACCGCCCCAGGTGCACCGCGAGGGCGGTGACCCGGTCAACGCGCCGTTCCGGGACTGGCTGTGGCGCACCTACGGGGCGACGGCCCCGGCGATCGCGCTGGACATCGTTCCCGAGCCCGCGGAGATGGGCGACGAGGACACCAAGGATCCGTTCTGCCGGTGGATCGACGGTTTCGAACCGCCGGACCCGTGGTGATGCCCTTCCCGATGTCGTTGAGCGGGCGCGCACAGCGGTTCCTCGACGAGCACGCCGTGCGTTCGCCGATCTCCCTGGACGACCCGGGCCGGTGGTACGAGTGCGCCGACGCCGCCGGCACCGTCGTTCCCGGACCGGCGGACGGACTGGACCGTCTGGTCGAGTTCGTCCGCCGGTTCGGCGGACTGGCCTTCTGCGACGGCAGGCTGCCCTGCGACGGCCTTCACCGGCATCGCTACGAGTTCGACGACTCCGTCTCGTCGGGCTGGGACGAACTCGGCGACGGCGACCTGGTGGCGACCGTCGGTTCGGAGGAGGGCGGCCATCTGTTGACGATGAGCTGGGCGACCGGGCGGATCGGTGTGGTGTCGCCGGATTGCTGGATCGCCGACAGCGCCACCAACCTGATCGAGTCCTGCGCCGTCGGGCAGAGTATCCAGGCCGACCGGTCGTGGACGGAGGCGGTCCCGGTGAACGGCAGGGGCCCCGGGTGGGGGTTGGAGGGCCTACCGTCGGAGGCGTTCCGCGGTGCGGTGGCCGAGGTCGTGGAGGCGTCGAGCGAGTGGAACCGGTGGTACCTCGACGATCAGGTCGCGGTCCACGGCTGGCGGGTGACCTACGAGCCGCAGCGTTCCGAGGCCGTCATGGCGTGGTACCGCGGCGACAACGGCCGCCGCCGCATCGAGGCGGTGACCGGCGCACTACGGGATTAGGCGATGGAGGACACCGGTGATGACCGAGTGGCGGGGGCACGCGGCGGCGCTCGCCGCGGATCTGGTGCGGGCCGGGGCGTTGACGCCGGACTGGCGGGCCGCGTTCGAGCAGGTTCCCCGGCACCTGCTCGTGCCGCGGTTCTTCGACGACGACGGTGAGATCGTCAGCGGCGACGATCGGGACGGGCGCGGGCGCTGGCTCGCCGCGGTCTACTCGGACGTGGCGCTGACAACCCAGATCGAGGATTCTCCGGGTACGGGACCGGCCTGGCCGACCAGTTCGTCCACGCGGCCGAGCCTGATGGCCCGGATGCTTGATCTGCTCGCGATCGCCGGCGGGGAGCGGGTTCTGGAGATCGGCACCGGCACCGGGTATAACGCGGCGCTGCTCAGCCACCGGCTCGGCGCCGACCGGGTGACCAGCGTCGACGTCGACTCCGGCCTGGTGGACACGGCCCGGCGGCGGCTCGCGGCGTTGAAGATCTTTCCTCATCTGTACGCGGAGGACGGCGTCCACGGATCTCCCGGCCGGGCACCCTACGATCGGGTCATCGCCACCTGCGGGGTGTCCGCGATTCCCGCCGCCTGGATCAGGCAGTTGAGCCTCGGCGGGGTGATCGTGGCCGACGTGCGGGGCGGGATCAGTTCCAGCCTCGTCGTCGCGCGCAAGACCACCGGCCACGCGGTCACCGGACGGTTCACGGCGGAGGCCGGGCACTTCATGTGGATGCGGTCGCACGCGATGCGCGACGGAGGCGGGACCTTCGACTTCGACGGCCCGCACACCGGCACGACCGGCATCCCGCTCGCCGACTTCGGTCGCGACGACTTCCGGTTCGTTCTGCAGCTGGCGATCCCGGACCTCGCCGCGATCGGGGGCACCGTCCGCGACGGCCGGGACGGGGTCTTCCTGGTCGCCGGCGACCGCTCCTGGGCCGAGGTCGGCCTGCCCGCCGGCGGCCGGTCGGCGGTCGCCTTCGGTGGGCCGCGGGCGTGGTGGCCGGACGTCGCGGACGCCTGGGAGTGGTGGAACGCGCGGGGACGGCCCGGTATCGCCCGCTTCGGGTTCACCGCGCGCGACGACGGGCGCCACACCTTCTGGGTCGACGAGGAGGACGGTCTGTTTCCGCGTACAAAATCGGTGGTCTGATCGGGGTGGGGTTTCGATAATGGGCGGATGGTCGAACGCTTCAATCCCGCGACGGTGCACGC
This sequence comes from Actinoplanes rectilineatus, assembly GCF_000962825.1. Taxonomy (GTDB): domain Bacteria; phylum Actinomycetota; class Actinomycetes; order Mycobacteriales; family Micromonosporaceae; genus Actinoplanes; species Actinoplanes rectilineatus. The sequence continues at coordinate 161,172 of NZ_JZKF01000007.1, forward strand.
GCCGGACGGCTACAGCCATGTGACGATCTCCGAGGTGGGGCGGCTCGCGCACCTCGCCGGGCAGTGCCCGGTCGACCTGGACGACAAGGTGGTCGGAGCGCCGGGTGACTTCGCCGCGCAGACGGAGCAGGTCGTCGTGAACTGTCTTGCGGTCCTCGAAGCGGCCGGCGCGAAACCGTCCGACGTGGTCCGTTCGGTGGTCTACGTGGTCAGCCCCGACAGTCTCGTCCTGGGCGGGGTGTGGGCGCAGCTCATGGCCTCGCCGCTGGCGGACGCCTTCACCACGGCGAGCACCCTGCTGGGGGTGGCGTCTCTCGGCTACTCCGGGCAACTCATCGAGATCGACCTCACGGCGGCGCTGCCGTCCTGAGCGGGGGGAATGCCATGGCGGCACCGGAAGTCCGGGTGGGCACGGGAACACTGCGCGGCTCCTGGGAGGGCGGGGTCGCCGTGTTCCGCGGCATCCCGTACGCCGCTCCCCCGGTCGGCCCGCACCGGTTCGCCGCGCCGCAACCCGCGCAGCCGTGGGACGGGGTCCGGGACGCCACCGCGTTCGGGCCGCCCGTGCCGCAGGCGGAGGCGACCGGGGCCGGCGACGATTGCCTGACCGTCAACGTCTGGTCGCCCGATCCCGGGCCGGGCGCGGGACTGCCGGTCATGGTCTGGATCCACGGTGGCGCCTACGTGATCGGGAGCGCGTGCCGCCCGGAGTACGACGGCCGTCTCCTCGCCGCCGAGGGCCACGTCGTGCTGGTCACCCTCAACTACCGGCTCGGGGTGCAGGGGTTCGGTCACGTCGACGGCGCCCCGGCCAACCGGGGGCTGCTCGACCAGGTCGCCGCCCTGGAGTGGGTACGCGACGCGATCACCGCGTTCGGCGGAGATCCCGGCCGGGTCACGGTCTTCGGGGAGTCGGCGGGCGGCGGTTCGGTCGCCGCGCTGCTGGCCATGCCCCGCGCGGCCGGACTGTTCCAGCGGGCCATCGCGCAGAGTGTGCCGGGCACGTTCTTCTCCGCCGAGCTGGCCGCCGCCATCGCTGCGAACCCGGACGCGCCCGCCGAGCGCTGGGGTGCCGCCGGATACCGCGACATCCGCATCGCCCCGGTGATCGACGGCGACGTGCTGCCGACGAGCCCGTGGGAGGCCACGCTCGATCCGGGCGTCACGCTGCTGGCCGGGCACACCCGCGACGAGCAACGGCTGTTCACCGCGATGTCCGGCCTGCTCGGCGAGGTCACCGCGGAGCAGGCCGCCACCGCGCTGGAGATGCTCGCGCCGGACGGCGGCCGGGGTTACCGCGAGGCGTTCCCCGGCGCCGCCCCGGAACAGCTTTTCGAGATCGTCGGTTCGGACTGGTTGTTCCGCATGCCGACGATCCATCTCGCCGATAATCAGCTCAAGGTCAACGGCACCGCTTTCGTGTACGAGTTGAGCTGGCCCGCCCCCGGACTGGACGGCGCTCTCGGCGCCTGTCACGGGCTCGACGTCCCGCTGGTGTTCGGCAACCTGACAGGCACCCAGCCCGCGATGCTGATCGGCGACCCACCCGGCGACGACGCGATTGCCCTGTCCGCACGGATGCGGGCCGCCTGGACCGCGTTCGCGGCCCACGGCGACCCGGGCTGGCCCGCCTGGAGCGCCGGCGAGCAGCTCACCCGCGTTTTCGACACCGTCGACGTCGTCACCGCGTACCCGGAAAGGATCTCTTATGGTCTGTGGCGGGGGCACGTCTTCCGCAACGGGTGACTCAGACGTCGGCGATCCGCCAGATCTGGGTGCTGCCGGAACTGCGGGGCTGGGTCGTCGCGCGGAAGTCCTGGGCGCTGGACAGGGAGGCATCCAGGTAACGGCCGCTGCTGACCTGCTGCAGTTCGTAGAAGCCGCCGCCGTAACTCCACAGCCGCCACCGCTGGGTCGCGTCGCCCTGCGCCGGGCGGGTGACGACCCGGTAGAACTGGCTGGCGACCTCGTGCGCGTCCAGGTACCGGCCGCTGCTGACCTGCCGGAGGGTGAACTCGCCGGTGCCGAGGTCGGTCAGCACCCAGCGTTGGGTGCTGTCGTTCTGGAACGGCCGGGTCACCACGTTCCAGTCGCGTTCCTCGATCTCGTGGGCGTCCAGGAACCGTCCGGCGTCGTTCTGGGACAGGGTCACGGTCCGGGTGGCGAGGACGGCCGCGGACACCGGCGTCACCGTGCCCACCGTCGTCCCGGCCGCCGCCGCAACGACGGTGAGCAGTGCGAGCAGTCGTTTCATGAGGTCCTCCCGAGGGTGTGGTGGCGGTTCAGCATGGTGATCGCCCCGGCCGTCATGTCGGCGATGACGGTGGCGGCGTCCTTGACGGCGTCGATCAGGCCGACGCCCTGCCCGGACAGCAGCGGCATCTCGTCCAGGTCGCCGGTGGTGGCCCCGCGCACCGGCACGACATCGGTGTAGCGGCGCAGCTCGATGTCCCGGCCGCCGAGGACGGTGTGGCCGATCACCGGGCGGTCGCCGCCACCGTCCGGGTGCTCGTCGGTCACCCGGTTGCGCAGGACGCGCATCGGGTTGAAGTCCGGGGTCTCCGGACCGAACAGTGAGGTCCGCACGGTGGCGGTGGCGGGCGCGGCGACCAGCCGTCGTTTGTAGCCGTCGTGGGCGCCGGACTCGCCGGTGGCGACCAGCCGCGTGCCGATCCACACGCCGTCGGCACCCAGCATCAGGGCCGCCGCCAGACCGCGACCGTCGGCGATGCCGCCCGCGGCCAGCACCATGGCCGGGGCGACCGCGTCCGCCATCAACGGCACCAGCACGAACGTGGGAAGCGTCGCAAGACTGTGCCCGCCGGCCTCCAGCCCCTGAGCGACGATCACGTCCACCCCGTCGCCGGCCGCCCTACGGCCGTCGTCGACCGTGCCGACCTGCTCGAAGACGCGGATCCCGGCGTCGTGCAGCCGGTCGATCCAGCGCCGGGGCGGGTGACCCCAATGGAACGAGACAGCCGGCACGGCCGCCCCGCACAGCACGTCGACGTGCGCGTCGGTGGCGAACGGGGTGATCAGGTTGACGTGGAACGGGCCGCCGGTCCCGGCCCGGATCGCGGCGACCGTGGCGGCCACCTCCGGCGCGGGCATCAGTCCGACGCCGAGCGCACCCATCGCCCCGGCGTTGCCGACCGCCACGGCCAGGTCCGGCGCCGACGCGACGAACGCCATGCCGGCCTGCACGATCGGTATTCGCAGGCCGTACCCCTCGGAGAATCTGGTGGTGATCCGCATGATTCTCACGGTGTCGGATCGTGGGCGCCGGGGTGTCGCAGGGCGTGCGGCCGGAGTTGCATGGCGTGCGGAAGTCAGGCACCGGACAGGGGGACGTATGCCGCAGACCTGGTCCACCCGTGAGGTTGCGCCGGCCCGGCAGTTCGGTCACTGGCGCGAGATGATCTGCCAGGCGTTCCTGGCGCTGACCCCGGAGTCGGAGCTACGCGACGGATTCGCCGGTTCCGTCACGCAGTGGCCGCTCGGGGCACTGTCGATCGCCCGGATCGCGTCGCAGCGCCAGCGCGTCGACCGTGACCTCGACGGCGGCGGCTCACCACCAGGCTTCTACGCGAACCTGCAGCTCACCGGGGTGAGCACGATGCGCCAGGCCGGGCGGCTCACCGTGCTGCACCCCGGTGACGTGGCGGTCGTCGACACCACCGCGCCGTTCACGTTCGGGTTCGGCGACGACTTCCGGCAGCTGTCGTTCTTCGTGCCCGGCCGGCTACTGCGGGCGCAGGTCAGCGGCCCGGTCGCCACCGCCACCCGGATCCCGACCACGTCCGGGGTCGGTGCGGCGCTGCGGCATCTGCTGACCGCCCTGCCCGGCGGTTCGCCACGGCTCGCCCCGCACGCCGCCGCGCTGCTGGCCCTGGCACTGTCCGAACCACCGGCTGCCGCGGCACGGCGGGCGCCGCGCAGTCACGCCCGCGCGGTCGCCGACATCGAGGAACACCTGACCGACGACGACCTGTCACCGCCGGCGACGGCCCGGCGCCTGGAGATCTCGGTACGCTCGGTGCACGCCCTCTTCGCCGGGCAGCCACTGTCGTACGCGGCGACCGTACGCCGGCTGCGCCTGGACCGCGCCGCCCGTGACCTGCGCGACCCGGCCCGCGCCCACCTGCGCGTGGCGGACATCGCCGCCGACGCCGGGTTCGCCGACGTGACCGCTTTCCATCGCGCGTTCCGCCGCGAGTTCGGGCATTCCCCCGGCCGGCTACGACCCTGACCAAACCCTGGTGACGGCTGCGCCGGGTGCCGTAGCGTCGGATGTCATGCCTACTGTCGTGGACTTCGGCACCGTCTCGACCACCGGCCTGGAGTCGTCACCGGTCGCGGACGCGCTCGCCGGCCTGCGGGCCAACGAGGCCCGCTACTTCAAGACGAAGTACGACCACGTGTTCACCGTGTCGCCCGCCGCGGAGGTTCCGGAGGTCGTCGAGTGGGTGCACGGCATCCTCGCCGACGAACGCGGGCTGGTCATCGCGTCCCGGCCCCTGGAGGCGACCGCCTTCCAGGTGGAGAACATCAGGATGGCGTACGTGTTCTACGAGAGCGGCCTGTCGATCAACGTGATGTACACGCTCGACGACGGCGGCAAACGCGCTGTCGGTTTCAAACTGTCCGACGGCATGGATGTTCCGGAGGAGCTGGGCGGGTTCAAGTTCGCCCGGCAGAAGTCGAAGCTGGCCGGCACGATCCGCGGCTCCTACTTCGTCATCAAGAAGGAGCACTGACGATCTGCCGGGCCAGGGCGACGAAGTCCTCCCACTCGGATACCGCCGCCTACGTTCCTGGAGCTGGAACGCGGAGCCGGCGGCGTTCGCGGCCGACCGGGCACACCGCTCGAGAGACGCGATCGTGTGGTGACCGAAGGCACCACACGATCGTCGCCCCAGGAACGTGGCACACTCGCCGCGGTGATCGCACTCAGGAGGCGGTGCCGAACGGGTTGTTGATGAGATAGCGCCAGCGACCGTCGTCTCCCCTGCGAAGCACATCGGCGGCTGTCCCGGCCAGGTTCAGCGGGTAGCCCTGGCGGGCGGTGCCCCGCATCGACCAGTCGACGACCGACAGGGCGATGTCGCCCGCGACATAGAGGTGCCGGGTGTCCGCGACCATCGGGACGCCGAATCCGAGCAGATGCTCGTACGCGGCCAGGCGCTCGGCCGTACCCGTCAGTGGTGTTCCCGGTTGAGGGATGAGAATCGCACCGGGCTCGTAGAAGCGGTCCACGATGGCACTCGACCCGGCGGCGAAGGCCGCGCTGTAGGCGGCCACGTGCCGGGCGGCGTCGACCTCCGGAAGCATGGCGGTGTCACGAGGGGGCTGCTGTGCATCTGTCATGCCCGACCAGCATAACTCCGGACCGGCCACGTCACTGCTCGCGCCACTCCTCCACGGTCTCCTCGAGCAGGTCCCGCAAGGACTCGGACAGCAGATCCGGCTCGGCCGTCAGGTGCGGGATCGACGCGGGGCGCTCGTTCGTCAGCTCCGGCGCGGCCAGCATGGTGAACGCGGCCTGCCGGGCGGCGACCCGGATCTCCGGGTCCGGGTGAGCGAACTGGGTGGTGACGGCCCGGTACCACTCGGGGATCAGCGCGTAGCAGTCGTCGATGGCCGGGTCCTCCTCGACGTCCTCGGCGCCGGCGAACTCGACGGCGTTGGCCGCCACGTCGTCCAGCCACTCGAGCAGGTCCGCCCGGATCGGGGTGGTCCGTTCGTCGGTGAGGATCGCGGCCACGTACCGGGCGGCCGGAGCGGTCGCCGGATACACCGAACCCTGATGGGTCACCGTCGTGTACAGGAAGTGCAGGGCAGCGGTGCGCTCCTCCGGCCCGGCGCCGAGCAGCGCCGCGAGGTGCGCGGGAACGTCACCGGCGGGCCCGTGCGCATGTTCCAGTCCGGCCCAGTCAGTCCCGTGAAGAATGTCGATCACAAGCGGTCATGATAGGTGGGCCAGCCACAACCAGAGGGTGAGCATCACGACGCCGCCCAGGATGCCGGCGACTGCCCGGCGCCACGGTGGTTCCACTGTCACTCCCCGCTGATCAAGTTGGCTGCCGGACGATATCGCCGCCCGGCGGCCACCCGGCCACACGCGGGTGAACAGTGGTCAGCGCCGCCAGTCGTGCCGGGGCGGGATGAGGATGTCGTAGACGTCGCCGGGGCGGTTCATCGTCTTCATGTCGGCGACGACGTCCCGCAGCAACGACGCCGGCCCGCCCGTGGTCGACCGCGCGGCGGCCATCCGGCGAGGCTAGCCGGGCCGCGCCCGGAACCCGCGAAGCCCGGCCCCGACAGGCGGGCTCTCACCCGGGGAGTCGAGACGGCGCGGTCCCCGTCAGTGACCGGCGACGTCCGAGTCGACCACGGCGGATTCGCCCTGGTCGAGGTCGTTGAGGGCGGCCATCTGCGCGTCGGTGAGGGCGAAGTCGTACACGTCGAGGTTCTGCCGCAGGCGCTGCGGGTCGGCCGACTTCGGCACCGCGGTCAGGCCGGTCTGCAGGTGCCAGCGCAGCACCACCTGGGCCGGGGTGCGGCCGGTCTCCTCGGCGATCGCGCCGACCTCCGGCAGGTCGAGCACCCGGACACCCTGGCCGCCGATCGGCGACCAGCTCTGCGTGACGATGCCGTACCCGGCGTGGAAGGCGCGGGACGCGGCCCGGGTGGACGCCGGGCTGAGCTGGATCTGGTTGACGTCCGGGGCCACCCCGGTCGCCGCGATGATCCGTTCCAGGTGGGCGGGTTTGAAGTTGCTGGTGCCGATCGCCCGGACCAGGCCGGACTCGAGCAGCTGGACCAGGCCCTCCCAGGCTTCGACGTACCGGTCGTGTCCCGGGTTGGGCCAGTGGATCAGCAGCAGGTCGAGGTATTCCAGACCGAGGGTGTCCAGGCTGTTCTTCGCCGCCTCGGCGACCAGGTCGCGTCCGTGCCACTCCTTGTTGAACTTCGACGTCACGAAGATGTCGCCGCGGTCCACACCGGCGGCGCGCAGGCCCCGGCCGACGCCGCGCTCGTTGCCGTACGCCTGCGCGGTGTCGATCAGCCGGTAGCCGGCGGTGAGCGCGTCGGCGACCACCCGTTCGGCCTCGTCGTCCTTCAGCGGCCAGGTGCCCGCGCCGATCCGCGGCATCTCGGCGCCGTGCAGCAGTGTCACCGTCGTACTGATCGCGTCATTCGTCATGATCCTCAGCCTACGTACCGGCGGATCCCGTCGGCCACGACATCCGGGCCGGTGAACGGCACGTCGTGTCCCGAGTGCGGGGCGAGGACGTGCCGTCCGGCCGGTACGCGTGGGAGGTGTCCGTCCCGGCCCGGGGCTGGACGGGACGCCGTCGTCGCCCCTCGTCAGCGGCGGATGTTGTGGTTGATCCGGAACAGGTTGGCGGGATCGAAGTACTTCTTGATGTCGAGCAGCCGGTCCCAGGAGTCCGGGGCGAAGGCCGCGCGGACCGCCGCCGGGCCGGTGTCCTCGGTGCTCTGGAAGTTGGCGTACGCCCCGCCGGTGCTCCACGGCGCCATCCGCTCCAACAGTCGCCGCTGTGCCTCCCGGATCCGTTCGGCGTCGCCCGGGACCGGGGCGGGGATGCTCGCGGTGAACAGGCAGTAGGCGGCGTCCTGCCGGTTACCGACCGCGGCGGGCACCGCCGGCGGGCGCTGCAACGCCCCGCCGAGCAGCCGGATCTCGGTCATCATCAGGTCGTCCTCCGGGGCGGACAGCAGCGTGTCCAGCGCCTGCCGGGGCAGGTCGCGCAGCAGCGCCGACCGGTCGATGCCGGCGCCCGGCTCGGTCGGGTCGTTGTGGATCGTCGCGGTGGCGGTGTACGGCATCTCCGCCACCGTGTCCTGGAACGCCGGTGCCGCCGCGCGCAGCGGCGCGATCAGTGCCGCGCCCTCCTCCGTGCTGCCCAGGAAGGCGATCCGCACGTGCAGGATCAGCGGGTCGCCCGGCAGCCGGAGCAGGCAGAACGACGTGGACAGGTTCTCCGGCACGGTCGGCGCCCACTGCCGCCACACGTCGAGCACCGCCGGCGCCTGCGCCTCGGTGAAGAACAGGCCGCCGCCGTACAGGCGGCTGATCGGGAACAGGCCGAACTCCAGGGCGGTGACGACGCCGAAGTTGCCCTTGCCGCCGCGGGCCGCCCAGAACAGGTCAGGTTCCCGGTCGGCGGTGACGTGGCGCAGCTGCCCGTCGGCGGTGACGATGTCGAACGCCCGGACGTGGTCGGCGCCGAATCCGCGGGTCCGCCCGAACACCGGGCTCAGTCCACCGCCGAGGGTGAAGCCGACCGTCCCGACCTGCGGCGACGATCCGGAGATGCCGGCCAGGCCGTGGACCGCGGCGGCCGGGATCACCTGGTCCCACCGGACGCCACCCTGGACGCGGGCGGACCGGCCGGGCGCGTCGACCGTCACGCCGGACATCCGCCGGGTGGTGATCATGAGGCTGCCGTCGGCGGAGACCACCGCGCCGTGGCCGGTGGTGTGCACGGCGACGGCCAGGTCGTGGTCGGCGGCGAAACGGACCGCGTGCTGGACGTCGGCGGGTCCGGTCGCGCCGACCACCAGGGACGGCCGGTGCGGCAGGGTCAGGTTGAAACCGGCGGTCTCCACGGCGTAGGCGTCGTCGCCCGGGGTGAACACCGGCCCGGCGATCAGGTCGGCCAGCCGGCCGCGGGCCGCAGGTGAGAGCGAAGTCATGCGTTCAGCACACCGGCCGGGCGCCGATCTCCGGTTGACATGCGGTTGACGGCCGCGATCGTGTGACGGATCCGCAGCAGTCCCGGGCCGGGGTCCACGCCGAGACGGTCGGCGAGCAGGTTCCGGCCGTCGTCGAAGGCGGCCAGCGCGGCGGCCGGCTGCCCGGACCGGGTCAGGGCCAGCATCAGCAGTTCCCGGGGGCGTTCCAGCATCGGATGCCGGGCGACCAGGATCCGCAACCGGGCCAGGGCCGGGGCGGGGTCGTGGCCGGGGGCGTCCAGGGCGGCGGCGAGGGCGTCGAGTTCGGTGGCGAACCGCAGTTCGCGCAGCATGCCCCGCTGGGCGGCGGCGAACTCACCGGGCACCCCGCCGAGGGGCTCGCTGCCACGCCACAGTGCTCCGGCCGTACCGTAGAGGGGCAGTGCGGCGGCAGGCCGGCCGGCACGCCGCAGGGAGGCCGCCCGGGTGACCAGGTCGCGGTGCACGCCGAGATCGATGCGGTCCGGGGCGATCGCGGCGGTGTATCCGCCGGAGGTCCCGGTGACGGTGGCGGCTCCCAGCGTCTTGCGCAGCCGGGAGACGTACGTGCGGACGACCGCCCCCGCCCCGGCCGGAGCCCGGGTGCCCCACACCACGGCGACGAGTTCCTCGACGGCGACCACCGCGCCCGGGCGCAGCAGCAGCGCGGCCAGTAGTGCCCGCTGTTGCGGGGTACCGACCGGCAGCGGCACCCCGTCGCGGACCGCGCCGAGCGGACCGAGCAGGGTGAACCGGAGGTCGGTGGCCGCGGCCCGGTGCGGCTTGCGCACCGGCGGCACCGGCTCCGGGGCTGCGGGTGTCGCGGGTAGCAGGGCCGGGTCGGCGGTCAGGATCCGGTGGTGCAGCGCGCGCAGTCCCGGTCCGGGTGTCAGGCCGAGTTCGGCGCGCAGACGCCGCTGGATGTCACGGAACCCGGCTAGCGCCTCGGCCTGCCGGCCGGAGCCGTAGAGAGCCAGCATGGACAGTTCCCGGAACCGTTCGTGCAGCGGGTGCTCGGCGACCAGCAGCGCCAGTTCGACGGTCTGCGCGGCGTGCCGGCCGAACTCCAGGTCGAGGGAGATCCGGTCGGCGAGGGCGAACAGCCGGGCCTCGGACAGCCGGGCGCGGTGGGCGGTGACGTGCTCACCGGGAAGTCCGGCCAGCGGGCAGCCCTGCCACAGATCAAGGGCTTCGACCAGTGCGGTGTACGCGGCCCGCGGGTCCCCGTCGCGGCGGGCGATGTGCGCGGCCGCCACCCGGCGGCGGAACACCGTCCAGTCGGCGGCCTCGGCGGGCAGCCGCAGCACGTAGCCGCCGGCCAGTGACCGGATCGGCGAGGCGGCGCCACCGAGCACGCGGCGCAGCCGGGAGACGTACGTGCGGATCGTCCCCACCGCGGTCGGCGGCGGGTCCTCGCCCCACACCGCGCGGATCAGTTCGTCCACTGTGGCGGGTGTTCCCTCGCGCAGCAGCAGCGCGGCCAGGACCACCTGTTGCTGGGGACCGCCCAGGTCGGCCTCCGTCCCGTCCTGCCAGGCCCGTACCGGGCCGAGCAGCGAGAACCGGAACATCGTCATGTCATCCCCCGTCTGTGTGACTGTCCTTGACAGGAGATCGCGGTGGCCGGACTGTCGGCTTCTGTATCGCGACTGCATCGGGAGATGTCGTACTGTTCCGACCCGTGGAGGCGACAGTCACGGGCCGGGCGCGGGAGATGGCGATCCTCACCGGAGTCGTCGACGACGCCGCCCGTGGCGCCGGTGGGGTGCTGCTGGTGCGCGGCGAACCGGGGATCGGCAAGTCGCATCTGCTCGCCGCCGCGGCCGGGCACGCCCGGTCGCGGGGTGTGCTGGTGCTCGCCACGGTGGGCGTGCCGGCCGAGTCGCATCTGCCGTTCGCCGGACTCCACCAGCTGCTGCGGCCGCTGTTGTCCCGCACGTCGGAGCTGCCCGAGCCGCAGCGGGCGGCGATGCTGGCGGCGTTCGGGATGTCGCCGGGTTCGCAGAACGTCTTCTTCATCGCGCTGGCCGCCCTGGAGCTGCTGGCCGACGCCGGCCCGGTGGTGGTCCTCGCCGACGACCTGCACTGGCTGGACGACGCGACCGTCGAGGTGCTGGCGTTCCTGGCCCGGCGGATCGCGGCGGAGCCGATCGCGGTGCTGGCCGCGACCCGGTCCGGCTCGTCGCTGGACGGCCGCCTGGTCGAGGTGACCGGTCTCGACGACGACGCCTCCCGGGCCCTGCTCCGGCGGCACGCGGCGGACCTGACTCCGGCCACTCGCGAGCGGCTGCTCACCGAGGCGGCCGGGAACCCCCTCGCCCTGGTGGAACTGCCCGCGGCGATCCGGGCCGGCCGGTGGGACGACGCGGCGGTGCTGCCGTCGATGCTGCCGCTGACCGCCCGGTTGGAGAGCGCTTTCAGCGCCCGGCTGGACGACCTGCCGGCCGCGACGAACGCGCTGCTGCTCGCGGCGGCGCTGGACGACGGCCGGGGCCTGCCGTCGGAGATCCTGGCCGCCGCCGGGGTCACCGAGGACGCGCTGACCGCCGCACAGGTGGCCGGGCTGATCAGCCTCGACGGCGGGCGGATCCGGTTCCGGCACCCGCTGATCCGGGCCGCCGTGCACCACCGGGCCGGCGACGCCGACCGCCGGCGCGCGCATCTCGCCTGGTCGGCGGTGCTCGCCGAGCAGGCGGACCGGCATCTGTGGCACCGGGCGGCGGCCGCCACCGGACCGGACGCCGCCATCGCCGACGCCCTCGAGGAGGTGGCCGGGCGGGAACGCGACCGGGGTGCCCTGGCCGCGGCGAACATCGTCCAGCAGCGGGCGGCCCGGCTCACCGCAGTCCCGGCGGACCGCGCCCGGCGGCTGCTGGACAGTGCCGAGCTGGCCTTCGAACTCGGTCACCACCACCTGGTCCGCAGCCTGGTCGACGAGGCCGGGCCGATCGCGGACACCCCCCGCGAGCAGTCCCGGGTCATGCTGCTGACCGGCGTGCTCGACGACGGTCGGGCCGGGGACGTCGCGGCGATCCGGGGCATCACCGAGCAGGCCCGCCGGATGGCCGCGGCCGGCGAGCAGGACCTGGCCGGGCTGCTGCTGGTCGGGGCGGGCCGGCGCTGCTGGTGGACCGAGCCTGGCCCGGCGCAGCGCCGGGCGATCGCGGCGCTCGCCGACGAGTTGCCGGTGCCCGAGCCGGTCCGGTTGTCGGTGCTCACGTTCGCCGAGCCGATCGAGCAGGGCGGCCGGGTGATCGCCGCGCTGCCGGAGGTGTTCGCGGCCACCCGCGACCCCGGTGAGCTGGCGCTGCTGGTGCTGGCCGCCTACATCACCGGCGACTTCGACCGGTGCCTGGAGGTGGCCGGTCCGGCGACCGACGGGCTGCGCGCCCAGGGCCGTCTCGCCCTGCTCGGGCAGGTGCTCACCCTGGAGGCCAGCGCGGCGATGCACCGCGGTGTCTGGGCGGACGCGGCGACGATGGCGGACGAGGCGGTCCGGGCCACCGTGGAGACCGGCCAGCCGGACTGGATCCTGGCCGCCCGGCACGTGGACGCGGCGATGGCCGGGCTGCGCGGCGACACCGGCCGGGCCGGCGAGCAGGTCGCGTTGATCGTCGGGGACGACCAGACGTCGGCGGTGGCGTCGTCCGCCCACCAGTCCCGGGGGCTGGCCGCGCTGGCGTCCGGCGCGTACGCGGAGGCGTACGACCAGTTCCGCCCGGCGTTCGATCCGGAGCATCCGGCGTACCAGCGGGCCCTGCAGTGCTGGCTGATCAGCTATCTCGCCGAGGCGGCGATGCACAGTGGCGACCGCCTCGAGGACGCCCGTCTCGTACTCGCCGGCCTCGAGGAGCTGGCGGTGGTCAGCCCGTCACCGGCGCTGCACGTGTCGGTCCGTTACGCGCGGGCGGCGCTGGCCCCCGACGACGACGCCGAGAAGCTGTTCCGGGACGCGATCGACCGGCATCCGGCGCGCTGGCCGTTCCCGCGGGCGCGGCTGGATCTCGCGTACGGGTCGTGGCTGCGCCGGCACCGCCGGATCGCCGAGTCCCGGGAGCCGCTGCGGGCGGCCCGCGAGGCGTTCGACCGGCTCGGCGCGCAGGGCTGGAGCGAGCGGGCCCGCCAGGAGCTGCGGGCCACCGGCGAGAGCAGCAGCCGGCCCGCGCCCGACGGCTGGCAGCGGTTGTCCCCGCAGGAGCTGCAGATCGCCACGATGGCCGCAGCGGGCATGTCCAACCGGGAGATCGGCCAGCGGTTGTACCTGTCGCACCGCACGGTCGGCTCGCACCTGTACCGGCTGTTCCCGAAGTTGGGCATCACGTCGCGCATCCAGTTGAAAGATGCCATCGCTCATCGATAGCCTTCTCTTCATGGGAGCGCTCCCGATCAGTCTCGCCGCACTCGTCCTGGCCACCGCCGCCGTCGCCGTCCCCGCCCCGGACCAGGCCACCGCCGACCCCCTCTCCGCGGCCACCGGGCAGGCCGCCGCACCGGCACTGCCCGGTGTCCACACCCCCGGCCGCGTCGAGGACCGCGGCGCCGAGGTGCGCTACACCTGGCCGGGCGTCTACTTCGAGGCGACCGTCCGCGGCGGCGACGTCGGGATCGTCCTCGACGACGCGGTCAACGACTATGCCGTGACCGTCGACGACCAGCCGCCGGTCACCCTCACCCAGCCGGGCCGGCAGACCATCTGGGTCAAAGCCCGTCATCGGGTACGCCTCGCGAAGCGCACCGAGAGCCCCTGGACCCCCGGACAGTTCGGTGGTTTCGTCGCCGGTCCCGGCAATGCGATCGTCGGCACCCCGGCCGCCCGTCACCGTCAGATCGAGTTCATCGGCGATTCGTGGACCGCCGGCTACGGCAACATGTCCACGGTCCGCGACTGCTCGCCGACCGGCGGCGTCGACCGCAACTCCAACGCCGACCAGAGCTTCGGGGCGCTGACGGCCCGCGCGCTGAACGCCGACTACCAGCTCAACGCGTGGTCCGGGCGGGGCATGGTCCGCAACTACGACGGCGGCGACCCGGGAACCGACTACCGTACCTACTACGACCGGACCCTGCAGGCCGCGTCCACCGCCGTGTGGCAGCGCCCGGCGAGCTGGCGTCCGCAGGTGATCGTCATCGGTCTGGGCATCAACGACTTCTCGACACCGGTGCACGCCGGCGAGCAGTGGGCGGACGAGGCCACGCTGGCCGCCGACTTCCGCACCGCCTACCTGGGGTTCCTGCGCAGGCTGCGGGACCGGTACGGGCCGAACCCGCGGATCCTGCTGACCCACCCGACCCTGAACGCCACCCTGACCGACGCGATCACCCAGGTCGCCGCCGCGTCCGGCGACCCGCGCGTCCAGGCGTTCCACTACGACAACGCCGCCCTGGGCCTGGACCTGATGGGCTGCGACTGGCACCCGTCGGCCCGCGACCATCGGCTGATCGCGGACGCCCTGACCGCCCACCTCCGGACCCTCACATAGAGGTGCGGCGTCTCCGCAGCTCGGCCAGGACCACGCTCTCCCGCTTGGTGACCTCGCCGTCCACGGCGGCCACCCGGCATGCCGACCGGACAGCGCCGACCTGGCCGAACGAGGCGACTGTGGACGGTTCGTCAGGTGGTGCGCAGCACGACGCGCCCCGGCGGGCGCGGGCCGTGATCAGCGCGAGCGCCGCCGCGAACCCGTCGAGCGGGAACCTTGACAGTCGCTAGCTAATACAATTAGCTTTTAGCTAACTCAATTAGCCAAGGCGTGAGGAACGACATGAGCGAGCAACCGACCACCGCCGGCGTGGTCACCGGACGGCCCCTGACCTGGCTGCGCGCCGAAGGGCTCGCCGTCGCCGCCGGCGCCCTCGCCCTCTACGCCGGCACCGGACAACCCTGGTGGCTGGTGCCGGCGCTGTTCCTGGTCCCCGACCTGACCTGGTTCGCCTACCTGGCCGGGCCGAAGGTGGGCGCCTGGTTCTACAACCTCGCCCACACCGCGCCCCTGCCGATCGCGCTGCTCGCCGTCGGCGCATACGCGGACATCACCGCCCTCACCGTCGCCGGCGCCGTCGGGCTGTTCCACATCGGGCTGGACCGGCTGATGAAGTACGGCGTCAAGTACGACCACGGCTTCACCATCACCCACCTCGGCGTCCACGGCCCCGGCAAGCGCCCGCCTGTTCAGCGGGGCCTTCTCTCCACTGCCGAACACGATCGCGTACGGCGAGACCACGGTCACGACGCTGCGCGAGGGCGGGCTGTCCCTGCTCAGCCGGCCACCCAGCAGTAGACCGGGTGTGGTTCGCCGATCGCGTCGTCCGCGTCGAAGAAGGCCCCGGACACGGTGGCGACCCGCCGGGCCGGCCCACCGGCGCACGGCGGCCGTCCGGCGGGACGGTGCCGGATCACCGGACCGGCCCGCCGGACGTACCCGATATCAGGCGATCTTCATGCTGAAGATGACGGCTGCGTGGTCCGAATAGGGCGTGCTCGCCACCGCGCACCAGCGCCACGGCTCGGTGCTGAACACGTGGTCGAACTTGACGTTCCACACGGTCGTCGAGCGCCCCGTGCGCAGCGGGTTCGCCGGGTCGGACTGGTCGCACTCGCGGTAACCGGTGGTGCCGTTCCAGTACAGGTCGGCCGGCCACACCCAGGCACGGGAGTTGCCGGGCCAGTCCGGCGGCGTCACGTTGAGGTCACCGCCGAAAGCCACCCTGTCGTACTTGTCGACCTCGGCCTTCACCTCGGCGAGCTGGTCGTCGGCGTAGTCCCAGGTCGGGTGGTCGGGGTTCACGCCGTACCGGGCGAGGTGCAGGTTGCAGAGCCGGATGTTGTCGAAGTACGTAGCCGTGGCGCACTGCTGCACGGTGTTCTGCCCGTTCCACGGCTGGGTCGTGGTGAGGGTCTTCGGGTTGGACAGACCGGCACCGATGACGATGGCCGTGCCGATCCGGTCCTGGCGGCTGCTGCCGTCCTCACCGCAGCGGCTGTTCGTGAGCACACCGTTGTTGGAGTAGTAGTACGGTGCGAAATTCTTGTGCCACACCGACCCGAGCCGGCCCATCAGGGCGGTCAGGTCGTCCTCGCAGATCTCCTGCAGCAGCAGCGCCTGCACGTAGTTCTTCGCAATGTGGTCCTCGATGACGCCGAGCTTGTCGGCGACGGTGCCATAGGCGCCACAGTTCCAGCTGGCCCGCTGCGACCCGCACATGTTCCAGGACATCAGCTGCAGGTTGGTGCCGGCGGGCGCGGCGGCCGCGGCCGGGCTCACCGGCAGCAGCGTGGCGAGCATCATCAGTGCGCCGGTGAGGGCGGCACGGAGCTTCCTCAAGTGTTACTCCCCCGAAAGATCGATCAGTTTCGACCACTGTAGATCTTGGCTCCGGGATCGCGCAGCCCGCGGTCACTCCTGTGCAGCCCGCCGGTCTCTCCTGTGCCGTCCACCGGTCACTTCCCCGTGCCGCCCAATGTCCGGTGGACGGCACGCGCGACCCGGCGGGATTCGAGGGCGGCCTGCCGGAGCATGCCGCCGAGTGTCACGTCGTACCCGATGAAGTGAAGACCCGGCCGTGCCGCCGCCCCGCCGTGCGTCACCGGCACGGCTGGATCGCCGACTACCCGTCGATCGAGAACTTCCTCAACCCGATCTATCGCACCGGCGGCTCCGAGAACCACGGCGGCTATTCGAACCCCGAGGTGGACGCGCTACTCGCGGAGGCCGACGCCGCGCCCTCCCAGCAGGCCGGCTGGCAGCTCTACCGGCGGGCCGAGGAGCTGATCCTGGCCGACATGCCGGCCATTCCGCTCTGGTACCAGAGCACGGTCTCGGCCTGGTCGAGCCGGCTGCGCGACGTGCGCCCCACCGCGTTCCGCGAGCTGGACCTGTTCAGTGTCCGGGTGGCCACCGGCCTCCGGTGACCCCGGGCTGTCCGATTCCCCGTACCGACATCCGAGGAGATCTCATTGAGTCAGACAACGCGGGCCCAGGAACTGCGCGCTCTGCACGACCGGCGCCCCCTGGTGCTCCCGAACGCGTGGGACGCGGCCAGCGCGCGGATCATCGAATCGGCCGGCGCCGCCGCGATCGCCACCACGAGCGCCGGCGTCTCCTGGGCCCACGGTCGCAGTGACGGCCAGCAGCTGAGCCGGGAGGACGCTCTGGCGGCGGTCGGCCGGATCGTGGCCGTGGTGAACGTCCCGGTCACCGCGGACATCGAGAGCGGCTACGGCACCGGTTCGCCCGACGACATCGCGGCGATCGTCCGTGAGCTGGTCGAGCTGGGTATCGCCGGCATCAACCTGGAAGACGCGCCGGGCACCGGTGACACACCACTACTCGATCCGAAGGCGCAGGCCGAGCGGATCCAGGCGGCCCGGTCCGCGGCCGCGTCCGCGGGCGGCGACCTGGTCGTCAACTCGCGCACCGACACCTACCTGCGCCAGGTCGGGCCCGCCGGCAGCCGCCTGGACGCCACGTTGGAACGGCTCGCGATCTACCGTGCCGCCGGCGCCGACAGCCTGTTCGTTCCCGGGGTGGTCGACGAACCGACGATCGAGGCGCTGGTCGCCGGAGTGGACGGCCCGGTGAACATCATGGCGGGCCCGGGCGCCCCCTCCATCCGGCGACTCGGTGAGCTGGGCGTCGCCCGGGTCAGCGTCGGCCCGCTGCTCACCCAGGTCGCGCTGGAGGCCACCCGGCGGGCGGCGGCCACGCTGCTCGGCGACGGCGACTACGGCGACGCAGCCGACGCGATCGACTTCGGCACGGTCAACGGCACCTTCACCCGCTGATCACCGTCCTGCGCAGCGCCGGGCGGACCTGTCTCGGGCCGCCCGGTGCTGCGCGTTCGTTCTCCTTCAGGGGCACACGGCTACGTCACGGTGCGGGCGTCTTCTGCGGCGCCATCGAGAACAGGGCGAGGGCCGCGGAGACCAGACCGAGCAGACCGCAGATCCACCACACACCGCCGTGCAACGCCTCCCAGACCGCCACCCCGAAGACCGGCCCGAGCGCCAGCCCCAGCCCGAACGACGCCTGGTGAGCGGCGATGTATCGGGCCTTCACCGCATCCGGGAAAGTCGCCGGATAGGAGAACATCATCGGACCACTGATCATCGCCCCGAACGCGACGACGACGGTGGCGACGAACAGCAGTGCCACATTGAACGTCGCCAGCGCGTACCCGATCAGGCCGATGCCGAAAATCGCCTGGCCGAGCGCACTGACCCGGTTCGCCGGACGGTTCTGGACATAGGAGGTGACCTTCAATTCACACAGGATCAGCGTCAATGACGACACGGCCAGAACAGCGCTGTAGACCGCGGTGGGATAGCCGTCGGCGGTGATCTGCAACGGCAGTGCGACGTAGTACTGGGCATAGATCAACGCACCCAGCAGCATCGAGGCCAGGAACAACAGGAAACGGCCGTCCCGCACCAGAGTGGCGTAGGCGTTCCCCGCCGGGGCCTCGGCGTCCTCGGAGGCGGCGGCCGCGGTGCCGGCCGGGAAGAAGATCAACGCCAGGCCGGCGTACGCCAGAGCGGTCACACCGTCGACCCAGAACAGCAGGTCCCAGTCGATCAGCACCAACCCGGCCGCGACCAGCGGGCCCAGCGCGGAACCGGCACTGATCGCCGTGCGCTGCATCGCGAACGCCATCACACGGTTCTCCGCGGGCATCAGCTCCGAGAGCAGCACCGACGACGCCGGCCGATAAGCCTGGGTGGCCAGCCCGGCCAGGCCGACCGCGACCAGCAGTACCGGGTAGAGAGTCGGCGTGGCCAGCCACGGCACGATCGAGATCAGGACGGCCGAGACGGACATCGCACCGATGATCGTCCGGCGCGGGCCGACCCTGTGCGTCACCTCCCCGCCCGCCAGGGTGCCCAGCACCGCCCCCGCGCTGTAGACCGTGAGCGCGACACCGGCCTGACCGATCGAGAACCGGTTGACGGTCAGATAGAGCAGCAGGAAACTCTGCGCGAAAGCGCCCACCTGGTTGACCAATATGCCCCCGAGCAGGTACCTGACCGGAACCGGGGTAGCGCGGAAACTCGCCAGGACGCCGGGCGAATCCCGGCGCTTCCGTGCGTTCGTCGTAGTGCTCGCCATGGCTGCGATCCCACCAGAGCCACCGATTGACCGGTAGAACGACGGCTCCCGAAAAATCAATTCCGCGGGGCACGTCAGCCGCACTCGAAGCGGAATCCACTGAAGGCGGGCTCCTGATTGACCGGCTCCGTTCGCGGAACCGAACGGAGAATGGCCCGCCGCGGCCCCTCGATCAGGCGCGCGTCGTAGTCGCCTCCCCCGCGTATCTGCCTGAGGAACACCCCGACCAGCCGGGGCGAGAAGTACCGGCCGGTGGTGGCGGAGCGCCACAGCAGACCCGCGTCGACGCTCGACTCCAGCCGGGCGTCGGCCGTCGCCTGCGGGATGTTCAGCACGGTCGCGGCCGCGGCGGCGGTGGTCCCGTCGGACAGGTCACGGGTCAGGGCCAGCAGCGCCGTCCGGGTGTCGTCCGGCAGCCGCTGGTAGGCGGCGGCGAACCGGTCGCGGAGCCGGATGTCACCGACCGCGATCAGCTCCAGCGCGGGGTCGGCCCGGGTCAGCTGGTCGGCGACGGAACTGATGGTCTGTTCCGGCCGGGCGGCGAGCCGGCGGCCGAGCAGGTTGAGCGCGAGCGGAAAGTTGCCGCAGGCGTCGGCGACCACGGCCATGGCGTCGCTCTCGGCGCGCATGCGGCCCACGCCGGTGATGAGGCTGAGCAGGGTCACCGACTCGTCACGGCTGAGTGCACAGAGCTCGATCCGGTGGGTGTCGTCGAGGCCGAGCAGCCGGGCCCGGCTGGTGACGATCGTCAGGCTTCGCCCGGCCGCACCGATGAGCGGACGGACCTGCCTCTCGTCCGTGACCCCGTCGAGCAGGACGAGCAGCCGGCGTTCCGCGAGCATGGAACGGTAGAGGTTGACCCGCTGGGCCGGGTCGCCGGGGAGCATCTCGGCGGGCAGGCCCATCGCGTGCAGGAACCCGACCACGACAGCGTCGGTGCCTTCCCGCGGATCGGTACAGCCCAGGTCGGCGTAGAGCTGACCTTCGAAATAGTCACGCGCCACCATGGCTGCCAGGCGCAGGGCCAGCGCGGTCTTGCCGACACCGACCGGACCGGTGATCAACAACGGGCGCCGCGTGCCGGCATCGGGCCGCATCCGGCCGATCGCCTGCGCCACGATCGATTCCCGGCCGACGAACGTGGTGAGATCCCGCGGAATCTGCGCCGGCCGTGGCAGACGCGCCGCGACGGGACCGCCCTTTCGCCCCGGTCCCGCGCCCGGTCCCGGGCTCTTCTCGGCCGGTGCGACGGTCTCCTCATCAACACCAAGATGGTTCGCGAGGCGATGCCAGCGCTGTTCCCACGCCGGCTGATCGCCACCGCAGGCCGCCACGAACGCCAGCGTCACCGGCAGGGTCGGCAGGCGGTGGCCGCTCGCGGCACTGGAAAGGACCGACGGGGCGAACAGGGCGGTCTTGGCGAGGTCCCGGTAACTCGGCTTTCCCCTGTGGTTACGCAACGCTCGCAGGTCGTTGGCGAACTCCGCGAGCGGCCCGGAATCCGGATCGATCAGACGTTCAGGCCTGGCCACCGCTCACCTCGACTCACGTCACAGCGCGACGTACCGGACGATAACGGAAACGATGTTCGCGTCCGCCACGGGCGAGCGAACGGATCAGGCCATGGCTCAGCGATTTGCACAGTAGACCCCCGCGTGTCCACTTCAGACGTTATCGACCCGCTTGACGATAACCTAAGTCCCACCAAACCGATAGGATAACAACCTGTGCCCCATCACTCACCCTGCGACAAGGTGGGCACCACGCCAAGGCGTACCGAACAGGCAAACGGGATTATCACTACAAAGGTAGCCTCCGGCACTCGTCCGCCAGCTGCTGAGCCGCGCGCTCCGGGCCTCTCCATCAACCCGAACAGGACCGGCGACATCGTCGACGCCGCAAGCCACCTCATCCACTTCGATCACCGCCACCTACGCGAATCTTGCTGCGATCACCTCAGTGGCTCGTCGCCGACTCGGCGGGTGGCTCTACCTTGACCGACACCATCCAGAACAGGACTCTTCGGCCGAGGCGGCCTCCGAACGGTGGCGGAGTTGCTTCAGACAGAAATGGTGGCGAGCGCGAGAACGGCCGTACCGATACCGGCCAGCAGGATGACGCCGGCGGTCAGGGTGGGCATTCGGTGGCGCAGCGTCCGGGCCAGCCGACCGTTGCCGAACGGCCGGAGGCGCTCCCCCCAGCGTGCCAGCGCCAGGCCGATGCCGATCAGGACAAGGGCGAGGCCGGTTCCGTACGCGACGACGAGCAGCACCCCGAACCACGTCCGCCCGAGCGCGATAGCCCCGAGCAGGACGACGACCGCCGACGGGCTGGGCGCCAGTCCCCCGGCAAGTCCGATGGCGAGCACGGTCCGCGCCCGAAACGGCTCCCCGTCAACAGGTACCGGCAACACCGGATGCGTGTGCACCCACCCGCCGTGCGCATGAGTGTGTCCCGACGAACCCTGATGCTCATGCGCACTGTGGTCGGCATGCTCGTATGCGTGCTTGTCGCCATGCTCGTGCGGATACGCGTGTGCGTGGTGGTCGCCATGCTCGTGCGGATGGTGGTCAACATGCTCGTGTGGATGTTCGTGTGCCCTGCAAGCACCATGTGCATGGTCGGCCACGACGGTATGGACAGGGGAATCAACACGAGCAGGAGCATCAATATGAGAAGAGGAGTCAACATTGGCAGACGCATCAACATGAAGGGGCGGGCCGGTGCGTATTGACGGGCCGGTCCGAACCGACGGACCGGTCCGAACCGACGGGCCGGTGTGAACCGGCGAGTCGGCCTGTCCGCCGAGTACCGAGTGCACATGGACCGGCGCCGGCATGAGCGCGGCTGTCCGGCGGGCCGACGACGCGCGCCAGAGCAGATGACCGCCCACGGCCGCGATCAACAGGCCGCTGATCAGGCGTAACCATGCATACAGGGCACCCGGAGCCAGGGAGACCGTGGTTGCCAGGGCCACCCCAAGGAACAGCACGCCCACCGTGTGGGTGATCGTCACCGTCACACCTGTCCAGAGGGCGTGTGACAGGCGGCCTCTCGTGCCTACGAGGTACGCCGCCATCACCGTCTTTCCGTGGCCGGGCGCCAGTGCGTGTGCTCCGCCCAGGATCACCGCGCCCAGGAGTGCGAGGACGCCGATCCCCCAGTTCAACTGGACGCTGCCGGCCAGGCCGGTGAACCACCTGGTCAGCCGGTCGGCGACCCGATCCTGGCGTCCGTCGGCCCCGAGGTCCCCGGTGGACGAACCCTGGGCGGGGCCCCCGGCGCGGACCGTCAGTCGCGCTTCGCGGACGTCCAGGTTCGCGGTCCCGGCCGGGTACGACGTGAGCCGCTCGCTGACACTGGACGACGGCACGCTGGATTCCGTCACCGTGAGGTGATCGCCGACCGCTGTGATCTCGCGCCACCCGATCCGGTCGGGCAGGTAGCCGAGTCCGAAGGTGATCACGTCCCCGTCGGCCGGCCGCACGTCGGCGTGCAGTCGGCACTGGAGGCGCAGCGTGGTCAGACCTCCGGCACCAGGGGGAAACGTCAGTCCCGCGTCCTCACCGCTCATCGGCAGCGCCCGTCCGCCGACCGTGAGCGTGCCGGCTGCCGCGATCTCGGTGCAGGTCTTCACGGCGTACCCGGGAAGGACCTTGATCTGGAAAGCAGGGAGTTCCGCGAGATCCAGCACATGGTCGACGTCGACACCTGACGGCGTGACACGCAACCCGGCGTATTGATTGGTCGTGAAGTTGCCCAGCGGATGAGCGGGCACAGCACCCGGCGGGCGAGCCGGAGCAGCACCCGGCGGGCGAGCCGGAGCAGCTCCCGGTGAACGAGCGTGGGCGGCGCCCGGCGCGACCACCGCGGCGAGAGCAACCTCCGGCGCGACCACCGCGGCGCGAGCAGCTTGTGGGGTGACCACCGCAGCGCGAGCAGCTCCCGGCGCGACCGCCGCGGCGAGTACGGCCCCCGGCACGACCGCGGCGACCATGGCGGCCAGTGTGGCTGCCGTCGATGTTGCGGCGGTCAGGCGCTTCATCGGGCCACGGCCGCACGTAGGGCCGCCTCGTGCCGCAGCGAGAAGTACGGGTTGATCGTCCACGCCTCGTGGAAGTCGGCGGCTGCGCCGGTCTCGTCGCCCAGCGACCGGCGGATCACGGCCCGCTGGAAGTGGGCGCGCGCGTCCCGGGTGCCCAGCCGCAGGCCGCGGTCCGCCTGCTGCAGCGCCTCCCGATCGCGCCCAGCGCTGTGCAGCGCCCACGCATACGCCGTCTCGACCGTCACCGACGGCCGGGAGCGCAGCAACGCCCGTCCGAGAACGACCGCCCGCTGTCCCGCACCACGGTCGGCGTGGAAGTGCACCAAGTCAACGTCGACCGTCGTCGCGTCCAGATGCTCGCCGACACGAATCAACTCGTCAACATGAGCGGATCCGGCGCGGTCGCCGGATGCGAGCAGGACGTCGGAGAGCAGGCTCAGGTATTCCACCGCGGGGAGGATCGCCACCGCCGCCCGGAGGTCCGTCGCGGCCGCTTCCACATCGCCTCGGGCGGCGGCCACCCTGGCCCGGCCGGCGAGCAGGGCCGGCCGCTCCGGTCGTTGGCGCAACGCGGCCGCATAGTGGGACGCCGCCGTCACGAGATCACCGGATCCGAAGGCCAGGGCGCCGAGGTGCTGCTCGGCGAACGCCCTGTCGTCGGGGGTGTCCGCCGTATCAAGTGCCCGGCGCATCAGCTCGCGGGCTTCCGCGTCGTCGCCGTGGAGTTCGCGCAGGTAGGAGGCGCGGGCGAAGGAGGCCGGGCCGGGGCGCAGGTCGAGCATCCGCTGGACCGCGTCGGTGGCCTCGCCGTAGCGTCCGAGTTCGACGAACGCGTCGGTGAGCACGCCGTACGCGTCCGCCGAGTACGGGTCGGCCGCCACCGCCTGGCGGGCCTGTCGCAGCGCACCGGCGAAGTCGTGCCGGGCGGCCGCCAGCGCGCCGAGGCCGGTGTGCGCGTCGGCGTTGTCCCGGGGGTGGATGGCGAGTGACCTGGTCAGGGCGGTGTCGGCCGCGGCCAGGTGGGACGGGTCGCCGGTGATCCGGGTGTCCTGGACGTGCGACATGCCGAGCGCGGCCCAGGAACGCCAGTCACCGGGCACCCGCTGCAGGTGCTCGGTGAGGGTTTCCCGGTGCGTCCGGCCGCCGTCGGCCCGGGGGGAAGGTTCCTGGGGCGGCCCGCCCGGCAGCATCGCTCCGGCCACGATCAGGATCGCCGCCGCGGCTCCCGTCACCGCTGCTACCTGACACCATCGTCGCCACATTTGATCATGCTAAATGCCGGTATAGAGCTCAAATGGGATGTTTCGCTGATATCACTAAAGAATGAAACTGATCGCGGTCGCCCTCACCGGCCTCACCGCTCTCACCGCACTCGGCCCGGCCCCGGTCGCCGCCTCCTCGCACCGGGAAGCGCCGCTGATCGCCGATACCCCGAAGCTCGACAACACCGACCTGTACGCCTTCGTCAGTCCCGACGCGACCGGCACCGTCACCGTGATCGCGAACTGGCAGCCGTTCCAGGAACCCGACGGCGGACCGAACTTCTACCCGTTCGCCACCGACACCGTCCACGACATCAACATTGACAACAACGGCGACGCGGAAGCGGACATCACGTACCGCTGGACGTTCCGCACCACCCGCCGGAACGTCAACACGTTCCTCTACAACACCGGTCCGGTCACGTCGCTCGACGACCCGCACCTGAACGTCCGCCAGCGGTACACATTGCAGCGCATCACCGAGGACAAGACCACCACCCTGCTCAAGGACGCGCTGGTCGCCCCGTCGTACACCGGCAAGGCGTCGATGCCCGATTACGCCGCCCTGTCGAACGCCGCGATCACCCCCTTCGCCGGGCCTTCCGGCTCGAACGGGGTCAAGGGCAAGTCGTTCGCCGGCCAGGCCGACGACCCGTTCTTCGCCGACCTGCGCGTCTTCGACCTGCTGTACGGCGCCGACCTGTCCGAGGTCGGCAAGGACACGCTGCGCGGCTACAACGTGAACACGATCGCCCTGCAGGTGTCCAAGTACGACCTGGCGCTCAAGACGAACCCGGCCGCCAACCCGGTGATCGGCATCTGGTCCACCACGTCCCGGCTCGGCGCCAGTGTCAAGGGCAAGCCGGCGACCTGGCAGCAGGTGTCCCGGCTCGGTAACCCGCTGGTCAACGAGGCGGTCCTGCCGTTGAGCCGCAAGAACGAGTTCAACGCCTCCGAACCGTCCGGCGACACGAGGTTCCTGCCCGCGGTCGTCACGCCCGAACTGCCCGTCCTGATGGAGGCGATCTACAAGATCCCGGCGCCGGCGACCCCGCGCAACGACCTGGTCGAGGTGTTCCTCACCGGTGTCTGCAAGGCGTGTGGCCCGGTGCAGGCGGACCTCAACTCGCAGCGCCTGAACCGGGACGTCAAGGCGGACAAGTTCAAGCCCAGCGAGCAGTTGCGCCTCAACATGAAGGTGCCGGTGGCCGAGACACCGGACCGGATGGGTGTGCTCGGCGGTGACCTGGCCGGGTTCCCCAACGGGCGGCGCCTCACCGACGACGTGCTGGACATCGCGGTCCGGGCCGCCGAGGGCGTGCTGCTGGCCGACCACAACACGGCGGTCGACACGCTCGGCGACGGCGTGGACGCCAACGAGCACGAGTTCCGGCCGGCCTTCCCGTACGTGGCCCTGCCGAACACCACCAGCGTCAACGAGTCGTAGACCGGCGGCGTTCCACCGGATCCTCGAGCTACGGGGATCCGGTGATCCGGCCCTCGGGACTGACGCTGATCACGGTGGCCGGGCCCGCCTCGGTGACCGGGTCCGCCTCGGCGGCTGGTCCCGTCTCGGCGGCCGGTCCCGTCTCGGCGGCTGGTCCCGTCTCGGCGGCCGGCTCCGCGCGTCGGCCGGTCGGGAGGAGTTCCGGCTCGTCGAAGCAGTACACCCGATCGCGGACCGCCGGGAACACCGAATAGCCCCAGACGTCGTCGGCAGACAGCGGAACCGCGAACCCGCTGATCACCGCCTCGGTGCCGACCAGCCCGTCCTCCCGCGCGAGAGGGCAGTCACCGATCACCACGATGTCGCCGGACGCGTACCCCGGCAGGGTCTCCGCCTCTTCGACGTCCATGGTGGCCCAGTCCATGTCGGGGTGCAGGAACGCCGGCCCGCCCCGCTGCACCCAGCCCTCGCCGCCCGGCGCCCAGTCCCATCCGGCCGCCGAGTCGGCCTTCAGCGCCCCGGCACAGTCAGGCGCGCGGCCGGACGGCGTCAGCGAGACGGTGAACTCCAGCTTGTCGGGCTCCTTCCAGTACGGCTCGCCGCCCTCGATGACGGCCACACCGTGCCGTCCCAGCGCCTCGGCCAGGTGTGCACGCACCACACCCGACGCCGAGGCGCGGGCACGGATCATGAGACGGAGAAGGATTCTCCGGTACGCCGGAAGATCGGTCACGTCGGCAACCTACCGAACGCCGGTCACCGATGTGCCCGGTGGATGATCGGCGGGAAAGGTGGGTCGCTCGGCGGAGACCGGCGCCGTCACGCCGCGTGATAGGCAGGCAGGCAGTCCTGAGGGGAGCCTGCATGTTCGCGGACCGTCGTCGCGTCGTCATCGTCAGCGCCGCGCTGACCGCATTCCTGGCCATCGGCACGTTCTGGCTGGTCAGAGTCGTCCTTGGTTCCACTCGCGCGGAGTTCGTGGCCGGCACCGGCGTGCCGTCGTCGACGGTGGTCATCCCGGATCCGGTCGTCGGCAGCTCCGCGGTTCCGTCAACCGTTCACTCTCCGGAGGGAACGACGGCGGAAACGACAGCGGAGACGACGCCAGGGGGAACACCCGGAGGTGGAACCCCCACGACGGCCGCTTCCCCACCGAGCGGAACGCCGGAAAACAGCAGGACGCCAGAGAAGAGCAGAACACCGGAGAGCGGAACACCGACGAGCAGCCGTCCCGCCCCCGATCCGCCCGTCCCGACCCACGCGATCCGGGTCGGCGGCGCCCTCTTGGACAACGACAC
Organism: Actinoplanes rectilineatus; assembly: GCF_000962825.1. Taxonomy (GTDB): domain Bacteria; phylum Actinomycetota; class Actinomycetes; order Mycobacteriales; family Micromonosporaceae; genus Actinoplanes; species Actinoplanes rectilineatus. The sequence goes on from NZ_JZKF01000007.1 coordinate 188,069, forward strand.
CCCGCGGACCATGTGCGCCGTCTTCACCAACACCAGGCTGGGCGCCACGGTCACGGTGACCGGCGTCCGCGTCTCCGGACGGCTGGAGATCCAACCCGGCGGCTGCGCCGAGGACTCCAACACCGGCGGCAGACCGCCCTGCGAACGGAACCTGACCCTCGCGCCCGGCAACGGCTGCTTCGCCGAGACGGTCGCCGACACGACGACGGCCGGCGAGTACCGCGGCAAGGTCACACTCGATCTCCGTGTCCGGTGCACCTCGGTGGCGACGGCGGCCTGCGACGTGGCCGTCCTGCGCGACGATCCGCCCACCTCGGATCGTCCGGCCGTGCTCACCTGGTCCGACACCGGCGCGACGACGCTCTGCTACCGGGTGCCGGCCGCGGACAGCGAGGATTCCAGCCCGTTCTGCTCCTCCGAGCCGCAGCCCGATTCTTGATGGACCGGCTCGCCCGCCGCCGGACCGCACCGGCACCGGCACCCGCCGAGCCCGCCCCGGACTGGGCCACCCGCCTCCGTGACCTGGCCGGCCTGATCGCCCCCACCACGGCGCTGACCGCGTTGCTGGTCTACTTCGGCTACATCGGCACCCGAGCCCGCTTCGCCTACTTCGGGATAAGTCTTGATTTAACCGGTCTTTCCAATCAGAACCTCATTCTGTACGCGCTGGAAGTCGTCTACGCCCCCATCGCCCTCCTCCTCCTGACCGTTCTGCTGCTGACCCTCTGCCACGCCGCGGTGACCCGGCTGCTCCAGCGTCCCGGCACCGCCCGCCTCACGACGATCGTCGGCCTCTTCACCACAGCCGCAGGCGTACTCCTGGTGGCCAGGGCCTGCGTGGGCATCCTGGTCGTCGAGGTGTCCCAGACCGAGACACCCGGCACCAGTGCCCTCGCCCTGGCCGCCGGTCCGGTACTGATCACCTACGGCGGCTGGATCCTCACCCCCGGCCGTCCGTCGCGCCCGCTCCGCTACGCCGGCGCGGTCGCCGCCGCCCTGATGCTGGTCGGCCTGTTCTGGGCGGCCAACTCGTTCGCCGCCGCGTTCGGTCAGGGCCGGGCCTACCAGGACGCCCTGGACCTGCCCACCGAGCCCGCCGTCCTGCTCGACACCAAGGATCCGATCGCCGGCCTGCCACCGGAGGTCACCGAGACCACCCTGCCCGGCCCATTCCCGCACCGGTACCAGGGCCTGCGCCTGCTGCTGTCGGCCGGTGACCGCCTGTTCCTGGTCCCCGCCCACTGGACCGCCGAGAGCCGCACCCTGGTGATCCCGTACAACGACGACGTCCGCCTCCAACTGGACCCCTGATCAGGCGGCGTCCTGCAGCAGACGCTCCCACGACTCCCGGGCCGCGAGGGTGCGCACCACCCCGTCCCCCACCCCGAGCACCGTCGGCCCTGCGCCCCGGCCGTGGTACGCCCCCACCCCGGCGATCGCGATCAGGTCCCCCACCGCGGTGTCGGCCGGCAACTCCGAACCGGTCAGTGTTCCGCCCGCCCGGACCGGCGGCTCGCCGGTCAGCGAGGCCGGCAGCGCCCGCGCCGGCGACACCCGCCCGATCAGCGCGGTCGCATGCCGTCCCGCGCAGTCCACGTGCGGCCCGCACCCGAGGTTCCCGTCGACGCCGGCCCGCAGCACCCCGTCGACGACCGTCACCGAGGTGACCCGGTGCAGGGCGACGCCCGCCCGCGCGGTGACCGACCGTCCCGGTGACACGGTCAACCGCGGTTCGGGCATCCGGTGCCGGTCGGCGGCCAGCCGCATCAGCGCCCGCATCCGGGCGGCGAACGGCGCCACGGCGAACCCGTCGTCCCCACTCGCGCAGGGCACCGCCTGACCGCCGCCGAGGTTGACCGCGCCGATCGCCAGGCCGTGCCGGGCGTACACCCGGGCGCCGAACTCCATCGCGTCCCGCAGACAGTTCTCGAAGGCGCCGAACCGGCTGATCCGATGTCCGGCCGAGCAGTCGACTCCCACCGGTCGAAGGTCCCGCCGGGCGAGGAGCGCCTCGACCGCGGCGAGAGCGGATCGTGAACCGGGGCGGAATCCGTACCGCACATGGCGGCCGCCGACTGCGGACGGCACCACGCGCAGGAACACCCGCTGGCCGGCCGGTGCCCGGGCGATCACCGCCTGGATCTCCGCCGGAGTGCCGACGACCAGGGCCGCACCGCAGGCGTACGCGGCCTCCCGGTCGGCCAGCGACTTGCCGCTGCCGGACATGACGATCCGTTCCGGACGGAACCCCGCGACCAGGGCGGTCCGCAGCTCGGCGGCCGATCCGACGTGGCAGCCCAGCCCCTCGCCGGCGATCCACCGTCCCGTGCCGACGGTCAGGCCGGCCCTGGCGCTGTAGGCGACCGCGTCGCTGCCGAACCCGGCCGCGTAGGCGGCGCACCGGGCGCGGACGTCGGCCCCGTCCAGCAGGTGCACCCCGGTCCCGTGGGCGGCGGCGACCGTACCCGCCCGGACGCCGCCGATCAGCAGGTCGCCGTGCTCGCCCCAGCGGGCTGAGGCGGGCCACAGGTCCGCGTCGAGGCGCGCCGCCCGCAGCGACACACCCAGCGAGGGGATCAACTCGGCGAGCGTCATCGCGTTCACCTACGTCCGGTCCGGTTCAGGCTCATGCCCTCACCGTCCGTCCTTGTACGACGCGACGGAAGACGCGGATACGCGACGTTGACGGGACGCCGAGAAATGTTGACGGCCGCGTGACACCGGTCGCAGGGGCGTACCGAAGTCGTCAACAACGCTTGCCAGGTGATCATCGGCGGGTTGCACTGGAGTGGACGGCAATCGGCGAAAGGGCAGCCGACATGACTCCTCATCCCCGCGGCCGGATCGTGGTCGGAGTGTCCGCGTCGCTCCCCGGGCTGGCCGCTCTGCGGTACGCCGTCGCCGAGGCCCGGCGCCGCGGCCGCACCGCCGTCACGGCGGTGCGGGCCTGGCCGGACCCCGACCACGGCAGCAAGCCGCCACCGTCGTGGGCCGCCGACCTGATGCGGTCGTGCGCCGCCGAGATCGGCACGGCGATCGACGAGGCGTTCGGGCCGGCACCGGACGGCATCACCTTCGTCGTGCGTACCCCGCGGGGACGGCCGGGTCCCGCGCTGGCCGACCTGCTCACCGAGGACGACCTGCTGGTGCTCGGCACCCGCCGCCGGCGCTGGCTGGGACCCGGTACCGCCCGCTACTGCCTGCGTTTCGCTCCCTGCCCGGTGGTCGTCGTGCCGGCGCCCCGGATGACGGCGGGCGGCCGGGCTCGGGATCTCGACGACGAGTTGCGCCGCCTGGTCCAGGAGCAGTGAGCGATCACGCCAGGGTCGTCGGGTGGACCAGCAGTTCGCGGATGTGGACGCCGCGCGGCCGGGCCACCGCGTCCGCGATCGCGTCGGCGATGTCCGACGCCGCCAGGGGGTTCATCGCCTCCTTGTGCGCGGCGAGCATCTCCCGCCACCCGTCGTGGGCGATCCGCTCCCCCAGCTCACTGTCGGTGACGCCCGGTTCCACGTTGGTGACCCGCAGCCCGCGCGCCCCGAACTCGACGCGCAGGCTGTGGGCCAGCGCCGACACCGCGGCCTTGGTCGCACCGTAGGCCCCGAACCCGGGGTTGTGCATCCGGGCACCGAGCGACGACACGATCACCAGGTCGGCGGTGCGGCCGCTGTCGGCGACCGTCAGCAGTCCGGGCAGGAACGCGCGGACCGTGTCGAGCACGCCGAGCACGTTGAGGTCGAGCATCCGTACCCATTCGTCGCGCTGCTGTTCGAGGAACGGCGCCACGTGCATCACCCCGGCGTTGGCGACCACCAGGTCGGCCGGGCCGAACTGATCGCGAACGGTCACCGCCGCGGCGTCGAGGTCCTCGGGCCGGGTCACGTCCGCCGTGATCGCGAGTGCTCCGGCACCGGCGGCGACCTCCTGCAACCGGTCGGTCCGCCGGGCGAGCACCGCCACCCGGGCCCCGTCGGCGGCCAGCCGTACCGCGGTGGCGGCGCCGATGCCCGACGACGCCCCGGTGACGACGGCGACGCGGCCGTCAAGATTCTTCGTCATGCCGATCACCGTCGTGGAGAGCGCCGGCCACCACCAGACCGAGCCTGGTCCTAGGATTTCCAGGGCCAGGCTCCCCGGACGCCGGCCGGGCACACTGGGACCATGGGCGACAAGAGCACCGGCCTCGGCCACTTCCTCCGGACCCGCCGTGACCGTTTACGCCCCGCCGACCTGGGTCTGGAAGCGGGCGCCGGTCGCCGCGTACCCGGACTGCGCCGTGAGGAGCTCGCCCAGCGCGCCGGTCTCAGCCCGGACTACCTGGTCCGCCTGGAGCAGGGCCGCGACATCCACCCCTCCCCGGCAGTGTTGGGTGCTCTCGCCGCCGCCCTCGATCTGGACGCCGACGAACGCGATCATCTGTACGCCCTGGCCGGGGCCGCCCGCCGGGGCCGTGCGGACTGTCGCCGCCGCCGTCCCCGCCAGCAGGTCCGGCCGGGTACGCAGCGGCTGCTCGCCGCGGTCCACGGCTCGCCCGCGCTGATCCTCGGCCGCTGGCTGGAGGTGCTGGACCAGAATCCGGCGGCCGTCGCTCTCTACGGCGATCTCCGTGGCGGCAATCTGCTGCGGTTCCTCTTCCTCGACGACGCTTCCCGGGATCTGTTCCCGCACTGGGAACAGGTCGCCGAACGGACGGTCGGTTTCCTGCGCGCCACCACCGTCGCCGACGACGCCGACCGCGGCACCTGCGAGCTGGCCGGTGAACTGCTGCTCGGCAGCGGGACCTTCGCCCGGTTGTGGGCCGGTCACCACGTACACCATCGGATGTTCGGCAGCACCCGGTTCGCCCACCCGCAGCTCGGCGCGCTCACCCTTGATCACGAGATCCTGGCGCTGCCCGATCCGGATCAGTGGCTGCTGGTGCACACCGCCGCGCCGGACAGCACCGCCCACACCGACCTGATGGCACATCTCATGCTTCGTCCCGAGGCGCTGCGCATCTGAGTGACAGCATCCGTGTGGTGACGTGGGGCCCGTAGCGCGGCCGTAATCACCACACCCACCACGAGCGTGGTGACTTCGGGCGCCCAGCACGGCCGTAATCACCACACCCCACGCGGGTGTGGTGATTTGGGGCGCCCAGCGCGCCCGAAGTCACCACGCGGACGGGCTTCGCGCCCCCGACCACGAAACGTGTCCATCGGGACCCGCTCGCCGGGCTGGATCTTCGGCTGCCGGTGCGGCATGGCTGCGGTACGCCCACCGGTCGGCACGCAGCCCGTCCCCGGCCCGGGGCATCGTGGACGATTCGCCACGACGCCCCGAGGACCCGGGAACGGGCTGCGTGCCGGAACGAGCTGGTCGCCGGTCAGCGGCTCTCGGCGAAGTACTCGTAGTTGTCGGCGTTGTCGACGGCGTTGGCAGGGCTCGAGATGGCGAGCGCCTTCGCCGCGGTCTGGCCGTACGCGTGGTCGTCGGTGCCGCCGTTGACGGTGAAGTGGCTCGACTCGTGGATCAGGGTGCCGGCCTTCGAGTCGGTACCGGTGGCCGGCGCCGTCCAGAACGCGTTGCAGAGGTAGATGATGTAAGGCTCGTCCGGGTAGACGTACGCGTAGTAGTCCTCGTTGCTGGTGCAGTCGAGCGTCAGGGCCTTGGTGGTCAGCTCGGTGGTGATCTTGCTGTAGGCCGACGTCACACGGGAGAACCGCGACGCGCTGTAGGTGCCGAACCAGGTGGCGTAGGCGCCCCCACCGGACGGGTTCGCCGTGAGCCACGTCGTGGATTTCTGCGAGTACGTCGCGGCGTTCGTGACGGCCGTCGCCAGCGCGGTCTGTTCACTCGTCGTGCAGCCCCGGTAGGTGATGCTGACCGCGGCGGCGGCGACCTTCACCTGCTCGGTGACGGTCGGCGCGACGCTTGCCGCCTTGCCGGCGCTGCGGATGGCGGCGCTGGTGCGGACGGTGGCGCGACCGGCGTCGACCCGGAGCGTGTCCTGAGGGGTCGCGGTCGCCCGGTTCAAGGCCCGCACCTGGTTCGATGCCAGAGCGACGGTGAAGGTTCCCGGCCGGGACAGGTCGTAGTCGGCGGCCAGGTCCACGGTCACGGCGTAGCTGCCGCCGGCGGGAATGCGGGTGTAGTCGGCCGCGGTCGGTGCTCCGAGCTTCGCCAGCCTGCCGCGATAGGGCACCGGCACGCCATCCCTGGTCACGGCCAGGACGGATGTGGACTCGCGCGCCTGCGGCAGGTCCCGGGAGAGTACGTCGACGGCCGACGATGACGTGTTCCGCACCGTGACACGCACGGTGAGTGCGCTTCCGGTCACCTGGCCGACCTGAACGGTCGCGGTGAGGCCGGTGACGCCGGGCGCTGCCGCCGCGCCCGTGGCGGCGGTGACGGCCGCGGGAATCGCAACCGCGACAGCGAGGCACGCCGCCCAGAGCGGAGGTCGAGAGATGCGCACGTGATTTCCTTTCTCGCCATCGACTCTCGGGGATGCCCTATCGGGGTCAATAGGACGGGAGTCGATGCAAAAACATCTATTGATCTAAATCTATAAGATTCCTCCTGCCTGTCTATACAACCTGTCATCCCTGATGGGTCATATCGCGGGTCGATGTCACCGAGGACGGCCCGGGCCCGGACGGCTCTCCGGAGGGCCTGCCGACAAGGGCCGGGCGTGAGATGCGGTCCAATCCCGTGGGGACTACGGCACGCCTGCCGTCCTCGCGACCCTGCGGGCCGCTTGGCGGACCGGGTCGGCCACCGGGACCGCCGCCAGCAGCTTCCGGGTGTACGGGTGCTGAGCACGGTGCAGCACCTCGCCGGAGGTGCCCTCCTCCACCAGGGTGCCCCGGTGCATCACCGCGACCCGGTGGGCGACCTGTTCCACCACGGCCAGGTCATGGCTGACGAACAGGCATCCGAACCCGAAGTCCCGCTGCAACGATCGCAGCAGGTCGAGGATCCGCGCCTGCACCGACACGTCCAGGGCGCTGGTCGGTTCGTCGGCGATCAGCAGCGCCGGGTTCAGCGCGAGCGCCCGGGCGATGGCGACCCGCTGGCGCTGCCCACCGGACATCTCGTGCGGATAGCGGGTGCGCAGGCCGGCCGGGAGCCGGACGGCGTCGAGCAACTCCTCGACGCGGGCGCGCCGGGCCGCCGCGTCCAGGTCACGGTGCAGGACCAGCGGTTCGGTGATGCTGTCGCCGACGGTGCGGCGCGGGTTCAGCGACGACGCCGGGTCCTGGAAGACGACGCCGATGCCGGCGCGCAGCCGGCGCAGCGCGCGGGCGTGCCGCCACGGGTGCCGGGTCAGCCGGGTGAGGTCCGCGCCGCCGACCGTGGCGGTGCCGGCGGTGACCGGGACCAGTCCGGCGAGGACCCGGCCGACGGTCGACTTGCCGGAGCCGGACTCGCCGACCAGTCCGACGACCTCGCCTGCGCCGACCCGCAGGGTGACGCCGTCCACCGCGCGGAACCGTCCGTACTCGACGACCAGGTCACCGACGGCGGCCACCTCCGGTCCCGGCTCGGGCGCCGGCCGTGGGTCGCCGAGGCGCGGCACCGCCTCCAGCAGGGCCTTCGTGTACGCGTGAGCCGGTTCCGTGAACAGCCGGCCGGCGGGCGCGGTCTCGACGACCCGTCCCCGGTCGAGGACGACCACGTCGTCGGCGAGGTCGGCGACGACACCCATGTCGTGGGTGATGAGCAGGATCGCCATGCCCCGGTCGTCGCGGAGTTCGCGCAGCAGGTCGAGGATGCCGGCCTGCGCGGTCACGTCCAGGGCGGTGGTCGGCTCGTCGGCGATCAGCAGCACGGGGTCGCCACTGATCGCCATCGCGATCATGGCGCGTTGCAGCTGCCCGCCGGAGAGCTGGTGCGGATACGACCGTGCCACGCGGTCGGGGTCGTCGAGCCCGACGGTGGTGAGCAACTGGCGGACGCGGAGCTTCACGCTCGTACCCTCAAAGATCTTGTGGGTGTGAATTGCTTCGGCGATCTGATCGCCGAGCGTGAGGACCGGGTTGAAGGCCGCCATCGGCTCCTGGAAGACGGTGCCGATCCGGCCGCCACGCAGGGCGCGCAGTTTCTCGGGTCCGCAGCCGATCAGTTCCTCGTCCTCGAAGAGGAGACTGCCGGCGACCCGGGCGTTGCCGGGCAGCAGTCCGAGGATGGACATCGCGGTGACGCTCTTGCCGGAGCCGGACTCGCCGACCAGGGCCAGGACGCGCCCGCGGTGCAGCTGGAAAGCCACACCGCGGGCCGCCTGGTGCCCACCGTCGCCGGTGTCGAACGAGATGGCCAGGTCAGCCACCGCGAGCAGCGGCGACACGGTGGTCTCGGTCATCGGTTCTTCAGCGTTACCTTGAGGTAGTTCGGGTACGCCGGGAACGCCGCCACGAAGAAGTTCTGCACGTTGGAGCCGTGCAGGAACGAGTTCTTGTTGTACTTCAGCGGCACGACCGGCGCGTCCTGCAGGATCCGCTTGTCCGCTTGCGCCCACAGGGCCTGGGCCGCGGCCGGGTCCGTGGTGGCGAGCGCCTGCTCGATCAGCCTGTCCACCTCGGCGTTGGAGTAGCGGGAGATGTTGTATCCGCCGCCGCCGATCTCGCTGGTGGCGAAGAGCGGCTGGATGTTGCCGTTGGCGCTGGGGAAGTCCGGCTGCCAGCTGCTGACCGCGATGTCGAAGTCGGGCTTGTCGCCGGTGAGGGTGTCGGTGACCGTGGTCTCGTCGGCCGGCTTGATCGTCACGGTGATGCCGGCCCGCTGCAGACCCTGCTGGATCGCCTGCGCCTCGGCCAGACTCTGCTGGTCGTTCTCGGACAGCAGCGTCAGACTGAGGGCGGTCTGGCCGGCCTCGGCGAGCAGCTGCTTCGCCTTCGCGACGTCGCCGGACTCCCCGGCCGGATAGAGGTCGTACTCCGCACGGCCGGGGATGCCCGGGGTGATCAGCGTGGTGGCCAGGTCACCGCCGGCCGCGCCGCCGGTGGCCACCTGGTACGCCGACTTGTCGACCGCGTACTGGATCGCCTGCCGGACCTTGACGTCCTTGAGCGCGCCGCGCCGGGTGTTGAGCGCCAGGTAGGACAGGGCTCCGGCGTCCGAGGTGACCAGACGCTGCTTGGCGCTCGCGTTCTGCTCGATCTGGGCGAGCTGGGCCGGCGGGACGAACCCGGCGCCGAAGGCGTCACGGTCGTCGCCGGAGTCGGCGATCAGGCGCTGCGCGGCGACGGTGGCGTCCTGACCGAGCTGGAAGACGACCTCGTCGGGGCCGCCGGTGCGCACGCTGTCGGTGGCGGCGTCCCAGTTCGGGTTGCGGGTCAGGGTGACCGCGGTGCCCTGCTGGTAGGAGGAGACCTGGTACGGGCCGGACGCCACCGGGTTCTGCGAGTACGCCTTCGGGTCGTCCTTGGCCTTCGGCACCGGCGTGAACGCGGGCATCGACGCGATCCACGGCCAGTCGCCGTACGCGGCCTTGAGTTTGAAGACGATGGTCTTGTCGTCCGGCGTCTCGATCGAGGCGAGGTCACCGCCGGTGTACGGGCCCTGGTACGTGTCCCCGCCGATCAGCAGGCCCTTGTGGTACCCGAGGCCACCGGACAGCTCGGCGGCGAACGAGCGCTCCACGCCGTACTTGATGTCCGCGGTGGTGATCGCGGTGCCGTCGGCGTACTTGAGGCCGTCCTTCAGGGTGAAGGTCCAGGTCTTGCCGTCGTCGCTGGCGGTGCCGGTGTCGGTGGCCAGGTCCGGGACCACCTGGGCGGTCTTGCCCGGCTGGATGTCCCAGGTGGTCAGCCGGCGCAGCACCAGGCCGAGCGTGGTGATGGCCAGGTTCTGGCTCTTCGCCGGGTCGAAGTTGATGTCGGTCGAGGCGCTGAGGACGGTCAGCTTCCCGCCCTTGCCGGCCCCTCCGGCGTCGTCGCTGTCGTCCGCCGCGTTCGCGCCGCAGCCGGCCATCAGGAGCATGGCGGACAGCGCCACGGCGGTGAATCCGCGGGTTCTTCTCATCGGGAGGTTGTTTCCTTTCCTACACGGGGGTCGAGGACGCTGTAGACCAGGTCCACGAGGACGTTGGCGACGATCACCAACAGGGCGGAGAAGAGGGTGACGCCGACGATCACCGGCAGGTCGACCGTGCCGACGGCGTCGATGAGCAGCGCGCCGAGGCCCTGCATGCTGAACACCCGTTCGGTGATCACCGCGCCGCCGAGCAGGGTGCCCAGGTCCAGGCCGAAAACGGTGACCACCGGGATCAGCACGTTGCGCAGCCCGTGGCGGCCGATCACCCGGCGTTCCCGCAGGCCCTTGGCCCGGGCGGTACGGATGTAGTCCTCGCCCAGCACCTCGATCATCTGGCCGCGGGTGAGCCGGGCGTAGACGGCCGCGTTGAGCAGAGCCAGGACGGTCCAGGGCAGGATCAGGTGCCAGGCCCAGTCGACCGGGCTCTCGGCCAGCGGGATGTAGCCGCCGACCGGAACCATGTCCAGGGTGAAACCGAACAGCAGGATGCCGAGCAGGCCCACCAGGTAGCTGGGTGCGGAGACGCCGACGGTGGAGAGCAGCATCGCCGACCGGTCGATCGCGGTGCCCCGCCGGACCGCGGCCAGCACACCCGCGCCGACGCCGATGACCAGCCAGAGCAGGGCCGCGCCGCCGGCGATGGAGAACGTCACCGGCGCCCGGTCGAGCAGCAGCCGGGTGACCGGCGCGTTCAGCCGGAACGACCAGCCGAAGCAGGGTGCGGCGCAGTCCACCGCGGCCCGGCCCGCCCCGAAGTGCCGACCGGTGACGATGCCGCCGAGGAAGTCCAGGTACTGCTGGAACCAGGGCTTGTCGTAGCCCATGAACGCGCTGGCCTGGGCCAGCCGGTCCGGGGTGCACGGGCGCCCGCAGGAGAGCTGCGCCGGGTCGGCGGGCAGCAGGTAGAACACCGCGAAGGTGAGCAGGCTGATCACCACCAGGGTGCCGAGCACACCCGGGAGCCGCTTGAGGGCGGTCATCGCTTCAGCCCCCGGGTCCGCGGGTCGAGGGCGTCGCGCAGGCCGTCGCCGAACAGGTTGAACGCCAGCGTGATCAGGAACAACGCGGTACCCGGGAACACCAGGAACATCGGGTCGGTCTGCACCCAGCCGACCGCGTCGCCGATGGTGCGCCCCCACGCCGGTGTCGGCGGCGGCACCCCGACGCCCAGGAAGGACAGCGCCGCCTCGGCGCCGATCATCCCGGGGATGGTCATCGTGCTGTAGACGATGATCGTCGAGGTCAGGTTCGGAAGATACTGGTGACGCAGCAGGTGACCGGGCCCGGCGCCGAGCGCGGTGGCCGCCACGACGAACGTGCGCTGCTTGAGGGCGAGCGTCTGACCGCGGACGACACGGGCGATGCCGGGCCAGCCGAAGAGGCCGATCACCAGGATGATCAGCAGCTGCTTCGGGAGGTCCGCCGGGGCGATGGCGCCGAGGGCGATCACGAAGACCAGCCAGGGGAAGCCGAACAGGACGTCGATGAACCGGCTGACCAGGCGGTCGTACCAGCCACCGAGGTAGCCGGCGGTCAGCCCGACGGCCACGCCGATCAGCACCGCCAGGGCGGTCGCGGCGAACCCGACCAGGAACGACGTGCGGGCGCCGTGCACCACGATCGCGAACAGGTCGCGCCCGGTCATCGGCTCCACCCCGAACCAGTGCTCGACGCTGATCCCGCCGCCGAAGCCGAGCGGCGCGCCGGTGTCCGAGACGGCGTCCAGGTCGTACGTGTAGGGGTCGTGGCCCTCCAGCCCGGACAGCAGCGGCGCGGCGAGGGCGATCAGCAGGAAGACCACGATGGTGGCGCCGCCGGCCACCGCCCACCGGTCCGACGCCAGCTGTCGCAGGGGGTGCCGCGCCAGTTCAGGGGGCGGGATGTCGACGACCATGGTGCCTTCTTCTCGGTTCCGGTGACGCCTTCCATCGACGTCGGCCCTGATCGTAGGGCCGTCAACTGGTTTTCCACCCCGACAAGAGACCTACAACACATATATGTACAGTAGGTTTTGAGCGTCCACTGAGGGGAGCACAATGCCAGCGGTCACCGTCGATGGGGTCCGGCTGTTCACCCGCGCAGCCACCGCACTCCCCCGGACATCCCACCGCTGACATCCTCGGATTCTCCTTCGGCGGGCGCATCGCCATGCGCCTCGTCGAGCAAAACCCCACCCTGGTGAACCGGCTGATCCCGGCCTCGGCCACGGCCTACACCGACTTCGACCCGCCATGGGCCCGCCCGACCCTGATCCTGCACGGCGCCCACGACATGGGCTTCCCCGACGACCGGCTGGCCGCCGTTCGCACCTTCCTGACGGTGGAGATCAGCCCGGGCGACTCGTGACCTCGGCCCGGGCCGCCCGTTCCGCCGCCAGCCTTTCACCGACCACGAGGCTACGGGCGATGCCGCCACGGATGGCCGGGCCCGCGAGGGCGCACTTGGCTATGTAGTGGATGCCGATGTTGATGACGAGCAGCCCGAAGACGTAGGCGCCTTCGTCTTTCATCCAGCCCTCGTCCAGCCCTGCGGCGATGACGCCGATGACGACGGCGTACAGCAGCATGGTCCACCACCACTGCTCGAAGCCGCGAGGGTACCGGCGTTCCGGGGGCGGCACGGTGGACAGTCGTGCCGCCTGCCCCGCCGCGAAGAGCCGTCTCATCGTGAGCAGGAGCAGTAGATTCGTCGTGGCCACCAGGGTGGCGCCGGCCGCGCACGACCATGCCCACAACTCCGGCTTCCAGCCGACCGCCACCAGGGTGGTGGGCAATGCGAGCAGCGTCGTACCGCGGATGAAGACCTCGGTGAGATTGTTCAGCGGACCGCCGAGCCGTCGGGTACTCAGTCGCGCCAGAATGGTCTGATAGAACTTCGCGACCATCAGCCCTTGCGCGAACGCGATCAAGACGGCGGGGGTGGGCGCTTCCGGCAGCTTCGGGAAATCCTCGACGAAGTCGGTCACCTCCGGCCAGCCGGTACGGGCGAAGGTGCCCCACCATGCCAGGCCTGCCAGCAGGGTGAAGAACAGCAGGTATGCCGAGTCGCCGCCGCCTCGGGCGGAACGGAACTTCCGCCACTGCGTCAGCAGCTCACGTGATGTGGGTGAGAACCTGCTGTAGGTACGCCAGAACGCCTTGCTCTCCGCCACCGGTTCGGTCGCGACCACCGCGAACGCGGTGCTCAAGAATCGTTCCAGTGCCGGATAGGTCCCCTCGCCCAGCCCCCGCACCAGGAGCAGCCTGCGGTGCGGGTCCTCCTCGATGAGGTCGTCGAGGGCTCGGCCGAGCGCGGGGCTCATCTCGTAGATCACGTCCGGCACACGCCCGTCCCGTGGTGGCGCCCCAGCAAGGATCTCGATCAGGATGATGCCGATCGAGTAGATGTCCGAGGTGGGTGCCGCACCACGATTCTTGACCTCCGGCGCCACATAGACGGAGTCGTCGTGCTCGGCAATACCGACCTGCCGGCTGTACAGGTGATTGCGACCGAGGTCGATCAATTTGGCGGTGCCGTCCGGTGCGATGATCACGTTACTCGGGGAGAGATCGAGATGCTGGGTCCCCGCCGCCGAGAGCAGTTCAAGGGCTTTGATCAGGGGACCCAGGAGCTTCCGGGCCTCGGCGATGGCCCGGTCGGGGCGATGCGCCAACTCGGAACGCCGGGCGTTGAACCGCTCGCGAAGCGTCTCGCCCTCCTGTTTCGGCATCAGCACCCACCGTTCGGTGGAGGCGATCGGCTGCACGATCGAGTCCGGCATACGCGCCGTACCGTAGACGGCGGCGTAACCCGCGGTGGCCGTCGCCACCGCCGACATCTTGTTCCATGGAAACAACACGCACTTGACCACGAAGCGCCCGGATTCCGCCTCGCCTTCGCGGTACCCCGCCGTCAGGATCGCTGACGTGGTTCCGGCCTTGTAATAACGGAACGTACTCGGTGTGAGCCGTTCCCACTCCTCCACGGCGAGATCGCCCGACCGTCGCCCTCGGGGCCGGTACACCTCGTAGATCGCTTCGCGGACAGCGGGACTGTCCTCCAGCAGTCTCCGGCAGAACTCGTCCGATGCCGACTGCGCCCCGGCGTCCGGCGGCTCGAAACGACGGCGCAGCAGTTCCACATTCAGACCGATCAGCCCCAGCAGGCCGGACAGGAGCCGCGCCTGAGCGAAGCCCTCCTGAGCGGCCCGGGACCGGGCTTGCTCACATGCGGCGACGAACCCGGACTCCCCCACCACGTCGGCACTCTCGAACTCGTAAAGGTGATCAAGAATGTTGTTCAGTACCGCAACGGCACCGGTCACCAGAGCAGGCCGGCGTAGTCCGCGCAACTGATCGTCGCTGACCCTGTCAGGGTCCCGAATACAGCTGAGCAGCAGAGACTCGACTGATCGCTTCCTGCCCGAATCCATGGTCCCAGAGAGCACAGTGAATCAACGGACTCCAGACATCGATCGGATAGCCGACTGTTCACCCGTACCCGTGAAGGAAGCGTGCAGGAATCGCGCAGCCGGACCACCGCGGTTGTCCGGGGTTGATACCTAGAACTACTATGCCTTGCAGTTCTAGGTAAGGAGGCCGTGTGCGCATCGCCAAAGACCTGGTCGCCGCGTCGGCGACCCCCCTGGTGCTGGGCATTCTCGCCGAGGGCGAGAGCTACGGGTACGCGATCCTCAAGCAGATCAACGACCTGTCCGGCGGGCGGCTGGAGTGGACCGAAGGGCTGCTCTATCCGCTGCTGCACCGGCTGGAACGGCTCGGGCACGTGGAGTCGTCCTGGCAGAGCCCGCCCGAGGGGCGGCGCCGCAAGTACTACCGGATCACCGAGCAGGGCCGGGCCGAACTCGCCGAGCAGCGCCGGCAGTGGGACACCGTCGTCGACGCGCTGCGGGGTGTCTGGAACAGCACACCGACCATGACGCCGCTTTGGGAGACAGGGCATTGACCGTCGAGAGTGACAACGACAGCGATCTGGAACGCCAGATCGCGGCATGGCGGGCCTACATGCAGCGCCGGCCCGAACTGCACGACGACGACGCGGCCGAGTTGGAGGACCATCTGCGGGAGCGGATCGGTGATCTGATCGAGGCCGGTCTGCACGCCGACGAGGCGTTCCTGATCGCGGTCAAGCGGATGGGCAGCCTCGACGAGCTGTCCCGCGAGTTCGCCCGGGAACACTCCGAACGGTTGTGGAAGCAACTCGTGCTGCCCGGCGACGCCGGCACCCCGGCCGCCGCACGGACCCGCCGCGAGGTGCCGATGATGGTGCTGTTCGCGGTCCTCGCCGCGATCGGCATCAAGATCCCGGACGCCTTCGACGCGGCCGAGAACTTCTACGTGACCAATCTCAGCCTGTTCGCGCTGGTACCGCTGGCCGGCTACTTCATCTGGCGCCGCCGGGCCGGCCTGCGCCTGGCCGGGATCGTGGCCGCGCTGTTCGCCGTCGGGGCGGTGGGCGCGAACGCGTTCCGCCTTGCCGACGACTCGTTCTCGATCACTCTCACCGCGATCCACCTGCCGATCGCGCTGTGGCTGGTGGTCGGGCTCGCGTACACCGGTGGTGACTGGCGGTCGAGCCGGCTGCGGATGGACTTCATCCGGTTCACCGGCGAATGGGCGATCTACTTCGTGCTCATCTGCCTCGGCGGGGGCGTGCTGATCGCGTTCACTGCGGGCACCTTCAACGCCATCGGCCTGCACCCCAGCCACTTCATCGAGCACTGGATGGTGCCGTGCGGCGGCATCGCCGCGGTCGTCGTGGCGGCCTGGCTGGTCGAGGCGAAGCAGAGCGTCATCGAGAACATGGCGCCGGTCCTGACCCGGGTGTTCACGCCGCTGTTCGCGGTCACCCTGCTGGCGTTCCTGGTCGCCGCCATCTGGACCAACAACGGCATCGACGTGGATCGCGACGCGCTGATCCTGTTCAATCTGCTGCTCGTCGTCGTCCTCGGCCTCCTGCTGTACGCGATCTCCTCCCGCGACCTGACCGCGAAGCCCGGCGTCTTCGACCGTCTGCAACTGGGGCTGGTCGTCTGCGCGCTGCTCATCGACATGCTGGTGCTGGCGGCGATCACCGGCCGGATCACCGGGTTCGGGTTCACCCCCAACAAGAGCGCGGCCCTCGGCGAGAACCTGATCCTGCTGACCAACCTGGCCTGGTCGGCGTGGCTGTTCGTCGGGTTCCTGCGCGGGCGGATGCCGTTCGGCCGGCTGGAGAGCTGGCAGACGCGGTATCTGGCGGTCTACTTCGCCTGGTCGTGGGTGGTGGTGCTGATCTTCCCTCCGTTGTTCGACTTCGCCTGATCCGGCGCGCCGGCGAAGGGCGTCCCGCAGCGTGGATCATCGCGGGCCGGGACGCCCTTCAGTGTCGACAACGACCGCCCGGGCCGCTGAGGGCAATCACCCTGATGTCATGATTGTGCAGTTGCCAAGAGTTGGCAATAGTAGATACTGGGCAACATGGCGATCTACACGCTTCCCGACATGCCCTACGACTACGGCGCACTCGAGCCGGCGATGTCCGGGCAGATCCTCGAACTGCACCACAGCAAGCACCATGCGGCGTACGTCAAGGGCAGCAACGACACCCTCGACCAGCTCGCCGAGGCGCGCGACAAGGGCGACTACTCCGCACTGGTCGGCCTGGAGAAGACCCTGGCCTTCAACCTCTCCGGCCACGTGCTGCACTCGATCTTCTGGAACAACCTGCGGCCCGGCGCCAGTGCCGACCGCCCCGGCGGCGAACTGTCCGCGGCCATCGCCGAACACTTCGGATCGTTCGAGGCGTTCGCCGCACAGCTCTCCACCGCCACCAAGGGTGTGCAGGGCTCCGGCTGGGGCGTCCTCGCCTGGGAACCGCTGTCCCAGCGCCTGATCGTGGAACAGGTCTACGACCACCACGGCAACGTCGGCCAGGGCTCCACGCCGATCCTGGTCTTCGACGCGTGGGAGCACGCGTACTACCTGCAGTACAAGAACGTCCGCCCGGACTACGTCGACCGCCTGTGGAACCTGGTCAACTGGTCCGACGTGACGAAGCGCTTCGACGCGGCCCGCGCAGCCGGCAACCCGCTCATCGTCGCACCGTGAGGATCCACCGTTGAACGACACCGGCCCGGCCGACCACACCCCGGGGAGCGGCACCCCCGGGGCCGGCGGTCCCGGGCCGGTCTTCCTCGCCGCCCAGCAGGCCGCCGGAGTGATCGCCGCCAAGCACCGCGGCGACTTCCCCGGCGCCGAGGAGCTACTGGCCGCGATGGGCGACGAACGCACCCAGGCCCGCGGTTTCTGCCTGCTCGCCGAACTCGCCCTCAGCCTGATCCGCTCCCAGACCGGCCAGACCACCGACGAACTCGTCCAGGAGCTCACCCTCCTGATGGCCGAGGTCGTCCACGCCGGACCCCAGGCCCACGGCGACGCCGCCTGACGTGCCCGCCCGGCCGGTCGCTCCGCCGCGGAGCGCCGGCCGGCCTTGCGAAACACCGGCTTTTCAAGAGCCTTCGGGGGTACGCCCGAAGCACCGTCCCGGTGAGCCAGCGATCCTCCGCCGAGCCCGGAGTCGCCGGACGGGTGACCGCGTTACGACGGCCGGCGGTGGCGCAGCAGTCCGTCGATGACGACGTTGAGCTTCCAGTCGGCGTAGGCACGGCTGTCGCGCCCGGCGGTGGTCATCACGGGGAGCAGAGCATGGATGGTCGGGTGGGTGTCCGCCGGCAGGCCGCCGTAGACCGCGTCGAGCTCCGATCCGGCGGCCTCGGACATGACCTCCTCAGTGGCCCCGGCCGCGTTGCCGGCCACCGTCAGGGCTCGCTGGCCGCGCAGCCGGTCGCCTCTACTCCGACGGCGCCCGCGCCATCGTGGCGGCGATGCGGGCCACCGGGGTGAAACGGCTGCTGGCCATCACCTCCGTCGGCGTCCGGCACGACGACCCCCACCACGCCTGGTGGTACCGCGGCCTGATCCGCCCGATCGGCGCGAACCTGTACGCCGACATGGCCGACATGGAACGCATCGTGCGCGACACCGACCTCGACTGGACCTTCGTGCGGCCCACCTACCTCCAGGACCGCGAGCCGACGGGCAGCTACCGCGCCACCGACGACAGCACACCCCTGGGTGGCCGGCGCGTCACGCGTACCGACGTCGCCCGCTTCATCGTCGAGGAACTCGGCGCGCACCGCTGGTCCCGCCAGGCACCCAGCCTCGCCGAATGACGACGACCACGCCGCACCCTTGATGCCGGCGGGCCCGGCCGCGTGTCAGGGTTCGAGCAGGAGACGGTGTTCGGACGTCCAGTCGTGGGCGGCGCGGACGGCCTGCACCGTTCCGTTCTCGCGGAGCCGGACCATCGCCGGGTCGCCCGCATCGGCGGCTGCCTCGATGCCGCGCGCACCGCTCCTGCCACCACAGAGCCACGGCAGCGCGCTGCCGTCCACCAGCCGCATGTCCTGCCGTCGCCGCCACGTGGTCGGCGCATCTTCGACGGTGAACCACGTCACCGTCCGGGCCGGGGCGCCAGGACGACGACCTTGCCCGGCAGCGGCGTCGTCATCGCCCGCGCGTGCAGGGCCGGCAGATCGGCCAGTGCCACCCGGTGCGCGACGTCGAGGAACAACTCGCCGGTGCCGACCCGGGCGACCAGGTCGGCGAGCTGGTCGGTGTCGCCGCGTACCCGCAGGCCGACGCCCCGCACACCACGCTTCCCGTCGCCGGGGACGGGCCTTTCGGCAGTGGTGCTGACCAGTGTGCCGCCGTCACGGATCAACGAGACGAGGGCGTTCATCCGGTACGCGGAAAGCGGCGTGAAGTCGAGGACCAGGTCGACCCGTTCCGTGACGCCGGTGAGAGTACGGTCGACCACCTCGTCGGCTCCCACGGCCGTGACCCATGTCGTCCGGTGCGGACTCGCCGTGGCCAGCACGTGCGCACGTGCCTCCTTGGCCAGCTGCACGGCGTACCCACCGATTGTTCCCTCCGCACCGATGATCAGAACCCGTTGCCCGGCCGTCAGGTTGCCGTGGTCGAACACTGCCTGCCAGGCGGTGAGGCCGACGAGCGGCAGGGCGGCCACATCGGTCAGCGACAACTGCCTCGGCACCCCGGTCAGGGTCTCCGCGGGCGCGATCACGTACTCCGCGGCCGCCCCCGCAGCGGTCATCGGCAGAAACCCGACGACGTGGTCCCCCACCGCGACGTCGGCCGTGCCCGGGCCGAGCGCGTCCACGGTGCCGGCGACGTCGATGCCGGGCGTGTGTGGCAGCCGGACCGGGACCGGCCCCCGCAGCAGGCCCGCGCGGATGCCGGCGTCGACGCTGTTGAACGAGGTCGCGGCGACCCGGATCCGCACCTCGCCGGCGCCCGGGTCCGGCCGCTCGACGTCCTCGTACCGCAGGACCTCGGGGCCGCCGAACCGGTGGAAACGTACTGTCTTCACAGCTGGGCCCGCTTTCGTGATGGGGACGCTGACCAACGTCGCAGCATCCGGCGGATCCCACCTGGGCCGGTCCGGCCCACCTTGCGGCGGCCGAGGCACACTGGTGCCGTGGAACGTCACGAGTTCGGCGCGGCAGTGCGCCTCTTGCGGGAAAACACGGCACCCGAGTCTGTCGGCCTGCCGGCGGGCGGACGGCGGGTACGCGGCCTGCGGCGGGAGGAGCTCGGCGACCTCGCGGGGATGTCCGCGGACTACGTCCGCCGGCTGGAGCAGGGACGCAGCCACCCGTCGGCCGGCGTGGTGAACGCCATCGCCCGCGCGTTGCGGGTCCGGCGGGCCGACTACGAACGGCTCTGTGCGCTGGCCGGGTACGCCGCCGCGGGCGGGCAGGTGCCGACCGATCTCGGTCCGGGCGCGCTGCGGCTGCTCGAAAGCTTCCCGGACACCCCGATGTTCGTCTCCGACGCCGCGATGAACCTGATCGCCGTCAACAGTGCCTTCCTCGCTCTGGAACACTGGGATCTCACCGGGAGCCGCTGGGACTGGAACGTCGCGTGGCGCACGTTCTGCGATCCGTTCGACGGTTTCCAGCAATCCCAGACGGACGCGACCGACCACCAGACGATCCTCGTCACCCAGCTCAAGTCCGCACTGCTGCGGTATCCCACCGACGCCCCGCTCACCGAACTGGTCGACGAACTCCGCACCCGCAGCCGGCTGTTCGACACCTCATGGCGCGCGCCCCGGCCGGTGGAGGCGTACCAGAGCACCGCGACCTTCCTGCATCCCGAGGGTGCCCCGGTCGCGCTGGCCGGGAGCCTGCTCGCCATCCCCGGCGACGACCTGGCCGCGCTGATGCTGACCGCGACGCCCGGTTCGGCCGATGCGGCCCGCCTGGCGGAGGTGGTGGGTGCGGCCGACGGCCCGGCGGTCGTCAGGGTGGGCCGATCTGGCCCAGGTTAGATCCGGCCGAACCTGCGAAGTTGGTTGACGTCACCGGACGGGAACCACCACGAAAGCAGGCTCAGTCATGAAGGCAGTACGTTTCCACGAGGTCGGCGGTCCCGAGGTCCTGCGCTACGAGGACGTCGAGCAGCCGGCCCCGGGCGCCGGCGAGGTGCGGATCCGGGTCGCCGCCTCGGCGTTCAACGCCGCCGACAACGGCATGCGGGCGGGCTTCCTGCCGATCCCGGTCGTGCTGCCGCACGTACCCGGCTATGACGTCTCCGGCACCGTCGACGCGCTCGGCGACGGCGTCGACGGCCTGCGGGTGGGCGACGCCGTGGTCGGGTTCCTGCCCATGGAGCGCGACGGCGGCGCCGCCGAGTACGTCATCGCCCCCGCGGACCGCCTGGTCCCGGCGCCCACCACCATCCCGCTGGCCGACGCGGCCGCGTGGCCGTCGGTGGCGCTGACCGCCTGGCAGGCCCTCTTCGACGACGGCGCCCTGCAGGCCGGTCAGCGGATCTTCATCAACGGCGCCGGCGGCGTGGTCGGCAAGTACGCCGTCGCCCTGGCCAAGCAGGCCGGCGCCCACGTCGTGGCCACCGCCACCGCCCGCAGCCGGGAGGCCGTCCAGGCGGCCGGGGCGGACGAGATCGTCGACTACACCACCACGGAGGCCCTGACCGCGATCGGTCAGCCGGTCGACGTGCTGCTCAACCTCGCCCCGATCGACCCGGACCGGTTCACCGCGCTGGTGGCCCTGGTCCGCGACGGCGGCAAGGTGGTCAGCACCACCGCCTTCATGGCCACCCCGGGCGACGAGTCCCGCGGTGTCACCGCGGCGACCGTGTTCGTCCTGCCCCACCGCGAACGCCTCACCGAACTCGTGACCATGATCGACAAGGGCGAACTGCGGGTCGAGGTCACCCGCCGGATCCCGTTGACCGAGTTGCCCGCCCTGCACGCCGAAGCAGCCGCCGGCCGCATTCCGGGAAAGACCATCGTCCTGCCCGCCTGAACCTCGGCACGACCGCCGTCACCGGGGCGGCGGAGTCCACCGTCGAGGCCTGGACCTGTTCCGGATCTCGCACATCGACGGCCACGACCGGTACTACGCCATCGGCAATCCGGTCGTGGCGGGCGAGGACGACGGCTTCACGATGACCGACGGGCCGGTCCCGGCTCTCCCCCAGCCGTCTCGACACAGCCCTGACCGCCTCGGCGACACCGCAGGCGCGCGCTGTCGCGGCCGCCGTCGCCACGGACTAGACACGTTTCGCGG
This sequence comes from Actinoplanes rectilineatus, assembly GCF_000962825.1. GTDB lineage: Bacteria > Actinomycetota > Actinomycetes > Mycobacteriales > Micromonosporaceae > Actinoplanes > Actinoplanes rectilineatus. The sequence continues at coordinate 209,745 of NZ_JZKF01000007.1, forward strand.
TCAGGGTGCGAAGCCCGTCCGCGTGGTGATTACGGGCGCGCTGGGCGCCCGAAGTCACCACACCCGTGACGGTGTGTTGATTACGGGCGCGCTGGACGCCCCAAGTCACCACACCCGTGGCGGTGTGTTGATTACGGGCGTGCTGGGCGCCTGAAGTCACCACGCTCGGGTGGGTGTGGTGATTACGGGCGTGGTGGGCGGCTGAATTCGCCACGCGGACCCTGACGACGAAACGTGTCTAGCGAACGATCAGGTGAAAGATCGGGATGGTCCGGTCGACGCCGGCCTCGAACTGGGCGAAGACCGGTGAGACGGCACGGAACCTCTGCCGGGCCGCCTCGCGGTCGGGTCCGTCGAGTTCGACCGCGCGCACACTGTGGGTTTCGATGCCGGCCGTCGGCAACGGCACCTCGACATCGATGTCGGGGTGGGCGCGAAGGTTGTTCACCCAGGCGGGGTTCCGGGGATTGCCGCCGAAGGTGGCCGCGACGACCCATCCTCCGCGGAAGGCGATTCCCCGGGTCAGATGGGAACGGGGCTCGCCGGTCCGCGCTCCGATCCCGTGCAGCAGGACCAGGTCACGCCCGAAGCGGGGGTGATCGCCGCCGCTGCGCTGAAATTCGTCGATCATCGGATCGATCCAGCCACTCATACTTGTTCTCCATGGATCTTTCCGCATTCCTCGATAGCGATCCGAAGCTATCGCGCGGAGGATCGAGGAGACAGCCACAGGTTGTATCTCCCGGGTCAGGACGGGGACGCCACCTGTAGTCCGCCGTCCGGAGAGAGGAAGACGACGTACTGGTCCTGGTCGGGGACCAGCATGACGTCACAGGTCACGGTCTCGGCGCCGAGAGCCACCCGGCCGGAGCCCCGGAATCCGGTGTGCACCCGCGCCCAGGCCTCCCGGAAGTGCGGGCTGTGTTCGCGGAGCTCGGTGACGAGTGCGGCGGTCTCCTCGTCGTCGGGGTACCGGGCCACCGTCCGGCGCAGCTGAGCGGTCGCGAACCGGGTGAAGGCTTCGAGCCCGGCCGAGGTCCAGATGTCGCCGTCGTCACCGGCCTCGGGCAGGAAGTGCCGCCGGATCAGATTACGGCGGCGCGGGGCCGTCACGGTGAAATCCTCGAGCAGTTCGACGGCGGCGTCGTTCTGGGCGATGACGTCGAACCGGGCGCTCAGCACGAGGGCCGGGGTGGGTTCCAGTGTGCGCAGCAGGCGGCTGGTGGCGGCGGGCAGCTCCATCGGCGGTTGCCGGGGCCGGGGTGGGGCTTCGCCGGCGAGTTCGAACAGATGCCGGGTCTGGCCCGGGTCGAGGCGGAGCCCGCGCGCGATCGCGTTCAGCACCTGCGGGGACGGGCTGGCGCCGGTGCCCCGTTCGATGTTGATGTAGTGCGCCACGGAGATGTTCGCCCGCGCGGCGGCCTCCTCACGGCGCAGGCCCGGAGTGCGCCGTGAGGAGACCGCCGACTCGGAGCCGGTGGGCTGCTGCCGCTCCCGCATCGTCCGAAGGAACTCCCCCAGCGCCCGGCGGCCCGACGTCTCCATCCGGTCAGCCTACGACTCGACATGCCCGGCAGGCATGGGTTGGTGGCTCAACAAGTATTGGACGGCATAGCTGGAGCTTCGCAGACTGCTGACATGGAGCAACGACGACGACTCGTGACGGCGATCCCCGGACCGCGATCGCAGGAACTGATGGCACGGAAGAAGGCCGCGGTCGCCTTCGGGGTGGGCACCACGATGCCGGTCTTCGCGGCGGGTGCCGGCGGTGGCGTGGTGGTCGACGTGGACGGCAACCACCTGATCGACCTGGGTTCGGGCATCGCGGTGACCAGTGTCGGCGCCAGCGATCCGCGGGTCGTCGCGGCCGTCACCGAGCAGGTCCGGGCGTTCACCCACACCTGTTTCATGGTCACCCCGTACGAGGGGTACGTGGCCGTGGCCGAGGCACTCAACCGCTTGACGCCGGGTACGCACGACAAGCGGACCGCCCTGTTCAACTCCGGCGCCGAGGCGGTGGAGAACGCCGTGAAGATCGCCCGGCTGGCCACCGGGCGGCCGGCCGTCGCGGTGTTCGACCACGCCTATCACGGGCGGACCAACCTGACGATGGCGATGACGGCCAAGTCGATGCCGTACAAGCACGGGTTCGGGCCGTTCGCCCCGGAGGTGTACCGGGCACCGCTGTCGTACCCGTACCGCGACGGCGGGCTGTCCGGGGCGGACGCCGCCGCCCGGGCGATCGATCAGCTGGACAAGCAGGTGGGTGCGGCGAACCTGGCGGCCCTGGTGATCGAGCCGATCCAGGGTGAGGGCGGTTTCATCACCCCGGCGCCGGGGTTCCTGCCCGCGCTCGCCGGCTGGTGCCGGGAGCACGGGGTGGTGTTCATCGCCGACGAGGTGCAGACCGGGTTCGCCCGTACCGGGGCCTGGTTCGCCAGTGAGCACGAGAACGTCGTACCCGATCTGATCGTGACCGCGAAGGGCATCGCCGGCGGCCTGCCGCTGTCCGCGGTGACCGGCCGGGCCGAGATCATGGACGCCGCGCACACCGGCGGCCTCGGCGGCACGTACGGCGGGAATCCGCTGGCCTGTGCGGCGGCGCTCGCCGCCATCGAGACCATCGAGCAGGACGGGCTGATCGCGCGGGCCGGGCGGATCGGCGAGCTGCTCACCGCGCGACTGTCCGCGTTGCGCGACGGCGACCCGCGGATCGGCGACATCCGCGGCCGCGGCGCGATGATCGCCGTCGAGCTGGTCGAAGCGGACTCCGGGCGGCCGGATGCGGCGCTGGCCAAGGCGGTCGCCGCCGCCGCGCACCGGCGTGGCGTGATCGTGCTGACCTGCGGCACCTACGGCAACGTGCTGCGGTTCCTGCCGCCGCTGACCATCTCCGACGACCTGCTGCACGATGCCCTCGACGTGCTGGGCGAGGCGCTGGCCGGTTAGGACCGCGCGATCGCCGTCGTGCAGAACTCCTCGATCTCGTCGATGAGGTGGATCAGCAGATCGGCCGCGTAGTGGGTGGGGTCCCAGCCCGCGTACATCGGGATCAGGATCGGACGGCCGCCGTTGCTCACCGGCACGGCGGCCAGGTCGAACCGTGACCAGTTGGTCAGCAGCGCCACCCCGCGGCCGGCCGCCGCCAGCCCCTGCGCCAGCAGCGAGGAGCTCATCTCCACCAGCCGGGCCGGCCGCCGGTCGAGCCCGGCGAGGGCCTCGTCGACCACCAGCCGGGCCATGTTGGTCCGGTTCATCACGATCAGCGGGTCGTCGAGCAGGTCGATCAGCTCGATGCGGTCGAGTTCCGCGTACGGATGGCCCGCCGGCACCTGCGCGTAGAGCGGGATGTCCGGCAGCCGCCGGGCCCGCCAGCCGGCCGGCGGCGGGTACGTCGACAGTCCCAGGTCGGCACCGAGTGCCACGATCTCGTCGAAGACCCGGGCCGGTTCCATCTCCACCCCGTCGATCACCGGCAGGTCCGCCCCGCGGGCGGCGAGTAGCGGCGCCACCAGGTCGTGCAGGGTGGCCAGCGGCGCCACCACGGTCAGTTCCGGGGTGCCGCTCAGCTCGCCGGACGCGCCGAGGCGCAGCACCTGCCGGGCCATGCCCTCGCGGCGCAGCAGGTCGCGGGCGACCGACAGCATGCGGCTGCCGGCCCGGGTGAGTTGCAGCGGCCCGTTGCCCCGGCGGAACAGATCCGCCCCCAGCTCCCGTTCCAGCGCCCGTAGCTGCCGGGACACGGCAGGCTGGCTGATGCGGACCGCCTCGGCGCCGGCGGTCAGGCTGCCGGCCTCGGCGATCGCCACGAAGTAGCGCAGGACGCGTAGTTCGACCATCTGCGGATTCTCGCATTGCCTGGAAGGCAAGGAAACGGAAACCATCCGGCATTGGACGGCATGAGCACAGGCCGGAAGGCTTGGCCGCACTGCACCTCGCCGATTCAGGAGAACCCATGGGCGTGTTGACCACCGACTCCCGGCGAGCCCGCCGCGCGGGCTTAGCCTCGTTCATCGGCACCGCCGTGGAGTGGTACGACTTCTACATCTTCGGTACGGCCGCCGCCCTCGTCTTCGGCACCGTCTTCTTCCCCGAGGTGAGCCCGGCCGCCGGCATCCTCGCCTCGTTCGCCACCCTCTGGGTCGGCTTCGTCGCCCGCCCGCTGGGCGGCATCGTCTTCGGCCACCTCGGCGACCGGTTCGGCCGCCGCGGCACCCTGGTCACCACCCTGGTGCTGATGGGCGCGGCCACCACCTGCATCGGTCTGCTCCCCGGGTACGCGAGCATCGGTGTCGCCGCCCCGATCCTGCTGGTCGTGCTCCGCTTCCTGCAGGGCTTCGCGGTCGGCGGCGAGTGGGGCGGCGCCGTGCTGATGGCCTCGGAGAGCGCCGAACGCGGCCGGGGCGTCTTCGCCGGCATGTTCGTCCAGCAGGGCTCCCCGGCCGGCAGCATCCTCGCCACCTTCGCGTTCCTGCTGGTCAGCCGGCTCGACGACGATGCGTTCCTGTCCTGGGGCTGGCGGCTGCCGTTCCTGGTCAGCGCGGTCCTCGTGGTGATCGGCCTGGTGGTGCGGCTCAAGGTCGAGGAGACCCCGGAGTTCACCGAACGGGTCGCCGCCGCAGCTCCGGAACGCGCCCCGCTGAAGGAGGTCCTCACCCGGCACCCGGTGGTCGTCGTGCTCGCCCTGCTGGCCAGTGTCAGCGGCATCGCGGCCGCCTACTTCACCAACACGTTCATGCTCTCGTACACCACCACCGAGCTGGGCGTTCCGCGGCAGACGATGCTGAACATCCTGCTCTTGCTGGCCATCACCCAGTTCGTCTGGCAGCCGTTCGCCGCGCTGATCGCCGAGCGCACCGGCCCGGCCCGTTTCATGACCGTCTGCCTGGCCGCCAACGTCGTCGTGGCGATCCCGATGTTCCTGCTGGTGCAGACCGGCCAGGCCGTGCCGATCTTCATCGGACTGGCGCTGAGCATCGTCGCCGGCGCCGGCTACTACGCCGTCCTGGCCGGTTTCCTCGCCGCCGCGTTCCCCGCCCGGGTGCGCTACACCGGCATCTCGCTGAGCTACCAGCTGTGCTCGACGCTGATCGGCGGCACCACCCCGTTCATCGCCCAGTACATCGCCACCCGTACCGGCGGCTGGGGTGGCATCGCGGTGTTCTACATCGTCATCCTGCTTGTCACCGCCGCCGGAGTCGCCGGCCTGGCCGCCTGGACCCGCCGCCGGCCCGTCGCCGCCTGAGAGGGGAACCGACCGTGCGACTCGACACCATCTTCACCAACGCCGTCGTCCACACCGTCGACGACGACCACCCCCGCGCGACCCGGATCGGCGTCTGGCAGGGCCGCGTCGCCGCCCTCGACGACGACCTCGACGGCGTCTCCGCCCGGCGGGTCGTCGACCTCGGCGGCGCCACCGTGGTCCCCGGCTTCCACGACGCCCACCAGCACTTCTCCATGGTCGGCCGGGAGATGCTCCAGCTCGATGTGTCGGCGCCGGCAGCGCCGACCCTCGACGCCCTGCTCGCGGCGGTGGCCGGGCGCGCCGCGCGACTCGCACCCGGCACGTGGATCATCGGGCACGGGTACGACCAGAACAAGATCGGCGCCCACCCGACGGCGCAGCAGCTGGACCGGATCGCGCCGGAGCATCCGGTGTGGCTGGTGCACACCTCGAAGCACATGGCGGTGGCCAACTCCGCCGCCGCCCGGGCCGCCGGCTTCTCCGGACTGGACGCCCTGCCCGAGGTGCCCGGCGGCGCCGTCGTCCGCGTCGACGGGGTGCCGACCGGCCTGCTCCAGGAGGAGGCCATGACGCGCGTGTCGGACGTGCTGTTCCCGGTGCCGTTGCCGCAGCTGGGCGACGCGCTCGCCGCCGCCTCCGAGCACTGCCTGGCCCGCGGCATCACCAGCATCACCGAACCCGGCATCGGCGGCGTCGGCGGGCTCGGCTCGTCCCGCGCCGACCTGCGCGCCTTCCAGGACGCCCGGCAGTCCGGCCGGCTGCGGGTCCGCACCACCGTCATGCCCTACATCGAGGCGCTGCACGACTTCGGCCCGATCGGGCCCGGCGAGAACGGGTACGGCCTGGACCTGGGCCTGCGGTCCGGGCTCGGCGACGACTGGGTACGCGTCGGCGGCGTCAAGATCGTCTCGGACGGTTCGCTGATCGGCCGGACCGCCGCGATGTGCTGCGACTACCACGACACCCCCGGTGAACGGGGCTTCCTCCGCGTCGAGCAGCCCGAACTACGCCGGCAGATCGTCGACGCGCACCGCAACGGCTGGCAGGTCGCCACCCACGCCATCGGCGACGCCGCCCTGGACGTGGTCCTCGACGCGTACGCCGAAGCCCAGCGCCTGCACCCGCGCGCCGACCCCCGGCACCGCATCGAGCACTGCGCGGTCACCAGCCCCGAGCAGGTACGCCGGATCGTCGACCTGGGACTGATCCCGGTCCCCCAGGGCCGGTTCGTGTCCGAGACCGGCGACGGGCTGCTCGCCGCCATGGGCCCGGACCGGTCCGCCGGCCTCTACCGGATGCGGACCTGGGTGGACGCCGGCGTCGAACTGCCCGGCAGCTCGGACGCCCCGGTCGTCGACTCGCCGCCGCTGTGGGGCCTGCACGACATGGTCAACCGGCGGACCGCCTCCGGCGCGGCGTTCGGGCTCGCCGAGGCGCTCACCGTGGAGCAGGCGCTCCGCGCGTACACGCACGGTTCGGCGTACGCCACCCACCAGGAACACCTCAAGGGACGGATCCGGCCCGGCCTGCTGGCCGACTTCGCCGTCCTCGACCGGGACCTGCTCACCGTCGCGGCCGAGGAGATCCGCGACGTGGCGGTGGTCGCGACGGTCGTCGGCGGCGAGACCGTCCACGAGCGCCGCTGATCTCGGCCGTGCCGCCCGGCTCGCTGACCGATCAGCGTGCCGGGCGGTTGACCGACCGCGTCCCGGGGAGCCGGAGATAGCCCTGCGACCACGCGCCGACGGCGACGACCGGCGGGTCAGGCGGTCCCGACCGCGATCACGGCCACGATCAACACCTACAGGATCGATCGACTTCGCGGGAATAGGACCGGGTGCTGCGGAGTTGCGACAGATCATGACGACATTCGGAATCATCGGGGCCGGAAACATCGGAAGCCAGGTGGCCCGGGCGGTGATCGCGCTGGGACACGACGTCGTGATCGCGAACTCGCGCGACCCCGAGACCCTCTCCGCCCTGATCGACGACCTGGGGCCGTCCGCGCGGGCGGCGACGGCACGGGAGGCCGGCGCCGCGGGTGACGTGGTGGTCGTCACCGTGCCGTTCGGCAAGTACAAGGACGTTCCCGTCGAGCCGCTGGCCGGCAAGATCGTGCTCGACACCGACAACTACTACTGGGAACGCGACGGCCGGTTCGGCGAGCTCGACCGCGGCGAGGCGACCACCTCGGGCCTGCTGCAGCAGCACCTGCCCAGCTCCAAGGTGGTCAAGGCGTTCAACCACATCACGGCCGCCGCCATCACCACCGACGGTTCCCCGTCCGGCACGCCGGGACGACGCGCGCTGGTGGTCTCCTCGGACCATCCCGATGCGGTCGCGTTCGCCACCGAACTCTACGACCGGATCGGATTCGACGCGGTCGACGTCAGCCCGCTGAGCGAGTCGTGGCGGGTCGAGCGGGACCGTCCGGCGTACGTCGTCAGGCAGGACCGGGCCGAGCTGGAAGCCAACCTGGCGAAGGCGACGCGCACGATCTGACCGGCGGCGGCCGGAGACCGCGACCCGGAAGAATCGGCCTCGGGGCAGGCGTTAGCTTGGCACGGTGGGTATCTCCGCGCACCTGGCCCGGCTACGGGCGATGATCGGCCACGAACTGATCCTGCTGCCGTCGGTGTCGGTCCTCGTCCGCGACGGTGACGGGCGGCTCATGCTGGTCCGGCACACCGGCAAGCAGGACGGGTGGGCGGTGCCGGGCGGCGCGGTCGACCTGGGCGAGTCCCCGGCCCAGGCGGCGGTCCGGGAGATCCGCGAGGAGACCGGCCTGCGGATCCACCGGTTGCGGCTGCTGGATGTGCTCGGCGGCGCCGATTACGAGGTGACCTACGCCAACGGGGACCGGGCCGCCTATGTCACCGCCGTCTTCGAGGCCGCCGTCGCCGGCGGGACTCCGGCGCCCGACCGGGAGGAGATCAGCGAGCTGCGCTGGTTCGCCCCGCAGCGCCTGCCCGCGATCGGTCTCAACCGTTTCAGCCGGGCTTTGCTGCAGGCGACGGGCCATCTGACCCCTTGAGGGGTACGCCGTGAAGCAGTCCGGTGTCGGCACCGGTCACGTCGCCGGATCACGCCGTAGCCCGGCGACCTCGAGGGCGGCGTCGGCGGCATCGCGCAGGACGTCCTCGCCCACGTCGGCCTGGGCCAGCGCCTCCATCCCGCGGAGCACCGCCAGCAGGTGACGGGCCGTGCGGCGGGCGTCCCGGTCCGCGGGGACGTCACCTGCGACCTGGGCCTTCTCGATCTCGGCCTGCAGCAGTCCGGCGATCGTGACGAACGTCTGCCGTGCCCGGTCGGCGACCTCGGGGTTGGTGGCCGCCAGCTCGGCCGCCGACTTGGCGAGCAGGCAGGACCGGTGCGGGCCCGGCTGCCCGAGGGCGGTGACCATCGTGTCGAACAGGTCCCGCAGACGGTCGGCCGACGACGAGCCGGGACCGTCCAGGTGGTCGCGCAGGTGTGCCGTGCTGGTCGCGCAGTAGCCGTCGAGGACCCGCTGGAACAGGGCCTGCTTGTCGCCGAAGGCGCCGTACAGGCTGCCTTTGCCGAGGCCGGTGGCCTGCATCAGGTCGTCCAGCGAGGTCGCGGCGAAGCCCGCGTTCCAGAATGCCTCGGTGGCGGAGCGCAGCACCTGCTCTTCGTCGAACTTGCGGGGGCGTGCCATACCCCGACGATATTCGTTCTGGACCGACCGGTCAACATTGTGCTTGTATTGGACCGTACAGTCCGGAACTGAACGAGAGTGAGCACCCCATGACTGACCTCGACGGCAAGGTGGCCCTGGTGACCGGCGGCGCCACCGGCATCGGCCGGGCCACGGCCGCCCTCTTCGCGGCCGAGGGGGCCCGGGTCTTCATCACCGGCCGGCGGCAGGCCGAACTCGACGAGGCCGCCGCGGCGATCGGCGCCACCGCGATCCGTGGCGACATCGCCGACCTGGACGACCTGGACACGGTCGCGGCCCGCATCGCCGAGAGCGCCGGACGGCTCGACGTCCTCTTCGCCAACGCCGGCGGCGGCGAGTTCAACACGCTCACCGACCTGACCCCGGAGAGCTTCGACCGGACCTTCGACACCAACGTGCGCGGCACCACCTTCACCGTGCAGAAGATGCTGCCGCTCATGCCGGACGGGTCGTCGATCGTGCTGACCGGCTCCACCACGGCCAGTCGCGGCGGCCCCGGCGGCGGCACCTACTCGGCGTCCAAGGCGGCGATCCGGCAGTTCGCCCGGGTCTGGGCCGCCGAACTGGCCCCGCGCCGGATCCGGGTCAACGTCCTGGTCCCCGGGCCGACCGACACGCCCGGCCTGCGCGGCATCCCCGGCGACGAGACCCACGTCGACGGCTTCCTCGCGCAGATGGCCGCCTCCACGCCGCTGCGCCGGGTCGCGGACCCGGCCGAGATCGCGCAGGCCGCGCTCTTCCTGGCCGGCGACCGGTCGAGCTACATGACCGGCAGCGAGCTGTTCGCCGACGGCGGCGAGGTGCAGGTGTTCCCGGCCGCCTGACGAAAGACGTCCGTGCCCGGCCGGCCGGCCGGGCACGGACGGCGACTCAGTCCGTCACGGTCCCGCGGAACGTCCCGAGGTCGTTGCCGAACTCCAGCTCGACCGTCTCGGGCCCCTCGGCCACGTCGTCGGTGATCGTCGGCACGGTCAGGTCGGCGGAGATCTCCCCCGGTTCCACGAAGGTGTACGGGAACACGTCCGCCCCCGACAACGGCAGCTCCGGGTCGGGTTCGCGGCCGGTGAGGCTCCACAGCCAGTCCGGGTCGACGTCCCGCGTGGACAGCTCGGTGCCGTCGGCGGGCGGCACCGCCCACGCGTCGACCGGGATCCATGCCTCGGCCCGGGTGGACAGCGTCGCCCGCCAGGTCAGCGTGCCGCCCTCGGCGACCGTGTCCGTGACCGGTGCGACGGTGACGACCGGCATCGGGTCGTCGTTGAGGACGTTCACGACACCGGTGTAGTCGCCGACGACCAGACCCTGCTCCGCCTTGGCGAGCACCACCTGCGCCTCGCCCTCGCCGTACAGGGTGTCGCCGGGCACCTCCACCGGCACCTCGATCAGCCCGGTGCCGGGCGCGACGGTCACCTGCCAGGTCACGCTCCCGCCGGAGAGCCGGTCGAGGATCGCCAGCCGCAGCCGGCCGCCGCCACCGTCGCCGCCGCTGATCCGCACCGGCACCTGATAGGTCACCGAACCGGTGTCGCCCTCGGTCACGGTGAGGCCGCCGATGTCCACCCGGGGCAGGGCGACCGGGCGCGGATCGGGGGTGCCGGGCCGGTAGCCCCACGCGTCGAGCAGCCAGGCCTGCCCGCTCGCCGTCCGCGGGGTCAACTCCAGCCCCGCCATCCGGCCACGGAAGTCACCGAGCGGCACCCGCAACTCCTGCGCCCAGTAGGAGGCCCGCATCATGCCGGCCGGCAGGCCGTCGGCGGCGACGTCGCCGAGCACGGTACGCCGCCCGGCCGTGTCCACGATCGTCACACCGAACCGGGTTCCGGTCGATTCCGGCGGCACGATCAGCCGCAGCGCCAGGTCCCGGGAGTCGCCGAGCGACACCGGCCGCGCCGGCGTCAGGGTCAGTGGTGTTCCGGCCGACGACCAGCTGACGTCGGCCGCCCACCGGCCGGGCTCCGGAACCGTGTTGCGGAACGGGGTCCCGTGCACCGACGGGAAGTAGGTGGCCCGCGGCGCCAGGCACCGGTCGTCGTCGCCGCTGACCAGCGCACAGATCCGGGCCCCGCCGCCGGTGACCGTCGCCGGATCGGGCAGCAGCGCCGGAACCCGGTTGCCGCCGAGCGCGTGGCTGAGCACCCGGGCCGGGCCGGCCGACGGTGCGCGTACCCCACTGCCGTCCAGCAGCGGGCGCATCCGGTCCTCGCCGGTGAACAGCCGGGCCGCGGCCGCGATGTACGTGGCCCCGGCGTCCTGCTGCTGCGCCGCGGTCAGCCGGGTCGGCGCACCGGTGCCGCAGACCGGGTCGTCCGGGTCCCAGCCGGCCCAGTCGTCGAACGCGAACGCGACCGCCTGTCCCGGTGTCCACTCGGTGTTGAAGTAGTTGTGATTGGCACCGATCATGAACAGCGCACTGTGCAGGGCCCGGCCCCGGCTGACACCCCGGGTCGCGTCGACGAACATCTGCCCCTGCAGGTCGGCGACGTCGCCGTCGCAGCCGGGCAGGATCGTCACCGACGGCACGTCCGGCACCGGATCGTGGCCGAAGATCGTCGGGCCGATCAGCATGAGGCCGCGGATCGTCCAGCGGGTGGCGATCGAGTCACCGGGCGGCGGGGTCAGCGAGTCCATCGCGGCCCGGTTGACGCCCTCACCACCCCGGGAGTGTCCCATCAGGAAGACCTGGCCCATGTCGGCGCGCGGCGCGGACCGGACGATCGCGGGGGCGCCGGCCCGGCCGGTGCCGGACCAGTCCGCCCACCGGGCGAGGTGTTCGCGGACCAGCGAGGAGCGGCCCTGCGCCCCGGCGTCCTCCAGCCCGGCGTCCTGTCCGTTGATGCCGTTGGCCGAGATCGACACGGTGATCCAGCCCTGCGACGCGAGCAGTTCCTGCGCCTGCAGGTAACCCCGGTGGCTCGGGATCGGCTGCGTCCCCTCGGAGCAGGGCCACTGCATCGTCCAGTCGTCACCGGAGTAGCAGGTCGGGTGGCGTCCGTGCAGGAACAGTGCCAGGGGGCGGGGACCGGTCGCCCCCTTCGGCGCGACCACGACGGCTTCCATCTCCACCGGCTCGGGATAGTCGGGCAACGTGACGCTGCTCAGCGCGTACCCGCCGGAGATGGTCTTGAACTTGCCCTTGACGCCCGGATCGGTGGTGGTGGCGGGCAGGGTCGGTGCCGGCGACGGTGTGGGTTCGGCGGTACGCCGGGGCAGCGCCTCGACCCGGTCGAGGCGCCGTCCGCCGGTGCGCACCGACAGGTCGGCCAGGCTGAACACCCGGCTCAGGTCGAGGGTGAACGTGGTGTGATCGGCGGTGAACGCGGGCACGCCGAGGCGCCGCTCCCCGGACCAGAACTCGACGGCGGCGTCCCCGGCCGGCACCTGCCGCTCGGCCCGCCAGCCGAGCTTGCCGCCGGCCACGAACCAGCCGTCCGGCAGGGCGGCACCCGGTCCGGCCGGCACGACCGGCGCCGCCGCCACCGGCCCCGTCCCGCTGATCACGAGGGCCGCCGCCAGCAGGACGGCCCCGAACAGTCTTCGCATCCGTCCATGCTTAGTCGACAGATGCAAATGGATGAATCAGCTCTTGCGGCCGACTCCACCGCGCCCGTCGATCGCCGACGCCACCTCGCCGCCGGTCGGACGCCAGTGCGGCGTCGGCACCACACCCGGCTCGACCAGGTCGAGGCCCTCGAAGTAGCCCTCGACCTGAGCCACCGTCCGCGGGGTGTAGGCATGACCCTGCTCCGCGGCCACCTGCTTGCCGGACTGCGCCTGATCGCTGGTGGCGGTCCCCTCCGACAGCGCGAGGTAGCTGCCCGGCGGCAGCGCGCCGAGGAGCCGCTTCAGGATCCCGCGGGCCTCGTCGTAGGAGGCGACGTTCCCGAGGATGCCGAACATCATCAATCCCACCGGCTTGCCGAAGTCGAGAGTCCGGGCCGCCTCGCGCAGGATCCGCTCCGGGTCCTGCACGTTCGCGTCGATGTAGTCGGTGGCGCCCTCGGGGCTGCTGGTGAGCATCGTCCGCGCGTGGGCGAGCACCAGCGGATCGTTGTCGACATAGACGATCCGCGACTCGGGCGCCAGCCGCTGGGCGACCTCGTGCGTGTTGTCGGCGGTGGGCAGGCCGGTGCCGATGTCGAGGAACTGGCGCACCCCGGCCTCGCGGACCAGGTAGCCGATCGCGCGCCCGAGGAACCGGCGCTGCTCGCGGGCCAGCACCGCCATCCCGGGGAACGCCGCCAGCATCCGGTCGGCCAGCGCCCGGTCGACCTCGTAGTTGTCGGTGCCACCGAGGATGTAGTTCCAGACCCGCGCGCTGCTGTGTGTGGTGGTGTCGACATCGGGTTCGTTCATACCGCTCGTCGGATTCACACCGTCCACCGTCCCACCGTGATCCAGGAGGATCAATAAGGGAGGCCGGCGTAGCGGGCGGAGGCGCCCAGCTCCTCCTCGATGCGGATCAGCTGGTTGTACTTGGCGGTCCGGTCGCTGCGCGACAGCGACCCCGTCTTGATCTGCCCGCATCCGGTGGCCACCGCCAGATCGGCGATCGTGGTGTCCTCGGTCTCGCCGGAACGGTGCGACATCACCACCCGGTAGCCGGCCCGGTGCGCCGTCTCGACCGTCCGCAACGTCTCGGTCAGCGTGCCGATCTGGTTGACCTTCACCAGGATCGCGTTGGCGTAACCACCCTCGATGCCACTGATCAGCCGGTCGGCGTCGGTGCAGAAGACGTCGTCGCCGACGAGCTGGAGACGGTCACCGGCCTGGTCGGTGAGCTTCCGCCACCCGGCGAAGTCGTCCTCCGCCATCGGGTCCTCGATCGAGGAGATCGGATACCGCCCGGCCAGGTCCAGCAGATAGCCGATGTGCTCGTCCACCGACCTTTCCACCCCTTCTCCGGTGTACGCGTAAACGCCGTCCCGGAAGAACTCGGAGCTCGCCGGGTCGAGGCACACGGTGATGTCCACCCCCGGCCGGTACCCGGTCTCCTCGACGGCCCGCACCACGAACCGCAGCGCCTCGTCAGCGTCCGCGAAGTCCGGCGCGAACCCGCCCTCGTCCCCCACATTGGTGCCGTGTCCCGCCGCGGCCAGCTGACGCCGCAGCGTGTGGAACACCTCCGACCCCATCCGCACCGCCTCGAAGAAGGACGTCGCCCCCACCGGAGCGATCATGAACTCCTGGAAGTCGAGCGGATTGTCGGCGTGCGCCCCGCCGTTGACGATGTTCATCATCGGGACGGGCAGGACCCGCGCACCGACCCCGCCGACATACCGGTAGAGCGGCTGCCGGTGGGCCTGAGCCGCGGCCTTCACCACCGCCAGCGACACCCCGAGGATCGCGTTGGCGCCCAGACGGCCCTTGTCCTTCGTGCCGTCCAGCGCGATCATCGTCGCGTCGACGAGCGCCTGATCCTCGGCGTCCAGCCCGGTCACCGCCGCCGCGATCTCCCCGTTGACGGCGGCGACCGCCCGGCCGACCCCCTTGCCGTGGAACCTGGCCGGATCGCCGTCCCGCAGCTCGACGGCCTCGTTGGCCCCGGTCGACGCCCCCGACGGCACGGCCGCCCGCCCCGACGATCCGTCCTCGAGCACCACGTCGACCTCGACGCTCGGGTTGCCCCGGCTGTCGATGATCTGCCGCCCGATGACCCGGCTGATGGCTGTCATCCCACACTCCCTGTTCCGTCGTAACGGCACCAGCCTGGCCCGTGGTGGGCAGCCTTGTCATCGCGAGAAGAATCGCGTTGACCCGTACCCCGAGGTGCGGGTTTAAGGTCCCCGGCAGGCGGCTCCGCAGCCGTGCGGCATCCCGCCTACCAGCAACCGCAACGCGTCGGGACCTCAGTTTCTTACTCAGCCCCGACGGTCAGCAGGTGCCCGGCCCGGCCGGCGCCGTGCCTGAGCCGGTCAAGGCCGCCCACCCGGAGTTCCACGTGGTCAGGTGAGGGTGAACAGGGTCAGGGCGGCCAGGGACGGCGCATCCACGATCTGCCCGGTGCGGATCATCGCGGTGATCTCCGCGTCGCTGAACCAGCGGTGGATCATGTCCTGTTCGCTGGCCTCGCGGTCGGGTTCGCCCTCTTCGAGGCCGGTCGCCAGGTAAACGTCGAAGCCCTGCGTCGAGTAGCCGTACGCCTCGTAGAGATGCCCCAGGTGGACCATCGACGCGGCGCGCAGGCCGGTCTCCTCGGCCAGCTCGTGGCGGGCCAGGTCGGCCTGGTCGCCGCCGGTGGCATCCATGCCCCAGCCGCCCTGCGGGAACTCCCACGCCCGCCGCCCCACCGGATAGCGGAACTGTTCCACCATCCAGAACCCTTCGCGGGTACGGGGCAGGACGAGCGCGAAGTCCGGCTTCTCCACGACGCCGAAGATGCCGGGGCTGCCGTCCGCCCGCCGGATCTCGTCCTCCCGGACCGTCATCCACGGATTGCGATAGACCACGCGACTGCTGACCTGTTCCATCGCGTGATGATCTCAACACCGGGCAACAGGGTTAGGCTGACGCGGTGCCCCTGTTGTTCTCCTACGGAACGCTGCGCGACCCGGCCGTGCAGAAGGCCACGTTCGGCCGTGAGTTGACCGCCTGCCCGGACCGGATCGTCGGGTTCCGCCTCGACCGGGTGCTGATCACCGATCCGCACGTGCTCGCGGTGAGCGGCCTGACCCACCACCCGATCCTGCTCGCCACCGGCGACACCGCCGACACGGTGGACGGCTCGGTCCTCGAGGTCACCGACGCGGAGCTGGTGGCCGCCGACGAGTACGAGGTCGACGACTACCAGCGGGTGTCCGCGCCCCTGGCCTCCGGAGACACAGCCTGGGTGTACGTCGCGGCGCCCCAGAACTAGTGTCCTGCGTCTGAAGTTCGCCGATTATTCGGGGGTAGCGTCGAGTGATGTCGCGTGCTGGCCGTCCGATGGTGCCGCTGGTGTTGACCGAGCGGGAACGAATGACCTTGACGAACTGGACTCGTCGGGGGTC
>NZ_JZKF01000070.1 GCF_000962825.1 Actinoplanes rectilineatus
GCGTGCGGTTTCGTACGACGAGGAGAAGTGCGCGTGCTCGGTGTGCGGGCTGGCCCCGTTGTACGAGCTCTGCCGCCAGGAGTTCGACGCCTCCCAGATCCGGCGGTTGAAGATGATGTACCGCAGCCGCTTCTCGGCACCGCTGCGACAGCGGCCGAGGATGTGCTGCACCACCTTCTCCATGGTCAGGTTCGACGTCCGCAGGTCGGCGGTGGCGTCGAACGCGTGCACCTCGTGTTTGGAGTCGGCGTCGCGGATCGGCACCCGGCCGACCTCGTCGTCGTTGTGGTCGGAGACAGAGGCCTGGTGGGCCTCGTCGCCGATGGTGCCGTCCGAGGCCTTGCTGCGGGCCGGCGCGATCAGGTCGAGCTCGGCCCGCAGCTGCACGAGACAGGGCACTAGAACCCAGCTGGCCATGGGGTTCTCCTATTCGGGGATCAGGTCGACGAGCAGCCAACCGGGACTGACCGCCGACGCGCGTTGCTGGCAGTTGCCGCCGCCTAGGTTGCGGATCACGGTGTAGACGAACGTCTTGTTACCGGTCGCGATCGCGACGTACTGGGCGTATAGCGGTGGCGCCGAGTAGCCGACCGTCGAGTTCGTCGCGGCGTAGACCTGCCCGGAGGCGATTTCGGTGCCGGTCAGCGAGTCCTCGCGGATCCGGCAAATGGCGCTGTCGCCAGCCGTGGTCGAGGAGATCCGGGCGAGGCCGGTAATCGCGTAGGCCCGGTTCGTTTCGAGATACGCGGTGACGGTCATCGTGACGACCTGGGCGGTGGTGATGTTGCCCGAGTCGGCCACCACAGACGTCGTCCCGACTCGGGTGGCGATGTCCGCCGCGGTGATGATGTCGCCAGCAGCCACAGGCCCTCCTACAGTGCGGTCCGGGCCGGATTGGCCAGGCGGATCTGGGCACCGCTGAGCTGCGGCTTGACGATGCCGTTGACGGCCCGGGTGACGTTCGCGGTCTGCGCAGTCGACCCGACCAGACCCATGTCGATGTCGTCGATCCATAGCTGGGCGCCGGTCGCCGGGGACCCGGTCAGCGATGGGCCGTGTCGGCCGGTCGCCGCGGTGGCCGGGGCGACGTGCACCGCGCTGATCGGTGTCCACACCCCGGGCGGAATGGGGACAGCAACCGACGTCGTGGTCAGGTAGGCGGAGGTCGTATACCAGTCGATGGCGACAACCACGCTGGTCACGGTGGGCGAGTAGGCCCACATCGTGACCCGGTAGCTGGATCCGGGCGTGACCGCGTACCCGGTGGTCGGCCGGACGTACGCCTGGGAGGGCGTGCCGACGACGGTGAGCAGCCCGGCGTAGAAGCCGTGAGCGGCCTGCGCTGACGACTGCACGAAGGTCGCCGCGGTGGGCGTCCAGCCGGTCACGCCGCCCTCAAAGGAACCATCGAGCGCTCCGGTGATTGACCCGGGTGTCGACATGCGGGTGACCGTCACTCGCTCGCCGGCCACCCGCCAGTCGTACGGCGTCGACCTGGTCGACCAGGTCTCGCGCGGGTTCGCGGTGGTGATCGTCCAGACGTCGGACCCTGCAATCTGGTCGGCGACCAGCGTGGTACTCGCCGAGTCGGCCCGGGTGCCTCCGTGGCCCATCACTCCGACGTCCCACGGCCGGGCCGGTGAGCATGCCAGCGTCACCCGCCAGGAGTCCGAGGTGATCTCCTGCGTCCAGCCCTCGACGATCAGCTCCGGGTCCTCGCCGATCGGGCCCTGCGACGGCACGCCGGTCAGCCGGATCCGCATGCCGTGCCGGCGGCCGAGCCACCGCGCGAGCAGCTCCGGACGGTCGGTCAGGTCGAGCGTGATCCGCGGCCAGCGGGACTCCGGCTGCGTGCCGAGGTGCACCCGCCAGGCCGCATGGTCGGGTAGGTGCCCGTCGTCGACGATATTGATCTGCGCCGAGTCCGGTCGCCGGCCGACTCGGGTGATGCTGGCGGCGTCCTGGGCGGTGGCCTCGCCGCCGCCGGTCCGGCTGACTGTCCACACGTTGCGCGTGCGCAGGTCGTCGTGGGTCGGCCGCGGCACGTCGCCGACGTCGCCGTCCGGCGCGATCCGGGCTGTCAGCCAGACGTCCTGGTTGTAACGGGATCGGCGGGGCCGGTAGACGATCCACCGGCTGTCCTCATACAGCACACCACCGTCGGCGGCCTCGCACTCGCGCAGCAGGTCAACCGCAGTCGCCGGGGCCTGGCGGCCCATCGGCTCGGTCGTGACGTCGCTGTAGCTGTAGATCGCCTCGTCCTCGACCCCGAGGTCCAGGCCCTGCTCGTCGGCCAGCCGATTGATCCGGACGCCGGCCAGCTCGCCAGCCCATCCGCTGCTGACCTGCCGGTAGGGACCGGCAAGCAACGAGGTGTCGCGGGACCCGATCCAGAGGTGCGAGGCCAGGCTGCCCGCCACCGGGGCGTGCGCGATGACCTGCCCCGCGCGGTCCACTCCACCGGCGAAGGATCCGGATGTGGAGTAGTACGAGCCGTACGGGTATCCCACCTGGTGCCAGATGAGCGTCCAGTTGACGTTGGCGCCCGCGTCCGTCGTCCGCAAGTTCAGCCCGAACCACCGTCCCGGCGTGATTGAGTACGGGACGACGGCCGAGGAAAAGACGCCCGCGCCGTCGGCATCGGTGCCCATCACGGAAAACCCGCTGGCACCGGCGAAGATCAGATACCGGGTGGCGGTACCCATGCAGCTGATCTCCATGATCGCCGTATTTGCAACCGGCATCGATGGCAGCTTGAAGTACGCGAGCGCCGACCAGCCAGTCTGCGGGATTCGCCAGGACAGCACCCGTCCGACGATCCGGCTGCTGCCCATCGTGTTGAGCACGGCAGCGGCCGACGCGCCCGGCGGGCAGTCGGTGGCGCCGAACGAGACGTCGACTGCTGTGGCGGCCAGGCCGCGCGGCAGTTCGGACGAGGCGCTGGTCGCGTCGGCGCCGTCCTCCAGCGGCCAATAGCCTTGGCGGGCCGAGACCGCGAGGACCGGATCGGTAGACGAGAGCAGCGAGCGCAGCGGTGACGCGAGTACCTGATCGCCCTGCGAGAGCATCCGCATCGGCCCGGAGATCTCGATCGGCGCCCACGACACCTGTGCCGTCTCGTCCCACTCGGTCGGCCACGCCGGGATGTACCCAGAGATCTCGACGGCCTCGACCTCGAGATCGTCGATGGTCAGGGGCACCCCGTCATTGGCGTTGGCGGCCAACCGCCAGAGGTGGACACCGACCGCCGACCCGGCGCAGACGGTCTCCCAGGTGTAGAGCTCCGACTCCAACGGCGGCGGCGACCCCTCCGGCCACGCTGTCCAGTACAGCGCCGGGCCGTCCCATCGGGCACGCACCCGGATGCGCTGGCCCGGGACGTACGGGATCGAGGTCCCGGCGGCGAGGCCCACGAGGATGCCGTCGCTGTAGCGAGAGATACCCAGCTCGACCTGGCCGGCCGGGGTGAGCTCAGCGCTGAACATCAGGTACTGCAGGGTGGTCATGCTGCGGCGGGCGATGACGCTGTACCGCAGCGGGGCGCCGGTGATCGGTACCGGCGGGGCCACGATCGTCATGACCGCACTCCCGTTGCGGGCATCTGCGCCGATGAGCACCGCGCCCGCGGACTGGTTGGCCGCGGCGAACCCCCGCTGACCGGTGCCACCCGACGCGCCCCAAGCACCCGCCGATCCCTCCAGAGACCATCGCTGGCCGAGCTCCGGCGTACCCCACCCGCCGGCCGCCGGGGTATCGAACGAGGCCCGGCCGGTCACCACGCCCCACCGCGCCGGACAGTTGATCGACAACCGTCCGTACCAGCGGCCGAGCGGGTTGTCCGGGCAGTAGTGCCCGCCCGCGTTGTCCACCGACAACTGAGCCGATCCGGCCTCGATCTGGCTGACCTCGTCGGCCCGGCCGCCGGTGGCGGTGATGTCGTTCTCGACGTGCCGGACGTCCTGCGACCGGTCCTCCCACGCCCAGTTCCTGCGTACCGAGAGATCGGCCCCGGGCGCGATGTAGAACCGCGCGCGATCACTGATGTCCACCGTCAGCTCCTCTTGGTGACGAGCTGGGTGACGGTGCCCCGGACCCCGGGCTTCACTCTCAGCGTGTTGATCAGCAGCTGCCCGAACAGGTCGACCGATGCGCCGGACAGGTCGATGGTCAGCCGGTGCTCGCCGACGCCCGCACTCGCCGAGCCGGTCAGGGGCGTCACTCTTTCCGGCCGGTAGCCCTCACCGAACGAGTAGCTGGTGCCGGACGCGCCGATGCCGTAGACCGGCTCCCGGATCACGCCGCCCTCGGCCATCGCGACGTGCAGGTGGTTACGGTGCAACGGCCACTGGGTGGGCATCGCGTTGTAGTGGCCGCGGGTGAGGCCGTAGTCCCGGTTCTTCGTCCGGTGGATCAGCTCCAGAACCTGGGACTGCCGGGACATGAAGAACTGCGCCAGGCGATCCTGGTTGTAGCCCATGAAATCGATCGCGCGCCCCGAACCGTGCCACTTCGGATCGCCGTGCCTGTACGCGTTGCCAAAGTCGTACGGAATGCCGGACGCCTTGACCAGTGACATGATCTTGCGCCAGACGCCGGAATCACCGCGCTGCGCCGACGGGCTGCTCGGCCAGTTCCCGAACTCGGGCGCGACCTTGGCCAGCGCCTCCGCCATTGACATGATCTTTGTGACCGAAGCATTTACGCGGAACGGCATCTGCAGCACGTGACCACCGCCGGCGTAACCCGGAAGCTGGCCGGTTGCGTTCATCTCGTCGAGCAGGCCCGGATGCGCCTGCTCAATCCGTTGGCGCGCCGATTTCTTGATCACGAACTCGTCGGCGTGCACGATGCCCGCCTCGTCCCACTCGCCGCCGGCGCCGGTCCAGCCGCCGTCGTGGTATCCGGCGTTCTTGCGGAACGCGGCGCGGGCCTCCGAGATCGTGATGCCCTTTTTTGCCGCCTGCTGCGCGACCAGCAAGGTTTCGAGCTCGCGGTACGCCTTGTCCTTGCCGGTGACCGTGACCTCGGTCTGGACCTTGCGGGCGAGGCCGTCGAGCTGCTTGTCGTAGCCCTTGATCCCCTCGCGCACGACGTTGAGACCTGGAGTCAAGATGCTGGTCGGCACCTGCTGCGGAATCCGCTTGTACGCGCCGATCAGCTCCTCGATCGACTTCTCCGTGAATCCGGCCTGGCGCATCGACTTGGCCAGCGCGTCGACGTCCTTGCCGTACTTGCGGTTCGCCTCGTCGAGGGTCATGCCCTCCTGAACGCGCGCCTCCCGAAGGTCCTCGATCGCGTCGAGCTGGTCGAGCACCGCGGTGCGGTTCTTGCGCCCCTCCTCGGACGACACCGACAGGGTGCGTGCGCCCTTGGTCAGCTCCTCGTTCAGGCTGGTCAGCGACTCTTCGTACTTGATCAGCGCCCTGTCCGCGCCGAGCTGCTCGTTGAACAGATCCTCGAATTCCTTGTGGAGAGCCGAGACCTGGTCCGCGGACATCTCTGCGGCTTCGCCCATCTCGGTCATCGAGTCGGACGTCTCGGTGCCCTGCGCTGCCGCCGCCTCCAGCGCGCCGGCGTATCCGGGCAGCACCTTCTTCAGCTCGTTCACGGATACGCCCTGCTCGGCCGCCCGCTTGGCCAGGGCATCGAAGACCTGAGCGGCCTCGGCTGCGTTGCCGCTCGCAACCAGCTGCTGCAACGACTGGTCGACAGCTTCGAGGCGCCGTCGGGAGTTCGCCAGGCTATCGTCCATCTCGCTGAGGCCCGGGATCAGCTCGATCGTGCCAGCCAGGCCGCGAGTGAAGCTGGACCACATCCCGGTGTCGGCAACACCCTTGAGAGCGCTGTCGAGTTTGCCCAGGTCGCCGCCCAGAATCCGGGCAGTCTCGCCGCTGACGTCCCCGGTCGAGGCGAATCGCTCCAGCCCGACACCCAGCGCCTCGATCTGCGGGTTCATGTCGTCGGCCATCGCGCTCACCGCGGCGCCCGCCACCTCCAGGGCGACGAAGCCGGCGGCGGCACGGCCCGCCCACCGCGAGGTCGTCTGCAGTGCGCCCGCGGCGCGTTCGCCGGCCGGGCCGGTCGCGCGGAGTTCGTCCAGCGCCTCGGCGTTCGCCCGGCGCATCTTGACCCATGCCGCGGCAGCGAGCAGCGCAACACCGGTTACGCCCGCCAGCACAGTAAGGCCGCCGGACGCGAAGCTGGGTAGTTGGCTGAACTGGTCGACGAGCGCCCCCGCCATCTGGACAAGAACCCGCAGGCCGCCGTTCGCTCCGCTGCCTGCCTGGATCGCCAGGGTTTCCACTGAGCCGGTCAGGCGCTCGACGTCGCCGGCCAGGTTGTCGGTCAGCTTGGCTGCGGTCTCGGCGGCGTACCCGGCGTCGTTCGTCTTGTCGATCCATGCCTGGATCCCGTCGGCGCCCTGCTCGTAGAGGATGCTCGCGCCGCGAACCGCGTCCGCCCCGAAGATCTGCGCGAGCGCGTTCGCCCTCAACTCGGGGGTGAGATCGCCCAGCTCGGTCCGAAGCTGGCCCGCGAGCGCGGACAGGCCGATGAACTCGCCGCTGGCGTCGTATGCCGAGATGCCCAGCGAGTCCATGAGCTTGCGCGTGACGTCGCTCGGAGCCTGCAACATCAACAGCATCTGCTTGAAGCTGGTGCCCGCATCCGAGCCCATCAGGCCGGCCGAAGCGAACGCAGCCAGGCCACCGACGGTCTCCTCGATCGACAGGCCGGTCTGCGACGCCACCAATCCGGCCTGGTTAAGGGCCATCCCCATGTCGTGGACGTTGCCTTGCGCCTTGCCAGCCGCGGCGGCGAGCAGGTCGGCGATGTGGGGGACGTCCTTACCGTCCAGCTTGAACTGCACCATGGCCGACGCGGCTGTCTCGCTGGCCTCAGCCACGTCAAGCTGGCCAGCCGCCGCTAGGTCGAGCGCGCCATCGAGCGCGCCGCCCAGGATGTCGGCGGTCTCGATACCCGCCTTGGACAGCTCGGTGATTCCGTCGGCCGCCTTGGTCGCCGAGTACTGCGTGTCGGCACCGGCTTCGAGGGCCGCCTGGCGCAGCCGTTCCAGGTCTTCCGCGCTGGCGTGCGTCGCCGCGCTGACGCCGCTCATGGACTTCTCGAAGTCCATGCTGAGCTTGACCGCGCCGCCGGCCGCGCCCGCAAGCACGAGGCCCAGCCCCGCTGCTTGGTCGGCGACCGAGTCCAGGCGGCCCGCCTTGGCCGCGCCGTCCATCTCGCCGGCAAACTTGCGGGCTTCGCCGCCAGCCTCGCGCATCCTCGCCTTGTAGGCGGCAATGTCTGCGGTGAGCCTGACTCCAACGGTGCGCACCGCTCACCTCCGGGTCAGCCGGGCACCCCACAGGTGTGCGCGGCGATGCGGGTAGTTGTCGTCGGTGTAGGTGCCGGCTTGGATTTCGGCCACCGCACGGGTGGCCTGGCAGACCTCCCAGACCGTGTCGATCTGGTACGTCCCCTCCGGCGCCGTACAGACCTCGCGGGGGCGACCACAGAGAGGGCACAGGCCAGCGCGGTAGACATCGAGGGCGAGTAGCTCGGCCCGGTCCTGCTCGGTGTAGAGCGGCTCCCGGGTGGTGACCGCCCGCACGATCCGGCCGGTGTCGTCGTGCTCGTACTCGGTGACCTCGACCGGCTCGCGGCCGTCCAGCCGTGACGGTGGCTGGCCGTGCCGGTCAGCGAGTTCTACTCGCGCGCGGTACTCGGGTTCGTCAGCGAGGCGGCGCGCGAGAAAGGGATCTTGATCTCGCCCCTGCTCAGGTACCACGCCGCGTCGGTGAAGTCGCCGTACTGCTTGTCGGTGAGAACATCGATCAGCTTCGGCCAGTCACCCTGGGGCGGCTTCGGCAGGTCGGCGCCCGCGTCCTGGGCCTCGATCAGTTCTTTGAAGTACGCCTCGATGTCGACACCCATGTCGGGGCTGATCGTCGAAACTCGCATCAGTGCCTCGAAGAACGTCGAGCGGTCGAGGCCCATCACCTGGTCGGCCTCGTCGACCTCGTCCTTCTCGTTGCGGCGCGGCGGGTGGGCGGCGACCAGGGCGCGGTACTGACGCCGGGTCGGAGCGCGCAGCCGGAACACCTCGGTTGCCTCGGCCATCTCGGCTTCGAGTGCCCGGATCCGCTCCCGCAGGGCGGCGCGGCCGTCGCCGCCGAGCCGTTGCACGGGCTGCTTCTGCAGCTGCTCCAGCTCGGCGTCCGCAATCTCGTGTTCGGCGACCAGGTCACCGCGCAGGCAGATCGAGATGGTGCGCTCGGGCAGCCGGGCCGCGTCGAGCTTCTCCTGAATCGTGGTCATGATCTCTCCACCCCGAACCCCGATGGGGCGCCCGGCCAGCGTCGGGGTGCGCCAGCCGGGCACGAAAAACGCCACCCCGGATCGGGATGGCGGATGATGGTGCGCGCGGTCAGGCTGCGACGAGCGCGTTCAGGTTCGGCTGGCTGTGCACGAACAGCGGGGACTCCCAGCGCTCCAACGTGTTGGGTTCCGGATCGAGTTCGATCCTCTCCCCGCACGTTGCCGGGTACACCCGGATGCGCTGCGTCGCGGCCCAGGCCGTCTCGGCGGCCAGCGAGCGGCGCACCACGACGAAACCGACGGTGCCGTAGGCGAGCGTGTTCCAGATCGTGTCGACGCCGTCCTGCCGATAGAACTGCAGCTTGGGGTCGCTGTACGACACGCGGCCCGGCTTGTTCGTGTCGAACCGGCTGGAGAACTTACCGGTGGCCACGGCCGCGGTGGCCGGCTGGAACGAAGCCAGACCGGTCGGCGTCATGGTGTCGTGCAGCAGGATGCCGACAGACAGCTCGGCGAGCGTCACGGAACCGATGTTGGCGATGTTCGCGAGCCAGGCGACCCGGGTCATGCCATCGCTGATGATGTCGGCCATGGCCGGTTACTCCTTGGTCCTCGCGCCGCTGGCGGCGGCCTTGGTGGTCGTGGTGGTCGCGGTCTTCGCCGGGGCCAGCTCCGGGCCCGGGCCTGGCGGACCCGGCTCGGTCAGCGGCGGGTCGACCAGCACGGGATCGTTGGCCGGGTCGAGCGGTTCCGGCGGCGGCCCGGCAGCCCAACCGAGGCCGGACCAGGCACCGTCGAGCGCCTCGTACGGGATGCAGCCGGTCTGCTGCGTCTCCGCGTGCACTATGCAGATCTGGGCGGCCGGCGGCGGCTCGTCGGCCACGGCCCAACCGCGGACCTCGGTCCACAGGTCGCGTTCCGCCTCGGTGGCGACCAGGGCGTAGACCCCGGTGATCGAGCGGATCCAGTAGCCGACCGGGCCGGGCTGCGGCTCAGGGGTGGGTTCGGTCATTTCTCGGGCCTCCTCAGGCGCGGGTGAGTTCGTACGTGACACCGGCCTGCGAACTGAAGGTCACCGTTGCGACGCCGGTGCTGGCGCTGATTGCTGACCGCGGAATCAGCCACACTCGGGTGCCGGTCGCCGGCATCACCTGCGGCGTGACCGTGCCGGGGTTGCTCAGCGGCGTCGCACCGGGATCAAGCACGCTTACGCTGGTCGCGGTGCCAGTGGTGATCACGCGGATGAGCACGCCGGCCCCACCGAAGCTGGACTCGGGGATCTGGTCCGAGGCGGCTGGGGTGAGCGGGACAGGCGCAGCCGCGATCTGAGTCGGCGTCTGCGCGGACTGGAGCGTCATGACGCACCTCTCCGTTCGATGTGGATGATCCGCCGAACGGCGGACAGTGATCACGCGCGCGCAGGCCGTACAGTGGCGAGCCATGACATCGACGAGCGCGAAACCGCGCGGCGCCTGGCTGACGAACTACTACCTGCGCGGCGTGATCACGCTCGTGGTGGCGTTCATTGCCATCGCCGCAGGCGCCCAGATCCTGGCGTTCTGGGCGGCCGTCGCAACGTGGTTCGGACTCTGGCTCGCCGCGCGGGCCTGGGAGGGTTACGCCGGCACCGACGACCAGCCGTAGACGTCGACCGCGTCGTGGTACGCCGCACCGGTCTGCTCCTCGGTGCTCGACTGCGAGCCCTCCAGCCAGCGAATCGGCAGGCAGATCCGGCCGTCCACCGTCGGGATCGCGTCGAGAAGGGCGGCGGCCACCTGGTCCTGGACCAGTCGGGCCGCGGCGGCGGTTGCGCCGACACAGTGGCAGTAGAGCCGCATCTCGATCGCCCGGCTCTCGCCGGTGAACCGGAGCAGGCCGGGGGCGACCAGGCCGGTCGGCCGTTGAACGAACGTGTAGACCAGGACGTACGGCGGGACGGCCTTCGGTGGCACCCTGCCGTCGTGAACCGGGACCGACACCGTCGGCGGTGCCAGCAGGACCAGACCCGCGGCCGCGTGGTCGGCCGCGGTCACCGCCGGTCCTGCTCGATCAGCTCGGCGCCGAGGTCGACCAGCGCGCGCGCGAACCGGGGAGCCTCGGCTTCGCCAGCCGGGCCCATGTGCGGCTTCGGCGGGTTGTTGATAGATCCGTGCTCGATCAGATTGCCCAGCGCGCCCTGGCGCCGCTCCTTGTCCGGGCCGACCTCGCCGGTCGCGCCCGTCGGCGTCTGTGCCGTCTCGTACGTGATCGACCGCGGGTAGTGCGGGGCGTGTGCAAGACCCTCGACCCGGCGCCGGGCGTCGGTCTTGATGTTCAGGCAGCCCTTGGCGACGACCTGACGGACGTCGGCCGGGGCGGCGTCGGCGATCCGGATCAGGTGCTCGGCGAGGCCGCGGACCTCGGAGGTGTCGGCCGACATCAGTCCGTCCTCTCGGTCGCACCGATCCGGCGGGCTGTCTTGTCGGTGCCGTGCGCCAGGTCGCGGACCAGCAGTACCCGGCCGATGAGGTCGGGATCGCGGGAGGCGGTGATCAGCACCTGATCGCTCGGTTCGACGCCGGTCACCGCGATCGGCATCTGCAGCTCCAGGCGCACCAGCAGTTGGTGATCCTCGCCGACGTCGTGCTGACCGGCCTGCGTGTCGGGCTGCTGCAGGCGGCACTTCCCGCTGTAGATCACGTCCCAGACCGGCGAGGTGGTGGCGTCCGGGTTGGTCACCACGCCGGTCTGGCGGCGGATGGTGCAGGTGTCGACCATGCCGGCCTCGGCGGCGCGGCGGCCGCGGGCCAGCACTCGTTCGCGGCTCACAGGTAGGTCCGCATCGCGAGTGCTGCGGCGCCGCCGCCGTACGCGGCGAGTGTGCGGGCGGCCTCTGCGGACAGGCCGCCGCCGTCGGCGTACTGAACGCGGTAGTCGTCGATCGATTCCATGACCACCCGTCCGTCGTACGTGTCGGCGGCCATCTCGAGCACCAGGCCCTTGATGTCGTCGGGGATGGCGGTCAGGCCGTACTCGACGGTGATCTCCACGGTCTCCGGGCCCCAGACCGTCCGCCAGCCGCGGGCGCGCCAGAGCGCGCCGGTCGCGGTGAGGCGGAAGTCCGTGTAGGCGCGGCCGCCGATGCTGACCGCGGTGATCTGCCGGACCGGCCGGACCGGCAGCGCCAGCTCCAGTGCGGCCGAGCCGGGCAGTCGGAGCGTGGCGGTCCGGGTGGTGAAGGCCATGCCGGTCATCGACTCGACGGCGGCGCTGGCGCTGGCCAGCTTCCGGTCCGCCTTGCCCTGGTCCAGGTCGGCCAGGTCGATGCCGAGTTCGGAGGCCAGCTCGGCCGCCGTTGCCAGCTGCACCATGGCGGCCTCCTTCCTCGGTCAGACGAGTTCGGTGTCGCCGGTCTCGAGGTTGTGGCGGACCCGGACGGTCGAGCCGTCCGGTCGGGTCGCGTCGTACTCCTCGATCCGGTCCTCGCGGTCGTCGTCTTCGCCGCCGGTGGCCTTGCTGATCGCGACGCCGGCGAGCTGGCGGTCGGGGTCGACCGGGACGGCCGCGTTGACGGTCAGGTGGCCGGCCGCCGCGGCGGTGGTCTTGTCCGGCTCGACAGTCGAGGCGCGCTCGGTCGGGTCGGTGGTATCGGCCGGGCCGTCGCCGGGTGCGGTGGTCGACGGGGCGTCGGTGTGCTCGTCGAGCCGGGTCTGCTCCGGGTTGGTCCCGGCGGTCTTGCTGCGGCTGGTCGCCATGGTGATCAGATCCTTTCCGGAATCAGGAGGCGAGGACGCCGGTCAGGCGGGCCGCGCCGCGGCCGCCGAACGTCGCCAGGCCGCAGTAGAACTCGATGCGAGTCCGGTAGGCCGGCTGCGACTGGAGCTGGCCGAGGTCGTCGACCATGACGCCACCGTTGGTGAGGCCGGTGACGGCCTGCTCGGTCTCGTCGTCGCCGAACTTCACGGCATAGATCGAGGAGGCGACCGAGCTGGAACCCTGGACCTCGGTTTGCGGCAGGATCAGGCCGCCGGCCAGGTTGCTACCGGGGTCGAGAAACGGGATGCCGTTCCACGTCAAGATCCGCTTTCCGGTCAGGTCCTCGCGAATCATCTCAACGCCGCCGATGCGCCGGCCCGCCGAACGGAACTTGCCCTGCACGGCGGCGTTGGCGTAGATCGCGCCGTTGGAGCCGTTGATGCCGGGCACCGCTGCGATTAGCTCGTCGAGTTTGTCAGCGAACGCATGGCTGTCGGTGCCGCCGTTGCCGAGGACCGGAATGCCGTTGGTGCCGGCCGAGATGACCTGGGCGCCCGTCAGGCGCTTCTTGAGGCCGTCGAAGCCTTTGGTGTCGACGGTGACGTCGCCGTTGAAAAAGTGGTCCTGGAACTTGTAGGACGCGGCCTTGACCTTGAGCCGGGTCTGGACGGCGCGCTGGTCGTTGAGGTTGCCGCGGGTCTGGACGATGAACCGGTCGACGTCCGCGTCACCACCAAAAATAACCAGGGATTCGGTCGCCTGCACGACGGTGCCGGTGGACTCGACGTACGCCTCGTTGACGCTGCGGAAGGCCACGCCCGGGAGCGTCGCCTCCTTGTTGTAGGCGTACGCGTTGCCCTCGATGGACATGAGCGGGAGCCGGTCCAGGACCGGAGACTCCTGCACGAAAACCTCGAGGACGCCCCGCTGCAGATCGTTCTCGGAGAGCAGGGCGGCCTGAGCGAGGGTGACAGCCATGGTGGCTTTCTCCTGTTCAGAGTGGGATTACTTGTTGGTCTGGGCGTAGGCGTCGCGGAGCCGGCCGAGCCCGGGGGTGGACTCCTTGGTGGAGCCGCCCCGGTGGCCGCCGTCGCCGCCGCCCTGGAACCGCCTGCCGCCTTGCGCAGCCAGGTGGGGCTTCTTGGTGAGCAGCTCGGTCAGCGCCGCGGTGATCGCGTCGGCGTCGACCTCGCCCTCGTCGTCGACCTCGAACTCGTCGAGGTCCAGGAACGCGATCGCGTCGGCCGGGTCGGCGAACTTCCCGGCGGCGGCGGCCTTGACCTCCGCGCGCACGATGCGCCGGTTCGCCGCGGCGGTGGCCTCGGTGGCCGCCTCACGCCGGATCTTGTCGGCGTCGGCCTGCTGGTGGTCGTCTTTCTTGCCCGACAGCTTGGCGAGCAGCTCCTCCGGGGTGCTGACGCCGTGCTCGCGGGCGAGCGTCTTCCAGGGCTTCGCGGCGTCGCGTTCGCGTTGCCACTTGCCCTTCATCGCGTCGAGCGCCTTCTTGCCGGCGTCGCCGAGCTGGTCGGCGTCGTCGTCTCCGCCACCGTCCCCGTCGTCGCCCGAGCCGTCGTCGCCCTCGCCGGAACCGCCCTTGACGGGCCAGATCGGGGCGCCGTTGCGGCGGAAGCCGATCGCCTGCAGGCGGGTGAACGGGTGGACGGGAAGGCCGGGGTCGGCCAGGCGGATGTTCATGCGTGCACTCCCGTTGCGGGTGGTCCCCGGGCCTTGCGCGCGGGGAGGTCAGCGGATGTAGCCGTGCAGCCGCAGCAGCCGGATCGCGTCGTCGCGGTCCCGCGCATCGCGCAGGATCTGTTCCGGCATGAGCCGCACGCGGGTGTTGCCGATCAGCACGCCGGACCGGCCCCGACTTGTGGCGCCCTCGGTGGTGATCAGCGCCTGCTGGCCGAACACGGTGGTCTGCATGCCGCGGCGGGCGTTGACCACCTGCGCGAGGTCGGCGCCGGACCGGACCGCTTCCGCGCCGGCGGCGCCCAGCAGCTCGTCCTGCTCGGCCTTGTCGAGGCTGTCGAAGTGCGCGCGTGGGTCGGTGCGCACGTCGCCGGGTACGTCCTCGGCGACCGGCACGTGTCGGCAGTCGCAGCGCGGGTGCCGCCGGAAGCCCTGGTTCCACCGGTAGCGGCGGCCGGCCAGGATCAGGCACCGCGAGCAGGTCCTGCCGACGATCATCCGCACGTAGCCGGTCGCCTGCGGGCGGGCCGCAATCGATGTGCCGACCGCGGTGCGTCCGGCGTCGGCCACCTGGGTCCGGGTGATCAGGTCGAGCAGGAACCGGCCCGAGGCGAGCGCCCGGGGCGCGGTCTGGCCGCCCTGGATCTGGCGCAGCGCGGTGGTCACCGGCTGCAGCAGCAGGGAGGCGAGGGGCCGTCCGTCCGAGGCGATCCCGGCGAACGCGCCGGCGGCGATCCGGCCCTGGGCCGTTTGAGCGGCGCCCTGCGCGGTGAGTGCCGCGCTGACGTAGTCGTCGGCGGCCGCCGCTGCTGTGCCCTGGGCGGTGCCGAGCAGCACCAGCGCCTGAGGCAGCAGCCGTCCCCAGCTCGCCGCGATGTTCAGCGGGTCGACCAGGCGCCACAAGGCGCCGAGGTCTCGGGAGGCCCGTCGGGCCAGGGCAACCTGGCGGTCGGCGTGCAGCGCGGCGATCGGTTCGACCGCCACCGTCTACTCCTCGCTGCCCGGGTCGCCGCCCGCCGGGTCGTCCGGCAGGCCGCGGCCGGCGGCGAGGGTCAGCGCTCCGATCGGGTCTTCGGCCTGCTCGCGCTTGCGCATCGCGAGTACCCGGGTGACGTCGTCGGGGCCGAGGCCCCATTGCTCGGCGATCCACTCGAAGGGGAAACCGATCTCCTTCAACTTCTGAAACGCGTCGGCCTTCTGCGCCAGCGACCGGAACTGGATGTCCTTCCAGCGGACCGTGCCGGACCGGCAGGCGTCCGCCTTGGTCCGGTCGCCCTGGGCCAGTGCGATCAGCCGGTTCAGCTGGCGCATCGACGGCGTGAAGTAGGTGACCCGCTCGCCGGCCTTGGCGACCTGGCCGGTCTCGGCCGCGGTCAGCGCGTCCGCGCTCAGGTTGGCCATCTTGCCGACCAGGTAGTGCGGCGGGGTGCGGGTCTGCGCGCTGACGTGGTTGACGGCCCGGTCGAGGGTGACGTCGAAGGCCTGCAGATTCGCCGCAGACCACTCGGAGGCCTTGGCGTCCTTCGACGGGATCCACAGCACCCGTTCGTGGGCCAGCAGGTTCAGATCCAGCGGCCGGGAGCCGATCACCTTGCCCTGCTCGTCGAGGATCGGCACCTTCGGCATGTCGGCGCCGGTCACTACCCGCTGCGGCAACGTGGCGTAGTCCAGGCCGTTGAGCAGGTACGCCCACACGAGGTTGATCGCGGCCTGCATCGCGGCCACCCCGGCGATGTCCGAGATCGGCTTGTCGTCGAGGAGATCCTGGTTGCGGAACTCGACGACCGGGACCTCACCCATCGGGTTCGGCAGCGGCCAGACGTCGTCGCCGGCAGGCTGGCGCGGCTCCCACCCGCCGGAATACGCCGAGCGGGGTGGCAGCCAGATCGCCGCGGTGTCCGAGGTCGATCGCCGCTGGAATTTCCACACCAGGTCGCGCTGGTAGAGCGTCGCGTACTCGATGCCGTCGCCCGACCAGAATTTCAGCGCGGCGACCGCCTCGCCGGTGTCCGGGTCGTAGCCGACGACGCAGTTCTCCGGGTGCTCCCAGGTGACCCGCGGTGTTGTCTCGTCGGCCGTGTTGCCCCAGACCAGGGCGAAGGTGCGGGAGGCGGCCAGGCCGACCACCCATGCCTTCGACGAGGCGGCCTCGCAGCCGTTGACCTTCCACACCCGCGACAGGTCCTCATCGGCCCGGCGCGCCCCGCCCAGCTCGATGCCGAGCACGTTCATGCGCTCGGTCGTCGCCTGAATCACTGGGTTGCACCAGTTGTCGGAGAACCCCTCGAACCGCTCCGCGAAGTAGGCGGAGAACTCCGGCGACGCGAACCGCAGCTTGTGCTTGCCGCGGTACGCGTCCAGGTTCGCGGTGATGTCCGGGCGCCGCTTGTTGAGCTCCGCGGACAGCGTGCTCACCTGCGCGAGTGCCTCGTCGACCGGGGCCACCAGCTCACCTCCGGCCGTAGCGCGTCGTCGACGCGGTGTAGATCAGGTCATCGGCCGGGCTCGGCCAGGCCTTCGCGGCGGTGACGTCGCCGGCGGCCTCGTGGGCGAGCACCGAGCACATGGCCAGGTCGATCTTCTGGGTCTGGCTGGGCTTGCCGAGGATGTACCGCTTCCCGGGCCGGGCCAGCTTCCGGGCGTTCTTGACGTGTGTGAACGTGTGCCCGCAGCCGTCGTGCGTGAACGTGGCGTCGGCCTTGGTGACGTCCTTGTGCAGCCGCTCGTTCGCCGAGTGGACCTGCGTCAGCCGGTAGGTCTCCCAGCGGATGACGACCTTCTCGCCGTGCTCGGCAGCCCATGCGTCGATCTCGCTCTTCCAGTCCGGCGGGTCCGCGTACATCCGGACCACCGTGTACCGGGCGAACAGCTCGTCGACGGCCGCGGCGACCTCGAGACGGGGCACCTGGCCACGGTGCTCGGCCGGATTCCAGATGGTCGGCAGCTGGTCGGGCCCGTACGTCGGGGTGAACTGGAAGCCGTCCTCGGTCTCGGCCCGGATCCCGGTCCAGTCGTCGACGTCGGAACCGTCGAACCCGAGGACCACCGCCGTGCCGGCCGGGACGAGCCGCGGCACGGTGACCGCACGGGCCTGCCACTTGTCGCCGTCCAGCCAGGTGCCCTGGCCGTAGACCATCCGGTTGCCGTAGTACCGCTCGGCCTGCTCTGGATCCTTCTCCGCGAGCTCGGCCGCCTCAGCGTCGATGCTGTCAAGGTTCACGTGCGGGAACCCCGCGTAGTTGAACGCGTGGATCCTCCGCCGCTCTCGCTTATTGCGGTAAGACAGGTTCGCCGGCGGCGGCTCGTACGACCGGAACACGTCCTCCGCCGCAGACTCGAACGTCCGCTGAGCCACCGAATCCTCGGCCGGGTCGAAGGGGTTCGTCGTCTCCATCGACCGGCCGCCCATGCCAGCGGCACCGCGGCGCTGAGTCTCGGCGACCTTCCGCAGCTTGTTGCTGTCGTTGTAGAGACCCGTCTCGTCCTGCGCTGCGAACGTGACCGGGTTCCCGAGCTTCGACAGTGCACCGGTCGTGACCGTGTCGATCTCGCCCTCAAGACCGATCCGGACCATGTCCTCGCCGACGCGCATCAGGTCGCTGAGCGGCCCGAGCCGAATCATCGCCTTGATGTGCCGATAGATGTTGTCCGTCTGGTCCTCGGACGTCGCCGTGATCTGGATCAGCGGCGTCGGCCAGCGCATGCCCTTCGGCTCGCCCGGCTCGTAGTGGTACACCCACCCGCAGCCGCAGCCGTTGTCCTCGCACCGGTAGACGTCGCCCACTTCGGCCCACCCAGCGAACAGCACCGGGCCGCCGCCCTCGGCCAGGCAGATACCTGCCGTCCATGGCCCCTTGCCGATCTTCTGCGGCCCGATGATCTGGGATCGGCGGTAGTGGAACGCCGGGCCGAGGATCGGGTTCTCTGGTACCCACAGCGCCGTCGGCTTGACCCGGTAGTGGTTGACCGTCCACCAGAGCTGCTTCTCGTACAGCCGCATCGGCCCGCCGCGGCCGAACCGGTCGGGCTGCGGGCAGTGCCGTTCGATCCAGTCGGGAACGATCCACAGTGTCAGGAAGTCGACGACGTACCGGTCAGGCTCCATCGTTCGGCACGGCACGCAGCATGCGGCCGCGCGCCGAGCTGGTGGGCGCGGCTGGCGCCCCGTCGGTGCCGGTCGGTGCCTGCGGCGGTGCGGGCTGCATGCTCTGTTGCGAGCCGATCTGCCACCGGTTGCGGCGCATGCCGGGGATGCTCAACCCGAGAGCCTCCTCCAGCCGGATCACGTGGTTGCCGAGCGCCGCGGTCGCGTCGGGGTCTTCGAGGGCGACCAGGCGGCGCACGTACATGGCGACCTGAACATGCTGGCCGAGCACCTCCCAGCGGGTGGCCTGTGGCGTCTTCCAGAGGCGCACCCAGTGGTGACTCTCCCGGTTCGACGCTGGCGTAAGCGGCCAGTCCGGCGCCGGGCCGGGACGGCCAGTGAGAGGCAGGACGTGCCAGCCCTCGTCGGAGTTTCGGTCCCGGCGCAGAGCCTCGGGATCCGGGGGTGGTCCGGGCATTGCGATCTCCTCGGCCGCCTTGCGCGGCGTCGGTGGCCGTCACCTTGCGTGACGAACCGAAGTTCTTCAACCTGGCCGACCGGAGAGAGCCCTCCCCGGCGGTCCGGCGGCTCTGGCGCCTTGGGGGTCACCCCCCACCCCTCGTCACGTGCCGTGACGGTGGCGGGGAAGGCGCGAGGGGCGGATCTGGTGCTCGTCCATTTACCCGTGCGACCGGCCGGTCCGCCCGGCCCCTCGCGCCTCGTCTCGTCTCCAACCGCGGTTGCATCCTCGGTGTTCGAGCTGGTCGGCCACCGCGGTCGGGTCATCACGCAGGTCCATGCTGTGGCCGGCGTCGAGCTGGTCGGGATCCCACATCGGTGTGCCGCACTTGGGGCACCGAGCACCGGGGATGAACCGGGCGATCAGCCGCGCCCGTACCGCCTCGTGCTCAGGCCCGTACCCGCGCTGCTGCCTGCTGCCTCGCGCCTTCTCGCGCTCGGTGGCGCACGGCCCGCAGTGCCGGGATCCGACGAGTTCGGGACAGCTGCCGGGGTGCGCCGCGCATCCCACGCAGGCGCACACCCGGACAGCCACCGCACCCCCCCGGAAACGACGAAAGCCCCCGCCGAAGCGAGGGCCTTGATCGTGGTCTGAACCGACGCGCTTCCCGTTTCCGGGCAGCGTTCGTCAGCAACGGCCAGAGCATTGCACCCTTGACGGCGACCGTCAAGCAGCGGGTGCGGGACGCCACTCCTCGCGGTAGTCCGGGTGGCCGGCGTACGGCAGGAGCAGCAGCGGCAGGAGCAGCGCACGCGGGTCCGGTCCGGTCGGACGCGCGTTCCAGGCGCCGGGCCGGCCGTGCTGGTCGACCCGCTCTACCCGGCTGGTGGACCGCTTGAGGGTGCTAATGGCGTCCAGCAAATGCCGCTTGGCCTCGACCTCGGCCAGCACACGGGCTGGATTCCAGAGGGCGATGTGCTGGGCGTTCTCTCTGAATCGAGTCTTGTTAGCGACCTGGCCAGCGATGACACAGGTACCGATGGTGTCGATTCCTGGATGGTCGGTCTCCTGGACGTAGACCCGTGAATCCTTCCCGCCGAAGCTGGGACCGACCTCCCATGGCCCCGGATCGGATGCTTGCGCCACCCGCTCGTCCTCGTCGAGTCGGGCGCGCAGGAACGCGATCAGGTCGTCCATGGTGGTCACCTTCCGCACGTCGGGCACTTGGGCCACAGCCACTCGGCCACGTCGGCTGACGGTTCGACCAGCACCCGCACGGTGAGGACCTGCGTTAGCACACGGTTCGGGTTGGCGGGGTCGAGCTGCCACGCGCCGGTCAGTGGGCTGGTCACCGCTCGCCGGATCGTAAGCTGCCCATCATCTCCGATGCTGGCACCGGGGTCGGACGGCACCTGATCGGGGTCGATGCCGTTGGCCTTCAGCCAGGTGCACACCTCGCCCCGGAAATCCTCGTCGGACATCGGGTCTCTCGCCATGCGCGTCACACTCCCATCTCGGCGGTCTGCGCCGCTCGTCTCGCTTCGGCCGCCGCACGCTGCTGGGCGACCTGCTCGGCCAGCTCCAGGACGTCGGCCACGACGTGCAGCCGCGGCCCGCGCACCCGGATCTCGGCCTCGATCTCCGCCTCCCGGGCGGCGCGCTGCTCGTCATTCAGGCCCTTCGCGACGGCGGGATCGATCCAGAGCTGCATCTCCTCGCCGTCCCACCACCAGGACCGCAGCCGGCCGCGGCGGGCCCAGCTCCGGATGGTGTCGGCGGAGATGCCGTGAGCAGCGGCGATGTGCTGGGCCTGGTAGGCCTTGCCGTGGGTCAGCTTGGCCATCTCAGCCTGCCGCTCGCCCTGGTCGTACGCCTCGCCACAGGTCCGGCACCAGCCGAGACGACCGCCGTCGGGCCCGTAGACGTCGCCCTCGCACGGATCGCTGCACATCGCGGCCTCGACCAGGTGCGCTCCGGGCGGCGCGCTGAGCTGGGACCGCTCGATGATGCGAACGGCCCCGCATGGCCCGAGGTACCGCTGTGCGGCTGGCCCGCGGGCGATTCCCCGGACGATGCGGTGCGCGGCGTCCACGTCGGCCACAAGATCGTTGATCTCAGGGCGGTGTCTAGCCCACTCCAGATTGCGGCTCAGCGCCAGACAGGCCCTCCCGAGGGGGTCGGGGTGCAAACGGGGGTTCAACGCCTCAGCAACGACGTGAGGGCCGCGCGTCTCGCCGATGTGCCGCAGCCAGGTCGTGATCTCGTTCTGCACCCCGTCAAGCTTGGCGGTCGCGGTGAAGTCCAGCGGTGGCCGCGAGCCGGGCTTGCCCCCGCCACCGACCGAGCCGCCGTGCTGGGCGACGCCGTGGGCCTCGTCCCGGGCCGCGGTGACCATGTCGGCGATCTCGCGCAGCAGCTCGGCCCGCCGGGTCGCGCACCGGTGGCAGCCGTACCCATCCGCGGTGGGCTGCTCGCAGATTACGCAGATCAGGTCGCTCACGCGCGCCGCCCCAGGGCCGCGGCGATCCCGTCGTACAGCGCGTTCCAGGCGCCGCCGAGCTGCGACCTGGCCCGCCAGTCCCGGCGCTCCTCGACCACCGCGGCTGCCCGGCGGCAGTGCTCGCAGCAACCCTGATCGGCGTCGCGCCGGGGTACGAGCACCAAGTCGAACCCGAAAAGTTCGCCGAGATCGGCGAGGGCCTCGATGCTGAATCCGCTTCGGCCGGCTTCGCGGGTGTGGACCGTGTTCTGGGAGATCCTCAGCCGTTCGGCGAGTTGAGCCGGGGTGAGGCCGGAGGCGGTGCGCAGGGCGCGGTGAACGAGCTGGGCGTCGAGCTTGGTGCGGATGCGGATCACGAGACCCTCCGGGGCTGGAACTGGATGACGTCGGCGAGGGGCGTATGGGGCGCCGGGGCGGAGGGCGGTCCGGCAGTAGCCCGATCGGCGGCGACGCGGCAGAGGGCGCAGGCGAGCTTGCCGTCACGGCGGTGGCCGCCGGGCAAGCCGTGATCGCATCGCTGGGGACGAGTCGGAAAATCGGGGTTCGTCGCGGGGCCGGTCACGCGCGAATCGGTGACGGCCGTACGAACCTCGTCTGCCGGTTGGTGGGTCGTAGTTGTGTCTAGGTCATGGTGGGTAAGTGGTGCCTGAGGGATCAGCGATCGGGTCCCTGAGGGATCAGCGATCGGGGTTTTCGTGGTCCCTGAGGGATCAGCGATCGCTACCCCCTCGGGGCCTTGTGCTGATCCCTCAGGGATCAGCGAACCGGTGTCCTCGTCCTCGATCGCTGATCCCTCAGGGACTAGCGATCCGGTGTCGTTCGCTGATCCCTCAGGGACCTTTGATTCGCCACCGCCCGGCCCCTCGGGACCCTTCGGCGTGCCCCGGTGGGACCCGCTGACGCGCTCGATTTCGAGGCGCTGGCGGGACGGGGACCACACCTCCAGGTCGTCGCGGTCGAGCAGGTCGACGGGCAGCGTGAGCCGGAATTCGTCAACGCCCTTGCGGCCGCCGGCGCGGACGAGGCGGAGCAGGCCGAGCTTGCGGAGCAGGGCGATGACGCGGCGGGCGGTGTGGTAGTCGACCTCGACATCGACGGCGACCCGGGCGATGCCGGGGCGTACCCGGGTGCCGTCGCTGTCGGCGTAGTTGGCCAGCCGGTAGGCGACGGCCTTGATACGCGCTCCGGCAAGGCTTTTACCAGCGACTTTGACCGTGCCGAAGCGTATGCGCGCCAGCAGCTCCGTCCACTCTCGGACGGTGGCGTGCATCTGCTCGACGGTGTCGCCGGCGTTGTGCTGGGCCATGGTCGTGTGACCCTTTCTCGGGTGGTGCGGGTGGGGATTTGGGGCGGGGCGCGTCAGCCGTAGAAGGGGAAGACCAGCCACTTCGGCGTCGTCTGGGTCGGCGTGATTTCCAGCGCGGTGATCGCAGCGGTGATCCGGGCGTCCCAGTCGGGCAGTCGGTCCTCGTGGGCCAGGGCGTCGAGGTCGAGTTCCATGACGTCGGACCACTCGACGGACGCGTACGGGTAGGTCTCGCCCGGCCCGCGAGTAGCGACCAGGATCCAGCCCGAGTAATCCCAGGTGCCGGACCGGACGAGGTCGACGCCCCAGTGGTCGCGGGCGGGGTCTTCCTTCTGCCATGCGTATTCGAGGGCCGGGGCGTCCGGGATGAGGTCGTAGAGGCGGCTGAACAACTGTTCGGACAGCCCACCGGCGTCGCTGTCGTACCAGCCGACGGTGATCTCGCCCCACTTGCCGACCTCCGCGACACGCGCGGCTTCGCCGCTGTAGAGGGTGATGCCGTACGCGAGCCGGGCTTCGGGGTCGTCGCTCATGCTGAATCCTTCGTCTTTCTGGAGGGGCGGGGGCCGTGCGCGACGACCTCGTGCCGACTGGCGCACATCGCCGGGTACTCGTCGCGCGGGCCGGCCTTGTACGGCTCGCCGGGGTGCAGCGGCTGGCCGCAGTGACACAGGCCGACGTGCTGCCGGGTGTCGCGGTGATGCGTCCAGGCGGCCTGGTCGATGGCGCCCTGGGTGTCCTTGAGGCGAGACCAGATGCCCGCCCGGCCGTGCTGACCGGGCGGGCGCGGGATGAGCGGCTGCTGGGTCATGACGCCCGCTTGTACGCCTGGCCGCGGCTGACCCGGCCGCAGATCACACCCGGCGTGAGGTTGCCGAGGTGCCAGAACGGGCCGGACGGGCAGGCGTAGGCGGCGATGTGCTGCCCCGGGTGAAAGTCGCGGCCGGCACGGCGTGCAGCCTTCCGCGAGGCGTAGTTGACCTTCCCGCACGGCTCGCAGCTGCCGATCGTGTTTCGGGTCCACTCCCTCACGCGCCACCACCAATCGGGAGCGCCTGGCGGCCGTGACCGGCCCGCAGGTGGTCGCGGTGGCAGGACGGCCCGAGCCGGGCGACGACCGTGGTGCGGCCGTCGACCAGCTCAGTGACCGGGGTGAGGTGGCGGGCGGACCGGCTACAGGCCGAGCACCGGTCCGGCGCTGCGATGACCAGCTGGCGCTCGACGATCGCGAGCACCGCGGTCACGGCGGCGTCGACCATGCGGTCGTCGGGCTGCGGGTGGTGGTGATCGAGCGCCCAGGACCGTGCCGCCCGGTAGCCGGCCATCTGCATCTCGGCGGTCACCGGGATCACCGCGTCACCCCGCGGGCTGCCGGGCCGACCTCGCACGCGTTGCGACGGCACCCCGCCCGACCGTCGCCCGGCAGCGGCTTCTCGCAGGCCGGGCAGAGCCGCCGGCCGTCCTCGGCGAACTGGGACGGCTCGGCATCGATCAGGCCGAGAACCTCGAGCAGATCAGCGTTGTTGGTGCGCGCGAGGTAAGCAACCGCGGCGGCCCGGGTCTCGGGCTGCTGGGCGTACGGCAGCCCGAGCCGGGTTGTGATGGAGTCACCCACGCGGCTCGCCACCCGTCGCGGTGGCCCCCGGCGTGTCGCCGGACGCCTCGATCCGGTCGGCCATCGCCCGGCAGGTCTCGGTGACGCACATGGCCTGGCAGCCGCGCGACATCGGCGACCAGGGCGAGGTTCGCGGGGTGGCCCTGGTCGCCCACAGCGCCAGGTCGACGGAGCACTGGCTCGGCAGGCGGTTGAGGGCGCGGGCGATCCGGTAGCGCAGACGGTCACGCATCACGGCCACCCTTCGCGGCCGGCGACTGCCGGTCCGGGTCGACCGCGAGGTAGTCGGCGGCCCATGTCGCGGCCGGGCTGCTGGTGCGCTGAGCGACGTCGCGCAGCGTGGCGATCGCCTGCTCGTAGCCCACCTGGGCAGCGCGTCCGGGGGACTGCAGGCGACGTAGCATCTCGGCGCCGAGTGCGATCGCCGCCTCGGCCTCCTCGCCGCGCCTACTCAGCGAGATCATGGCATCGACGACCGGCCCGGATGCCAAGGCGAGCACATCGGCCACCTGGTCGCCGGTCGCGGGGCGCTTCGCACGTACGAGTTCGTCAACCCGGCGGCTGACAGCCATGACGTTCCGCTGAACGGCGTCGAGTTCGGCCAGGTTCGGGATGCCGGAGGGGGCGTTCATCGGTCTTCCTTCCGAGCGGCTTGGAGACGGCAGTACCTGCCACAGCGCGGCGCTCGCGCGGTGGCGGTCGATCAGGCGGTGGCGCGGTGTCACCAGCCCCACCGCCACAGCGCGACGGTCGCGAGCGCACAGCCCGCGGTCAGCGCGGTGAGCAGCGCCCTGGTGTCCACCGCGGCCGGAGCGGCGACGGCGGACACCAGGGCGAGGCGGCGGAAGGCATCAGCCACCGGAGCGGCCACCCAGCCACGGCGGGACCGGCTTCCCCTGGGCGATGGCACGCTGCCTGCAGCCGGAGCACTTCGCCAGGTGATCCAGATCGTCGGCGTCAGGCTCGTCGCGGGCCGGACCCGCGAGCAGGCCGACGAACTCGCCGAGCGTCAGCCCGATCGGGCCACCGGGCCGCGCCGTGGGAGCCGGGGCGTCGCCCGTCTCGCCACGCAGGTACGCCTCGAAGACCCGGGCGGTCTCGACGATCTCCTCGGCTGCGGGCAGGGCCCGGGTCGCGGGAACCATGATGGTGTCGCGGTCGAAAACCCCGGCGGCCAGCTCCAGAGCCGCGGCCCGGATGTGGGTAGCGGTGTCGACGCTCTCCATGCCGATCACGCGGCACCGCCCGAGAACGTCGCGGCAGGGACGGACTCATCGGCCTCGGCGCGCTTCGCCTTGATCCGGCCGCGCTTCTCCTCGGCCTCGTTCGCGGCCGCGATCCGCTCGCGCTCCTCGTTCTCGGCCTGCTCGGCGGCGAGCTCCTCGGCGCTGGGCGGCGGCACCCGGTAGTCACCGTCCGGCCCGGTCCGGATCGGCAGCTCCTCCTGACCGTCCAGCTCCGCGCTGGTCTTCGACTCGACCGGCGAGCCCTCGCCGTCGGCACCGTCGAAGTCGTAGCCGTCGCGCGGCACCGTGAACAGCGTGTCGGCGATGTCCGCCAGGCCGCGGCCCTTCCGCGCACGGTCGAGGATGCCGCGCGCGACGGCCTCGTCGGCGTCCTGGGCGACCTCGATCGCGACGAACCGGGCCGTCGGGATCGGGGCCTCGCCGGGCTCCTTGGTCACCTTGTGCTGCTCGACGATGCCGACGACGACGTACCGGGCGAACTCGTTCTTCACGAGGTCCAGGGAGATGTCCTCCAGGCCGTTCGAGTCGCGCTCGTTCTTGGAGAACGTGCCCTTCAGCTTCACTGCGGTCATCTGGGGTGGTGCTCCTTGCTCGAAGAGATCGGGGGTGGTGCAGCGCCGCCGGCGGGACTCGAACCCGCGCTTCCGATCACCCGGTCCATGACGGGCGGCACCCTGACGGGCGCTCGGCGGCGGGCTCATCAGCCAGGCGGATCGGGGCAGTGCACGTGCTCCCAACGGCCCTCGGCCCCGCACGGCTGGATCGCCTGGCCGCGGACCAGCGGGTCCGAGCACCGCGGGCATCGCCCGATCGGTCGGCGGGCGACGAGCCACCCCCGACCGGAATCGGGACCGGGGGCGGCGTGCCGGGCCTCGTCCAGCCGGTGTTCCAGCTCGGCGATGTGGTCGATCAGCCGGGCCTCACGGGCACCGCGCAGGTCAGTACGCAGCCGGGCCACGTCCTCCGCCCGGAGCTGATCCAGCACCCGCGCGGGACGGACGAATACGGCATCGACCGGTGTCGGGCGGTGACTCTCGACCTGATACATCAGGCCACCGCC
Source organism: Actinoplanes rectilineatus (assembly GCF_000962825.1). Taxonomy (GTDB): domain Bacteria; phylum Actinomycetota; class Actinomycetes; order Mycobacteriales; family Micromonosporaceae; genus Actinoplanes; species Actinoplanes rectilineatus. The sequence goes on from NZ_JZKF01000070.1 coordinate 26,019, forward strand.
CGATCGGCCAGATCGATCAGCGGCCACCGGACCCCGGACAACGCGCGTCGATGCGACTCGGGCCGGTCGACGAGCGCCTGTCCGTATTGATCGAGCGTCATCGCGAGCAGCGACAGCGCGTCGGCCTCGTCGTCGGAGCCGATGTGCACGCCGTGCTCGCCGACCGTGCCGTACGTGGCGATCATCGATGCAAGGACGACGTCCTTCTTCGCGCCGCCGTTGCCGGTCGCGTACGTCTTGACCTTGGACGGGTGCACGTCGACGTACGGGATGCTCCTGGACCACAGCCAGTGCTTGACCGCCCCGTGCAGCTCGGCCAGGCGCAGCGGCACGTTCCCGGTGCCCGTCACCAGCGGCTCTTCGATCGCCACCAGGTCCGGCCGGCACCGGGCCGCGCCCATCACCACGCTGACCGCCTCGTGCAGCCGCTCGTGATCGATGCGCGTCAGGGTCGGGCGGCGCCGCGGCGTGACGGTCGAACACCACAGCCGCGGCGTGCCCTCGCCGGTGTGCGTCGCGGCGATGCCCGTGCCGGTCAGGCTCAGATCGAGGCCGACCACCCGCAGCGGCCTCATCGATGGCCATCCCGGGCCGGGTCGATCAGCTGGACGAGCGCGCGGACCGCATCGACGACGATCTCCCGGGCGCCGCTCACCGGCTCCTCACGGATCAGGCCGGCCGCGGTGAGCGCCTTGACGTGGTGACTGACGGTCGCCTGGCTGAGATTGAGGTCCGGCACCAGCTCGGTGACGAGTAGCGGCCCGTGCCGGTGTAGCAGCGCGAGGATCCGCAGCCGGGTCGGGTCCGCGACGACCCGCAGCGCGGAGGCGAGGCCCGCGGCGTCAGCCGTGGTGAATGGGTCCGCCGGTGCGAACGGCGAGTGCATGACGGCGGTCACTGGTCACCGCCGACCGCGCGGCGCTCCGCCACGATCCGTTGGTACAGCTTCCCCAGCACCTCGTCGTCGCCGACCTCGTTGACGACCGTTGCGCCCGCGATGCGGTGCTGGCCCAGCTCGCCGTAGATCTGTCGCAGACGGCCGAGCGACGTGTGCGGGTTGGTGATCTCGTCTCGGTAGGCGTTCGGGTCAGCGGTGATCGGCTCGGGCCGCTCGACGTTCACCCGGTCCGGGTCGAGCTTCGGGTCATCGGTCGGGATCGTCAGCGCGACGATGAGCAGGTTCCGGTAAGCCGTCGTCAGCGCCTTCGCCAGCCCTCGCTCACCGACGTCCAGGCCCTCGCCAGCGGACTTGACGGTCTTGGTGTCGCCCATCGGGCCGGTGATCTCGTAGGTCACCTTGACCAGCGACTCGGTCATCCGCCCGCCGGAGCGGGTCAGGTCGATGTCGACCGGCAGCACCGACACCCCGTGGCGACGCAGGGCCGGGCCGACTGCGTTGAGCACCTGGTCGATGCCGCGGAAGTTGAACCGGTAGCCGCCCTTGTCGGTCTTGATGTCCGCGACCTTGTCCTTGCGGACCGCCTTGACGTCGCGCATCACCCGCGTCCACGCGATGTGCACCGGCACCTGATCGACGTCGGTGATCGGGTCGGTGTACTCGATGTCCGGCAGCACGTCCGGTTCGGACACCGGGCCGGATACCGCGGGTGCCGTGTCGGACGGCTGGTCGTCGTGGCCGGCAGAGGCCGCGCGTTCGCGCAGGCTCACTTGGCACCTCCAGAGAGTCGCCGGAACTCAGTCGAGATCCGGATCTGGTCGTGGGTCTTCTCGGTGACGCAGGCCGCGTACGCCTCGGGGAACCGGGCGCGCAGCTCGTCGAGGTCGCAGGTGCGCTTGGTGACCGGCGTGTACTCGTAGGCCAGCTCGTCGGCGAACTTGACGAGCTGGGCGCCGGCCGCGAGCCGCCGCAGCGTGGCGGCGGACTGCTTCAGTGCCTTCTCGGCCGCGCCCTTCGCGGCGGACCGCTCGGCGTACTCGATGACCGCGTCGATCTCCGACAGGTCGAGCTCGCCGACCCGCGCCGGGTGCATCAGCGAGTCCATGTCGATCAGCGCCTGTGCCTTGGACAGGTCCCACTCCGGCTCGACATCGGCCAGCAGGTTCTCCGTGCGGAAGCGGCGCACCTCGCCGACCACGAACGCCTCCAGCTCGGCCTCGCGGAAGACTGTGGTCAGCCGCAGCTCGTTACCGCCGATCAGCACGGCTACGTGGATGTGGTCGTAGCCGGTTACGGCCATCTGCCACACGGTCTGGGCGAGCACGTCGTCTGGGACGCTGGCGTTGGCGAACCGCTGCGCCTTGAACGCGCTGCGGCACTTCACCTCCAGCGCGCACCGGGTACGCACCGATCGGTCCATCGGGCATTCCAGGACCTGCCGGTCCAGGCTGACCCGCATCCACGGCTCGTCCTGGTGGGCGACCAGGCCGACGCGCTGCACGACCGAGCGCTGGCGCCGCGCCCATTCCCGGGCCACCGGTTCCTCGAGGAGGTGGCCCCACAGCGCGGCCTCGCCCGCGTCGTCGACCAGCTCGCTGCGCTTGTCGCGGTAGACGTGTACCGCGGTGTTGCGGTCGGCCACGCCGAGGATCGCGGCGACGTCGCTCGAGCCGATGCCCTCGCGCCGGGCGGCGAGCCAGGCCTCACGGCTGGCGTCGGCGGGCAGGACGCGCACGGCGGTCGGGGTGACCCGCCGTGCGCTGATCTTCTGCTCGGTCACGCCGCGACCTCCGGCAGGCACAGGCCGGACCGCTCGTGCGCCGGCGTGCCGACACCGAGCCAGGTGCAGCGGCACCCGTCGGCCTGCGCCGGGATGGCCAGGTGCCAGTCCGCCAGGTCTGGGCCAGGGTGGGCGAGATGGGTCCACCGGCCGTGCCAGAACTCGTGACCGTCGGCCCAGACGGCCAGGCCGCGGCAGACCACGCACCGGGCGTAGATCTCGTCCGGGGCGTGCGCGATCTCGCGGGGCACCAGGGCGAGGCCGCCGAGGATCTGCAGCATCTGCAGGGCCGTCAGGTCCTCGGTGGTGATCTCGGCGCTCGGGTCGAGGTTGATCGTCAGGGTGAGGGTGTCGTCGTCGAGCCGGGTCAGCGCGACGAGTACGCCCTCACGGCGCCACACCCACTCGTCGATGTGGCCCTGGTCGTCGATCGCCTCGCGGTGGATGTCGGCCTGCCGCCGGGCCCACCGCAGCGCGAGGCCCACCAGCCGCCAGCCGGGGAAGATCACCACGGGCCACCACCCCCGAGGAAGCGGGCGTAGACCACCGAGACGCCGTTGATGCTTCGGACCACGGCCTCGAACGAGCCGGCCGGAGCGAAGCACAGCACCTGGGCCTGCTTGACGGTGGTGGAGGCGCTGGTGGCGCGGGCCTTCTCCTTGTACTCGTGGATGACGGCCCACCGCCCCGGCTCGTCCCGGAGCAGTGAGGCGATGTCGTCGTACTGCGATCCCGGCTGACGGCCCGCGGGCACGGTGACCTTCGAGGGCGGCGGGTTCTCCCAGCGGATGACCTGGTGCTTGGCCTTCATCGGGCGTCACCGCCCGCCACCGTGAACCCGGCCGTCCTGGCGCAGCTGGGGCAGTAGTCCTTGCCGCCGCGCCTGGCGTACTGGCCGTCCTTTCGCCGGCGGAACCACCATCCGCTCTGACGTGCGGTGTCCTCGAGCAGAAACTGGTTGGCCCCGCGCTGCTTGAACTCGGCGCCACAGAGGTCGCAGATGATGGCGTAGAGCAGGCTGCGAATCATCAGGCCACCCCCGCCCAGCGCACCGGTGCGTCTGTGGCCCGCAGCACCAGGTGCAGCGTCAGCGCCTCCTGCTCGGGCGTCAGCGCGAACACCGGCCACAGCACCACGTGCCCCGGGCCGTCGACCCGGACCGTCACGGCCACGCCGCGCAGCTGCAGCCGCCAGGTCAGCAGGGAGGCGCCCAACTGGTCGAGCGGGCGCAGCACCGGCCGGTCACCGCGGTGGTCGCCGCGGACGAACCGGTAGCTGCGGAACGCCTGCTCGATCGCCCGGTCAGCGCCGCGCCGGGTGTGGGCGGTGCCGGAGGCGAGTACCGGGCCGGTGTGGCCGTCGGTGACCCGCCAGTCCCAGTGACCGAGGCGCGTTCTGGTGGCGTCCCAGGTCGGGAACCGGGACACGTACACCGGCGTCGGTTCGATCGTGATCACGACGCGCTCCCGGCGTTCGGGACGGTGCCGGCACCGTCGTGGATGCGGGGGCAGCAGCACCAGCACTGGATGCAGTCGGCCGGGATGCAGTGGTCGGGCTCCTGCATCTCGGCCCGGTTGGCGTTCTCCTCGAGGAAGTCGCGCTCGTCGGAGTTATTCACTGGGCACCACCGCGGCGCAGCACCTGCAGCGCGGACCGCGACCGGACGAGCGCCGAGTGGAACCCGCGAGCCCGCCGCTCGGTCACGAGGTCCCGCGGCGGCTCCTGGACGCGGTGCCGGCCGATGTACGGCGCCGGCCGCCGGTGCGTGGTCCGCGGAGGGACCGTCGGCAGTACCTGGGTGGCCTCGTGGACCACCCGGTGGATCTCGGCGATGTCGCGGGCGATCTCGCCGGTGTCGGCGGGGCGGACGGTCGTGGTCACCGGGCACCGAGGCCCTGCTTGATCGCCTCGGCGATCAGGTCGGCGGCCTTGGCTCGGACGGCGTCGACGACCTTGGCCTTCTCGGCGGCCATGACCGCGGCCAGCTCCTTGCCGAGGACGGTGGCGACCTGATCGCGCAGCCACTTCTGCAGGGTCGTCTCGCCGTTGCGGCTGTAGCTGTCGGCGGGCTTGTTCAGGTACTTGGTGGTTTCCTCGATGATCAGCTCGGTCATCGTGATGGTCTGGCCGGTCTGCTCGCCGTACGTGTTGGTCTTGGTCAGCGGCTGCGCGATGGCCTGTTGGACGATCGGCACGATGGCCTCGCGGATCGCCTCGTCGCGCAGCTCCAGGAACCGCGAACGCAGAGTCGGCCACTGATCATCAGCGGTCAGCCGTGCGGAGATCTTCTCCGCGACGACCTCGCCGAGGGTGCGAGCGGCCGGGACGCGTTCGTCCCGCTCGTCGTCGTAGTAGGCCTCGGTGTTGACCACCGTGGCGAGGTCGATGCCGTCGAGCCCGTCGACGTGGATGCGGATCTGCACTGGAAGCTCCGGGTGAGAAGGAGAAGGAAGAGGGGTGCCGGGGCGGGCGGCGGGGAAGTCGCGCCCGCCCCGGGCGGTGGCCGGACCGCGACCCCCTCGCGGGGCCCGGCCGGAGGGGAGATCAGGTGGAGACGCGGACGAGGTAGGCGTCGAGCTGCTGGGTCGCGCGCAGCGAGTGCCACAGGCAGACGTTGGCGACGATGTCCAGGCCGACCTGGACGCGCCGGCTGGCCAGCGAGGGGCACTCCGGCGCGTACGCCCGCCGGGGGTCCGGCGGCAGGGTCAGCTCGGCCAGGCGCTTTGCCCTGCACGGGCCCGAGGCGGCCAACGGTGCAGGCGGCTCCAGCACCAGGGAGTGACGGCGGCGGTGGGTCATCAGCGGGTACCGCCCACCGACATCGAGTGCCGGCCGTGCGCGGTGGCCGAGCCGCAGTCCGCCTCGAAGCCGTCGATCGTGCCAAGGCAGACCGGGCCGTCGTCGACCAGCTCGGCCGCGACCGTCTCGGCGGTCAGGTCGATCCGCTCGTGCTCGGTCCAGCGCGGAATCCACTCGTCGGCCACGGGCGTGCCCGCGATGTAGTCGAACGCCCACCGGTTGCCGAACCGGCTGGCGAACATCGCCTCGCGGCAGGCCTCGTGCGACGGGCCGATGATGGTCACGTAGCGGTTGAGCAGGTCCTTGCCCGTGTCCGGGTCGGTCTGGCCGTGGCCGAAGCTGAAGTAGACGGTCACCGGCCCCGCGTCGACCGGGTTGGCGATGTGGCCCTTCAGCAGCTCGTCGGCCTCCGCGAGGCTGTCGAAGCCGTCGAAGCCGACGCCGCACGCGCACTCCACGCCGCAGGTGCCGGGGTCCTCGCCCTTCCACCCACGAGCCTTGAAGTGCCGGGCCTTCTCGGTCTCGTCGACGAATTCACCGCCGCTGACCTGCGCGGCCCAGTGTGCCGGCACCCGGGGCGAAGTCGGGCGGATAATCTGCGGGTTGTCGTCCTCGCGGGAGTACGTCAGGCCCAGGTCGCGGATCTCGCCAGCCGTCTCATGGATCGAGGCCAGGTCGGCCACCGCCTCGGGCGACGGCTCCGGCTCCGGCTCCGGCTCCGGCTCCGGCGACGGCTCCGGCTCCGGCTCCGGCTCCGGCTCCGGCTCCGGCTCCGGCTCCGGCTCCGGCTCCGGCTCCGGCTCGGCCGGTCGGCCATCACGGTGCCAGGCGATCACCGAGTACGCGACGGAACCGATCGTGGCGCTCGCGTCGGTCCGGTCGTCCAGGTTCTCGCGGATCTTCACGCCGAGCCGGTCGGCGAACCCGCGAACCCGGGCGACAGTCTCGGCGGTGGCGTCCTCGTCTGCACCGTGCAGGTCGATCTGCAGCCGGGCCTCCTGGACGAAACCGCTGTCCCGCGTGATCGGCGCCCACGGGTTCGCCTGCAGCCAATCGGCGAACTCCCGCAGGCCGTCGATGAACCTGTCCCGGTCGGCCTGCCTGCGTGCCTCGGCGCGCTCCGCCTCGGTCAGCAGTCGGACCGGCGTGTCGGCCGCGAGCCGGACCGACTTGGGCGCGACCGTGTCGGACTCGGCGACGACCAGCAGCACCCGCTTGGTGTCGATCGAGTCGGTGTACGGGTGGGCGCTGAGGACCCGGGCGTGCTTCGGCCCGCCCCACGGGTCGCCGTCCAGGATCTCGGCGGCCCAGGTGCCGGGCGTGAGCTCGGCTGCGGGCTTGTGGGTCGGTAGAGTCGTGTCGTTCATCGGATGCCTTTCTTCGCGGTTGGTGATCCGGTGATCAGCGCGCTCTCGGTTGCAGCCGGGAGCGCGCAGCTATTTCAGGAAGCCGCGAGCCGGCCCTTGGGGCGCTCGGGCGACATCGGCGGCAGGGGTGGCGGCACCGTCGGCGAGGTGACCGGCCGTCGGGCCGAGGGCCGCGGGTACGGCGGCGTCGGGCAGGTCGGCGGGACCGTGTCGGTGCTCGCCGAGCCCGGCTGAGGCCGGGGGACTTTCGGTCCGCTCGGCGGCGGGGGCGTGTGCGGCCCGGACGGCGGGTGCGTGCCCACAAGCCGTGCCGCAGTGCCGGCAACGCGCAGTGCCGGCGGCTGGATCACCTGCTGTTCACCCGCCGCGACGATCGCGTCGAGGTGCGCCTGGCTGAAGCGGATGTGCTTCCCACCGCCGGGCCGGGTGAACGGCACCGAGCGAGCGGCGGTCATCGCGTAGAGAGTCTTCGGCGAGATGCCCAGGTAGGCCGCAGCCTCCTTGACGTTGCGCAGGCCCTCAGCCACGGTCCTCACCGTCCGGCCGCAGCTCGAAGATCTTCTCGACCGTGGTGTCCAGGTCGGCGGCCATCTTCATTGCGGTCGACAGGTGCGGACTCTTGCGACCGGAGCGGTAACCGAACAGCAGGGCGCGGTTGAGTCCGTGCAGCTTGGCGGCCGCGACGATCGTGGTGATGCCCTTCTGCTCGGCGAGCCGGTCGTATTCCTCGACGCGGAGCCGGGCGGTCACATCGTCGCCCTCAGGCGACGGTGCGTCGCTTTTTGTCGTCGCTTCCATGGTCACGAACGTAGACCGTCGCCTGTAGGCGACGCAAGGGGCGACGCCTGAAGGCGACGTCTATGACCGAACGGATGAGATGTGATCACGACCTTTGGGCCGGTACCGTCGCACTAGAGCGACGTTATTCAAGGGGGTTGAAGTCATGGCACAACGCAGGACCGGGGCTTTTCTATCGAGCACGCAGAAGCACCGTCGTAGACAGGCGACGCATCAGAGCGACGCCAAAAGGCGACGCCCGCGAAACTATTCATGCAGCTCAGATACCGCATACCGTGCGCCTATGAGCGACGCATCCGTGCCGGCCGAAGACTGGCCTGCCTACCTCCGCCGCATGACCAAGAGGCCCGGCTGGAGCGTCGCGAAGCTCGCTCGAGAATCGAATATTCACCGCGCCACCATCTTCGGATGGATCAAGGGTGACGTCGGTGTGACGATCGACAGCGTCCGCCGCATCGCCCTGGCGCTCGGCGACGACCCCGAGAACGCTCTGCGTGCAGCCAGCAGCAAGACCGACGACGCGACTGCCGTTGAGCAGGATGAGGAGGTCGCGCTGATTATGCGAGCGCCCGTCGATGACGATCTCAAGCAGGTGATGCTGCAGAAGCTTCGCCAGCGTCGAGAAGAGGACAAGCTGCGACGGTTGCAGACCTGGCAGGACATGATCGACGTCGCGCCGAAGCGCACGGAGGGCTGACCATGTGGGTCGAGAAGAACGGACCCACCTACCGCATCCGCGACCTGGTTCATGGCAAGAAGACCACCATCCAGGCCGGGTTTCCGACCAAGACGGCGGCCACCAAGGTCAAAAAGGTACTCGAAGCTGAACAGATCACCGGCACCTATGTCGACCCGCGCGGCGGCCGGATGCTACTCGGCGAGTGGGCTCCGCTTTGGTGGCAAACTCACCAGACCAGCCTCCAGCCAGGATCGGTCAAGAGTGAGGGAGCCCGGCTCAGGAACCACATCATCCCGCTTCTCGGCGAATACCGCCTCGAGGAGATCACCCGGCTGGTTGTCCGGAGCTGGGTAACCTGCATACTCACCGGCAGCGCGGGACTTGGCGAGGAAGAGCCAGAACCCGACGACGAAACGGTCCGCCAGCCGTTGGCCGCAAAGACGGTCCGCAACGCGCATGGCGTGCTGTACGCGCTGATGCAGGCCGCAGTCGACGACAAGCTGATCCGGCAGAACCCGTGCTATAGGACCGGTCTGCCACGGGTGAATCTCCGAGAGCAGCGGTACCTCACCGAGGCTGAGATCGGCCGGCTGGTCGCCGCACTTCCTGCCCACTGGCGGCCCCAGGCGGTCTTGATGATCGCTACCGGTCTTCGATGGTCGGAGGCGGCAGGGCTGCGGGTGAAGGACGTCGACGTCCTGGCGCGCGTGCTGCGAGTCGAGCAGACCCGCCACGAGTTGACCGGTGGCTCGCCTCTGGTGGTTGGGCCGCCGAAGACGAAGCACTCGCGCCGGTCGGTCACCTTCCCTCAGGAGGTCGCCGACATGCTGGTGCCGGTGGTTTCCATGCGCCACCGGGACGCATGGCTATTCACCGCGCCGGATGGGCGCGAGCTTCGACAGCGCAAGTTCTGGAAGAGCGTCTGGCTACGAGCCACCGCGGCGGCCGACTTGGAGGGGGTGAGAATCCACGACATGCGGCACACGCACGCATCGCATCTGATCGCTGACAACGTCCCCTTGACGGGCATCCAGCGTCGCCTCGGGCACAGCTCGATCGTGGTCACGAGCGACATGTACGGACACCTGCTCCCGGTGATCGGCGAGAACATCATCGTGGCGGTGTCGAAGTCCCTGGCCATGGTCGACTTCGGGTCTCTGGTAGGGGAATCCGTAGGGGAATCCGTAGGGGAACAACGGGAATCAGCGGGGAACGACGGGGACGTATGGGCAGGTCGACAGGCAGCTTGACCCCCTGAGCAGGGGGGCTATAGGGGTTCGAGTCCCCTCTTCCGCACCAGACGTGTTCTCAGGCCCGTTCTCACGATCGGGCCTGAGGTGTATCAGGGGGCAGTCAGGGGAGCCGTTCTCGGCCCCGCCGATCGAAACCCGAGTCGTTTTTGGACATCGACACCGGTGAACGGTGTGATGGGCGTCGAACCCGATGACACCGGGGCGCGCGCCCGGGCCCCGGCGTGACAGGATCGATGATCCGAGCACCCGGAGGTGACCCCCATGACCTCTCCCGTGATCGTCGGCATCGACGGATCCCCCCGCAGCCTCGACGCCGTCGTCGTCGCCGCCGGCGAAGCCGCCCGGCGCGGCGGTCCACTACGGATCGTCCGCGCCGACGTCTGGTCCACCGTGCAGATCGGCGGTCCCGGCGGTGTCGCCCGCCCGTCGACGTCCGTCCTCGCCGAGCAGGCCGAGGAGGAACTCGTCCTCGCCGAACGGGCCGCCCGCGCCGCCGTGCCGGCCCTGCGGGTCACCACCGAACTGGTCGCCGGCTCCCCCGCCCAGGTGCTGCTGGCCGCAGCCCGGGACGCTGCCCGGGACCCGGTCCGCGACGACGCCCTGATCGTCCTCGGCGACCGCGGCATGGGCGCCATCGCCGGGCTCCTCGCCGGATCCGTCGTCATCCAGGTCGTCACCGACGCGACCTGCCCGGTGCTGGTGGTCCGCGGTGAGACCCGCGACACCGGTCCGGTCGTGGCCGGCGTCGACGGCTCCCCGCACTCCGCCGCCACCGTCGCCTTCGCCGCCGAACAGGCCCGGCTGCGCGGCGCCGAGCTCGTCACCGTGCACGCCGGTTCCGGTGCCCTCGACGACCCCACGGCCGGGCCCGGCCGGCACGAGACCGTCCCCGGACCGGCCCGCCGGGTGCTCACCGAACGGTCCCGCGAGGCCCAGCTGATCGTGGTCGGCAGCCGGGGCCGCGGCGGCTTCGCCGGGCTGATGCTCGGCTCGGTCAGCCAGCACCTCGTGCACCACGCCGCCTGCCCGGTGGCGGTGGTCCGCACGCCCCGCAACCCCGACGAGGGCTAACCCAGGTCGCGGGCGACCTCGTGGTGTGTCACGGTGACCTCCCGGCCCAGCAGGAAACCGTCGTCGTCCGGGAAGAACACCGCCCGCCCGACGTCGTCACCGGCGAACCCGCGGACCGCCTCCAGCGACCTCCACCAGCTGATCGTGGTCACCTCGCTGCGGCCGTCACCCAGGTCCCGGGTCCACATCTGCGCGCCCAGATTCCCCGGCGTCCCCCGGTACGCCGCGAGACCGGTCCGCTCGATGTACGCCACATAGTCACCGGCGCGTTCCGTCGCCACCCAGCCCCGCCATACCCGTGCAATCATCCGACCAGATTAGATCGAGCAATCCGAATGTCACCGGAGGCGGTGTCCCGGCGCCCGCCACAGCCGTTGTGCGAACCTGGGGAAATGCGGATCACGGCGCTTCACACGTACCCCGTCAAAGGTTGTCATCGCCTGGACCACGACGAGGCCCGCGTCGAACCGCACGGGCTCGCCGGCGACCGCCGCTGGATGGTCGTCGACGCCGACGGTGTCGGCATCACCCAGCGCGACACCGCCCGCCTCACCCAGCTCACCGCCCGGCCCCGGCCCGGTGGCCTCCAGCTGTCCGCACCGGGACTCCCCGGCCTGGATCTGGACGAGCCCGCCGACGGCCTCAAGATCGCCGTGCGCGTCTTCAAGAGCAAGACCCCGGTCCCGGCCCGGGTCGCCGAGAGCGAGTGGATCAGCGGCTTCCTGGGCCGCGACGCCCGCCTCGTCTGGCAGTCCGACCCCACCACCCGTGCCGTCGACACCGACTTCGGCGAGCCCGGCGACCGGGTCAGCCTCGCCGACGGGTACCCCGTGCTGCTCGGCAACACCGCGTCGCTCGACGCCCTCAACGGCTGGCTGGCCGAGGCGGGCGACGCTCCCGTCCCGATTCACCGGTTCCGCCCCAACATCGAGGTCAGCGACGCGCCCGCGTGGGCCGAGGACGCGTGGCTCGGCAGCCGGATCCGCATCGGTGACGTCACGTTCCGGGTGGCGAAACCCTGCGACCGCTGCCGTGTCACCACCATCGACCAGGAGACCGGCGAGACCGGACGGCAGCCTCTCAAGATCCTGGGGAAGCACCGGCGATCCGGCAACGGCCTGATGTTCGCCGTGAACATCATCCCCGACCTCGCCGCCGGCGAAATCGCGCTCGTCCGGGTCGGCGATTCCCTGACCGTTCTGGACTAGCCCATTCGGGGCCACTTATACCTATCGAGGTAACTGTCTTACGAAAGCCTTAGGAAATTTGCCGATACCGGTGGCACCGAGCAGTATCCCTGATCGTGAGTGCTCATCGACGCCCGTTCCCCGCCCGATGGCTCGCCGCCGGCGGAGCCGCCGTTCTCGCCGGAATCATCGGCGTCGCCATGCTGCTGCAGACCGGAGGCTCGGCCTGCGCCGCACCCCCGAGCACCACCACCAAATCCGGGAAGGCCACCTTCTACGACCTGGCCGGCAGCTCCGGAAACTGCTCGTTCGAAACGCCCGCCGACGACCTCTACGTCGCCCTCGGCCCGGCCGAGTACTCCGAGGGCGCGGCCTGCGGCAGCTATCTCGACGTCAGCGGCCCCAAGGGCAAGGTCCGCGTCAAGGTGTTCGACTCCTGCCCCGAATGCCCGGCCGGCCACATCGACCTGAGCCGCACCGCCTTCAAGAAGATCGGCGCGGAGATCGACGGCATCATCGCCGTCAAGTACAAGCTGGTCAGCAACCCGTCGGTGCCGTCCGGCATGACCGTGCGGATCAAGGAGGGCGCGTCGAACTTCTGGTTCGCGGCCCGTATCGACAACCACGGCAACCTGCTGAAGTCGGTCAAGGTGGCGGGCGCGAACGGCGTCTTCAAGAGCACCTACCGCACCGATTACAACTACTGGCTGATCGACGCCGGGGCGGGCGCGGGCCCGTACAAGCTCAAGGTCACCGACGTGAACGGCAACACGGCGACCCTGTCCGGCATCAAGATGAGCCCGGGTTCGATCCAGAAGACCAGCGTCCGCCTGACCGGTGGTAGTTCGTCCGGTTCGGCCACCTCGTCCGGCTCGTCGTCCACCGGATCCGTGGCCAAGGCGTCCTCCCCGGCCGCGAAGTCGGCGAAGTCGGCGACTCCGTCCAGCCCGGCGGCCTCCTCCGCCGCGGCGGCGTCGTCCGCGGCGGCCGCGCCGGTCCCGCCCGCGTCGATCGCCCCCAGCCTCGACGAGGCCGCTCCGGTCACCGACACCCCGGTCAACCTGACGGCGGGCGAGTCCCGCTGCTGATCTGACGTTGTTCCTCTGCCTCTTCTGGTACGCGTGACAAAGGCCGGCGTGTGAACGCCGGCCTTTTCGTGTCCACGGGGAGGTCGCGTCAGCTGTTGGTGTGCAGCCGCTGCACCGATCCGGTGGTCCAGTGCGTGATGCCGTCGCAGTAGACCAGAGCGTCGTCGTAGTAGCGGATCTTGCCGCTGCTGCGCCAGTAGGTCGTGGTGCCCAGCCCGGAGATCTTCTTGCACTGCACGTTGATCGAGTGGTACCCGCTGCCCCCGGTGCAGATCTCCTGAGCCCAGTTGCGGGTGACGTTGAGCTTGCAGCCGGTCGGGACGGCCTGCGCGCTGCCGGCGACGGTCAGGGTCGAGGCGAGGGCGGCGCCGGCGACGAGCACCGCCTGGATCGTGCGCTTCTTCATGGGGTTCTTCTCCTTGCGTTCGGTTCCGGTGCAGCCTGGCAGCGCATTCATGCTGGTAGACGAATTCCGAACGAATCCGAACGGGGCTTGCCGCCGGTGTCACCGGCTCGTTGCTCCGGGTGAAGGGTCTAGCTCTCTGAAATCTTTTATGCATAAGCTGTTTGCGTGAATGACGGAGTGGTCAAGACCGCTGGACGGGTACTCGACCTCTTCCAGGGCGCACGCCTCACGCCGACCCAGCGGCGGATCGCGCACTGCCTGGTGGAGCATGCCGAGAAGGCCGCCTACCTGTCCGCCGCCGAGGTCGCCGAGCTGGCCGGGGTGAGCCAGCCGTCGGTGACCCGGTTCGCGATGGCGCTCGGCTACTCCGGCTACCCGGCGCTGCGCCGGGAGTTGCGCGCGCTGGCCGGCGCCGGCCCCGGCGAGACCACCGAGCAGAACGCGATGCAGCGCGCGGTGCACGCCGAGACCGAGCACCTGCGGCGCCTGGCCGACCAGCTGCTCGACCTGGACAGCGTCCAGACCGCGGCCTCGCTGCTCGCCGGCAGCCCGGTGCTGCCGGTGCTCGGCCTGCGGGCGGCGGCGCCCCTGGCGGCGTACTTCGGGTATTTCGCGGCCAAGGTCTTCCCGGACGTGCGGGTGCTCGACGACGGCGGCACCGGCCTGCTGGACCGGCTGGATCAGGCCCGCGCGGCCGGAGCCGGTGCCATGCTGGCGATCGTGCTCCCCCGCTACCCGCGTGAGTCGGTGGAGGCCGTCCGGGAGGCGAAGGCGGCCGGCCTGGCGGTGGTCGCGATCACCGACTCGGCGGTGAGCCCGGTGGCCGAGTCCGCCGACGTGACGCTTCCCGCCGCGGTCGGCACCCAGCTCGTCTTCGACCTGCACACCGGGCCGATGGCGATGGCGATGGTGCTGCTGCAGGCGATGTGCGACGCCGCACCCGACCTGGCGCAGCAGCGTCTGGAGCAGTTCGAGGCCACGGCCGCACGTCGGCACGTCTTCATGGCTTGAGTGACACCAGCAAGGGGAGGAAGAGTCATGCCGGAGATCCGGGCGCCCAGAGGTACGGCGTACACCGCGCAGGGATGGCCGCAGGAGGCCGCCAAGCGCATGCTGATGAACAACCTCGACCCGGACGTGGCCGAGCGACCGGACGACCTGGTGGTGTACGGCGGGACCGGCCGCGCCGCCCGGAACTGGCCGTCCTATCACGCGATCATCCGTGAGCTGGACGAGCTCAAGGGCGACGAGACGCTGCTGGTGCAGTCCGGCAAGCCGGTCGGTGTGCTGCGCACCCACGAGTGGGCTCCGCGGGTGCTGATCGCCAACTCGAACCTGGTCGGCGACTGGGCGACCTGGCCGGAGTTCCGCCGGCTGGAGCACCTGGGCCTGACCATGTACGGCCAGATGACCGCCGGCTCGTGGATCTACATCGGCACCCAGGGCATCCTGCAGGGCACGTACGAGACGTTCGCCGCCGTGGCCGCCAAGAAGCACGGCGGCGACCTGGCCGGCACGTTGACGCTGACCGGCGGCTGCGGCGGCATGGGCGGCGCGCAGCCCCTCGCGGTCACCATGAACGGCGGCGTCTGCCTGGTCGTCGACGTGGACCGCACCCGCCTGCAGCGCCGGGTCGACACCCGCTACCTGGACGTCGTCGCCGACAGCCTCGACGAGGCGGTGCAGATCGCCCTGAAGGCCAAGAAGGAACGGCGCGCACTCAGCGTCGGCGTGGTGGGCAACGCCGCTCTCGTCTTCCCCGAGCTGCTGCTCAAGAACGTCGAGATCGACATCGTCACGGACCAGACCAGCGCGCACGACCCGCTCAGCTACCTGCCGGTCGGCGTGGAGCTGGAGGACGCGGCCGAGTACGCCCGGACCAAGCCGGAGGAGTTCACCGACCGGTCCCGGGCGAGCATGGCGAAGCAGGTCGCCGCGATGGTCGGCTTCCAGGACGCGGGCGCCGAGGTGTTCGACTACGGCAACTCGATCCGCGGCGAGGCCAAGCTGGCCGGCTACGAGCGTGCGTTCGACTTCCCGGGGTTCGTCCCGGCGTACATCCGGCCGCTGTTCGCCGAGGGCAAGGGCCCGTTCCGCTGGGCGGCGCTCTCCGGTGACCCGGCCGACATCGCGGCCACCGACCGGGCGGTGCTGGAGCTGTTCCCGGACAACGACCCGCTGGCCCGGTGGATCCGGATGGCCGGCGAGAAGGTCGCCTTCCAGGGCCTGCCGTCGCGGATCTGCTGGCTGGGCTACGGCGAGCGGGACAAGGCCGGTGTCCGGTTCAACGACATGGTCGCGCGGGGCGAGGTCAGCGCGCCGCTGGTGATCGGCCGTGACCACCTGGACGCGGGGTCGGTGGCGTCGCCGTACCGCGAGACCGAGGCGATGCTCGACGGCTCGGACGCGATCGCCGACTGGCCGCTGCTGAACGCCCTGGTCAACACGGCGTCCGGGGCGAGCTGGGTGTCCATCCACCACGGTGGCGGCGTCGGCATCGGCCGCAGCATCCACGCCGGTCAGGTCTGCGTCGCCGACGGCACCGCGCTGGCCGGCCAGAAGATCGAGCGGGTGCTCACCAACGACCCGGCGATGGGCGTGCTGCGGCACGTCGACGCGGGCTACGAGTCGCAGGCGGCGCCCGGCGTGCACATCCCGATGACCCGATGAGCGACTTCACCGAACTCTGGGCGGAGATCGCGCCGGTCGGCCGGGCGGAGAGCGGCGGTTACCTGCGGTACGCGCTGACACCCCCCGAGTTGACGCTGCGCGACTGGTTCCGCACGCAGGCCGCGCGAAGAGACATGCGGGTCACCGACGACGGCAACGGGAACCTGTTCGCGTGGCGGGGCGAACCGTGGGCGCCGGGGACGGTGCTGACCGGTTCACACTTCGACTCGGTGCCGCACGGCGGGGGCTACGACGGTCCGCTCGGCATCGTCAGCGCGTTTCTCGCCGCCGACAAGATTGATAAATCCAGAAAAATAGGGATCGCTGCGTTCGTCGAAGAGGAGGGCGGCCGCTTCGGTGTCCCCTGCCTCGGATCACGGCTGCTCACCGGCGCGATCACACCGGAGAAGGCGGCGAGCCTGCGTGACCGCGACGGGATCACCTTCGGCGAAGCCCTGGGTGGCACACCGAGGGGACACGACCCGCGGATCGCGAACGTCGCGGCCCTCGTCGAACTGCACATCGAGCAGGGCCGGGCCCTGACCGTGCCGGTCGGTGTGGCCAGCGCGATCTGGCCGCACGGGCGCTGGCGGATGGACTTCGCCGGCGTCGGCGACCACGCCGGCACCACCCTGATGGCCGACCGGCACGACCCGATGCTGACCTTCGCGTTCACCGTGCTCGCGGCGAACAAGGAGGCCCGGCTCTCCGGGGCGCACGCCACCGTGGGCCGGGTACAGGTCGAACCGAACGCCACCAACGCCATCCCGTCGCTGGTCCGGGGCTGGCTGGACGCCCGGGCCGCGGACACCGCCACCCTGGAACGGCTGGTCGACGAGGTGGTCCGGAAGGCTACCGAGCGGGCCGGGCGGGACGGCACCGCGCTGGCCGTGACGCCGGAGTCGGTGTCCGGCGAGGTGGCGTTCGACGAGGCGCTGGCGAAGCGGCTGTCGGACCTGCTCGACGGGGCGCCGATCCTGCCGACCGGGGCCGGGCACGACGCCGGGGTGCTGTCCGCGCACATCCCGACGGCGATGCTGTTCGTCCGCAATCCGACCGGGGTGTCGCATTCACCGGCCGAGCACGCGTCCGACGAGGACTGCGAGGCGGGGATCGAGGCGCTGGCGACGGTCCTGGAGGAACTGGGGTGACGGTCTTCCACGCGACTCTCGCCGTGATGAACGGCAAGATCCAAAGAAATGTCCGAATAAAAGAAGAAGCCGGACTGATCACCGAGGTCACCCCGGACACTCCGGTCGAGGGCCATCCCCTCAACGGTCTCGTCCTGCCCGGCTTCGCCAACGCGCACTCGCACGCCTTCCACCGGGCGCTGCGCGGGCGTACCCACGGCGACCGCGGCACGTTCTGGACCTGGCGCGAACTGATGTACAAGGTCGCCGGCCGGCTCGACCCGGACAGCTACTTCGCCCTGGCCACCGCGGTCTACGGCGAGATGGCACTGGCCGGGATCACCGCCGTCGGCGAGTTCCACTACCTGCACCACGGGCCGGACGGGACACCGTACGCCGACCCGAACGCGATGGGGAACGCGCTGATCGCCGCCGCCCGCGAGGCCGGCATCCGGATCACCCTGCTCGACACGGTCTACCTGACCTCGAGTGTGGACGGCAAACCCCTGGAAGGCGTGCAGCGGCGATTCGGCGACGGCGACTACGACGGCTGGCACCGCCGGTTCGACCGGCTTCGCGACGACGACGGCGTGCGGATCGGCGCGGCCCTGCACTCGGTACGGGCCGCCCCGGTGGACGGCATGTCCGCCTTCGCCCAGCGGACCGACGGGCTGCCGGTGCACGTCCACCTCTCCGAACAGCCGGCCGAGAACGAGGCGTGCCAGGCCGTACACGGCTGCTCCCCCACCGAACTGCTGGACGGCGCGGGCTTCTGGCGGCCGATGACCACCGCGGTGCACGCCACCCACCTGTCCGACACTGACATCACGACCCTCGGCGGCGGGTTCGTCTGCCTCTGCCCGACGACCGAACGGGACCTCGCCGACGGCATCGGGCCGGGCCGGGCCCTGGCCGGCGCGGGCGCCCGGCTCACCCTCGGCAGCGACAGCCATGCGGTGATCGACATGTTCGAGGAGGCGCGCGGCACCGAACTCGACGAACGGCTGGCGACCCGGCAACGCGGCCACTTCAGCGCGTCCGAACTGCTCACCGCGGCGACCGCCGACGGGCAGGCGTCACTCGGCTGGGCCGACGCCGGGGAGATCGCCGTCGGCCGGCGGGCCGACCTGGTCGCGGTCGCCCTGGACAGCGTCCGCACCGCCGGGACCGACCCCGGCGGGATCCTCTTCGCGGCCACCGCGGCCGACGTCACCGACGTGATCGTGGACGGACGGCCGGTGGTCACCGGCGGCCGGCACCGGACGATCGACGTGCCCGCCGCCCTGCACAACGCGATCACGGAGGTCCTGTCGTGAGTCTGGTGATCACCGACATCGGCGAGCTGTTCACCGGCGACGAGATCCGCACCGGCGCCGCGGTGGCGATCGACGGCGACCGGATCGTCTGGGTCGGCGACACCGCCGGCGCGCCCGCCGCCGACCAGCGGATCGACGCCGGGGGCGCCGCGGTCCTACCCGGATTCGTGGACAGCCACGCCCACCTGATGTTCGCCGGGGACCGGGCGGCCGAATTCGGGGCGCGGATGGCAGGAGCGGCATACACCGGCGGCGGCATCCGGACCACGGTCGCCGCCACCCGCTCCGCGAGCGACGACGACCTCCGCGACAACGCGCGGCGCCTGATCGGTGAGGCCCTCCGGCAGGGCACCACCACCATCGAGATCAAATCGGGGTACGGGCTGAACGTCGCCGACGAGGCCCGGTCGTTGCGCATCGCCGCCACCCTGACACCGGAGACCACCTTCCTCGGGGCGCACGTGGTGCCCGCCGAATACCGGGACCGGCCGGACGACTACGTGAGCCTGGTCTGCGGGCCGATGCTCGACGCCGTCGCACCGTACGCGAAATGGGTGGATGTCTTCTGTGAGCGGGGCGCCTTCGACGCCGACCAGACCCGCGCGATCATCACCGCCGGACAGGCCCGGGGACTCGGCGCCCGGCTGCACGGCAACCAGCTCGGACCCGGACCGGGCGTCCGGCTGGCCGTCGAACTCGGCGCGGCCAGCGTGGACCACTGCACCCACCTCGACGACGCCGACGTGGACGCACTCGCCTCGTCGGAGACCGTGGCCACCCTGCTGCCCGGCGCCGAATTCTCCACCCGGTCGCCGTACCCGGACGGGCGGCGCCTGCTGGACGCGGGCATCACCGTCGCCCTGGCCACCGACTGCAACCCCGGATCGTCGTACACCTCCTCGATGCCGTTCTGCATCGCGCTCGCCGTACGCGAAATGCACCTGACCCCGACCGAAGCGGTGGCCGCGGCAACCGCCGGTGCCGCCGCCGCCCTGCGCCGCCCCGACCTCGGCCGGATCACCCCCGGGGCCCGCGCCGACCTGATCGTGCTCGACGCCCCCTCCCACCTGCACCTGGCCTACCGGCCCGGTGTCCCCCTCGTTCGCACCGTCGTGCACAACGGAGTGCTCCAGTGACCGTCATCGTCCAGCCCACCGGCGTCACCCCCGCCGATGTGATCGCCGTCGCCCGCGACAACGCCCGCGTCGAGATCTCCCCCGCCGCCCTCGACGCCATGGCCACCAGCCGCGCCATCGTGGACGGCATCGAAGCGTCCGGCAAACCCGTCTACGGCGTCTCCACCGGCTTCGGCGCGCTCGCCAACACCTCGATCGCCCCGGAACGCCGCGCCGAACTGCAACACGCCCTGATCCGCTCACACGCGGCCGGGATCGGCGCACCGATGCCCCGCGAAGTGGTCCGGGCCATGATGCTGCTGCGGGTCCGGTCGCTCGCCCTGGGCCGCTCCGGAGTCCGGCCGATCCTCGCCCAAGGCCTCGTCGACCTGCTCAACCACGACATCACCCCGTGGGCGCCGGAACACGGCTCGCTCGGCGCATCCGGTGACCTGGCACCGCTCGCCCACTGCGCCATCGTGCTACTCGGCGAAGGAACGGTCCTCGGCAAGGACGGCACCCGCACCTCCGGCGCCGAAGCCCTGCACAGCGCCGGCCTGCAACCCCTGGAACTGGCCGCCAAAGAGGGCCTGGCCCTGATCAACGGCACCGACGGCATGCTCGGCATGCTGCTGCTCGCCATCGCCGACGCCGGCCACCTGTTCGCGATGGCCGACGTGACCGCGGCCCTGGCCATCGAGGCGATGCTCGGCTCGGAACGGCCCTTCCTGCCGGAACTGCACAGCATCCGCCCCCACCCGGGCCAGACCGCGTCCGCGGCGAACATCCACCGGCTCCTGCAGAACTCCAGGATCATGGACTCGCACCGGGACGACCTGGCACACGCGGTGCAGGACGCGTACTCGATGCGCTGCGCCCCGCAGGTGGCCGGCGCGGCCCGCGACACCCTCGACTTCGTCCGCCAGGTCGCCGACCGCGAACTCGTCTCCGTCGTCGACAACCCGGTGGTCCTGCCGGACGGCCGCGTCGAATCCACCGGCAACTTCCACGGGGCACCCCTCGGATTCGCCGCCGACTACCTGGCGATCGCCGCCGCCGAAGTGGGCGCCATCGCCGAACGCCGCGTCGACCGGCTCCTCGACGTGACCCGCTCCCGCGACCTGCCGCCGTTCCTCACCCCGGACGCCGGCGTCAACTCCGGCCTGATGATCGCCCAGTACACGGCGGCCGGCATCGTCGCGGAGAACCGCCGCCTCGCCGCGCCGGCCTCGGTCGACTCGCTGCCGACCAGCGGCATGCAGGAAGACCATGTGTCGATGGGCTGGGCGGCGACGAAGAAGCTCCGCACCGTCCTGGACAACCTGACCAGCCTGCTCGCGGTGGAACTCCTGTCGGCTGTTCGTGGCATCCAGCTACGGGCGCCGCTGCAGCCGTCGCCGGCGGGACAGGCCGCGGTGGCTGCGGTGGAGCCGTTCGCGGGAGTGCCGGGGCCGGACCTCTATCTGGCGCCGGTTCTGGAACAGACCCGGGAGGTGGTCGCGGGGGCGGCTCTGCGGGGCGCGATCGAGGACGCGGTCGGTCCGCTTCGCTGAAAACCCTTTCCGGGGTACGCGTCTTCCGGGGTACGCGTCTTCCGGGGTACGCGTTTGTCCGGCCGGGCCCTTCCGGTCAGGGGCATCCGGCCGGGTGGGCAGGCAGTAGCGTATGCCCCCGTATCGATACGGGGAGACCGCATGCACGACACCTTCCACCTGGCCGGACGCCGGGTGATCACTTTCGGAACGACCTTCATCGTCCTCGGCGTGCTGGCCAGCGTGCTCGGCTACGCCGCGATGGTGGCCCTGCGCGAACCGCAGTCACCAACCGGGCCGAACATCCCGGCCATCGCCGCGGCGGTGGCGGCCTTCCTCGGACTGGCCGTCCTGTTCTGCGTGGTCGGCCTGTTCATCTCGGTGATCGTCTGGTTGGTGAACGCCCACCGGCTGCGGGCCGCCGGACCGGGGCTCGCCGGATACGCGATCCTGGTGGCCGGCGTCGCGCTGATGGTGACGTCGTACCTGGTACCCGACCGTCTGACGCCCCTGGAAGCCGCAATGGCAGCCGAGATGGTCCTGCGGTTCGGCGGGATCGGAGCGCTGATCGGCGCGGTGACACTCAGCCGTTCCGCGGTGCTCTCCGCAGCCACCTCGACGGCTCACCCGGCGGCGGGGGCCTCGGCGCCTCATCCGGCGGCGGGGGCCTCGGCGCCTCATCCGGCGGCGGAGGCCTCGGCGCCTCATCCGGTCGCGGGGGCCTCGGCGCCGCTTCCGGTCGCGGCCGAGGACTGGGGCGGCGGCTGGGACCCGGACGTCCAGGCCGAGATCGACCGTCGACGCCCCCACAGCCAGCCCTGATTCAGCCGCCGCCCCGGGTCGCCCTCGGCTCACAGACGAACCATGCGCGACGGCTCAACCCAACCCAGCCGTCGCCTACGGTCGCCCACAGCCCACAAACCCCTCTGTGCCAAGATCATGAGAGGCAAGATCTACTCTTGAAACGTTGAGTTGAGGGCGAGCGAGGAGACCACCACCGGTGGGTTCGAACAGTGAGGT
>NZ_JZKF01000071.1 GCF_000962825.1 Actinoplanes rectilineatus
CCCGCCGAGAGCGCCGCGCGCTGACCGATCGTCGCGGCCGGGTCCACCGGGACGATCGTGGGCCGGCCGTTGGCACTGAACGCGGTCCGCGGGTAATGCATGATCGACCCGTAGTCGTAGCCGCCCAGGTCGTCGCCGTCGGTGATGTGCTGGTCGAAGTTGTGTTCCTGGCCGGTCTGGATGTTCGCGAAGTCGATCCGGACGAACATGTCCCGATCCTCCCGGCTCTGCTCGTGCCAGAGGCCGACCGCGTGCCCGATCTCGTGGATGGCGTTGCCGACGCTGCAGCCCGGCCCGAGGCTGAGGGTCTGCGCACCGCTGTCCTGCAAGCCGATGAAGCTCCAGCAGCCGCCCGCGTCCATGAACCGCACGAAGTTCACATGCTCGGCGGGATCACGTTCGGTGAACCGGATCCGGGTGTTCTGCTCCCAGTGGGCGATCGCGTCGCGTACCCGCTCAGGGTTGGGCAATGCCGGGTCGACCGTGAACGGAACCAGCCCGCCCGGCCAGCGGAATCGACTGCCGCTGATGCCGACGGCCGAGGCGACGTCGCCGGCCACCGCCTGTTCACGCGCCTCGGCGAGCTGCTGCTCGAACTCGTCGACCAGCCCGAGGGCGATGTCCCCCTCGAAGATCGCCATGCCGCCGACACGGCTGTAGATCGCCGTCCGCACACCGAACGTGACTCCGGAGATCCGCGCGGTGCCGCGTTCCCCACCGCGGAACTCACCCTGGCCGATCGTCATCCCGCCTGCTCCCGCCGTTACAGCCCGACACGCCGGACCGGGACGTCGAGCCGGTCCGCCGACGGGATCGGATGGGAGGCCGTCGACACGTAGTCACCGACGGTCACTCCCCCGCTGCCGGAGACATCGACATGCACACGAACCGTCTGCCGCCCCCCGACCCCCTGCGGCAGCCGGATCTCGAACTCGATCTCCGCCTCGTCGTCAAGCGCGAGACCCTCCCGGACGGTCTCCGCGATCACCACGGCCGGCGCGTCGGCGCGGGACACCTCCTCCACCCGGGCGGTCACCCGCGCCACGCGGGCAGGCCTCGCCCCGGCCGGGAACAGGATCCGCCCCCGCACCACACATCCACCGAGCCCATCACCCATGCCACCCCAGCCTTGTCCCTCCCCGCACGCTCCGCGAGGGTCGGTCCGAGATCTGACACAGACCTCGGGGGTACGCGTAAAAAAAAAAGCCGCGTGGCCACCACCACACGGCTTCGTCGCACACTCGGATCAGGTTCAGGGTTCGCCCAGCAGACGGCGCACCTGGGCGGTCAACTCCGCCTGGAAGGCCGCCACACTGCCGTCGGAGACGCCGACCCGGTAGTCCGGCCCGGTGTCCGGGTCGCCGGCCCGGTCGAGGTCGCACCGTCCCGCCGTCCCATCGACGCGCCCATCGGTATACGCCTGCAAAGAATCGTCCATCACGGCGACAATCTCGCACGTCAGAGGCCATGCGGCCCACCGGCCGTCCGTCCGAGCAGCGACCACCGGTCCGGTCAGGACCATCGGGTTACGCCGCCGCGGCCCGACTGCCGGACACGACGTACAGACAGATCAGACTCGGTACACAGAATCTCCACAACGTGGCTCCGCATGCTTTCGTTCGGGATCAGCCGAGGAGTCACCAATGACCACGAACAACCAGTCCACATCCGCCGCGACCGATGAGCCGGTGACCGAGCTGATCGGCGCCCGGCCCGCACCCGGCCACGACGGACCGGCCACCGACACGACCGCCGCCGCCGTCACCACCCCGGCGACAGCAACCCCGAAGACGGATCCGACGTCCGGATCCGCCACGACGGAGCCGGGATCCGCATCTGCCGAGCCCGGCTCCAGCTTCAGCTCCGGCTCCGGCTCCGGCTCCGGCTCCAGCTCCAGCTCCGGCTCCAGCTCCGTGACGAGCACCGACGACGAGAAGACCTCGGTGGACCTCTTCGCGATCTCGGACACCGTCGGCACGCCGGCCCTGCCGCCCGCCTCCGACCCGTTCACCTCAGACCCGGCCACCAGCGCCGAACCCGCGCCGGCCGCTCCCTTCCCGACATCTCCCCGGACGGACGCGGACCCCACCACCGCCAAACCGGTCACGCCCACCGCCGATCCGACGCCCACCGCCGCCATTCCGGTCACACCCACCGCCGATCCGACGCCCACCGCCGCCTTCCCGACGCCGCCCACGCCCGCACCGACCGCTGCCATGCCGACCGTTCCGGCAACCTCGCTGCCGGTGGCCGCCTCCCCGGGCTCCGGAACACCGGTGCTCACTCCCGAGGTGGTGGCCACCCCACCGGAATGGGTCAAGACCGGTGCCCTCACCGAGATCAACGCGGCACCCTCGGCAGCCGGCCCCGGCGCGGGTCCGGGCAGTGTCGCCGACGGTGTTCCACATGCCGGTGGGCCGGGCGGGCCGTTCCCGCCCAACGGTGGTCCGGCTCCGTGGGCGCCGGCGCCGAAGGGCTCCGCCGGCAAGGGTGCGCGGTTCGCCGGGTTCCGTAAGAGCCCCAAGCTGGTCCTGGTGGCCGCGATCCTGGTCACCGCCATCGCCAGCTCCGGGGTCACCGCCGCGGTCATGTCCGCGGTGGGTGGCTCGTCCTCCCCCACGGTCAGCACCCAGCAGCAGGGCGGCGGTCCCGGCGGCTTCCAGGGTGGCGGCGGCATGCAGGGCGGCGGAGGGATGCAGGGCGGCGGAGGCCCCGGCGGCGGCATGCAGGGTGGCGGTGGCATGTTCGGCGGCGGCCAGGACAGCCAGAGCGGCACCCTCCCCGACTCGGGCTCGGGCACCGACTCCGGCTCGGGCACCGACTCCGGCTCGGGCACCGGCACCGCACCCGGCACCGGCACCGCGCCCGACTCAGGCACCGGCACCGACTCGGGCACGGTCACCGCGCCCGGCACCGGTACCTGATCCCTACATCGGCATCGCGGTGAACGCCGACCGGGTCGTCCCCGGCCGGCGTTCACCGCTAAGGCCGGCCGGACTGTCAGCACCCTGATGCCGCGGCCGGTCCTCTCCGGCCGGCGTTCTGTGTGATGGCCGTGGCTGAACCGGCCTCAGTCCGCCACGCCGACCGGTTGACCGATCGTTTCCGGACGGTCGAGGCAGGCCAGCATCGCGTGCGCGAGATCCGCGCGGGACACCCGGTATCCCCGCGGCACCACACCACCGACCGTCGTGCGGTAGCCGCCGCGCAACGGCCCGTCGGTCAGCTGCGGCGGCCGTACCGACGTCCACGCCGCCCCCGACGCCGCGAGCGCCTCCTCCATGGCCCGCAGATCGTCGTAGACCGGCCGCAGCACCGCGGAGATCACCGGGCGCAGCACGGCCCGGCTGAGCAGGCTGTCCCCGTCCGGCGTCGGCCCCACCGGCGCGGCGCTGATCACCACGATGCGCCGGCTGGGAACCCGGTCCAGTCCGCGCAGCAGCGCCCGGGTGACGGGTGCGGCGACCGGCCCGACGTTGCGGCCCCGGGGCCCGACCGCGGACAGAACCGCATCGGCGCCGTCCATCGCCTTGCCGACCTCGTCGGCGTCCCGGTCCGGGTCCCCCACCCGGACGACGGTGAGTCCGGCGTGCCGCAGCCCGAACCGCCCCGGATCACGCACCACGGCCGTGACCGTGTCCCCTCGCCCGACCGCCTGTTCGACCAGGTGAAGGCCGGTCTTTCCGGTAGCTCCGAAGATCGTGAGTCGCATGACTTCTCCCCCAGCTCGGATTTCGTCATGCTAGGTGATAGTCACATAATCGTGCAATCACTGCCTGGTACGGTCACTTCATGATCGATCCGCCCGCGCTGGGCTCCCGGGTGGCCTTCCTGCTGTCCCAGCTCGGCTTCCAGAGCGCACAGTCCTTCACTACCCGGCTGGCGCCCCTGGGCCTGACACCCAACCGGTTCGGCCTGCTCACACACGTGGCCCGAGCCGAGGGCCAGACCCAGCAACAGCTGGCCGAACTGCTGGGCCTGCACCGCAACACGATGGTCACCCTGGTCGACGACCTGGAATCCCAGGGCCTGGTGGAACGCCGCCGACACCCCGAGGACCGCCGCGCGTACGCCATCCACCTCACCCCGGCCGCCCGCGACCTGCTCCCCGCCGCCACCGAGGCCGCCGAGGCCCAGGAGGCGTCGGTGCTGGCGGGCCTGACCGAACAGGAACAGGATCAACTACGCACCCTGCTGCTGAAGATGGCCACTCAACAGGGCGTGACCTCAGGTGTCCATCCCGGACTCACCACTCACCGCGGACACTCCGCGAAGCCTGAGTGATATCACGCATGGCTCCGGAGGTGCCTCATGCCGAACATCCTCATTCGTGACCTGAGCCGGTAAGCCGTCGATCGCCTCGATGCGGAGGCCGCTCATCTGGGCCTTTTCCGAAACGACTATCTGCGCCGAAAGCTCGAGGAACGTCCCACTCCCCCGCTGCGCAGCAGGTAACCGATCAGGATCGGCAGCGATCCGCCGAGGCCTTCGGCGACCTGTCAGACCCACGATCATGGACAACGCACGGTGACCAGCAGGCCGATCGACGAGTCGGCTCACGTCAAGCTTCCACTCGGACATGCCGACGACCGGGCGACTGGAATGTACGGATCGTTCGCGGAGCGGTCCGCCTTTCGAGCACTACCAGGCTGGAGATCGGCTGTTCCGCACGATCCGGCGCCCTCGCAATGCCACGTACTTTAAGTTGATCATGAATGTGACCGTCGACTCTGCGGCTGCGATCACGTCCGCCGGGCGCCGCCTCCAGGCGCCGCCCCCGAGCGCCATCTCCAGGCGCCGCCTCCGAGCGCCGCCTCTAGACACGTTTCGTGGTCAGGGTGCGAAGCCCATCCGCGTGGTGACTTCGGGCGCGCTGGACGCCCGAAGTCACCACACCCGTGGCGGTGTGGTGAATAGGGGCGCGCTGGACGCCTGAAATCACCACACCCGTGGCGGTGTGGTGACTTCGGGCGCGCTGGACGCCCGTATTCACCACACCCGTGGCGGTGTGGTGAATACGGGCGGGATGGGCGGCTGAACTCACCACGCGGACCCTGATGACGAAACATGTCCAGGCGCCTCGTGCGTCGGCGCTGTTCAGCCGCTCGCGGCCTTCCCGGGGCGGCCGCTCGCGACGACCCCGGGGCCGTCGCCAAGATCGAAAGAGGCCGATTGGCGTTCCGGCCACCCCCGGCCGTCGCCCACTCCCGGCCGTCGCCCACCTGGGCCGTCGCCCACGGTCCATCCGCGAGCCGAAAACAACCGCGGGCGACGGCCGAGTGACCCCGAGCCGTCGCCGACGGCTGATTCCCACCCTCCCGAACAGCCGCCGCCGACGGCTCGACCGCCTCGGCCGTCGGCCACGGTCCGTTCGCGAGCCGAAAACAACCGTGGTCGACGGCCGACAGTCGCACCATGCCACCCAGCTCAAGTTGACCTTGGATGTGACCCCACGCTGCGACAAACGGCTGATCTGCCCTGATGCGACCGCCACCGCCGTCGGCCGTCGGCTGGCGGCCGTCGGCCGTCGGCCGTCGGCTGGCGGCTGGCGGCTGGCGGCGATCAGTGGGCGGTGGCGATGAGGCGCCGAAGAGCGGCGTGACCGGGTGGACCCCAGGTCGGCTTGCCACCGGGCCGTCCATGCATACCCGCGTCGCCGATCATCATGCCGGCCAATGCCTTGCCGACGGCCCAGCCCCGGGCCCGCCGCAACATCGCCGCGTCCGGACCGGGCCGACCCGCCACGTCCGGACCGGGCCGACCCGCCACGTCCGAGCCGGGCCGACCAGTCCGGTTCGCCGCGGGCAGGGCCGGCCGGTACGCCGCGTGGAACAGGTCGAACGCCTCCTCCGGCAACAGGATCCACGCCGCCGCGAGGTCGCACGCCGGATCGCCGGCGCAGAGATCACCGAAGTCGATGACGCCGCAGAGCGTACCCTCGCAGGTCAGGACGTTGGCCGGATGCAGGTCGACGTGGATCCAGGTGGGCGGGCCGTCCCAGACCGGCGCGGCGGCCGCGTCCCGCCAGATCGCGTCGACCGCGTCCGGGTCGTCGACCAGACCGAGTTCGACCGCTGACGCGAGCATCCGGGTGAACCCCTCGGCCCCGTCGGCGAGCACCCCGCCCCGGCCCTGCGCCACCGGCGCCGCAGCGGGCGCCGGCTGATGAAGAGCGGTCAGGAAGGCGCCCAACGACGCGGCGGACTCCGCGGCTCGCGCGCCGGTGACCGGTTCCCGGTCGGCCGGCGCGCCGGGAACCCAGGTGGTGACCAGCCAGGTTCGGGGAAACGCCGCGGTCGGCTCGCCGAGACGTTGTGGCACGGGCACCGGCAACGGCAGCCGCCCGGCCAACTGCGGCACCCACCGGTGTTCCTTGCGCAGCAGCGCGTCCGCCGCCTCGGTGGCGAACGGCAGCCGCACCGCGAGCTCGTCCCCGAGTCGCCACAGTTGGTTGTCCCAGCCGCTGGCGCCCCACGTGACGGGCATTTCCGCGTACTCCGGAAACTGCTCTTGAATCAATGCCTGGACCAGGGCGGCGTCGATCTCCCCAGCGGAAGTGGCGGGTCCGGACACACCAGCCACACTAGACACGTTCCGCAATCAGGGTGAGAAGCCCATCCGCGTGGAGACGTGTCTCGCGGATCAGCGGAAGGCGTCCACGTGACGCGCGGCCCAGGCGGCGAACGGCCGCGGCGGCCGGCCCAGGACCGTCGCCACGTCGGGGCTGATCCGCTGTTCACGTGGGGTCGGCGTGCCGAGGATCGCCAGCGTGCCGTCGACCACCGGCGGCGGCATGAAGCGGAGCATCTGCTCGCGGGCTTCGCCGGGTGTCTGCTCGGTGAAGCCGATCGGTTCGCCGAGCGCCGCGGCGAGGTCGGCGGCCCGGTCGCGGGGCGTGCTCAGGGCCGGGCCGGTCAGCTCGTACGTGTGACCGTCGTGCCCGCGGTCCCGGAGGACGACGGCGGCCACCTCGGCGATGTCCGCCGGATCGATCACCGGCAGCCCGACGTCACCGAACGGCGCGCTCACCGAACGGCCGGCCCTGACCGGTTCGGCCCAGGCGAAGGTGTTGGAGGCGAAGCCGCCCGGGCGCAGGATCGTCCAGCCGAGACCGGACCGGCGGACGTTCTCCTCGATGGTGTGCAGGGGCGCGTGCGACGGCGCCTCCGGTCGTGTCGCGACGGCCTGGGAGGACTGCAGCACGATCCTCTTCACGCCGGAGTCCACGGCGACCCGCAGGATCTCCGGCATGTCGAGGTGTGCCCCGGCCCCCGCCACGAGCAGGAACAACGCCTCCGCGCCGTCGAGCGCCGGGCGCAGGGTCTCCGGCTGTTCGAGGTCGGCGTGCTCGTGGCGTACCCCATCGGGTGTGGAGATCGGGCGCTGCCCCCGGGACACCGCCGTCACCGGGGCGCCCGACGTGGCGAGGAGCGGCAGGAGTGCCTGTCCGACGTTTCCGGTGGCGCCTGTCACGACGATCATGTCGTGCCTCCGTTTCGACCGCGGCGTTCGCGCGGTTCGAGGAGACGCTAGTAACGTCGGGATAGTAGGTACCTAGAGGATAGTAACGGGTTCGTGACGGAGGACACATGGAGCAGACGGCGGATCCGCAGACCGCGTGCCCGGTCACACCGGTCGTCGACATGGTCTTCAGCCGCTGGACGACGCCGATCCTCTGGTCGCTGCACCACCATGGCCGGCAGCGTTTCGTCGAGTTGGAGCGCCGCCTGACCAGCATCACGCCCAAGGTGCTCACCCAGCGGCTCCGCCAGCTGGAACGCGACGGGCTGGTGGCGCGCACCTACCACGCCGAGGTGCCGCCCCGCGTCGAGTACGAGATCACCGCGCTGGGCGCCGGCCTCGGTCCGCTCTTCGCCCAGCTGGCCACCTGGGCCGACGCCAACCTTCCCGAGGTGGAGCGGGCCCGCGAAAGCTACGACGCGCGGCCGGCACCCGCCCGTCAGGCGTCGACCGACACCGGTCGCGCGCGGTAGGACCGGGCGGCGGAGAGCAGGTAGAGGATGGCACCGCCGACGGCGTACCCGGCCAGGCCGGTGAGGGACAGCTCGCTCGCGGCCGCCTGCTTGACGAAGGTGAGACCGATGACGCTGGACAGGCCACCGCTGATGATCATCGGCCACTGTCCGCGCATTCCCCGCCGCAGCCGGTTGATCGCGAGGGCCGACTGGATCGCCCCGGTGAGGACGGCCCAGACGCCGAAGATCCGCAGCACCGGGGCGGGTCCGCCGCCGGCGCCCACCGCCACCGCGACCGCTGTGCCGGTGCTGATCACCGCGTTGACCAGCTGCGCCCGGACGTTCCCAGGATTCCCGAGGGCGCTCTGGGTACGGGCGTCCAGCAGCGAGGCGGCGACGTCGAGGATCGGATAGAGGACCAGCAGGACCACGGCGGGCCCCGGCAGGTCGGATGCGGCGGTGAGATCGCCGGCCGGCGACAGGGCGACGGCCAGCGACCCGGCCCAGAGCAGGGCCAGGACGGCACGGACCAGGTAGAGCACGGCGGGGTCCTTTCTCGAACAACGGCGATGCGGACGGTACGAGGAAGGAGTCTGCGATCGGCCGGACCCGGCCACGTACTTCGAACGAAGTACTCGGGCCGAGTTCCGGTGCCCGAGAATCAGGGCATGATCGCCACCCCGCTGTGGATCCGCCGCCCGGAACTGGTGCACCTGTTCGCCTGCACGGCGGCCGGGCTCTCGTTCGCCGGGCAGATCGCGGCCACCGTGCTGCGCGGGTCGGACGGACGCGTCGTCCTGGCGGTGCTGCTGGCCGGCGCCGGGACCGCCGTGTCCTGGCGACTGCCGTGGACCGGTCTGGCCGTCACGAGCGCGGCGTCCTTCGCCGTCACCGCGGTCGGCAACGACCCGCTGGCGGTGTGGATGACGGCGGTGTTCGTCCTGTTCTCGGTCACCTTCCGCGGACTGCCGGCGCCGGTCGCGACGACGCTGGTGGCGGCCTTCCTCCTCGGGGCGTTCATGACGGTGGGAGGTTTCCGGGGCGGGCCGGTCGTCGGGGTCGCCGCCCTCTTCTCGGCGATCGCCGGAGGGGCCAGCGGAGCCGCGCTGCGCATCCACCGGGACCGGTGGTGGATGCTGGAGGAACGGGCCGCCCGCGGGGTGGTCGAGGAACGCCTGCGCATCGCCCGCGATCTGCACGACGTGATCGGTCACCAGGTGGCGATGCTGAGCATGAACCTCGGGATCGCCGAGATCGGGCTGCCGGACGACGCCGAGGCGTCCCGCAACGCCCTCGTCGCGGCCCGGTCCAACGCCCGTACGGTGATCGCCGAGACGCAGCGGATCCTGGCGCTGCTGCGACGGGGCGACGACACCCCGGATCTCCGGCCCCCGCCGTCGATCGACGGCCTGGAAGGGCTGTTCGCCTCGTTCGCGAGCATCGGCCTGGAGGTGCGGCCGGACATCGCGGTCCCGGCCGGGGCGGTCGAACCCAGCCTCGGCGTGACCGTCTTCCGGGTGGTGCAGGAGGCGCTGACGAACGCGTACCGGCACGGCGAGGGAGAGGCCACCGTGCGGGTACGCGAACAGGACCGGAGACTCCGCGTGACCGTCGAGAACCGCACCGCCCGCGCGAGCCGTGCACCCGGTACGGGCGGCGGACTCGGACTGGTGGGGATGCGGGAACGGGTCGAATCCTCCCACGGGCGCCTGACCATCGACGACGGTCAGGGACGCTTCCGGGTCGACGCGGAGTTCGGCCCGGTGGGCGAGGCCCTCGGATGACGCGGATCGTGATCGTCGACGACCAGGACGACATCCGGGCCGGTATCCGGTCGATGCTCCGGGCCGACCCGGCCCTGACCGTGGTGGGTGAACTGTCCGACGGACTGCAGGTCGCCCCCTTCCTCCGGGAACACCCGGTCGACCTGGTCCTGATGGACATCCGGATGCCCGGCATCGACGGTGTGGAGGCGACCCGCCGGATCCGGGCCGAACACCCGGCCGAGAAGGTTCGGATCATCGTGCTCACCACCTTCGACCAGGACGACGTCGTGCTGGCCGCCCTCCGTGCCGGCGCCAACGGTTTCCTGGGCAAGACCGTCAGCCCGGCCGAACTCGTCGCCGGGATCACCGAGGTGGCGGGCGGCGGTGGCACCCTGTCGGCGAACGCGACAGCCGCACTGATCGGTCACATGGCGGACAACCCTCCACCGGTGATCGACAAGGTTCTGCTGCGCCGCTTCGACGTCCTGACGCCCCGGGAACGGGAGATGGTCGTCCTGGTGGCCCGGGGCCTGAGCAACGAGGAGATCGCCGGGCGGATGGTCGTGTCGCCGTTCACCGTCAAGACCCACGTGGTGCGGGCGATGACCAAGATCGGTGCTCGGGACCGGGCCCAGCTGGTCTCGTACGCCTTCCGGGCCGGCCTCGGCCCGCCGTCGGATCAGCCCTGGTAGGGCGGCGCGACACCCCAGCCCCAGTGCGGGACCGGCGCTTGACCGGGTGGCGTCGCGCCCGGCTGGGAGTTGGCCCGGGCCAGCCGGGTCCCCCACTCGATGTAGCCGGCGAACGCGGCCCGGAACTCCGGGTCGTCCGGCAAGCCGACCTCGTCGGCCGCGTCCATCAGCAGGCTCACCCAGCGGCGCCGTTGCGGCTCGGTGATGGCCCGGCCCAGGTGCTGGCCGAGCATGTGGGCGTATCCGCCGCGCTCGTCGGTGTACCGCGACGGGCCACCGAACACTTCGGACAACCACATCGCCACGTAGCGCGGATGGCCCGGATCCATGTGCGCGAACAGTGGGCCGATCACGTCGTCGGCGCCGACCTTCTCGTAGAAGCGGCTGGTCAGTCGCTCGAACGCGTCGGCGCCGCCGGCCCAGTCGTAGAGGGTCGGGACGGCCCCGCCGGAGCCGCGGACCACGGTCGGCTCGTAGTGGCGCATCTCCTTGATCGCCCCGACGTGGGGCCCGATCTCGGCGAGGAAACCGGGGAACAGATCACCGGTCCGGAATCCCTTGAGGTGGTCCTCCGGCGAGGTCCACACGATGCGCAGCAGGTAGGCGGACGGTTCCTCGGTGCAGCGGCTCAACTCGAAGTCGACACACTGCGGCGCCTGCGCGAGGAACCGGGCCGCTCGCCGGTAGGCGTCCTCGAAGGCCGTCGTGTCGCCGGGGATCTCATACCGGATGTACTCGACCGTCATGCCTCAACACTAGGTGCGTGCCGCTCGTGATGAGGAGCAGGCTGATTCCCGACGGGGTGGCTCTCGCGACGAGCGCCTTGAACCGGGGCGGCCACGACGCCCGTGACCGCAACGCCGTTCACTCCCCGGCCCGGCGCGCCCGGTTGAAAGTGATCAGCTCGTCGAGCGACTGCAGCGTCCGGGTCAGTCCCGCGATGTCGGTGCGGAGCTTGTCGCGTACCTCGACCAGGCGCTCGAAGGCGGCATCGCTCGTCTCGTCGCTGGGGGTCTCCAGGCAGGGCAGCACCTCGAGGATGACCTGGCTGTTCAGCCCGGCCGTGTAGAGCCCCTGCAGGTAGTTGACCCGGTCGACCTCGCGCTCGGTGTAGTTGCGGTGCCCACCGGAGCTGCGCTCACTGGACAGCAGTCCCTGCTGCTCGTAGTAGCGCAGCGACCTCGTGCTGACCCCGGTACGTTCGCTGAGCTCGCCGATCCGCACGGGAACCTCCTCCGGTGGGCTGCGCCACAGACCCTTGAATCTGACATGGATGTCAAGATCTAGCGTAGCCCGCATGACAAACCCGCAGTTCACAGCCCTGCACGTCACCGTCGACGCCGGCGTCGCCACCGTCACCATCGACAACCCGCCCCTCAACCTGCTTGACACCGCACTGATCACGGATCTGAATGCGTTCGCCGACGGTGTACGCGACGACGGGACCGTCAAGGTGATCGTGTTCGAGAGCGCCGACCCGGAGTTCTTCATCGCGCACGGCGACGCCCACTTCGTCGACCGCCCGGAGAGCTTCGCCGCTCTCGCCGAGGGTCTCGAGGGCCCGTTGAACCCGATGCAGGCCCTGCACGAGAAGCTGCGCGCCCTGCCGCAGATCACCATCGGCAAGATCGCCGGTTTCGCCCGCGGCGGCGGTCACGAACTGTTGATGGCACTCGACCTGCGCTTCGCCGCGATCGGCCGCGCCCGGGTGGCCCAGCCCGAGGTGCTGCTCGGCATCCTGCCCGGCGGCGGGGGCACGCAGTATCTGACCCGGCTCACCGGCCGCGCCCGCGCCCTGGAACTGCTGCTCGGCGCCCCGCTGGTCGACGCCGAACTGGCCGAACGTTACGGGCTGGTCAACCGGGCCCTGCCCGCCGACGAACTGGACGACTTCGTCGACGTCCTCGCCCACCACATCGCCGGCCTGCCCGCCGCGGTCATCCAGGCGGTACGCACCGCGGTCGACGCCGCCCTCACCGGATCCTACGAGGACGGCCTGGTGGTGGAGAACCAGAAGCTCGGCGAGTTGTTCACCGCCGAGGCCGCTCAGCGGACGGTGGACCTGCTCAAGGTCGGCTACCAGACCCGTGAGGGCGAGAAGCGGCTCGAGCAGATCCTCCACGGCTGACCGCCCCGTCGCGGAGCCGGACAGCAAAAGAGCTCCCATCGATCGATGGGAGCTCCGGGGCGTCGTGCCATGTGGCCGGGGCAGCCTCGTCACAGGTCCGGTCACATGAGCTTCAAGAACCATTCGACGGCCTCCGGCGGTCCGAGGATGGTGGAGTCGAAGGTCGGCTCGGCTTGTCGCCCCAACTGGTCCCGGGCGTCCAGTACGCGGTACACGAGCCGGTGCTCTTCGGTGATGCGCCGCGATGCCCAGCCTGAGAGGTCGCCCTTGAGGAGTTCCGGCTTGCCGATGCCGCCGTCTTCACCTCGCTGAATGTCCTTGATGAAAGCATTGATCCGCTTAAGGGTCTTGCGATCACCCGACTGCCGGCCCACGTACTCGTCCCACGCATCCGGGTGCCAGTCGAGCTTCAAGCAGAGCCCTCCGCGTCCTGTTCGATCAGCTCATGCTGGACCAGCCCACCGGCTTCCATCTCCGCCCGCCGACGGCGCAACTCGCGGCCGTTGGCGCCCCGGGACAGGTACTCAGTTTCGCGCCACGCGTCATAGTCGCCGACCAGAGGCGAGTGGGGCAGATCAGCCGGCCGGCCAGGATCAGAGGGCTCGATGACCCGAGTAACAGAAGAACCGCCCGTCAGATCTGACAGGCGGTTCGGATGCAAATACTCGTGGGCGATACTGGGATCGAACCAGTGACCTCTTCCGTGTCAAGGAAGCGGCCTCTTGCCGACCAGGGAGTTTGACAGCTCGCGAGGGAACTGATAAGCCACTTGATAGTGGCTGCTCATGGCGCTAAGTTGCGCCTCGCGCGGGACGTGCTGAGGGAATCTTGAGGGAATCCCTCGTCGTAGGCGCTGAGGGAATCCCTCACTCCCTCAATGCCGACCACGTCAGCCAGGCCTCGGCAGAGTTCCGACAGCCCACCGACGAGGGCCGTGATGAGGTTCGCCCTTCTCAGCTGGACGAGGTGTCCGATGTTGTCCTGCCCAACCTTGCGGCGACCTCATCGAGGACAGGCTGCCACAGATGTGGGGCGATGAGGCCGAGTCTCCCCATGAGGTCGTCGACCATGAGGCCGACTACCTGGCGCTGCAGGGCGTCGGCCGCGGTGACCGGTTCCACGGACACCGCGGTGGGGCGGCGGTGTCTCTGTGTTCTCAGCCCGCTCAGCGCCTTCCACTCGGCGCGGCGAGTTCTCCGGAGAGTCGCCGGCTGGCTGCAGAGCGATGGCAATGACATCGAGGCGCTGCATGGCCCGGGTCAGTGCCACGTACAGCAGCCTGTCGCCGCGGTTACCGTCGTCGTTCTTGAGGATGCCGGTGGGGTCGACGACTACCGTGACGTCGAACTCCAGGCCCTTGGCGTTCTCCGGGCTGACCACCGTGGTCTCGGCGTCGAGTTCGGCACGGTCTGTGTCGCCCCCATCTCGGCCCTGGTCGCGGTCAAGTCCCACGACATGGCGGTGGGCGCCGTGATCCGGCGTGCGCTGACCGGCGACTACTACGAGCAACGTTCCGACGCGGCCGGCCGGCTGGCGTACGAGTGGGGCTTGGAGGCCATCCGCGACCACACCGGCGTGACCGGGGACGTCACCGCCGCGATGTACGTCGGCGGATACCGGCTGTCGGGGTACCTGGCCGGGCAAGTCGTAGGGCAGCTGTGCGCCAGCCGCAACGACACGCGCAACGACGGACGGCTCTAGGACCTTATCGGCCGGGTCGTCGGCTGGTTGAACTGGACCACCCACCACGCCGACACCGGCAAGGCGGGCGCTGCCGGCCGGGACCTGCTACGCCACATCCAGAGGTGCGGGTACACCGACCCGCCGCTTAAGGACCTCGAGCTGCTCGCGAAGATCGCGGTCAAAGGTACCGCCGAGCGGTACGCCGGGTACGGGCATCTCGCCCGGCCGCATACCAGGCCCTGAGTACGCACGGCTAACTACCCGCTCGTCCGCGATGCCCTGCGGACAACCCCGCTGCGCAGCTGATCGCCGCCGCGCCCGGTCGCCGGTCGCTGATGAGCTGGCACCGGGCGACGACCGGGGTCGCACATTCTCGCCCTGCGGATGCTGCCCGGCGTGCATAGCATCAGGGTCACGCGCCAGCGAGGAGGCCCTGGGTTGCGACTGCCCGTGAAGGCGATCTGGTCCACTGTCGTACTCATCGTGCTTGCTGCACCGTTGCACGCCTGCACCAGCGATCCGAAACCGAAAACCGTCGACAAGACGGTGGCCGACACCCGCGTCAAAGTCACCTCGACCATCAAGGACGGGGACCTGTCCGTGGAGCCGGCACCGGCGGCGACCGCGCCGGCGTTCGCCCGGCCGTTGAGCTCCCCGGTGCGACTGAACCCCGGCAAAGGATCCCTGGTCGGGGACGCGACCGTCAGCTTCGTGGTCGACTCGGCGAAACTTCCGGCGGGTATGGACCCGGCGGACGGGTTCGTGTCGATCTACACCCGCGAGTCCGACGAGCAGCCGTGGCGGTGGGTCGGCGGGAAGTACGACCCGGCCGGCAAAACGATCAGTGTCACGACCCGGCACTTCTCTGACTGGATGTACGCGGTCACGGACTTCTCCGCAATCCTTGACGACGCCAAGGACCAGGAAGACGGCCAGCCGGAATCGCTGGGTTTCGCTATCGCACGCAGTGTCGCCGGCGATTCGCCTAACCTGTCGTGTCCGAAGTCCGACAGCGTCCCGGCAGGTTTCGCGTTCCGTGGGCCGCTGGCAGAAAACCTGAAGATCTGCGCGGTCGTGAACCGCAAGACGAAGAAGTCAACGGTCCACATCGTCAACCACAGCGCGATCCCGTTCACGCTGACGATCCCGGAAGGGATGAGCGTCGACTACACCGAGATGCTCGCCGAGGACGCTGCCCTGGATCTGATGACGGCGTTGCACCTGGCCGTCAACGAACGGTTCGCGGTCCTGGGCCCAGAAGGTGAGCTGACCCTGGAGGCCGACGCCGGTGGCCTGCCGACAGGCACACAGGTCCCGGTCAAGGTCGCGTTCGACTACGCAGCCGTTGACATCGGATTCGGGATGATCGACATCGTCGCGCACGAGAGCAGCAAGCTACTCAAGGGCGAGATCGGCAAGGTGTCGAAGAACAAAAAGGTCCAGGCCGCGTTGAAGAACAAAGGCATCCTCGATTGCCTGGTCACCGCCGGTGAGAAGTTGCAGGGCTGGCTGAAGAACAAAGACTCCCTCGATGAGTTCTCGGACCTGAGCGACACCGCGTTGGGGTGTGTCGGTGACGTCCTGTCCGTGACGTTCGACCTGCTGTCATCGGCCGGGAAACCGATCGCAGAACAGATCAGCGGTGATGACGACGTCGCCGAGAACGAGGAAGGCGGCCGGTGGGAACAGGTGAAGAACGCTGCCCAGCACGTCGTGGCGTTCTCGAAGAAAGCCGCCGCGTTCGGCAAGGACACCGCCGACCTGGTGCAGTACCTCAACGACACCGCCGACACCCTGCGCCAGTACCTCGACGTGGCGTTGGCGCTGACCGCGAAAGCCGCCGGTGCCGACGGGATCGGGGTGCTCCTGCGACCGAAGGTCAGCGTGAGCCAGCCGGTGGACGCCCTACCGTTCGATAAGGGTGCCGATAATCGCGACACTATCCCTGTCGACCGGGACTACGGGCTGACCTGCGCCGACGGTATCGATCCGGCGAACATGATTCTGTCGCCGGTCGATGTGGCCCCGAACGCGATCGCGACGGCGACGGCGACATACCGTCCGCAGACCGTGCGTAAACCAGCGGCCTGGCAGCTGCGGGTGCTGCTGATGCAGGTAAAGTCGGGCCACGGCGAGCAGGCGAAACAGCTCGTCTCTCAACTTCCCGCCGAATGCTCCGGGACGGCGTCGGAGGACGGGTCAGCACCGGTGTCGTACCAGGCGGTCAAACCGCCTCTACCGGACGCGACCGCAGCGCGCACGTACGCGTTCACCGACCCGGACTCGTCCCTGGCCGGCACGGGCCAAGGGTTCCAGATGATCGCCGTGTCCGGCAAGTGGCTGATCGACGTGACCATGTTCTACGACGGGGAGGAGACCCCGGCCCGAGACTTGTTCGAAAACGAGGCGTTCGCGCTCGGTCTGCGCCTGGACGACATGATCTCCTCGAACTTCACCGGCCTGAACTGACCACGTCCTTACCTGGCCGGGTGATCGTCGCGGAGGTGAACCGCGACGGCCACCCGGTCAGGGTGCCGCCGGGCTCCTACCGGGTTCGGGGAGTGCTCACGGCGCTGCGGTCGGCACTGTGTCGGGTATGTCGAGCTCGACCGCGTTCCCGCTACCGCAGACCACCGTCAGCCTGCTGGCCGCGCAGATGAAGTCGAAGGCGCCGCTGCCAGCACGACGAGGTTTCTCCGTATGTGGACGCTGTCGGCCCCGTTCGAGCGGGAGGCGGCCAGCCCCGGCCGCGTTTCCGCAGGTCTCCGGCCGCAGAAAGCAGGCTGCACCGCCACCAGCCGTTGTCGGTCCGGGATGCTCTCGGCCGCGAGTAGTCGACGCGTGATCGACTTAGCCGCCATCACGCAATATCCGCCAGAGCATACTTCTCACAACCGAGGCCACTCCTGCTCAGTCGCGATCTCGGCAGGGCCGTGCCGTCGGCAGTCATGACTCACGCTCCGGCGGATCACATCGCATCCGCATAGGCGACGGTGATCGTATCTTCCCTCGATGCGCGATCGATCCCGCACTCAGGGCACGTGGATCGATCTGTCGACACCATGCTGATGAGAAATCCGCGCTCCAGCGACCTCGCCTCCGAGTGCCACGCCATCAACGATGACGACAGAAGATCAGATGTCGTTCCCTCAATCGGAAACCGTTCCCTCACAAACACTCGATTCGCACCAAAAGGGCATCCATTTCGCTGGGATCTCGGAGAGAGAACGGCACTGCCAGCGCCTCGTCAGGAGGCATCATCGCCAGAATCGCCTGGCCACGGCTCAGCCCTGGGGAGTCAAACAGGGCAGGGTCAGCGGGCCTTGGCGAATCCGTGCCGCCCCGGAAGGTCCTCTCAGAATCCGCCGGTTCCCAGGCGCCCCAGTGGGCTGTCGGTGTCCCGGTGGTTGGCGTAGGCGCACAGTTCGCTCCAGAACGGCACTGTCCCTCCCGGCCAGGCCG
Organism: Actinoplanes rectilineatus; assembly: GCF_000962825.1. Taxonomy (GTDB): domain Bacteria; phylum Actinomycetota; class Actinomycetes; order Mycobacteriales; family Micromonosporaceae; genus Actinoplanes; species Actinoplanes rectilineatus. Next base: position 17,708 of record NZ_JZKF01000071.1, read on the forward strand.
CAGATCGAAGCGCCGCCGTCCGAGCGGTGTCATCCCCGAGGTCAGCGAACGACACCGCATAGAGGCCCACCCGTGTCTGGACGATGCTGAACACGGGCGAGTCGTCGACGGCCGCGACGTAAAGGTGGCCGCCGAGCGGGACCAGTAGCGGAACCCGTGCCAGCTCCCGCGCGGCGGATGCGATCCGCTCCACGATCGCATCCGGACGTGGACCCCAGTCGTTCCACCAGAAGTCGTTCTCCTCGACATCGAACAACACACCGCCTGCCGGGATCCCGATCAGGGTCCGGGTACGGTCCGCGTCGCGCAGGCGCCAATCCGGAACACGTGACGGCGCCTGATGGTGCCCCGGCTGCGGGAAGACCGGCCGGGGCACCGGGTGGACCAGGGCAAGCGCGTCACGCAGCAGCCGGGGAAAGACCAGCTCAAAGGTTTCCTCGGCGCGGCACAGTTCAGCCTCGGACAACCCCGGCTCACCGACCCGGTGGGGTCCGGTCGACAGCCACTGCGCGATCCTGCCCGCGATCTCCACATCCGGAGATTACGGCTACCGGAACCAGCGACCCACGCCTACTTCTCGAGGTCTACAGCGAGCGGGGCACCGCGCAGAGCATCTCGGACGTCGACAGTTGACTTTGCCCCTGGGTGAGGCGGCACCGTGACCGTATGGAAACGGATGGAGCCACGGTTACGGTGGACATGTTGCGATGGCCGGGTGGCCGGAACGTGCGGGACATGGGTGGTCGAGCACTACGTGGCGGGGGCCATACATCGTTCGGCAGAGTGTTCCGCTCCGCAGCTCCGGAGTACCTGACCGACGGCGGGTGGGCGGCGGCGAAGGCGGGTGGGCGGCGGCGAAGGCGGCGGGCGTTCGAACGGTGGTCGATCTGCGTAACGCCCCGGCCGAAACGCAACGCACCGCCGATCACCCGGCCATCCGGCCCGAGTCCGTGGACGGGGTGGTCTTTGTGCCGGCACCGACCGAGGATCCGGACGACGGCGAGTTTCTCCGGGTCTGCGGGCCGCGGCTGGACCATCCGTGCTCCTGGGCCGACAACGTACGGCTTGCCCCCGATCGCATCACGGCCGCCTTGAGGGCGATCGCCCGAGCTGACGGGGCGGTGTTGGTGCACTGCGCGGGAGGCCGGGACCGTACCGGGATGATCTCCGCGATGTTGTTACACATCGCCAGCGCAACGGACGAGGCCATCATCGAGGATTACACGGCGGGGTGGCGCGGGGCGGGGGCGTATGCAGGGCACGGCTGGGTGTACGACCCGAACCGCGAGAGCTGGCAGAGGCACCGACACGGGCCGACAAATCCTCACGAGCTGGACCGGCAGGTAGCCGACCGGGTGCCCGCCCTGCGGGAGTGGATAGCGACGTTCGACAGCGCCGATCTCGTGAAGCCGGACGACGCCCGCAGCCTCAGATCTCTGCTTCGTCCGGTCGCAACATAGGCAAGAGTCAGGCTCAGCGGACGTCATAGCTGGCGAACTCGCCAGTTGAAAATGGGAGCCAGAATAGGTTGAAGTCGCCAGGAAGGCGATCTAGCCAGGGTGCGCGCCTCCGGAACAGACCAGTCGGCCGAGCCGGACGAACTGATGAACCTGATTCGAGTCCTGGAGGCGCGGCCAACCGAAAATCTAGTCGTCCTCTGCCTGCCGCCTCCGGTGCTTGTCATCCTGGCCGCGTGAATCTCAGCGGCTTCCGAACCTGGTCCACGCCTCGGCTGGGTCAGTCACCGTGGCGCTCTCCGACGCAGCGGGCAACGGACTACTTCCGGCGTAGCCGACGATGCCCGTGAACAGGTTGTGCCATACCGAGGCACGCCAGCCGGTGGGGGTCGGCCAGGCAAGCAGCAGTCGTCTTCCGTTCCACCAACCGTGAACCTCGCCGTTGAAGTGGGCGATGACGTGGGTGTCCGGAAACTCTCGGAGCCGATCGAGCACGAGGAGCACGGCTCGCTTCGGATTCCTTCTTACCTGGACGACCACCGTGCCGTCGGTGGTGAGGCCTGTCGAGTCACTGATGTCGTCGAGTTGGTCGAGAGCATCGTCGATTTCGCGGCGAGCCAACAGCCACTCAAGGTCGGATCGGATGTTCACCGCCGTGAACCTGGGGCCGAGCGTGTGGCCGCTGAGCTGGTAGGCGTACTTCTCGATGGTTTCGAGGTTCACGTCGAGGGCCCAGTCCCTCCAGTCACGGAAGGCGGCCAGGAAACCCTTGAAGCCAGCAGCCAGGTCCGGATCATCCGGCTGGGACAGCGTCCCGTGCCGAATGGCGAGCAGCCCGATGACAGCCAGGGCGCCGTGCTCAACGGCGAGGGACTCGTCCTCTGCGGCAGCCCACAGGTTTTCCAGGCCGTCATGTACCAACCAGGCCCATTCTTGGGGGTATGGCCAGAGGCCACCCCCAACGGCAATCAAGAGGCTCCGGTACGACGCCAACTGTGCCCCGAGCGGCCATTCGGCTGCTTCCTCGACGAGGCGTCGGAACCACGCCCGTCCTCTCATCCGCTGGTTCTCGGTCTGGGCTTGAAACGCGGCTGCCGCGCTCAGGGGAGGAGTCACGCTCTTCGAAGCCGGCTGTTCCCGGTCTTTGCGATCGGGCTCGCCTTCATCGCCTTTGAGTTCGCCGCCGTCGGGACCTCCGGCTGAGGCCTCGTTGCGATCGCGTCCCAGGGCCAGGTTCAGCAGCCCGGACCCGACCGCGCGGCGGATGTCCTCTTCCACCCGCGCTCGGCGCCGCCGACGACTAAGCGATGTCTTCTCCTCGTCGGGGCGGGGAGGGACGATCTCGGCAAGTCTGCGCAGCGCGTCGAGCAGGGCTTGCATCTGTTCCTCGCTACCCAGCAGTTCGGGTAGCGATTGCTGCTCCAACGGCGATGGATGTCGAACCCGGGCCAACGCGCTGTGTACGTCAGTGACGAGCGCGGCACCAAGAGCAACGCCGCTGTCGTCTCGGACCGTAACGGACCGGGGCAGAGAGCCGGGGCTGCGGTCAAGGCGGTAGATGTGGATGGCGTCGTCGTTCGCGGCGTGGATTGCGGTGTGCGTCTCGCCGGCGACGTCGATGAGCAAGTGATCGGGTGCCGCACCGGCGGTCACCAGGATGGTGATCTCGATCCGATCGGGGTCGGTGAGGATCTGGGCGGTCAGCACCCGGATGGCGGGGGTCGGCTCGGTTTCCCGGTCCGAATCCCGGAGTAACAGATCGTCGAGATCTTTCTCCTCTGCGTCGACCAGGTCGACAACCGACTCGGCGATCTCCTGCAGGAGCGCCAGCTCACAGTTGCCGCGGTCGTCATCCATCGACCGCAGCAACGCGGCACGGGTGCAGTTCGCGCTGCCGGTGACCAGGACACCGGCAGGTCCGGACCACCATTCGAGCGCCTTGCCGTGGTGGTAACGCGACGTCCTCGGCTGGGCGATCCGAACGGTGCCGACACGGTCCAGCGCCCGCTCGAAGCGGCCGGAATCGAGTTGGGCGTCACGGGTAAGAAGGATGTCGAGACTGTCAGGCCGCAGCCGGGTGATCAGAGTTGTCAAAGTATCTGCAGGTGGGTCGAAGAACGGTGATGCGACGACCAACCGGTCGACGGGATGATCCGGCAGTGGCAGCTGGTCCATAATCGGCACCTGGTCATTGGTGATCAGCCACGGTTCGTTGGGTTCCGGCCGGCTCGGGCGGGTGGTCAGCAGATCCGCGACGCGGTGCAGCCGTTGAGCACCGAGCGGCTCCATCCACAACCGGTCAGGGAGCCGACGGAGCCATGCGGCGAGGTCTTCCACCAGCGTCGGGATGGTGGGACCGTCGATGCGTAGATGCGTCCACAGCTCGGCGTTGTGATGCCAGCCTGCCGAGGTGGCGTTGCCGGAGCCGATCGAGATCAGAGCATCGTCGGCGGATGCTGCGACCAGCAACTTGGGATGGAACGCGCCGCCGGATCGGCACTGGACTGGTACGGGCACGTAGTCGGTGAGTGGTCCGCCACCGGCGGCGAACCCCGGCTCGACGTGCCCCGCGTCGTAGACGATCGTGACGCGGGCGCCACGTGCCCGGGCCTGCCGTACACACACGTCCTCGAAGAACGGAAGGTCGCTGGTGTACGTCAGGACCAGGATCTCCTCGGGGTCCGCAATCGGCAGCTTCTGCAGGATCCGCGGCGGCGGTGCCCCGGTCAGGTCATCAGTCATGAACCTGGGCTCCACTCGATTCCGTACGGACCCTGCTTCCATGTCATGCCGTCGTCCGAGACGTCGAGTACGCCGAGCTGGAGCAGGACGCTGGCGAAGGTGTCCAGCCGCAGGGACGCCGGCGCGTCTCCCTCGCGTCCTTCCAGCCGCAGCCGATCACCGACGACACGCAGCCGGGTCGGCATTCGCAACCCCGTACGGGTCCACTGCATCTTGTCCCGACTGACCTTCTCTGCCCGGTTGAACATCGCAATCGCCAGCGATCGAGCGGCATATGGCAGGGGAATATCAGCATGGTCGTCGATCCAGCCGCGGAACCACACCGGCCCCATTCCGGTCTGGTCGTACCGCAGGAACGCTTCCCGGCTCAGGCCGTCAACTTCGTCGGCACGGCACGCGCCGACAGCGAGCAACCGCAACAGTTGCAGCACAGACCAGCCGCCGGATTGGCCGACTTCGTCGTTCAGGTCGTGTTCTACCGGCTGCAAACCGCCATTGTCGTCCACGGTCGGAGGAAGATCATCCCGCAACGCCTGCCGCACCCGAACGGAGGGAAGACCCGCCACGAAGACCGCGACCGCATCCTCGCGGGTCCCCGTGTCGCTCAACGGCGCGACGAGGTTCGCCCACAGCAGTCGCCAGGCCCAGACCGACCAGTTGCGTAACAAGGCCCCACGCCAGCGCATGGCATGATCCAGGTCCGCTCCGCCCAGGATCTGCGGCAGGTCGGAAGTGAAGCAGCACAACCGGTCCATCATGAGGTCGATGTTGTCGTCAACCGGCTGACCATGAACGGCTCTGGTGAGGATAGCCGCGCTTGCTCGATGGGCAGCGGCCAGATCCGGGTCGGGTACATCGGTGCCGAAGTAGGCCCGCCTCAAGCTGGCACCATCCGTCTTCGCGCTGACCTGACACAGGCAGACCCCGACGGCGCCGTCCAGGTCCGCGATACTCAGCACGTCACCGCCCAGCGCGAGTTCAATGGCTTGGTCCAGCGCCCCCAGAGCTTCAGGCTCGGCGGCAGGGCCCGGTGCCGGGAGAACCTCCGGAGTGATCAATCCCAACGCGGTTTCGATACCGCCGTAAGTCCCGTAGAAACCGTTGGCAACGACGCTGTAAGCGCGGGACAGTTCGTCAAGATCGATCGATTCGGAGCCGTCCAACGCCTGGGCGATCGTGTTCACTCCGTGCGGTCTCCGCTTGCCAGTACGCCGTTGATGGACTTCCCTGTCCACGGCGTCATGGCGTAAGGAAACCGCAGCCAGGATGACCTCACAACGTCGCAGGAGTTGCCGAAAGGCGGGAAGATCGTCGCTCGACCACCCACGCCGGCTCGCCTCGACGGCCATGCGCGCGTGCAGGGAGAGATAGCGAGCGTGCGGTGTAGTCGTGATCACCGCTGGCACGAGCTCGGACGCGTGCGCGGCCGTCACCGCCTCCACCGCGAGCGGCTGTCGACCAGTGTCCTCCGGGCTGTCAGCCTTCGCCGACCAAGCCGCCCCAGCCACCAACATGGCGACCATCCTTCCCTACGGCAGTGCGGCGATGACAGCGCGCAATCCCGACATCGGCCTGCCCGGTCATCCTGGTCGCCCGATCGATGACCCCAGCGTCCGGGCACATCACCTCGGCAAAGATCGGCAACCGCCATCGCTCGGGTCCTGATCCGCCCTCCGGTGACATCTCCGGCTACCGGATCGGATTCGAAGACTGTGGCTACCTTGCTGTCCAGATGACGGCAGCCGGGATCGCGATGTAACCACCGGAGCTCATTGACAGCACCCACGGCCGCCGGACGGTCCGCCGGGTGCCCGACCTCCGAACCACCCGGCGGCCGCGATGACCGCGGCACCGGCCCGACGCTCCGGCGTCTCCGATCCAGTTGACACCAGCGCCTGGTGGTGGGCGACGTGGCGCGATCTCATGCCACGGCGCTCGATCCGCACCGACCGGCGGCGCGACCATGCCTACAGCTCCGCTGATATCTCCGAGATCAGACCGGGCGATGATTCACTCCCGTACGCCATCTATCTCGCCGACTGGGCAGGGTGCTACCGCCTGCTCGCCTTCGACCTCGATGCCAAGCTCGGCGACGTCAGCGATGCTTGCCGCCGCCTGCGGGCCCTGCTCGACGCCGCTGGCGTGGCCTACATCGTGGCGGCGAGCGGCCCGGGCGGCGGGCGGCACATCTGGTCAGCATGGCCTGACGGGCTGACCGCCGAACAGGTCCGCCGCCTCGGTTCCACTCTCGCGACAGTGATTCCCACGCTCGACCCGGGGTGCCTGAGCAACCCCAAGACCGGATGCGTACGGCCCATCGGTGCACCTCATCGACGCGGAGGAATATCCGAACTCCTGCCGGAATGGTCGATTGCCGACGCCATCGCGGTCCTACGCCGCGGCAACCCCTCAGGACGGCTCAGCGCGCTGATGGACACGCTGCCCACAGGCACGTCCACGGGCCATCCCGCAGTTCATGACGATCGGCACGGGGCAGTGGCCGACGAACGTCGGCAACGGCTCGTCGTCGTAGAGAACGGGCATCCGAGACTCGCCGGAACACGCCAGGAACTGAGCCCGAAGACGCGCGAGCTGCTGTATTCACCCATCCCGGCCGGTGCAGACGCCAGCCCGATCGCCTGGCGGTGCCTCACACGCCTGGTCATCGCCCGCTACAGCGCTGACGACGTCGCACAACTCCTCCGCGATCCCGCTATCCACGGCGTGGACCATCTCCGGTCACGTGGCACCGGCCGAGGCCTCCGGGTACCCCGCTCGCCGTAACGGTGACCGCGATGCTGACCCGCCAATGGGCCAAGGCCGTTGACGCCGTCGTCGGCATGTTGCGAGGCGTTTCCGGTGAACCGGACGAGGTCCTCATCGAGTTGGTCGCCAGTGTGCAGGCGATTGCCGGCTCCGTGGCGCCGAGCCGTTGGGCCGGCCAGTCGAAACCAGCCGACCGGCTGGTGCTCGATGCCGTGTGCCTGCTCGTACTGGATCACAATCGAGCTCAGGTGGGCGCGAGTGTGCGCCGGGTCGCCGAGCTGGCGGGCCTTGGAGCGGCGACCGTCTCCCGAGCGCTGAGCCGTCTGTCGCAGCCCGACGACTTCGGGTGCACCTGGCTGGCCTGCGTCGCAGCGGCATCCGGAACCGATGCGGCGATCTGGCAGCTGACCAACCCGTCGAACGACGGCTTCGCTTCGATGAAAATGCATGTGTCGTGCGCAGGTGGAACACAAGGGACCCCCCAGGGTCCTTCCGGGCGCACTCCGCACGATCCTGGAGCACAACCGATCTGATGTCTGGACCTCACGAGGAGCAGGCCTTGGTCATCACGCGGCCCGAACCCATGGGGTCATGCTGCAGGGAGCCGCCAGCATCGAGGATCTGAGCTGCCGGACCGGGTACACGAGCAGGACCGTCGGGCGCATCTGAGTCGGCTCCGGAAAGCCGGTCTTGCCGAGGTCATCGGCAACAGCGTTTACACCACGGATCGTTCGCTGGCGGACGCCGCCGCAGACCTCAACCTCGACGGCGTCGGCCTGGCACGTCGGCTCCGCCATCGGCTCGAACGGGAGGCCTACGCCTGGTGGACCGACGAACTGCAGTGGCGGAGGGAAAGGGGTAAACCGCGCTTCCCTGGGCTACACCGAACGCCCGGCACCACTTCGGCCGAAACGGGAGCGTACGAGATACGGCGCCATCGCTATGGGCGGTTCCCGATGACTGCGCCTGGACGCAGCGACTTCGCCGCCGCGCTACGCACCGTCCGTGATCATGCCCGCAGCCAGGAATCCGAACGGGATTCTCTGGGTGGTGACGCGAGCCGGGTGCTGATCAGGCAGCGTGGTCGCGCGGCAACGCCTCTGCCGGCAGCACCAGCACCTTCCCATCAGCCTGCTGAACAAGGCCGATCTCGACGTCCGGAAGGTCCGAGGCGGCCACCGATTCCTCGTCAGCCAGTTGCTTCAGCCGGCCGGGCCAGGCGAGCAGAGTGTTGACCTCGCCCTGCGTCAACAGGCGATCGGTGAAACTCCTGGTTGGTGCACGGAGCTGAAGCGTCGCCATGTCGACCAGGAGCGTACGCAGGTCGCCCTGGAGTTCGTCCACCTCTCGCTGCTCGTCCTGGAGCACCTCGGTGAAACGGCGGAAGTCGAGCTCCGGCGCTCTCTGCGCATGGTCCACGGCCTGAAGGACCGCAACGCGCCGCTTCGTGGCGATGGCCAGCATGGCAAGCCGGAGTTCGGTACGGAAAGCACCGTTGGGCTGATCGATACCGGGGAAAGCCTCGAGAAGATCGGCGACCTCCACGCCCTCGGACGGGAACCCCTCGAGCCTGGCTCGCCACGCCTTCGCCCGCCGGATGGTTGCTTCGATGGCGGTGTCGATGGTGTGCACCGCGGAGTCCAGGCCCAGCGAATGCCCGACCTCGCCCCGGTCGAGCAGCAGCGCAGCCGCTCGTTCGACGGCCCTGGTCGCGCCGTTGAGGCGGTCGCGTTCCTCGTCGAGGTTCTGGGCGGTCAACTCCTCGAGGAGTTCGGTGACCCGTTCCATGGCCTTACGTCGCTGCTCTTCAGCGTGCAGGCTCGCGGCCGTGGCCACGGCGAGCAGGATGAAGGACGATGCGACGGTGACCACGGCGGCGCCGGTCACCGCCTTCGCACCGTTCTTGATGACCGTGGTGGCGCCGGCAGACGAGGTTTCGGTCACCACCGGGACGAAGGTCGCGTTCTTCACGATCCCTGCCTTGCCGAGGATGCCACCGTAGATCCCGCCGGCGACCTCCTTGGACGGCATGAACCGGACCATCCCTTTGCCGAGTTGCGCCGCGAGTCGCCTCGGCACCACCATCCGATACAGCGTCTCCGACGACTTCGCGGTTCCTGCGGGCAGTTTCAGCAGGTTGCGGAGTTCCAGCGCGAGAGGCGACGCCGCATCGAGAAGCTTTCCACTGGAGAAGTGCGTGTGCGACGGAAGCGCATATGCCTCCACGGTGACGAGCGGCGTGTCGAGGAACGCGGCGAGCGCCTGCCGCAACCCGGCCAGTCGCTCCGAGGTCATCCCGTCCGGGGCAACCGGAAGCGCAACCGCCTGCGAGACCTTCTCGGAAGTCGTGGCCAGGGTCCAGACCGGCACCTGCAACTGCTCTGTCACGTTCTCCGCCATTCGTAGTCGTGGCTCCGGCCGAGCCTACTGATATCGACAACGCGAGAGAACCGTCGTCCTGGGCAACATCAAGAGAGGTTCGTACCGGTGTGGGCTGCCGGAGTCGATCCGGCAGCCCACCATCATCGGGTGGCCGTGGCGGCCGGTGGTTTCGGTTCCTGCCGGTCACGGAGAAAGTTCGTGGCATCGACGGTGGCGCTCGTGATGGCGCACAGCGTCGCCGTCAGCGCCAGCCAGAACGCCGCCGTACTTTTCCAGTCCTCGGCGATCTTCACCGTGACCACCTCGACGCCGTCGCCTCCGGTCGGCAATCTGCCGGTACGGGCGCCGGGCGTGTTCGGGTCAGGCTGACGGCGCCAGCCGAAGCGGGAAAAGAACTTCGCCCACACGTGTTCCGACCGGCTGCATCCGAAGATCAGACCGTTGACGGGGCGGCTGCACTGCCCGCCCTTCTGCGTAGTCACGCCGCAAGTCGTCGGCGCCTTCACCGCCAGCACCCAGGCGGGGATGGCCACAGCGATCGAGGCCGACCAGGCGAGGCTCATAAAGTCGAACGTCACCAGGTAGTAAACGACCCCCACCAGTGCAAATGCCTCGATGCCGAGCATCACGAAGGCGTAGTCGCGTTTCTGCATGACGAGACCTCCTGGGTGTCGAGAAGCGTGATGACGTCGACCAGCTCGGCCCGGAGCCGCGCCAGTTCGGTGACGGTGATGCCGAGTTCGTAGGTGTGGTGGTGACCGGCTCGGGACAGGGCCCACCACAGGTAGCTGGCCCGCCGCCCGATCTCGTCGCCGGCGTAGTGGCCGAGAAGGAGCAGTTTGTGCCGCTGGATGCGGGCCTGCCCGATCTCCGGGCGCGCCCGCTGCCAGTAGCGGTCCATGGCGGCTTCGAGTTCGTAGCGCAGCAGCCAGGCGCAGGCCCGCGGCCAGCAGCCCCGGGCGCCGCGGATGACGGTGGTGAGCAGCCGGTCGGCGGTCTCCAGGCAGCCGCTCATGACAGTCTCGCCACCAGCGCCTGAGTGGCGACGACCATGTCGTTGCTGTCCATGTCGCAGTGCCCGTGCACCGCCTTCGCCACGGCTTTCACCGTGTCGACGGCCCGGGGCACCCGGCTGCGGTTCAGCTGGGCGTAGAGGTCCTCGCGGCGGTTCGGGTCGCCGAACAGTCCGAGGGTCAGCTTCGCCTGAACGGTGTGCGCGGCGTCCAGGGCAGCGTCGATCTCCCGCAGGGGCGTGCCCGCCGCGTACTGCGCGGCTCGGTAGCGGTCCATCGCCGTCGTTTCGAGTGCGGACCGGCAGAACCCGGCGACCATCAGCCGCATCGCCTGTTCCGGGATGTCGGGGTCGCGAGCGACCGCCCGCGCGTCCTCCAGGTAGCGCTTGGCCGGCCACAGGTTCTTGCGCACCTCGACCATCGAGCCTTCCCGCCGGGTCACTTCGCGGACGTCGGCGTCGATGCCGAGCCGGCGGATAGCTTCGGGCAGCCGGTCGTCGTGAGTGAACACCACGACCTGCCGGGTACGCGCCACCTCTCGCAAAACTTCGGCGAACCCGCCGACCTTGCTCGGATCCATGCTTTGCACCGGGTCGTCGATCACCACGAACCGGTACGGGCTCGCGTCCGCACACGCCCGAGGAAGGAACAGCGCCAGCCCGAACGCGTGCAGCTCGCCCTGGCTCATCACGGCGAGCGCCGGGGTGTCCGTGCCGTCGACGGCCACCGAGATGTCGACCCGCCGCCGGGTGTTGGTGCCACCGAGTTTGATCTCGCCCATCGCGACGTTGCTCTCCTGCCGCAGCAGGTCCCAGATGTGCTGGGAATGCTGGGCAGCCGCCTGGAAACGGTCGTCCCGCATCCGGTCGGCGACCGCGGTCAGGGCGTTGCGGGCCTTGGTCAGCAGCGCTAGTTCGTCGGCTTCGGCCCGGACGACCCGGGCGTCCTCCACCCACCGGCGGATCGCGGCACCGGGTTCCTGCCACGCGTCGTGCCGACCGGTCAGCCACTCGGCCGCAGCCGTACTCAGCCGCTGGTGGGCTACCGAGACGGCCTCCCAGGAGACCTGGTCGACCCCCAGTACCTCCAGAGCCTGGTCGGTTGCGGAGCACTGATCAGGCAGTACGGAGGCGAGAGCCGCCACGACCGGGTCCAGCATCCGGCGTACGTCATTGATCTCGCCCTGCGCCTGCCGCAGCAGCTCACCCGATCGCTCGGTCGCGGCACGCACCGTCGCGGTGGCCGAGCGCAGCCGGCTGACCTCCTGCTCAGCGCCTTCCCGCCACGCGCTGTCGAGGACACCGACCTGGCACACCGGGCACGACCGATCGCCCTGATCCCGGTGCATCTCCAAGGCACCCCAGAGCAGGTCCGCCACTCGATGCCCGACGGCCGTCTCGGTCCGGGCGAGCTGCTGCACCGTCTCCTGCGCTTTGGCCAACTCACGCAGGGTGTGTCCGGCTTCCGGCAGCGCCAGCTCGGCGAGCCGCCGCGCGGCTGACGCCGCACCGGCGTCAGCGCCACCGGTTTCTCCGGCAGCCAGGTCGGCGAGCGCCGCCAGGTTCGCCCGCGCAGCCTGTTTCCCCAGCAGCCGTACGGCTTCAGCAGCTCGCGGGTCGTCCATACCATCGAGCCGGGTACGCAGATCGTTGAACGCACCCCGCAGCGCGACCACCCGATCGTCACGCTCCTTACGCAACGTCTGGAGCCGCGCGCTGGCGGTGGAGAGCGGCGCCAGCCCGAGGATCGGCGCAATCGAGTCGTACAGCTCGGTGGGTTTGGCGCCGATCACCCGCTCCAGGTCCCGGGCGGAGAGGTACGGACGGAACCGATCTGACGGACCCAGCCACTCGGGCCGGTCCTCCGGCTGCATGGTGGCGCCGTTGCGGGTCACGCTCGTCGTCGAGGCGGCCAGGTCTGTCTCGCCGACGCCCCAGACTCGGCGGATCACGACCGGTTGCCCGCTCGACGCGGACCGCAGCTTCACCGCGATCGAGCGCTCGCCGGTGTAGTGCACGTTTCGCCATCCCTCACGGAAGACGGCCGGGCGCTGCGACCAGCGCGGCGAGTCCTCGGTGAGGCCGTACTCGATCGATTCGGCGAGGCTGGACTTCGCGGAGCCGTTACGGCCGGCGATGACGGTCAGACCCGGTTGGGGCGTGAGTCGGAGTGCGGTGTGCGGGCCGATTCCCCGGAAACCGGTGGCTTCCACCGACTCCAGGAAGACCTCCGGCGCGTCATCGGTCTCGGCCGAGCCGCCGGGCGCATCGGGCAGCGCCTCGCCGCGCATGACGGCCGCAAGCGTTTCCTCGCCTTGGAAGGCTGCGAGGACCAGATCGGTCTCCGGGCCGGTGGCGCCGTGAGCGCTCAGCCGGTCGGTGAGTTCGTGGTAGAGCGTGATTGCCTCGTCCATGAGGACCCCCTGTTTACTGCCGGTTTGATGCTCTGTTCGCGGCAGAGCGGTGTTGCGGTCAGTGGTGCGGGCGGAGCTGTGGAACGCGGTGGATCTGGCGGAACGAGCTGGTCAGGACGGGGAGATGGTCCACTTGCCGTCGGCGGTCACCTCGACCAGCGCGGGTGCCTGCAGCGGCCGGATGCCGGAGTAGCCACCGATCTCGTTGACGAGCAGGCCACCTTCACCGGTTTCGAGGGAGTAGGCCTGGACCACGAAGTTCGATGACCCCTTGGAGTGAGTGATCTTCGCCTTGGTGGCGTTGCCGCCGAGCACGACGACGTCATCACCTTTGCCGGATGCCTTACCGGAAGCGGCTTTGGTGGCAAGCTGGTCGACGGACCCGATCGTCAGCGTCCAGCGGCCGGCCGCCTCGATCTCGAACTGGGTGGTCTGCGCCCCGTCCTCGAGGTTGATCCACCGCTTGCCCTTGTAGGCTCCGATCTCGTTTACCAGCAGCGACTCAGGGCCGTCGCTCTTGAGAACGGTGTTGCTGGAGCACCGGCAGTCGAAGACGACCACCGACAGATCGGTGAGCGGCGGGATGTCCACCACGTCGTCACCGCGCCCTTTGATCACCCGCGGTTTGGCTGCCGCCTTGGTCGTCGCCGCCGGTTCCGCTGGCGTGGTCTCCGGCTGGGTCTGAGCCGCTGCGGGCTCGGTCTCGGCCGGCGTGGCCCGATGGGTGGCCGGCGTCGTGGACGGCACCGAGACCGCGCCCAGCCGGGTGGCGTCCTTGTCGTCACCGCTGAGAGCGGCGACGCTAACCCCGCAACACAGCAGGACGAGGGCAGTCACCATGGCGCCCACGACGACAACAATGCGGCGGCCCCGCTTCGGTGCGGATGCCGGCTGCGGAAACGGGTTCGGCGGGAAGGGGTTCTGCGGAATGGTCATCGTGCGGCTCCTGGATCGAAGAGTGTCGTTCGCGGTTCGACCTCCACAGAGGAGCACATCGTTCACCAATGTTGCCCCGCGTACTTTGATAACCCGGGTTATCAACTTTCAAAATCTGTGAGGCCGTCGCCGGACGCTAGAGTGACGCATCGATACCGAGGAGGTGAGAGAGCGTGACCGAGGGCTTCATGTCATACCGGGAGATCGCCCATCTCGCCCAGGTGGAAAGGCCGGTGGTCACCACTTGGCGGCGCCGCTACCCGGACTTCCCGGCCCCGACGCAGACCCTCGCCAGCCAGCCTCTCTTCCCTGCCGCTGCGGTCGTCGAATGGCTGCTGCGTAGCGGCCTCGGCAACCTCGAACCAACCGCCCTACGCGCCGAGCTCACCCTGCACACGCTGGCCGCGTACGCCCAGGAACACGGTGGCCGCCGCCTGGTGCTGTCGCTGGGCGCCGCGCTCTGCCTGCGCCACATGGCCGATGCGCCTTTGCCTGCCGACCCGATGCGGCTGGCGGCCCGCCTGGATTTCGACGGCGCCTTCCTGCTCCCCGACCTCGAAGAGGCTCCTGCCCTGGCCGACCTTTCCGGCATGGTCGAACAGCTCATCGAGGGCGCCTACGACACCGACCAGGCGCATCGGTTCCTGCTCGACGCCGCCGCTCGCCTCGGCTGGCCGGGCCTCGGCACCGAGGCCCTGACGCCGCACCTGGTCAACCTGATCCGGCTCGCCGCCGACATGCCCGGCCGGCTCGCCGCTCGCAGCCCGATCACCGTCGCCGACCCGTATGCCGGCTCCGGCGACCTGATCGCCGCATTGCTGACCGGCATCGACCCAGAACAGGCCGTCTGCTGCGCCGTACAGCCGGATCCGGCACTGGCCCGGCTGATCCGCCGCCGTCTGCACCTGGCCGGCATCCCCGAGTTCCACCTCGACGTCGGCCCGGTCCTGGCCGATGACTTCGCCGACGCCGACGTCATCGTCACCCGGCTCCCCTACCAACCGGCCGAGACCCGCAACCCGGCCGCGGACCTCGACCGGATCAGCGACCTCACCGACCTGCTCGGCCCCGGCCGCACCGCAGTGGTCATCGGCCCGGCCGCCAGCCTCGTCGACGCTCTACGGGACCACCAGGCAATCCGGCGCCGGGCCGAACTCCTCACCGGTGGCCTCGTCGAAGCCGTGGTGCGCCTGCCCGGCGGCGTCTTCCCGGCCCGCCCCGGCCACCCGGCCGCGATGTGGGTCCTCACTCGCGACCCGGTCCCCACGACCAAAGGCCGTCTACTCGTCGCCGACCTCAGCGGAGCCGCACTCGACGAACACCGCACCGAGTCGGCCGCCGAGGACATCCTGCTGTGGCGGACAGAGGGACACCGGCGGGACAGCCACGCCCCACGCACCGGAGAGATCGTCCTCGTCCGGGACCTCGACCTGCCCAGAGGGGCACCGCTACAGCCAGCCGGACCGGCAACGGTCACCCTCCTCACCCGACCCGCCGCTGACGGACCCGCGCTGATCGGCGAGGTGGAGCGTCGGCTCGCCGACGCCGAACAGGCTCAGCGCGAGTTCACCGAGAAGCACAGGCCGTTGAACACCACTGCGGCCCACCGCGATGCGGATCCGCCGAAAAGAGTCTCCCTCGGTACGCTGAGCGCCACCCGCCGAGCCCGCCACCTGCCCGGTCACCGACTCGCACCACAGCACGTCGGACCTCGGGGCCAGCACCGGGTACTGGGCGCCGCCGAGGTGACAACCGGAACGTCGAACCGTTTCGTCGACCGCTTCGTCCTGGCCGGCGAATATCAGCACGCCGCGCTCACCGAGCCCGGCGACCTGGTGATCAGCACAGTCCCAGGGTTCGCCGCCCTCGTCGACCAGGACGGGTTCTCGGTGATCGAGTTCCCGGCCCAGGGCCTGCGCCTGTCCCCCGGCGACGCCCTCACCCCACGGGTGCTGAAAGCGCTGCTGGACACCGCCCACAACACCACCCGAAACCCGGGAGCGGTACGCGGTCCGCGGCTGCGCGACGTGACGATCCCCGACCTGAGCCGCCGCGAAGCCACCCGCCTCGACGAACTGCTGCGCCGCCTCGACGAACGCGAACGACTGCTACAACAGCAAACGGACCTTTTGGCCGAACTGCGGGGACTCGCCGTAACCGGCTTCGCCGATGGCACCCTGACCACTTTGTACGGTACGAACTCCTGACCGAGAGAAATGGAACACCCAGTGCCCCCACGCAAACGCGCCGACGGACAGGCCGAGCTCTTCGCCGTGTCCAGCACCAAACAGATCCAGGACATCTTGTGGAAAGCCGCCGACAAACTGCGCGGCTCCATGGACGCTGCGCAGTACAAGGAGTTCGTCCTCGGCCTGGTCTTCCTCAAGTACGTCTCCGACGCGTTCGCCGAACGTCGCAACCAGATCGCCGAGAGCCTCACCGACATCCCGGAGCACCGGCGAGCCGAGTTCCTCGAAGAGCGCGACGAGTACACCAGCGCCAACGTCTTCTGGGTTCCCGAGAACGCCCGCTGGGACTACCTGCTGGAAAACGCCCCCCAAGGTGTCGGCGAACTGCTCGACAACGCCATGGACGCGATCATGCGGGAGAACCCGGCTCTGACCGGCGTCCTGCCGAAGATCTTCAACCGCGACAACGTCGACAAGAACCGCCTCAAGGAGCTCGTCGACCTGATCAGCGACGCGCGCTTCACCGGCCACGGCGACCGCCCCGCCCAGGACGTACTCGGCGAGACCTACGAATACTTCCTGGAGAAGTTCGCCCGCGCCGAAGGCAAACGCGCAGGCGAGTTCTACACACCGTCCAGCGTGGTCCGCGTCCTCGTCGAGGTGTTGGAGCCCTACTCCGGCCGGGTCTACGACCCGTGCTGCGGCTCCGGCGGCATGTTCGTCCAATCGCAGAAGTTCGTCGAAGCCCGCGCCGGCCGCGAACACACCCACGACATCGCCGTCTACGGCCAGGAACAGAACGAACGGACCTGGCGCCTGGCGAAGATGAACCTCGCCATCCACCACATGGACCCCGTCGGCATCGCCGACCGGTGGGCCGACACCTTCGCCGACGACAAACACCCGGACCTGCGGGCCGACTTCATCATGGCCAACCCGCCGTTCAACATGAGCGACTGGGCCCGCCGCGAATCAGACCACCGCTGGAAGTACGGCGTCCCGCCGCAGAGCAACGCCAACTACGCCTGGCTCCAGCACATTGTCTCCAAGCTCGGCGACCGCGGCAGCGCCGGCGTCGTCCTCGCCAACGGCTCGATGTCCTCCAAACAGTCCGGCGAAGGCGAGATCCGCCGCACCATGGTCAAAGCCGACGTGGTGGCGTGCATGATCGCCCTCCCGCCGAACCTGTTCCGCACTACTGCCATCCCCGCCTGCCTCTGGTTCCTCACCAAAGACAAAGGCCCACAGGGCGCAAAGGCGCTGACGGACCGGCGTGAGGAGATCCTCTTCATCGACGCACGCGCTCTCGGCACGATGGTCGATCGCACCGAACGCATCCTCACCGACGAAGACATCGCCAAAATCGCCGATACCTACCACGCCTGGCGAGGCACAAAATCTGCCAAAACCAAGGGCCAGACGTACGAAAACGTCCCCGGCTTCTGCTACTCGGCAAGCCTGGACGAGGTAGCTGCTCACGATCACGTGCTGACTCCCGGCCGCTACGTCGGCACCACCGAAGCCGAAGTAGACCCAAACGTCGAGCCCCTTCCCGACCGCATCGACCGCCTCACGAAGGAGTTGTACGCCGACTTCGACGAGTCAACGCGCCTCACGACCGTCGTCCGTGAGCAGCTCGGGAGGATCGATGTCTAGGACGGTCAAGTTGTCAGAGCTTGCCGCTGAGGGCAGCTTGATCTACGGAGACGGCTACCGAACCAAGAAAGCCGAACATGGCAAACCCGGTCTTCCAATCCTGCGTGTTGCGGAAGTGCACGACGGGCGCATCCGGCCTGAACTCAAAGACTTCGTAAGCGACAGGTACCGCACCACGATGGGCAACAAAGTCTCCCAACCGAACGATGTCGTACTAACCACAAAAGGCACCGTTGGTCGAGTAACCATCATGCCGATCACTGGCGATTCGTTCGTTTATAGCCCACAGCTTTGCTTCTTTCGCCTACCCAAAGAAGCTCCACTGTCACCTCGTTACCTGTCCTACTGGTTCAAGAGTAGCGAGTTTTGGTCACAGGCAAGAAGCCGTAAGAGCCAGACCGACATGGCAGACTATCTGAATCTTGCCGATATTGGGTCGCTGCGCATCACTTTCCCCGGCCGAGCGGAACAGGCAAAGATCGTTTCGGTCTTGGGCGCCTTAGACGAGAAGATTGCGGTCAACGACCGCATTGCCGCGACATCGAGCGTTTTGGCTCAGACGATATTCGATGCATCCCAGCTTGAGATCGACGTCCGAATCGGCGACGTTGCTGACGTCCTAGATGGCCCTCACGCTACACCTCAAAAAACGACAGAAGGTCCTTGGTTTCTCAGCATCAGCAGCCTCAAGGCAGGAATGCTCGACCTGGACGAGTCGGCTCACATGACGGAAGAGGAGTTTCCGCGCTGGACTCGTCGAGTGCAACCCCGAGAGGGTGACGTTCTGTTCTCTTATGAAACGCGCCTGGGAGACGCCGCATTGATGCTTCCCGGAATCCGAGCGAGCCTCGGACGGAGAATGGCAGTGCTGCGCCCCCGAAAGCCCAACGTTTCGGGAGCACTGCTATTGCATTCATATCTAAGCTCCAGATTCAATCAGGAGATCCGAGAGCGCGCGATTCACGGCGCAACCGTAGATCGAATCCCACTTACAGAGTTGCCGTCATGGAAACTGCCACTCCCCCCTATGTATCAATGGGGGAAATACTCGGAAGCCCTCAACGGTATTCATAGGCGAGCGGCGGCTAGCTTGATCGAGAACCGAACTCTAAGCGACCTGCGTGACACGCTGCTGCCGGAGTTGATGTCGGGGCGGTTGCGGATCAGGGACGTCGAGAAGGTTGTTGAAGACGCGGTTTAGGTAGCGACGGTTCATGGGGAGGAGTCGGGATGGGGACCGGTGGAAGACTGAACGAGGCCGGCTGGGAGACGCTGGCTCTAGAAGAGCTGTTCGAGCTCGGCTGGGAGACCGGTGCCGGCAAGGATTTCGGGCCTGGCACCGGGCAGCGGCAGGGCTGGGCTGATCTGGTGCTGGTCGAGGATCTGCGGGCGGCGATTGCTCGGCTCAATCCCGACCTGCCGCCCTCGGCGGTCACCGAGGCGGTTCGGGCGGCCACCGATGTGGCCTCCCGGGAGGCGTTCGCCGAGAACCGGGCCGCCCACGAGCGGCTTGTCCATGGCATCCGCTCTATCTCGTACACCGACTCGTTCGGCGCCGAGCACAACCCCACCGTGCGTCTGGCCGACCTGCGTGACCCCGAGCAGAACATCTACCGGGCGATCAACCAGGTGCTGGTGATCGACGGAGATCACCAGCGCCGGTTCGACATCGTGCTCTATCTCAACGGGCTGCCGGTCGCGATCTTCGAACTGAAGAACGCCACCGCCGAGAACGCAACACTGACTGGCGCGCACGCGCAGCTGCAGACGTACCTCGCAGAGTTTCCTCTGGCCTTCCGGCACGCGGTGCTCTGCGTGATCTCCGACGGGGTGACCGCGAAGTACGGCACCCCGTTCACCCACTACGAACATTTCGCGCCGTGGAACATCGACACCGACGGCGAGCGGCTCGACACCACCTCGCCGGGGTACGACGGCCCGGAAGCTCTGGTCGTCGCCCTGCACGGGCTGTTCCTGCGGCAGCGGTTCTGGGAGTTGGCCGCGAGGTTCGTCAACTTCACCTCGTCCACGAAGCGGATCGCCAAGCCGCACCAGCATTTCGCGGTCACCCAGGCGATCCGGTGCATCGTGCGGGCCTCGCAGAGCGACGGGAAGGCCGGAGTCGTCTGGCACACCCAAGGTTCCGGCAAGTCGGAGGAGATGGTGTGCACGGCGGCGATGGCCGCCCACGAACCGACGCTGAAGAACCCGACAATCGTGGTCCTCACCGACCGCAACGATCTCGACGACCAGCTCTTCGACACGTTCCACGAGAGCCAGTCGCTGCTGGGCCAGGAGCCGGAGCAGGCCGAATCCCGCGCCGAACTGCGGGACAAGCTGTCGAACCGGAACGCCGGCGGCATCATCTTCACCACGTTGCAGAAGTTCGGGCGTACCAAAGAAGAACGGGAGGCCGGGAGGCCGCATCCGCTCCTGTCCGACCGCCGCAACGTCCTGGTGATCGTCGACGAGGCGCACCGCAGTCACTACGACAGCCTGGACGGCTATGCCCGGCACCTGCGTGACGCGCTGCCGCACGCCACGTTCATCGCCTTCACCGGCACCCCGATCGCCACCGCCGAGGTCAACACCCGGGCCGTCTTCGGCGACTACATCGACGTGTACGACCTGAAGCGTGCCGTCGACGACGAGGCGACCGTGCGGGTCTACCACGAGCCGCGGATCATCCCGGTGTCGTTGCCGCCGGACATCGACCCGGAGAGCATCGACGAGCAGGTGGAGACGCTTACCGCCAGCCTGGACGACGCCGAACGGCGTAAGGCGGTGGCGTACGCGGCCACCATGAACACCGTCTACGGCGCCCCCGACCGGGTCGAGACCCTGGCCAACGACCTGGTCGAACACTGGGAGAAGCGGCGTGAACTGATGAAACCGCAGCTCGGCGGCCCCGGCAAGGCGATGCTGGTCTGCGCCACCCGGGAGATCTGCGTCAAGGTGTACGACGCGCTCGCGAAGCTGCGCCCGGACTGGGCGGACCCGGCCGTCGACAAGGGCCGTATGAAGATCGTCTTCAGTACCCTGCCCAGCGACGACAAGATGTTCCAGCCGCACATGCTGCGCCCGTCGCAGCGCAAGACCATCCAGAACCGCGCCAAGAACCCCGACGACGAGCTCGAACTGATCATCGTGCACTCGATGCTGCTCACCGGGTTCGACGCACCGCCGATCCACACCATCTACATGGACCGGCCGATGCGCGGCGCCGTCCTGATGCAGGCGCTGGCCCGGGTCAACCGCCGGTTCGCCGGCAAGCAGGACGGCCTACTCGTCGGCTACGCCCCGCTGACCGAACACCTGCGCAAAGCCCTCACCGAGTACACCACCTCTGACCAGGAGGACCAGACACTCGGCCGAGAGATCGACCGGGCGATCAGCGAGGTGTACAACGAGGTCTCCGTCCTCGAAGCCATGCTCGCACCGGTGCCATGGCGAGACCTCCTCGCCGACCAGAGCCATCCGACCCCGTGGTCCCGCGCGGTGAAGCGGGCCGCCAACCACCTGCGTGCCCCGAGCACCCCGGCAGACACCGCTGAACCGGGAAAAAAGCCGCTGCACCAGCGATTCCGTGAATCCGCCGGCCGACTCGAACGCTTCTACACCCTCTGTGCCACCAGCCGCGACTTCGTCGAGCGCGCCGGCGACATCCAGCGGCTGCGACTCGACATCCAGTTCTTCCGTGACGTACGCGTCCGGATCGTCAAGGAGGAAGCCGCCGACCGGGAGGCCAGGGGCCTGCCCAACACCGCCGAGGTGGAACGCTACCTGGCCCAGCTCGCCGCCGAGGTCGTCGACGCCGCCGACATCACCGACATCTATGCCGAGGCAGGGCTAGGCCGACTCGACATCACCGAACTCAACGGCGTCGCGCTGCAGCGCCTGCAGGAGTCGGAGACCCCACACCTGGCCGCGGCTGCACTACGCCGGCTGATCGAACGCAAGATGCGCGAGGTCACCAAACACAACGTGGTCCGCCGGGAGCTCTTCTCCACGCAGCTCGAAGACCTGATGAACCGCTACATGCGCCAGCAGTTGACCAGTGCCCAGCTGATCGTCGAACTCGTCGAACTGGCCAAGGAGGTCTCCGCCGACGCCCGGCGTGGCCTGCGGTTTGACCCGCCGCTCAACCACGCCGAACTCGCCTTCTACGACGCCGTCGCCCAGAACGGCGCCGCCACCGAACTCATGGGCGTCGGCAAACTCGCCGACATCGCCCGCGAACTGGTCAAATCCGTCCAGTCCACCATCACCGTCGACTGGTTCTCCCGCGAGCCGGTCCGTGCCAAGCTGCGCACCCACATCCGCCGACTCCTCGCCCGCTACGACTACCCACCCGACCAAGAACGCGAGGCCATCGACCTGGTCCTGCGCCAGCTGGAAACCTTCGCCACCGACTGGGCCGTCACGGCAAATGAACGGGGTTGATTCCGCTACAGCGTGCAACAATCCACTTCGTACTGTGCCATCGGCCTCGGGAGGACAACTTGAGCTCGGCCAGCCACCGATCTGGAAGCCGCGATGTTGCTCTCCAGGTGCGCCAGACCGAAGCAGCCCTACGCTCGGTCTACATCAACACCGGGCTGCTCAACCTCCAGGATCTGGAAGGTCGGTCCGAGGAGGAGCGCGCGCCCCGCGCGCTCTCCCGCGCACTCGCAGCCCAGGCGGTCCGCATCGTCACTGGCTGGACCGCCCAGGATTCGGCTGTCACTGTCATCGACGGCGTCGCTGATCAAGGCATTGACGCGATCGCCGTCGTCGAGAAGCCCGATCCGCACGTCTACCTGATTCAGGCGAAGTGGAGCAAGACCGGCAACGCCAGCGCCGATCGCTCCGCGGTGATGGAGCTTCTCCAGGGTCTGCGTCTCATAGACGATGAGGATTTCAGTCCCTTCAACCTGCGGGGACGCATCTTGGCCGAGCAGGCCAAGAATGTCATGTCGCAGGGACCGGTGCCGGTGACACAGGTCGTCGTTCTCATGCGTGCCGAGAGCGTGCCGTTCGGTTTCCTGGATGCGATCCAGGGCGGGGAGCGGGAGTTCAACCGTCACGGCAACGTGCTCGACAGCAGGGTCATTCTCGCGCCGGAGGTCTGGGCTTCGGTCCGTGAGGACATGTCTCCACGGCCGGTGGAGTTGGAAGCCGAGATGTTCCCGTGGTTCCCGGTGAGCACGCCGTACCTGTCGTACCAGGGCGTGGTGGAAGCGGACCAGGTTGCGCGGTGGGTCGAGCACGACACCAACCTCTTCCAGCTGAACATCCGGAACCCTCTGGGCCGCACCCCGATCAATAACGAGATGATCGAGACGCTGTCCGGCGAGCCGGCCCACTTCTGGTACTTCAACAACGGTGTGACGATCCTCTGCGAGTCGGTGGACGCTGTGCCACAGTCGATTCGTTCCCCACAGACACGACCCATCAAGCTGACCCTGCACAACGCCAGCGTCGTGAACGGCGCGCAGACCGTCCGTTCCGTCGCGGAGGCCGTCGCCGCTGACGAGGACGCGGCCTCGGCGCAGATCGGGGTTCGTATCATCGTGACCGGTAAGGCGGTGGAGTTCGCCAAGCGTGCGACCCAGGCGACCAACCGGCAGAACCGAGTCGAGGCGCGCGACTTCATCGCGCTCGATCCGGTGCAAGCAGCCATCCTGGAGGACATGCGGGCCGAACTTGGACTCGACTACAGCGTCCGCCGGGGAGAGTTGGAGCCCGAACCGGACACCGGCTGCTCGGTCGTCGAAGCCGCGTGTGCTCTCGCCTGCGCCCACCCCGACAGCCAATACGCGGCCAGGATCGCAACCACGCTCGACGTGCTGTGGGAGCGCGGCTCACGGGGCATCTACGACGTCCTGTTCCGACCGCAACCCGGTGTCTACGCTCTGTGGAATTCCGTTCTGGTACTGCGTCAGGTACGGCGTGTTCTGCACGAGCTTCGGCCACAGTACGCGGGGCGCGGCGCTGCTCTGATTGATCATGGGCTTTACCTTCTCGCTCATCTGGTGTTCCGGCGTCTCGACACCGACGCGATCGATGAACCCGACTCGAAGCTGGAATGGGCAGCCAGCGCCATGAAGCAGGTAAAGGGTCTACTCGAGACGCTCCTGCCAACGGCAGTCGCGACCATCGACGAGCTGTTCACGGACCGTGCCCAGATCCGGGCGGTCTGCTCTGATGTCACACGCTGTCGTCAAATCACCGAACACGTGCTCAGCTCGGATGGAACCTCTCGTCCCCCATCAACGGACAAATACCGTCGGCTGCCGCCTGGCCGCACTCGTCGACCGAACGCCGTCTCAGTGCTGGTCGACAGGGCCGTACTGCCCGAAGGCGAAGCCCTCAGCCTCATCATCTCGACTCCCAGCGAGGTTGAGGCGATGCGCGGCTGGCTCGCCGAGGACCCGAAGCGCTCACGTGCCAGTTGGGTCCCGCACCGCGGCAAACCGATTCTCTGGGCAGCCGATGGTAACCGCTACTCGCCGTCAGGGCTGATCTCCCGCATGTGGGAGCTGGCGGGCTGGGAGAACCGGCCGGTGGCCAATCAGGGAACGGCACGGTGGGTGGTAAGTTCCGGCGACACCCTCGCCGAACTGGCATGGCGTGCCCTTCGCGAACTTGATTCGGCCGATGACACCGATTGAGTTAGCCGCCCCAACGCCCGACTCCATTGATGTATTCACTTGGCGCGCCTACCTCTTGGGCTGCATGTTCTGCCTGAGTTCCGCTGCGGTGGCGTCGGCGAGTGCGGATCTCTCCAGGGAGAACGGTCCCGAGGTGTTGGAGACCAGGGACGGTCGCCGGAGGGTTTCGATGACCCGGGTGATGTCTCGTAGCGCGTTGGCGACTTGCTGCTCCTGGGAGTAGGCGTCCCTTTCGAGGGCGCTGATCGCGGTCGTGATGTTCGCGGCGACGTCGGCGGTCGTTCGGCCTCCGATGTTGAACCGGGTTATGGCGTTCTTCTCCTCTTTGTCCGGGACGAGGCCCTGCGCGATGGTGCCACCGGCGTCCAGCATCAGCGCCACATCGTCGCGCTCTATCACGAGGTGAGTGCGAGCGGATACGGCGTCATCTGCAGTACCTGCTGGAGGCTGCCGAACACCACCGCCCCCTCAGTGGCAGACGATCGTCTTCCCGGCCATCCACGGGAGACTGGTCAACCGGACGTCCCCAAGGGCTCATTGCGGGGTGCAGTACAGACAGTCCCCGTCGGGCCAGCAGTACCGATGGCAATCGTGGATTGACAACCGGCGCCACGAGGCTTCCCCGGCCGCTTGGCCGGGGCAGCCTCATCACATCTGTTGGCCGCTTTCACCGAAGACGATCAACTTGCCGATGCCGACGCCGAGGGCATGCGCGATGGCGTGGAGAACTTCGAGGTCGACGTCTCCCTGACCACTTTCGATGTCATCAATCACAGGCTCAGGCAATCCCGCACGCTCGGCGACGTCGGCGACCGTCATGCCAGCGGCCTCGCGTACACGCGCCGCGGCTCTTCCGAGTTCCGCGAAGTCGTATTGAGCAGCATGGTGCGCTGCCATCTTCGGCATTTCCTCCGGCATCCGCACGACGATGCACTATAGTGCATTACGTGGTCGTCAGGCTGACCACACCTGCCGCAGTCGAAGATCAACACACCCGGATCGCCCAACACGGGCAAGCGTTGCGACAGTGCACTAAGATGCACCACGAGACGAGAAGTCACATCTTGATCGCGACCAGTACATAGGAGCAGCAAGTGAGCAGGGTGATCGTCACGTTGGAGCTCGACGACGAGGTATACGCGACGGCCAAGGAGCGTGCCCATGCCGAGCTGGTCTCCGCCGAGACGTGGATCGCGTACAGGCTGGAGCAGCACATCAACCTGACCCGCCTGCGCAACTCTGACCGCAGCGATACCCCCGGGGAGGACGCCGGCGAGGAACATGGATCGCCTACCGACCGGCCGCCTTCCACGCCCGGATGAACTCCCGGTACAGGAACTGTTGATACGGCTGCCCACCGATGCGGAACTGGGCCATCTGTCGGCCGATCGCCTTGGTCCCGAACCAGAGCCCGGATACCTTGGGCACGCCGGTCGCAACCTGCACCACCGAGGCGACGTCGTCGACGAGCTCGCGCTCCACCGGAGACGCTTCCGCTCGTCGCAACCCGAGGCGATCGAGCAGCTGCTCTTTGACCTCCTCAAGGTCTCGGGCGACCCGCAAGAGATCTTCATCGGTGACGCACCGCATGACGGTTGCGCGCAGCTCAGCGGCGTCTTCCCGGTAGTCGCAGACGCGCTCGACGACCATTTCAAGCCAGTCGGGATCCGCCTTCTGCATAGTCTCCGAGGAGTCCCACAACCGGCCGCCGAGCAGCGGCAGCTCCAGCTCCAGGAGCCGCATCCGGTGAGACTGGGGCGCACCGGCCGCCTCCGACAATGATCTGTGGATTCCCCGGACGGACTTGATCAGGTCGAGCACCGAGCCGTTGTCGGTGTGGTCCTGATTGAGCTGGAATGTCAGGGAGAAATCCCGGCGCATCGGGTGCGCCTGGTAGCAGGTGCCCGCCACTTCGGCGCGCACCTTGTACTTCAGTCCGCGCACCAGATTGGCCATCAGGTACTTCTGTTCTGCGGCGGATGCGATCTGCTCGAGGGATCCTTCGAGCGTCAACGCGGCGGCCCGCGCCCACCGTCCGTAGTCGTCGTCCTCGATGCCGTCAGAGGTGGTGATGCGATCCGTGTGGTGTCCGGGAACTCGGATCTTCCGGGCTTGAAAGTCAGACCACTCTCCGATACGACGCGAGAGACTGTTGCGCCGGCTGGGCTGAGCCTGGTCGCATATCAGCGCCTGCTCGACGAACTGCATCACGCTGCGTGTCCCTTGAGGGCTCTTCAGATCTCGTAAGGCATCGGTCTCGGCGTCCGCGGCCATCGCCCACTGCTGGCCGTCGAGGCGTAGCGGATGCAGAAGTTGGGCTCGCATCAACGCACGCAGCAGTCGCGGCTGCTCGCCGTAGTCCTCGGGCCGGGGGTTCGGCAGGGTCGGATGGGCCACGTAGACCGTCGACATGAAGATCAAAGACTGGATCAGCTCGACGAAACACTGGCGCGCGAAGGGATCTTCGGGCACGGCGCCTTGGTTCTGCGAGACGATGAAGTCCTCAGCCCCGATGATCGATGTGACGTCGACCAGGACGCTCGAGTCTTGCTGTGGCCCGGTCACATGAGCTTCAAGAACCATTCGACGGCCTCCGGCGGTCCGAGGATGGTGGAGTCAAAGGTCGGCTCGGCTTGGCGCAGCGTCGCTACGTCCACGGGCACCCGGGCAGCTCCGCCGCGGTCAGTGGCACGGAGACCAACGGTCTCGCCGAGGCAGATTCCGGCAAGGCCGTCCCAGATCTTCTGCCTGGTGCGGTAAAAGATCTCGAAGTGCGTTGGGACAGCATCAGAGTATGGACTTAGGTCAATGGCGGTTCTGACCATGTCCATGGTCTGCGATGTGGTCCGCGTCTTGAGCTGGAAGCCCGCCGCCTGGAGCTGGGATTCAAAGCCACGCGGCTCGGTGCCGCTGCTGCGGGTCACCGACGCCAAGCGTGGCCCAGCCAGTGGGTCCGGTTGACCGATTTCGGAACCGTCGACTCGAACACTGCCGGTCGGCTGGTCACAGGTGATCAGCAACGGCCTTCGGTCGACACCCATCTCCGGTGCGAGGATGAAAGCGGCGACCGGACGGTACTCCCGGAGTACGCAGACCACCGAGCCGAACTCGCGATGATCCGGGCGCACGAACTCGGCCGTGCCGTCGATGGGATCGATCACGTAGAGCAACTTGCTCGAGTCGGCGACTTCGTCGCGCTCGTCGTCCCGTCCGTCCTCCTCACCGATGATGACGGCGTGAGGGTCGAACGTCCGGATGCGATCGGAGATCAACCTTTCGATCTCGACGTCGGCAGCCGTGAGCAGCGTCTTGTCCGGTTTGGTGGTCACCGGCAACGTCGCGATGCGCTCCCGGTAACGGCGGATGACATCGTTCAGTTCGTCGGCGAGTGCCCGCCAGAGTTCGTCGAAGTCCGTCACGATATGCCTCCAGGCGATCCGGATGATCGGCATGCCAGAACGGGATCATTGTTTCATGCTGTCCGGTTCAGGCAGCCGAGCTTCATTCAATGACGTGGCTTCTCCGAGCGCCGCTTCTCCGGGCGCACACCCTCCAGATCCGACACCCCGTACGATGACGGTGCAGACAACACCGGGCACCGGTCGTATGGAGCAGTTTCTTGCGTGATCTGGATGAAGACCCGGCGAAGGAACCCTTCCCGTACGACGCCGTCTCACTTGGACGAGCGGTTGCTGCCGCCAGGCAGGCCGCAGGCCTGACTCTGGACGGGCTCGCGGCCCGGTCAGGCGTCTCCCGCCGGATGATCGTCGACATCGAGCAGGGCCGTAAGTCCTCCACCGTCAAGACACTGCACGCGATCGCCCACGCGGTTTCTGTACCACTGGGCACTCTGGCCGAGTCGGCCTGCGGACACGACATCTCCGCCATTCGGCCAGCATCGCCCACAACTCCGTAATCAGCCGCGACGGCACAGCACGGCCATTCCACCTGAGGGTAAAAGAATCGGACACGCCGTCGGAAGTGCACTAAAGTGCATCTCCCTGGGATAAGGTAGCCCGGTCGTTCCGCACAGCACGGCACGCACCCGAAAGCCCGGTCAGCCTCGCGCGCCCTTGGGCGACCGTGAAGACGGAACGTCGCGACTGGATTCGCCATGCCCATGAAGCCGGCTATATAGGTGGAAACCAAGATGCCTTCAACAAAGCCCGGGCCTTCCCCCTTGATCTTGGACACTTGAACCTTGGATCGTGAGGTCCGGGTAGATCAGGAGTCCTGGAGCACGATGGCGAACAAGCACTATCCCGCACAGTTCAAGGCCGACGCGGTGGCGTTGTACCGGTCCCGGCCGGGCACCACGATCGCGGAGGTCGCCGACGATCTCGGCGTCAACCGGGAGACGCTGCGTAGCTGGGTCCGTGCCGATGACCAGCGCCGCGGCGGCGGGTCCGGGCGGCCGGCGGCAGCGACGGTGAAGCCGGAGCCGGGTTCGGTGGAGGCGGAGAACGCCGAGCTGCGCCGGCGGGTCCGGGAGCTGGAAGAGGAACGCGACATTCTGCGGAAGGCGGCCCGGTATTTCGCCGGGGAGACGCGCTGGTGAACCGCTTCCAGTTCGTCGCCGACCACCATGAGCGCTACGGCGTGAAGCGGTTGTGTCAGGTCCTGGGTGTGGCCCGGTCGAGTTACTACTACTGGACGTCGACCGCTGAGGCGCGGGCGGCCCGGCAGGCCGCCGACACCGTCCTGGCCGGGCAGATCCGCAAGATCCATGCGGTCGGCAACACCTACGGGGTGCCGCGGATCACCGCCGAGCTGCACGACAACGGCACCGTGGTCAACCACAAGCGCGTCGAGCGGGTGATGCGCGGTATCGGTGTGCGGGGGCTGCGGCTGCGCCGCCGGACCAGGACGACGATCGGCGATCCGGCCGCGGTCAAGGCGCCGGACCTGATCGGCCGGGACTTCACCGCACCCGCGGTCAACCAGCGCTACGTCGGTGACATCACCTACCTGCCGGTCGGTGAGCGCGGCTTCCTCTACCTGGCCACCGTCATCGACCTGCACTCGCGCCGCCTGGCGGGCTGGGCGATCGCCGACCACATGCGCACCGGCCTGGTCATCGACGCCCTGAACGCCGCGCAGCGGACCCGGGGCAGCCTGGCCGGCGCGATCTTCCATTCCGATCACGGAGCGCAGTACACATCGAAGGCCTTCGCCGCCGTCTGCGCGGCGGCCGGCGTCCGGCAGTCGATGAGCAAAATCGGGAGCTCGGCCGACAACGCCCTGGCCGAGTCGTTCAACGCGACCTTCAAACGCGAAACCCTGCAGGGCCGCCGCGCGTTCACCGACGAACGCGACGCCCGGCTCAACAGTTTCCGCTGGCTGCACCGCTACAACACCGTCCGCCGCCACTCCCGGCTCGGACAGCAGTCCCCGATCACCTATGAGCGGTTCCAAGAAAGATCAGCTACCATCACACAAGCCGCATAAACCCCGTGTCCGAGTTCCGGGGGTAAGGCCCCTCCTCCGGAGCCAGCGACTATCAGATCCAGCAGCAGATGGGGCACGCCTCCGTGGAAGTGACCAGAAAGGTCTATGGACACTTCTTCAAGATCGACCGCTCCGAACTAGCCCGGCGAGCCTCGGAGAGGATCGACATCCTGACCGAGGCAGAGCTGGCCGAAGCCGAGAAGGCCGGCAACGGCGAAGCCGACGAGGCCCGCGACAAATGACGCTCACCTGAGCGCACCCAACAGCAGCGACAGCGAGATCGCGATCACCCCGGTGGTCGCCATCTGGTGTATCCGGGAGCTGGCAGGTGAGTGCCAGTGGCAACTTCCGTCACGGTGCATACGAATCCACCGAGACTGATACGACCGCGCCACTGAGGGAATCCTGAGGGGACGGATGCGCACTTATCTTCCCGAAGAGATGCCATATGGGCATCTGGCCAGGGGTAATGCATGGTGGGCGATACTGGGATCGAACCAGTGACCTCTTCCGTGTCAAGGAAGCGCGCTCCCGCTGCGCCAATCGCCCTCAAACTGCGAGGTGGAGACGGG
>NZ_JZKF01000072.1 GCF_000962825.1 Actinoplanes rectilineatus
GACGGCGGCCAAGAGACGGCGGCCAAGAGACGGCGGCCAAGAGACGGCGGCCAAGAGACGGCGGCCAAGAGACGGCGGCCAAGAGACGGCGGCCAAGAGGCGACGGCCGTCCGGGAAACAGCGGCATCCGGAATCAGAGTTTGGGATCAGCGGCATCCGGGACGAGAAGTTGAGATCCGCGGCGTCCGGGATCAGCGCCGGAGTGGGTGGTCGAGATCGAGGGCCAAGGCGGGCGGGGCCGGGATGACCAGGTCACGTCGATCGGGGCGTGCGATGTCGCGGAACCCGGCTGGGGTGAGAGCAGCCGCCAATGGGGTCGCCGACGTCGGTAGCGGTTCGGACGCGGGGCATGTTTTCTGCGGTCGGCGGGGCGGTGCCGGTTGCCGGGAGAGCGGCAACGTAGCCCTGGCCTCGGTGGGCGGGGACCGCCCCGATGCCGGCGATGATCGGGGTGTAGCCGTCATGGGCCGGGATCACGACGCCGACCGGCAGCACGCCGATCCGCCGCCAGTCGTGCGGGGTGGCGCAGCATTCCGGATCCGAGTGGTACGGAGTATCGATCGGTCAGCGACTCGTGGGCGGGCATCCGGCGCCTCGGGGAGAATGTCAGGTGGGGCTGGCCGGGCGGACCAGGCCCAGGTCGTAGGCGATGATCGTGGCCTGGACCCGGTCGCGGGCGCCGATCTTGCCGAGCAGGGCGTTGACGTGTGTCTTCACCGTGCCGGTGCCGATGCCGAGGGTTTCGGCGATCTCCGCGTTGGAGAGGCCGCGGGCGATCTGGCCGAGTACGTCGCGTTCGCGCGGGGTGAGGGCGTTCAGGCGGGGGTCCTCGGGGGCGGCCGCGCTGACCGCGCCGGTGGCGAACGCGTCGATGAGGCGGCGGGTCACGGCGGGGCTGAGCATCGCCTCGCCGCCGGCGACGGTGCGGATGGCGGCGACCAGGTCGGTGGGCTCCGAGTCCTTGAGCAGGAAACCGGAGGCGCCCGCCCGCAACGCCTGGAACACGTAGGCGTCCTGGTGGAACGTGGTCAGCACGATGACCCGCGGCGGGTTCGGGCCGGAGGTCAGGCGGGCGGTCGCGGTCAGGCCGTCGACGCCGGGCATCCGGACGTCCATCAGGACCAGGTCGGGCTGGACCTCGGCGGCCAGGGTGATGGCGGCGGCACCGTCGCCGGCCTCGCCGACCACGTCCAGGTCGGGTTGTGAGCCGACGATGGCGGCCAGGCCGGCCCGCACCATCAGCTGATCGTCGACGATCATCACGCGGACGGCGATGACGGCACCTCCGGTTCGAACGGCGGAACACCGGCGGCCGGCTCGGCAGCAGGCGATGGGGAAAGGCCGGCCGGGGAGACAGGCGACGACAGGGAGAGCCCTGCCGACGGGGAGAGCCCGGCCGACGGGGTGACGTCGGCGGCGGGACGGGTGCTCAGGCCGTCGAGGAGGGAGCGCATCGCGGTGAGGGACTGCTTCGCCGCGGTCAGGACACCGGGCAGGTCGCCCCGGTCGGCGGCGGCGGGCAGGTCGGTGGCGTGGCGCAGGACCTCGTCGCGCAGGCCGGCGGCGACGCGTTCGCGTTCGGCGCGGGCGCGGATTTCGGCGTGGAACATCTCGGTGGCGACGCCGCCCTCCTCGTGGGCGTGCAGGCGGTCGCGGCGCCGGCGGGCCGCGAACCCGGCGCCCCAGCTGATCAGCATGGGCACCATGAGCAGGATCGTGGCGAGGATGCCGATGGCGACGACCGCAAAGAGCAGGGCTGCGGCGCTGGTCGGCTCCGGACCGGCGTCCGAGGGCGTGACCGTTTCCGGGGCCACGCCGATGTGCGCGGCGAGGGAGCAGCCCGCCGAGACCGCGGCGACGGGTGCGGCCAGCCAGGTCAGGACCGGCCGGGCGCCGCGGGCGGCGACCGCGTACACCGCGGTGATCTCGGCGCCGAAGCCACCGATGAACAGGTAACCGGCGTCGAGCGGGAACCCACCCGTCAGCAGCAGGGGCAGTGGGAGCCAGCCGGCGACGGCCACGGCGGTGAACACCCACCACGGGCTCTGGCGGCGCCACAGCAGCGGCAGGGCGTGCACCGTCAGCAGGGCCAGAGCCAGGGCGGCCGGGCCCGCCGGGAGACCGTCGTCCTCGACCGCGGCGAACAGGGAGCTCAGCGGCAGGACCATGGCGATCAGCACGAGCATGACGTCGAAGACGGTCTGGCTGCGCAGCCAGCGGCCGACGACCCGGCCGACCCGCTGCGGGACGCCGTCGGCGAACGGGATCACCGCCCGCACCCGCCAGCCACCGCCGTCGCGGGGACCGGCCGTCAGGGTGCCGCCGAGCGCCTGGGCCCGGTCGCGCATGCCGGTCACGCCGCGTCCGCCGCCGAGACCGGTGGCGGCCCGCGTGCCGACGGCACCGCCGGTGTCCTCGACGACCAGTTCGGCGCTGCCGTCCGCGTACCCGAAAAGGAGCCGGACCGCGCCTCCTGGCGCATAGCGCAGGGTGTTGGTCAGCGCCTCGCGGGCGATCCCGTGCATGGCCTCGGCGAGGCGCGCCGGCGGCTCACCGTCCGGCGTCTCGAGGGTGACCTGCTGGCCGAGCGTCCGGAAGTCCGCAGCCAGGTCGGCGAGTGGCGGCACCGCGGCGGCATCCTGCTCGACCGGCATGATCGCGACCAGCCGGCGCAGCGACGCCAGGGTGTCGCGGCCGGTGCGCCCGGCGAACGCCAGCGCCTCGGTCAGCAGTTCGGGACGCTGCTCGCCGAGCATCTGCGCGGCCTGCGCGTTGACGACCACCGAGGTCAGGTGGTGGGCGGTCATGTCGTGCAGCTCGCGGGCCAGTCGGCGGCGTTCCTCCTCGGCGGCCTCCCGGTGTGCCTGGCGAGCCGCTTCCAGCCGGACGGCGGCGGCCTCCCGCTCCCGGGTCCAGCGGCCGCGCAACCGGCCGCCGGCGACCACCACGCCGTAGAGGACGAGTCCGAGAAGGATCTCACCGGCCCAGCTCGCGGAGAGGCCCTCGTCGACGGCGGTGACGAAGCTCTGCCAGAGGACCGTGCCGATCAGCGCGACGACCGCGGTGCGGGCCGGGCAGCGGGCGCCCACGCTGAACAGCGCGATCAGGTCGGCGGCCGCGATGATCGTCCCGGCGTCGCCCTCGACCAGGAGTTGCCGCCCGTCGGGCGTGGCCCAGAGAACGACGGCGATGCCGAGACAGGCCCCGATCAGGGCGGGGACCGGTCGGTCCCGGCGCAGCACGAGTGCGCCGGCGGCCAGCGCCGCGCCGAGCAGGAACGCGACAACCGTCCACGGGCCGGCCACGGCACCGCGGAGCAGCGCGGCGCCGGGCCAGAACGCGACCTGGGCGGTCAGCAGGACCGCGGGCAGCAACCAGCGTTTCATGCGGTCGGCGTCGCAAGGGCGGCTCTCATCGCCGACATGGTGCCATGACCCGCCGCGGGAGGTGCTCGACGGGCGGGATGTCGTCACTCGTGATGTCAGGGAAACGGTCATGGGCGCCTCCGGCGGATCCGCGGGACCTGCGAGCGATCCTGGACCCGGCCCCAGGGGCGGAGTCAAGGCAGGAGCGCGCCGAGGATCCGCTCGCAGCGCACCGGGTCGATCGTCAGCCCGTGTTCCAGGCCCCACAGCCAATAGTCGACACAGCGCGTCACCACCCACCGCTCGGCGATCTGCCGGTCCAGTCCGCCCGCGCCGGTCACCACGTCGATCAGGCCCTTGATGTCGGCGTCGTCGCGCAGTTCGTCGGCCCGGCTCCAGATCAGTTCGGGAACCGAGTACTCCGGTGTCCCGCGCAGGGCACGCGCGTCGATGGCCAGCCACGGCTCACGGACGCCGGCGAGGACGTTGCCGTAGTGCAGGTCGGCGTGGATCAGCACCGGGGTGCCCACGGTGGCGAGCTCACGCGCGTACCCCCTGGCGGTCTCCAGCCAGACGGCCGGGACCGGATCACCCAGCGCGCGCTGACGCCCGGGCGTCCTGTCACTGATGTCCAGGGCGACGTCACGGAGCGTGCGCACCCCCGGTGGCGCCGGGACGGCGAGGGTCCGGATCAGCCGGCCGGCCACCTCGGCGGCCTCCCGCAGCGGGACGGAGTGCAGGTCACGGGTGTGATCGAGGCGTTCCAGCAGCAACGCGCCACTGTCCGGATCGACGTCGACGAGGCGCACGGCGCCATGGCCGCCCCAGGTGCGCAGGGCGAGCGATTCGGTCTCGGTGGTGCCGTCCGGCCAGCTCATCTTGAGTACGAGCGGAAGGGGTCCCCGATGCACCAGAACGACGAGGCTCAATGCTCCGTGCATCGGCGCGATCGGGTCGACGGTGAGGTTCCAGCCGGCGGAGAGTTCGTCGACGATCGCGGGGAGGGACAGCGCCCAGCGGCGCCCGGCCTCACCGTCGGATCGTTGCCGCCAGGAGACGAAGGATGCCGGCACGGTCACGGCTGATCGGCTGTCCACGGGCCTCTCTCTACCGGTTCCGGCACCGCTCCGACAGTGAGTTTCCACGACCGGTGGGGAGCGTTCGGCTGGTCAGGGCACCGGCATGCGCGCCTTCTGCGGAAGGATGGGCGCAGGCAGGGGCGGGGCCACCGAGGAGGACACATGCGTGCACTGCGGATCACCACCAATGTCGGGGTGACGGACATCGAGGAGGCGAAAGGGTTCTACACCGGTTTCCTCGGGCTGGGCACCGAGGAGTTCCACCTGGGCTGGGTGGCCCGCTTCACCTCGCCGGAGAGCGGAGCGAGCCTGCAACTGGTGTCCGGGGACGCGACCGCCGCCGCGGACTCGGCGATCTCCGTGCACACCGACGACGTGGACGCCGCCTTCGCAGAGGCACGGTCACTCGGGTACGAGATCGTGCATCCCCTCACCACCGAGGAGTGGGGTGTCCGGCGATTCTTCGTCCGCGCGCCCGACGGCACGGTCGTCAACGTCGTGCAGCACCGGGATTAGGCGTTCGAGGACCAGGCCGCCGAAGCGGTCCGCGCCGGATTCCGAGAAGTGGGTGTTGTCCCGCAGTTCGTCGTAGAGGTAGAGCGGCTTCGACTCCTCGGGGCCGAGAGCTTCGACGAGGGCGGCGCTGTCCGCGGTCAGGTCGATGTAGGGCACGTCCAGTGCGGCGGCCACCGCGGACATCTCGGCGGGCAGGTCCACGCCGAGGCCGTTGACGTGCCGGGCGGTCGGGGTGAGGACGCCGGTGCTGTCGAACAGGCGGCGCACCGGCGGGCTGATCAGGACCGGTCGCGCCTGGCGTCCCCGCACGCCGGTGACGAGGCGGGTCAGGTTGGCGCGGTAGTCCTCGGCGGTGGTGGTCTTGTCGTTGTGGCCGAACTGCAGCACCACCACGTCGCCGGGGGCGACCAGCGGCAGCATCGTGGCGAACAGCCGCGGATCGGCGAGGAAGGAGCCGCTGCTCTCGCCGGAGTCGGCGTAGTTCGCCACGGTCAGCCAGGACGGCAGGTGCTGCGGGATCGCCTGACCCCATCCGGTGTACGGGAAGGTGTCCTGGTCGCAGACCGTGGAGTCACCGGCGAGGTAGAGCACGGGCCGGGCGTGGCGCTGCGGGCGCACGGTCACCCGCTGGACCCGGGGGGATGCTCCGGTGAAGGTGAGGGTCAGGCCGGGGGTGCCCGAGGTGGTCTTGGTCGGTTCGCCTTCGGGTTCGCGGACGTTCACGCTGAACGAGCGCCGGACGAACCGGCCGGGTGCGGTGCTGACCTCGCCGAGCATCATGCGCCGGGCTTCGGCGCGGACGGCGGTGAGGCCGGGTTCGCCGGCGTCGCCGAGGACGACCGTGACGTCGTAGTTGCCGGGCGGCACGTCGGCGTGGCAGACGATCGGCGTCTCGCCGGTGCATTCCGGGATGATCACCGAGCCGTCGCCGTCACCGTCGTGGTCGGCGGCCTGTGCGGCGAGCGGCGACATGACGGCGGCGAGGGCCAGCACACCGGCGAGAGCAAGGAAGCGACGCATCGACAACCCCCGGGAAACAGGACTGTTATATCGATGTCAGTCGATCAGAGTGTCGGCGTGGCGTCAACGTCCTCCCGGGGCAGACGCCACCGAGGGACCGGAGTCCGGTCCGGTGGCGGGCAGTGCCGGTGGCGCAGCACCACCGAACCGGCCACCGCGAGGAGGGCGAACGCCAGCAGGTTGAGCCCGGTGCCGTGCGGCATCGCGCCGTGCACGTGACCGGGCAACCGGTTCAGCGACCAGTGCAGAGCGAGCATGGCGGCCGCCATCACCGCGGCCATCCGCCACGTGTCCCGGACCGGGTTGCGCCAGAGCCCGGCGACGCACGGCAGGCACAGCACCGCCATGCCCAGGCCCGCCATCGCCGGGGTCGCGCTGCCGGCCCGGGCCGCGGTGACCGCCATGACCACGTGCAGGACACCGCAGGCCACGTTCAGCAGTGCGCCCAGCCGGGCCCATCGTCGCCCGGACGGGCTCGAATACCACATCGGGGCCTCCTCACCGGGCGAGGTAGGCCCGCCACCCGCCGAAACCGGTGATGTCCGGAGCACCGTCGACCGCGTAGGGCTCGACGAGGAAACCGGGCACCTCGGCGCCGTCGGCCAGCTGGACACGCCCGATGGTCATCGGCGCCGGCAGGGCGGCCACGAACGTGCCGAACCCGGCCGGCGGCAGGGACCACACCTCCAGATCGATGGCCGCGCCGCCGTCGGCGACCCGGAGCATACCGGGCTTCGGCGGGCTGGTGGGTAGGGCGAACAGCCGGTAGACCGGTGCGGTGCGCCCGGCGAAGGACAGCTCACCGCCCCGATCGGTGAGCTGTCCGTTGAGGGGCATGCCGCTCAGGTGCGCCCCGACGACCGCGATACTCAGCCGCTCGGTCATCCGATCACCTCGGCCAGGCCGGCCAGCCGGAGGTCACTGAAGGCCGGCCCGATCAGCTGGACACCGAACGGGAGACCGTTCACCTGGCCGGCGGGGACCGCCAGGGCGGCCAGGTCCAGCAGGTTGGCGAAGTTGGTGAACCGTCCCATGCGGGTGTTCACGCCCACCGGGTCGGCGGCCACCTCGGCGAGCGTCGGATGTCCGGTGGTGGTGGGCAGCAGGAGGGCGTCCACCTCGGTGAAGATCTCCCGGGCCACCTGACGGTAGCCGTCCAGCGCCTCGAAATCCTGGAAGAGCCGCCATGCGGGGAGAGCCGACGACGACGAGATGATCTTCTGAACGGTCGGGTCCACCTCGTCGGGGTGGGCATCGATGAAGGGGCCGACAGCGGCGTACCGTTCGGCTACCAGGGCGCCCTCGTAGAGCAGACGGGCCGCGGCCAGCAACGGCCGGATGTCCACGGTGACGGCGTCCGGGATCGCGGCCACCACCTCCGCAAACCGCTCGGCCCATCCGGGATCGAGGTCGCCGAGGTGGTCCGGATCGGGCACGCCGATCCGGCCGGCCGGTCCGGTGTCGAGAGCCAGGAACGGGCGGGACAGTGGATCGGCGGCGTCGACCGCGGTCATCACGGACGCCACGTGACGGGCCAGCGACAGCGAGCCGGCCATCACGGTCACCACGTCCTGGGAGCGGCAGGCCGGCACCACGCCGGCGGCGCTCACCGTCCCCTTGGTGGGCTTCACCCCATAGAGGCCGTGCAGGGCAGCGGGTACGCGACCGGAGCCCGCCGTGTCGGTGCCCAGGGCGAAGTCGACGATGCCGAGGGCCACCGCCACTGCCGAACCGCTGCTCGAACCGCCGGAGATGCGCGTCTCGTCCACCGCGTGGCGGACCGCACCGTAGGGGCTGCGGGTTCCCACCAGGCCGGTGGCGAACTGGTCCAGGTTGGTGACGCCGAGAACCACCGCACCCGCTGCACGCAGCAGTGCGACCGTAGTGGCGTCCCGCGCCGGATCGTAGGCGTAGGCGGGACACGCGGCCGTCGTCGGGATGCCCGCCACGTCGATGTTGTTCTTCACCGCGAAGAGGAGACCCGCGAGGGGACCGGTCGAGGCCGCCACCTCGGCCTCCACCTCCTGCTGCGGGCGGACCGAGATCCACGCCTCCGGGCGTGCGGCGATCCGGGCGTAACGCGCGTCGAGGTTCGTCACGCGATCACCGCCAGGACCGCTCCCGGGGCCACCTGTGTGCCCACGGCCACCGGCAGGGCACTGATCCGGCCGGCCCGGGGCGCGACCACCGCGGATTCCATCTTCATCGCCTCCACCGCGAGCAGGATCTGCCCCTCTGTCACCAGGTCACCCTCCGCCACGTCGATCCGGAAAACACTGGACACGAACTGCGCCTCCACGGCCGCGCTGCCCTCGGGGACCTCGACCGCCGGTCCGGACGATTCAGGAGCAGGCGCTTCGTGCGTACGATCGAATTCGCCCGCCGCCGCCCAGGCCGAGCGTTCGTCGCCGAAGGCCGCGCCCTGCCGTCGGCGGAAATCGGCGATCTCCCCCGCGTTCTCCGCGAGGAACGCCCGGTGTTCGGCCAGGCTGAACGTGCCCTCCTCGATCCGCAGCGGTAGCCGCCCGGCGGCCATGTCGGCGCGCATCGTCAGGAGTTCCTCGGGTTCCACCGGGTACCAGCGGATCCGGTCGAAGAACCGCAGCAGCCACGGCACGCCCTCCTCGAACGGCCCGCGCTGGGCGTGCGTCGCCCACACCTGCACCGTGCGGCCGACGAACTGGTAGCCGCCCGGCCCTTCCATGCCGTAGATGCACAGGTACGAGCCGCCGATACCGACCGCGTTCTGCGGCGTCCACGTGCGCGCCGGGTTGTACTTCGTGGTGACCAGCCGGTGTCGCGGGTCGATCGGGGTGGCCACCGGCGCGCCCAGGTAGACGTCGCCGAGCCCGAGGACCAGGTAGGACGCGTCGAACACGGTGCGGTACACGTCGTCGACGCTGTCCAGCCCGTTGATCCGGCGGATGAACTCGATGTTCCACGGGCACCAGGGTGCGTCGTCGCGGACCCCGGCCATGTACCGGCGGATCGCCTCGCGGGTACTCGGGTCGTCCCAGGCCAGCGGCAGGTGCACGGTCCGGCTCGGCACGGTCAGTTCGTCGTCGTCGCCGAGTTCCGCGTCGGCGGCGAGCACCGCCGCGATCACCGTCTCGGCGGCGCCCGGGGTGAAGTGCACCTGCAGCGACCGGATCCCGGGCGTCAGCTCGATCACCTCGGGCAGCGCGGTGTCCTGCAGGCGCAGCATCAGGGCGTGTACCCGCATCCGGGTGACCAGGTCGAGGACCATCGCGCCGTACTCGACGAGGATGTTGCGGTCCCCGGAGCGCCGGATCGTCAGGTCGCCGTCCCGGTGCAGGATGCCCTGGTCGTGGACGGCCGGACGGTCCGCGGCCACCGGACCGGCGGGGGTCAGGGCCGATGCGGTCTCCGGGCTCACCGGGACGAACCGCACGGTGTCGCCGGGGCGCAGCTGGCCGAGTTTCCACAGGTGACCGGAGGCCACGGTCGCCGGGCAGGTGAAGCCGCCGAGGCTGGGCCCGTCCGGTCCGAGCAGGATCGGCAGGTCGCCGGTGTAGTCGACGGCGCCGACCGCGTACGGCGTGTCGTGGATGTTCGACGGGTGCAGGCCGGCTTCCCCGCCGTCCTCGCGCGCCCACGACGGTGCGGGACCGATCAGGCGGACGCCGGTACGGGACGAGTTGTAGTGGACCTCGAATCCGGTCGCATAGAACGTCTCCATGTCTTCCGGCGTGAAGAACTCCGGGGCGGCGTGCGGCCCTTCCAGCGCGGCGATGTCCCACGTATCCGAGATATCGGGGATATCCGATACGGGAACCGCCTGCTGATCAACCGGACCGGCAAGAGCAAGGACATCTCCGACCCGCAGCGCACGTCCGGAATATCCCCCCATCTCCCCCAGGTCGAACGTGCTCGCCGACCCCAACGTCGACGGCACATCCAACGATCCCTGAATGAGCAGGTACGACCGCATCCCCCGGCTGGCGGTACCGATCGTGA
This sequence comes from Actinoplanes rectilineatus, assembly GCF_000962825.1. Classification (GTDB taxonomy): domain Bacteria; phylum Actinomycetota; class Actinomycetes; order Mycobacteriales; family Micromonosporaceae; genus Actinoplanes; species Actinoplanes rectilineatus. The sequence goes on from NZ_JZKF01000072.1 coordinate 9,959, forward strand.
CCAGCGACCCGGCCGGCACCGCCACCGGCTCCCACTGCGGCACCGCGACATCGTCCACGCTGAACGGTGTAGGCGCCCCGGTCAGCATCACCGTCGCCGCGCAGTGGAACCGCAGCACCGGCCCGGTCATCGTGATCTCGATGCCCGGCGCGCCCTCCGGATTGCCCAGCGCCACATTGCCCAGCCGGAACGACAGATCGTCCATCGGCCCGGACGGCGGGATACCCACCGGCCAGTACCCGATCCGCCCCGGCCAGTCCTGCACCGTCGCGAGCAGTCCGGCCCGGACCACCTCGATCCGCGGCGCCGTGTTGACCACCGTGGCGAGCGTCCCGGTGTGGTGCTCCCCCGCCAGCACCACCGGATGCCCGGCCGTCGCCGCGAGCAGCCCCAGGTTGGTGGCGACCCCGTCGATCCGGGTCGCGGCGAGCGCGTCGCGCAGGGCGGCCCACGCGGCGTCCCGATCAGTTCCGGTCACGATCAGTTTGCCGAGCATCGGGTCGTAGTGCGCGCTGACCTCCGCCCCGGGTTCGATCCAGGCGTCGAAGCGGACGTCGTCCGGCACCCGCACCCGGGTGATCACGCCGGCGCTCGGCACGTTGCCCAGGTCGGTGTTCTCCGCGTAGACGCGCGCCTCCACCGCCGCTCCCTGCGGAACCAGCGGGACGGCCATCATGTCCGTCTCCCCCGCGGACAGCCGGAGCATCCACGCGACCAGGTCGATGCCGTACACCGCCTCGGTGACCGGGTGTTCGACCTGCAGCCGCGTGTTCACCTCGAGGAAGGCGAACTCCTCGCGGTCCGCGTCGTAGATGTACTCGACGGTGCCCGCCGACCGGTAGCCGACCGCCGCGCAGAGCCGGACCGACGCCTCGGCCATCGCGGTCCGCACCGTCTCCGACAGGCCCGGGGCGGGGCACTCCTCGAGGACCTTCTGGTTGCGGCGCTGCAGGGTGCAGTCCCGGTCACCGAGGGCACGGACCCGGCCCGTACCGTCGCCGAAGACCTGCACCTCGACGTGCCGGGCCGCGGTGACCAGGCGTTCCAGGAACACCTCGGCGGATCCGAAGCTGGCCTCGGCGAGCCGGCGGACCTCGGTCCAGGCGGCCCGCAGGGCGTCGTCGCCGTCGCAGGCCCGCATGCCGATGCCGCCGCCACCCGCGGTCGCCTTCAGCATCACCGGGTAGCCGATCCGGCCGGCCGCCGCGAGGGCCTCGTCCAGGTCGGCGAGCACGCCGGTGCCGGCGAGCAGCGGCACCCCGGCGGCCTCGGCGGCGTCCCGGGCGGTGTGCTTGGCCCCGAAGATCGCCAGGTTGGCCGGGGTCGGCCCGACGAAGGTGATGCCCGCGTCCTCGCAGCGGGTGGCGAAGGCGACGTTCTCGGAGAGGAACCCGTATCCGGGGTGGACCGCTGTCGCGCCGGACTGTTTCGCTGCGTCGATCACCGCGTCCACGTCCAGGTAGCCGGGCACCGGGATCGCCTCGTCGGCCAGGCGGACGTGCGCGGTCCCCCGGTCGGCGTCCGAGAAGATCGCCACGGTCCGCAGGCCCATCGCCCGGGCGGTCCGGATGATCCGGACCGCGATCTCGCCGCGGTTGGCGATCAGCAGGACAGCGGGCTCAGTCATGGATCGTCATCCGGGCGCGCGACGGGTCGAACCCGTTGCACGGGTTGTTGATCTGCGGGCAGTTCGAGACGACGACCAGCACGCGGGTCTCGGCGCGCAGGCTGACCGACAGGCCGGGCGCGGAGATGCCGTCCACGATGCCGAGGGCGCCGTCCGGGTCGACCGGCACGTTCATGAACCAGTTGATGTTGGAAACCTGGTCGCGCTTGCCCATCCCGTACCGGGAGAACTCGGCCAGGAAGTTCTCGGCACAGGCGTGCTGGGAGTACGTGTGGAATCCGTACCGCAGCGTGTTCGACTCCTTGGAACACGCGCCGCCGAGCGTGTCGTGCCGCTCCACATCGGTGGCCACGATGGTCAGCAGCGGCGCCGACTCCGCCGTACGCAGCACCGAACCGGTCACCAGGTAGACCGAATCCTGCTCCTGGAGGGTGGCCTGCGCGCTGTAGGCGTTCGCGGTGTCGTCCGCGTCGTAGGCCAGGAAATCCACCGCCTGATTGCCGTCTACATCGACGATCGTCAGCGTCTGACCCTTCTCCAGAATCGCCGACCAGGGCGCCCGCGGCGCCACGACCTCGTCCCGCACGATCATGAAAGCCCCCGGGCTCGCAGGTAGTCACTGGTGTTCCGATAGGCACGGCGGGCCTCCGGCCCCTGCTCGGCGGTGGGGACGTCGCTGCCGGGCCGCCAGGCCACCACACCGAGACGACCGCAGGTGTACGCCTCCCGTGAGTCCCGCGGATGCGCGGTGTTGGCGATCAGCACCACCACCGGCATGTCCGCCCGCAGTCGCAGGGTCGCGCCCGCCCCCGCCGAACCGAGGAACTCCGGGGTGCCGTCCGCCGCGATCCGCACTCCCTGGAAGAAAGTGAGCGCCGGCGGGATGTCGCGAGGCCCGAGCCCGTGTTTGGCCGCCGCCAGTTTGAACAGCTCACGGCCGGCCGGCGACGGCCCCTGCGGGCTGCCGTCGCCGTACCGCCGCTCGTTACGGTCCCGGGAACCGACCCCGAAGAACGAGTCGTGTCGCCCGGAGGTGTCCCCCACCACGGTCGCGAGGGCCCGCCCCTGATCGGAGAGCAGAATCTGCCCGGCGGCCGTGTAGACCTGCCACTGCACCTTGACGGTGTCGGCGACGTTGAGCCGCTCGTGCGTCTCCAGCGCGTTGTAGAGCAGCAGCCCCGCACAGGCGTCGCCGTCCAGATCGGTCAGTTCCAGCAGAGTGCCCGGCGCCAGGACCGCGTGCGCGTAACCGCCCCCGGCCACGATCTCACTCCAGGTCACACTCGCCGGGTCGACGCCCTCGGGCGGGTCGGGCCGGGTCACCGGAGTGGCGCTCTCCTGGGCACGGGCATGGGCCTTCGCACCCGCGGTGGTCGCGGTACTCATCTCGCCACCCACTTTCTGTCGCGTGACAGGTATTCAAGACGCGCTCCGTGACGTCACAAGATCCGCGAGATTTCCGATGCGTTTCAGGGTTCAATCGATCGATAAGTCTCCATGTAGTGAAAACGCACGGACCCCGAACGGGACGCCACCCATCGCCACTGGTGGAGTCTGCTTACCGAGACCCGGCCGCTATGCCTGCGCTACGACGAGAACGACCACGGCTGCGACCACCTGCCCCGGCCGGCCTGGGAGGATCAGCGGCATGGACTCTCCTCCCGCCCGTCGCCGTAGTCGCTGGTGGCCCTGGCTGGCGGTGGCGGCAGTCCTGGCGCTGTGTTCACCCTGCTTATACGGGTTCGCGGCCGCGGCGGTATCGCGTTCCCAGGCCGGTGACCTACTCGACGACCTGAGCCTGCCCGCGTCCTGGCGGGTGCGGGGCAGCGACAAACACGAACAACCCGACTTCGGCCAGGAACGGTATGCGTCCCGCACCCGCATCTTCGAGGCCCGAGGAGCCACCGACGAGGTGACGGCGACGGTACGCGAGGCGGCAGCCGACGCCGGCTGGCAGCCCGATCAGCAATCCGGCGGTTCCTCACTGGCGTCCTGCTCCGACTACACGGCCTGCTGGCGCAAGGACGGCGAGACCGGCCTCTTCTTCGACGGCCGAGCCGGCGTCGTGACCCTCACCGTCACCTACGTTCCCTGGTACGCGAGGCAGCTCGGTTACTGAAGGACACCCCCTTCGGCGCCGCCTGTCGGGCGAGCACGCCGCCGCCCTCAAACGGGTCATGGCCGCTCACGCCGCCGCTATCGAGAAGTAAATCGACGGCGTCGTCCACCCTGTCCTCATAGGAGCTCCGGTCATGATCACCGCCAGCGAGCTGCAAGCCGAGCCGGCGGCAGCCTCAGCGGCACGCTGGTTCAACGCGTGGTTGTCATAACGAACAGGCGCGCCTCGAGATCCGCGAGGCCACGGGCGAAGTTCGGTCAACCTCACCGCACTATCAGATTCGAGTCATGTGGCTTTATTCCCCCTTTGTCATGCCTCGGAAGATAATAGGCTGTTCCCGTGACGGACGATGTCATAGGCGACGACGGCACGATTTCCCCTGATCCCAACGTCGAAGAACCAGACCGGCCGTTCGAACCATGGTTCGAGGAGTACGTGGCCGAAAAGGCGACACCGGAGGTCATGGAGCATGCCGGGCTCCTTGGGTCCGAATGCGCGGCCGCCGCGGAGGAAATCGTCGAGGACCTGTTCGACGAAGGCAGCGAAGACCTCTGGCGACGATTCACCCGGAAACTCGGGATCATGGTCCTGGACGCCTATTGGCATGAGCAGGATGGTGAGATCTGGACCGAAGAGGAGCCGGACAGACCGTTCACCGACTGGCTGACCGAACGATTCGACTCACGGTTCGACACCGTACCCCTGGGCAGCATCGGAGCGATGTGTCGTGACGCCGCCTACGATCTGGTCGATCGCCTGCGCAACGGGTCCGACTCCGGCGGCCGAGCCCAGTTCGTCCACGTCTTCACAGCCCTGCTCTACCGCTCGTACATAGACGACCATTGGGTCGAGACACCTGCCCCGTATCGTTAGCGTTCCGGTGGGATCGATGAAGAATCGCTGATCGACCCACGCTTGCCCCCGGCAGCCGCAAGATGCCCGCTGAGCAAGGCTAAGGCACTCGTTGCCGACGAGGGTGTGCGCGCCTCAGCCGCCGGTGCCGGACGTCATCGACCGATGGACGGCGGTGGCCGCAGGTCGATCAGTTCGGTGTCGTGGTCGCGGATGGTCAGAAGTTGGAGCATGTCCTCTTGGCGGGGTTGGCCGAACGTCAGCCGGTACATCGCCAGGTCGCGCTGCAGTCGCCGGTACCTGCCCTCGTCGCGGCTCAGCGGGAGCGGCAGCAGATGTCGTTCCGTGGTGACGGGACCTGGGCAGATCCAGTACGGCGTGAAGTCACCGTCCTCAGAAGCTTTTCGGGCGGCGTCGTAAGCAGCCTTCCAAATGTCCGGATGGTCGGATCGGAGCGCGGCGGCACGGTGGCCGGCGGCGACGTTGCGCCGTACGGCGTGCCCGCCGAACCGTTGCACCCGGCCTTCGCGTTGTTCGAAATCAACCGGATTAGCAGGGGTGTTCCAGTGCACCACCGCAGAACAGTAGCTATGAAAGTCAATGCCTTCCTGCCCGGCGCTGGTGGTGGACACGACGAATGGCCAGAAGGGGCTGTTGAAGGCAGCCCGGATGGCTTTCGCACGATCGGCTCCCGCCTCATCGTCGCCGCGCCCGCCGTACCGCAGTGCAAACCTCCCGGTGATCCGGATCGGGTTCTGGTGGTCGAGCGGGTTGAACGCCACGTATGGGGCCGGGCGCAGCGTCAGCGCCTCCCACGCCTCGACCGCCAGCTTCCACAACGAGTCGTCGTCGAGAGGGTTCCCCGTCGCCGAGGAATTCAGTACGTGTAGGTATTCGTCGAGCACCGCTTGCAGGCCACCGACGGCGCAGTACCGGAGCACCGCCTGCCAGTAATGGCTGCCCAAGTCGAGCTTGTCCAGCAGGAGCATCGAGTCGACCTTGTTGAAGAGGCTGTGCAGCCCGTCGGCTACGGCAGCGGCGCAGTGCCACAAGCGTTGCGGGGTGACCCGGTCGGTGACCAGTCGGCGCAGAGCACGCCAGGCGACGTTCGCTGGTGCGTGCATACCGATCGACACGAGGTCGTCAAGCACGTCCTCTGGCCGCGCGCAGACCGGCTCATGGCCGGCCATGACAGCGTACGCGTGTTCGACGTGGCGCCGGAGTCCTTGATATGCCTCATCGGTGCCCTCAGGGTTGTGCATCACGTCCGCGGCGGCCTCGAGGGCCAGGTCAGCGGGCCTGGCACCGGGCCAGCGCAGCACGGCGCGCCACGGTTGCAACTCCCCAACGTGTCCGGTGTCGTGCAGCCCGTCCGGGAACAGGTCTCGTAGCCGATCCCGGCAGGCCGCCTCGATCTCAGCGAGCGACATCAGCCGATCCGGTTCGCCCCGGGCGAAATTCTGCGGATCACAGACCTCAGCCAGCCCTGGATGCGGCCAGAATAAGGCGAAGGTACTCATCGCCGCGGGGCGGCCGCTGCCGATCCGGCTGATCCGGTAGTCGAGCCGGGCGCGCGCCGGGTCCGGGCGCCCGTCCCGCACCCGGCTTTCGGCGTCATAGCTGAGCAGCGCCGACACGGCGGTCGGTGTTGCGTTCCAGGACGAGAACACCAGCCGTTTCGTCATGCTGCCCCGCTGGAACGGACCTTCGAGGCGGTAGTAGGGCATCGACGGAGGCATCCATAGCAGCTGCCACCAGTCATCTCCCACGGTCTGTTCGGCAAGTTTGCGCAACCGGCTGTTACCGAGTTCGATAGGCGCTTTCGCAGCGATCTTCTCAGGGTTGAGCAATCTTGCGATGTCCAGCAGTTCCCGCACCCGTTTCTCGGGCCGTTTCCGCAACGCATCCTGAAGATGCTTCCCGAGCAGGTAGCCCTCGACGAAGTTGAGGAAGTACGGCACCGACTTCCAGTAGTCGAGCGTGACCGGCGCCTTCAACGCTGCTCCGAGCTGCTTCATCGCGACGTATGACCGGATCTCCGCCGCATCCAGATCGGTGGCCGGTGTGACGTGCTCGGACAGCATCGCGTTTCGACTGCGCGCTGGGAGTTCGGTGCGGCACATGAACGGCAGCAGGAGCCGTCGTATCTCGGACCGGATAGGGCCGGTAGCGGCGCCGGTGATCATTGCGTCCCGGTAGGCGCCGAGTTGCCGGCGGACAGCCTGGTTCCACTGCTCGTCCGGGCAGAGGAAACGCAGCACCACATGCAGGTCAGCGTGATGGTCGTCGGTTTCCTCAGCGTAAGAGAACGGTTTGTACGGTGTCGCGGATAGCAGCAGCAACCGGGACTCGGGATAGTCGAACAGATGACGAGCCAGTTCTGCGGCCTCGTTGTCCTCACGCTGGTCGAGCAGGTTCCGGAACCGCTGAAACTCGTCGAGGACGATCAGGTCCGGTTCAAGCGCTGCGACTCCGGCCTGAGCCAGGGCGCGTCGCAGTTCGCCGGTCAGCTTCCGCGCTCGTTCCGGTTCGTCGGCGCGCATTTCCCGGCGGCGGCCGAGGTCGTCAACCAACGCGTCAAATCGGTCATAAAGGTCGTGGTGCATCGCGATCCGGTCGAAGCTGTCGCGGACTACGGGGTCGAAGCCAGTGTTCGCCAACTTGATCGCCATCGCCGAGCAATGCCCGTCGAAGGAGCTGCTCGCACCCTGCAGAACCAGCATCGCAGCCCTGCGCTTCCAGCCGCCCCAATGGCCGCGCTGGCCGAGCAGGCAGTGGAGCAAGGCACGCTCGTCGACCCGGCCGGTGGGTCGCCCCCGCGAATCGAGTGAGGTCCCGGGGGTGAAGGCGACGAAGTTGACCGGTTTGCCACCGGTGGCGTCCTCCGACGAATGCAGCGGTTTGAGGCCGAGAAGAGTGAGACGGCTCGGCCCCGTCCAGATCGGATGCGAACCAGCCAGACGTTCCAGGTTCTGACCGGCGATGTCCTGGTTGGAGCAGATGTAGACGATGTCGATCCGGTTGATCTTGTCGTCGTCTCGCAACCGGTCGATGAGGTCGGCGATGATGCCACCGGCTACGACGCTCTTACCCAGACCCGTCTCGTCGGCGATCAGGAATCGGCGGGTCGGATCGGGCCCGAAGTAGCGGTCCATGACATACGCGACGGTGTCACGCTGGAAGTCCTTCAGCATGCCGCGTTTCCCTGCAGGTCACGGCGGGCCTCGTCGATCAGGTGCCACAATTCCAGGAACCCCTGGGGCAGCACGCCGTGCTCCGGGTCGGCGGCCTTCTGCTCGATCAGTTTACCCAGGCCGGCGAGTTGAGCGGGCCGGGTCACCAGGGCACCGAGCAGCATCTCCAGGAGACCCACGTCGAACAGCGGCGATACACCGCCAACGGCGGGCCGGGTTCCGGCACCAGGGTCCGGGTGCCGAAGCCGAATCGGCCCAGGCCCGAGCAACAACAACATGAACTCCAGGAACTTCTCGGGGGTGTCGATCTGATCGGCGAAGACACGGTCGAACCGACCGGGTGGATCACCGATCAGGTCGGCCACCACGATCTTTTCGCGAGACGTGCCGTCGGGCGCGGTGGCGGTGATGACCAGGAATGCGGTCACGGCGGTGATGGACAGATGCTGGAAACGCACATCGACGGCCCGGCCCGGATCGATCGGCATGGCTTCGGAGGACAGGGTGTAGAGGTTGAGCATCAGGGTGAGATCGCCGACCGGTTGCGGAAGGTCACCGGCAGTTATGCTCATCTCGAAGAGGTCTCCTTTCGCACCGACCTCCGCGACGAACACCACCGCGGCAAGATCACACAGGTAGTACTCCAGGTTCCGGCCGATCTCCTCTTCTGGATCGGGCTCTACCTGGGGGCCACGCTGATACTCCTCAAGGATGGCGCGCAGACCGGCCTTGTCGTTGATCATCGAGTCGATGCCGTGCTGGTCCTTCGATGCGACCAGTTCGACAAGGAATTCGACGTTGCCGCCGTAAGCGGCACGGGTGGCGTTCGCCGAACCGACCAGGACGCGGGCACGACGCTGCTTCTCGATCACGTATGTCTTGGCGTGCAGCCCGGTCAACCGAGGAGCGCCCAGTTCCTCGTCGCGGTCCAGCATGAATTGCTCGCTGAGAACGAAGACGTCGCATCCTTCGAGGGCATCGTCAGACAACCGGTCGAGTTCCTCCTGCCGGGCGATGATGGCCAGGGAACCCTGCCCTGGGGCACAGATCTCCAGGCCGCCCTCCTCGACGAAGGGTGCCATGACCAGGTGCCGGGTTCCGTCGAAGTCAGGGCGTCCGCAACCGGGAACGCCGAGCGCGTAGAACGTATGTTCGCGGAACCCGTCCGGCAGTTCCCACTCGGCCCGGCGCGCGTCCTCAACCAGGCCGTCGATCGCCGCCCGCCGTTCCTCCGGCAGTCCTGGAACGGTGCGGCCCATGACGTGCCGAAGCAGTTTCGCGATAGGGCTGTTGGCTGCGGACGGACGGCCACCGATCGCGCCGTCCAGGATGAGGCAGACGTCCCAACTCCGGTCGCCGGTCAGGTTACGGCTCAGCACGATCAGGCGCAGAAGGCGTTCGCCGCCGCGGATGTACCGAACCAGCCATATCTTGGGATGAAACAGGTGTCCCGTGGTCGGCCTGGGCACCTGGTGGACCATCTTCTCCAGCACCAGCAGTAGCTTGGATTTGAGTGGCGGACATCGGATGTACCCGGCCTGGCAGAAAACGTCGATCCGGTTGGCGCAGTCCTGAATCGCCACCAGGATCGACATTTCGTCATCCACATCGCCCGCCCCGTGCGCGGCGAAGGCGATTGGCGCGACCAGCAGACTGCCCAGATCGAGGGTGAAGGTGGTTGCGACCGCCCGGTCCAGGCGGTATCCGGGAGGCGGGCGTAACACGTCGGTGAGCAGGGATCGCCCGTCAGGTGGTAACAGCATCGGCGGCTTCCACCCCATCATGGATGTCGATGACCATGCGGCGTACCTGCGGCCAGCGAAACAGCAACGGGCGGGTGCCGGAATCGCCGCTCCATTCGCCGAGCAGGTTGCGGTTCACCAGCCGGGACTGGGCTTTCTTGACCGTCTTCTCACGGCCAGCCACCAAATCGCGCAGTCGCGGATCGTCCGCCACGTCCCGGACCCGCCCGTCCAGAACCAAGCCGAGCCAGGTATCGGCAAAACGGCGGGCGGCGCCGGCTGCAATGCGCGGATTGACCCGGATGAGCCTGGCCCACATATCCGGCCGGTCCCAGGCACCGACCGTGGCCATCTCGTCGTTCCAGATTTTCAGAGCCTCGCGGAAATCACGCGGCGTGATGTCAGTGAAATCGGCCCGCTCGTAGGCTTCGGCGAGCAGCAGGTTATAAAGCAGGGCGGCGCCGTGCATGGCGATCGAGAACTTGCGGGCGTGCTCGAGGGCTGCGGCCGGGTCAGGCGGCGCGCTCGTCGCAGCAGAGTCATCCCATGGAGACTGGGATCGTTCGTCTGGCCGGTTGCCGGGTCTGAGAAGGTGTTCCAACAGCGTGCCACGGACGCGGATCATGATGTTCTCACGGAGCCAGGCCGCCTCGGCGGCCGTCAACTCGAGCGCGGCGAGGCTATCCGGAAATCCGTCCGGCGGTGGGGGCAGCGTGGGCGGCCAGCGACCCGGAACGCGCTCGGTCAGCTCGGTCGTCTCGGCTGGAGTCTCCGCCCCGGCATGACCGTTGTCGATCCCGTACCGGCGCAGTGCCGAACGGTAGATGGTGGACGGCAGCGTCTTGACCGCTGCGGCGGAAAGCCGGCCGATGAGCCCGCGGGTAGCGTCCGCATCGATCATGGTGGTGATCAGCCGGCGCTCGATCCGGTCCAGCTCAACCGCCTGGTCGCGGCCAGGGTGGCGGCCGGCGTACTGGATACACCACGGCACGATCAGCAGATAACGAGCCCGGGTGTGCAGAGTCGACGTCCCCGGAAAGAGCAACTCCCCGAAAGCGTCACGAAGTTGCCCGATGCCGAGCTCGTCACGAGCCTCCGACTCGGTGAACAACCTGAGCAGCTCCCGAATCCACTGCTGCTCGGCCTCTGAACCGTCCAGCCATGACAGCCGCGACGACATGACGACCCCCGTCCCGCCTCTGTCGGGCGGCTACGCCCTCTCCTCCAGTCTGACGGAACCAGCCGACGACCGGAGGAATACGACCCACCCCGTCCGTCCCGGCGACCGGCGAAACGTCGTGCCGAGCACCGCTATACGCCAGGCCGATTCCTGCTGATCAGTTCTGGTTGAAGAGTCTGGTGTTGGGAGTGGTGAACTGACGGACAGGGATGGGCGGTGATCGAACCGCTGCCGCTTGTACCGGGCCACCCAGGCCGGCCCGATACCGGCGCATCACCCTCGACCCGCTTGTGGTCGACCAGCGCGCCACGCTCGCGGAGCCCGGCGGTGATCGGCGGAATCCCGTAGTCCCGTGTCAGCCGCGTGACCGCCTGGATCCGCCCGGCCAGGACGGCGTCAGCAGCCTGGCCGGGTCACCCGCGCCGGTGCGGGTGACCCGGCAGCCTTTGTCGGTAGACGTGGCGACCAATCCGTTTTCTGTCGATTGACAACTATTTGGGACGCGCTGTATGACGCCAGCCAGCCCCGGAGGACTACCGGGCCATGCTGACCTGCGCGATGCGCACCCTGTCGGCCCCACCGGCACCCGACGGGACGATCTTCGGCCGCACGCCGCTCGACTACCTCGCCTACCTGGCCGCGGCCCGCGCCGACCCGGCGGAGCGGATCGGCGCCCGCCATGGCGGGGACGGGCGCTCACCGGTGTGTGGCGGCCCCGGCCGGGCGACTCACGGTGGAGACCGCCGTCGCCGTGTCGAAATTCCAGCCTTCGGTGTACGCGGTGACGAACGCACCGTCACCGAGCGCTGTCCGGCAGCTCCGGCTGAGGTCACGGACCTGCGGATCGGTGCGGTCGTGGGTGCCCCGGAGCCGGGCGGCGGCCCCGAGCAGCACGGCCGCCCGGTGGTGCCGTCCGTGGTGCACGGCGAGGGCCGCACCGTCGACGGCCACCGGCGCCAGGACGGGCAGTTCCCGGGTGGCCAGCGCCGCCGCGTAGGCGTCCCGCAGCGCGTTCTCCGCCCCGAGGGGGTCGCCCAGCGCCAGCCGGAGCAGCACGCGTGCGCTGCCGACTGCCGTGCGTGCCCGGTCCCCGGGTGCCATGGCGGCGCCCTCGCGGCCCGGTCCGGCGTCACCACCGGGCTCCAGGCAATCGCGGTCGGCTTCGGTCAGTAGCTGTCGGGCCCGGTCCAGTTCGCCGAGCCGGATGAGTAGCACGGCCTCGCGCGCGGCGATCAGCGTCCGCATCTCCGGCGAGGACACCAGGTCCCGGGCCGCGTCGATCATCGTGGCCGCCCGGCCGGTGTCGCCGCGCCGCAGGTGCAGGTCGATGCCGAGCAGGTCGGTGTCGAACTGGTCGCTGCGGCTCACCACCCCGAACTCGCCGGTCATCGTCCGGGACCGGTCCAGGTCGTCGAGCGCACCGTCGAGGTCGTCGTAGCGCCGGTTCCGGGCCCGCGTCGCCAGCAGCGCGGCCTGCGCCCACCGGTCGCCGGAGCGCCGGAACCGGTCCAGGGACTCCTCGACGTGACCGCGCGCCTGGTCGAGCCGGCCGCTGCTCTCGGCGATCTCGGCCAGGAACATGTGCGCCATCCCGGCCGTCCAGACGTCGTCGCCCGCGGCCAGCCGTTCGAAGGCCGTGAGTGCGCTCTGCTCGTCGTGCAGGAAGAGCAGGATCGGGCCGAGCAGCCGGTAGAGGCCGGGCCGTCCCGGGCGGCCGGTCAGCCGGACGGCCAGGTCCCGCATCTGGTCGCGGTCCCGCGCGGCGTCGGCGGCCGTGGTGCCCGCGGTGTGGTCCGCCCGGTTGAGCAGGTGGGCGGCGCGGGCGTCGTCACGGTCGGACGTCGGCACATCACCGGGTACGGCAAGGGCCGCGCCCAGCCAGTGGGCGGCGTCGGCGTGCCGGCCGGTCATCTGCCAGTACCAGGTGAGGTTCAGGGTGAGGGTGACCGCGCCGGCCGCGTCCCCGGTCGCACACCGGTGACGCAGGGCGGCGAGTGCGTTGTCGTGCTCGGCGTCGAGGGTACGCAGCGCCTCCCGCTGGCCGGGGCCGCGCAGGTGCGGGTCGAGACGGGCCGTCAGCGCGGTGAGGTACCCGGCGGCGAGGTCACGGGTCGTGCCGGTCGCGTGCGCGGCCCCGTACTCGCGAATGGTCTCCAGCATGCGGAACCGTCCGGCCTCCGGGGCGAGCTGCAGTAGTGACCGGTCGACGAGGGCGCTGAGCAGTGCGGGGATGTCGGCGGCGGGCACACCGGTCCCGGCGCAGACCGCGACGGCTGACGCCGGGGTGACGCCGCCGGGCAGCACGGCGATCCGTTCGGCGACGACGCGTTCGTGCTCGTCGAGCAGGTCCCAGCTCCAGGCGATCACCGCGTGCAGGGTGCGGTGCCGGGCCGGCGCGGTCCGGTTGCCGGCGTTGAGCAGCCGGAACCGGTCGGACAGCCCGTCGGCGAGGGCGGGCAGGGACAGGGTGCGGAGGCGGGCCGCCGCGAGTTCCAGGGCGAGCGGCAGACCGTCCAGGCCGCGGACTACCCGGACCACGTCGGACAGTGCGGTCCCGTCCAGGGTGAATCCGGGGCTCACCGCCGCGGCCCGTGCGGTGAACAAGCGGACCGCCTCCGACGTGCGGGCCTGGTCGGCGGTGTCACCGGGGCCGGGCACCGCCAGCGGGTGCAGTGGCACGAGCGCCTCCCCGTCGACGGCCAGGGGTTCCCGGCTGGTGGCGAGGATCCGCAGGCCGGGACACCGTGTCAGCAGCGCCGAGGCCAGGTGGGCGACGGCGTCGATCAGGTGCTCGCAGTTGTCGATCAGCAGCAGGATCTCCCGGCCGGCGAGCTCGCCGAGCAGGGCCTCCCGGTCGTCGCCGGGTCCGTGGCGGCGAGCGTCGAACATCCGGCCGGCCGGGCGTCCGATCCCGGCGAGCACCGCCGCCGCGACCTTCGCCGGCTCGGTGACGGCCGACAGGTCGACGAGCCGGGCGCCGCCGGCGTACCCGTGCCGGCGGCGGTGTGCCGCGGTCAGCGCAAGCCGGGTCTTGCCCACCCCGCCGGAGCCGACCACCGTGACCAGACGCCCGGCGGCGAGCAGGGCGTCGATCCGGGCCAGGTCCCCGTCCCTGCCGACGAAGCCGGTCACCGGCGCGGGCAACCCCGCAACCGGCCGGGGAACCGGATTCTCCGAAGCTGTTCCGCGCAGCAGACGGCCGTGGCGTTCCCGCAGGGCAGCATCCGGGTCGGCGCCGAGGGTGTCCGCCAGCACCGCCCGGATCCGCTGGTAGACGGCCAGGGCCTCGGCCTGCCGGCCCTGTGCGGCGAGCGCGTCCATCAGCAGCCCGGCCGCCCGCTCGTCACCGGGATGTCCGGTCAGCAGGGCCGCCAGCCGGGTGGCAGCCTGTTCGGTCCGGCCCAGCGCCACCTCGGCGTCGGCCAGGTCGGTGACGGCTTCGACGGACAGGCGGGCCAGACGAGTCGCCACGGTGGGCGCTACAGCGGCAAGGGCGGCGGGCTCGTCGCCCCACAACGCCACCGCTTCAGCGAGCGCGGCGGCCGCCGGTCCCGGCTCACCGGCCCGCAGATGCTGCCGGCCGGTGGCGGCGAGACGTTCGAACCGCAGCGCGTCCACCGCGGCCGGGTCCACCGCCAGCCGGTAGCCGCCCGGCACCTGCTCGACCACGAGGACGCGGCGCAACCGGGAGACCAGGTTCTGCAGTGCGGCAACCGGATCGGACGGCGGCTCCGGTCCCCAGATGCCGGCGATCAGAACGTCGGGGTGGACCGGATGGCCACCCGCGAGCGCCAGCCGCACGAGCAGCCCCTGTAACCGCACCCCGGCGACCGGCAGGACCACGCCACCGCGGGACACCCGGAAAGCACCGAGCAGTGTCACCCGGAGGCGATCATCGGAATCCATCTCTGGATCCTCGCGCGACCCGGCATCTGAACCCAAGCCGTGACAGCGCGCTGTCAGCGCCGTGGGAGCGACCCGGCCCAAGCTCCACCCACGCTCCACCCACCGAGAACACCGAGAACACCGAGAACACCGAGAGGATCCCATGAACGACATCCAGCACCGCCGCGGAGCGGGTACGGCACTCGTCGCCGCCGGTGGCGTCTACTTCGCCGCCGAGTTCGTCGCCGCGGCGGCGTGGTCGGATCCGGCGTACAGCTACACCCACCATTTCATCAGCAACCTCGGGGTGCACGGGCCGCTCACCGCGTTCGGCCAGTACATGTACTCGCCGCTCGCCGCCGTGATGAACGCCGGGTTCTTCCTGCTGGGAGTCGCCACCCTGATCGGCGTGAGCATGCTGCGGGGGCTGCCGGCCGGGCGGCGTACCGCGCTGGTCACCACGGCGGCGGTGCTGGCGGCCGGCATGGTGCTGGTGGCGGCGTTCCCGGGGAGCGGGGACGACGGCACGACCGACTTCCACGGGCTGGGCGCGCTCCTCGGGTTCGTGTCGTGCAACGTGCTGTCGGTGCTCCTCGGCCGATCGCACCGGTTCCTCGGGGTCTCCCCCACGCTGGGCCGGGCCCTGGTGCTGTTCGGCGTCCTCGGGCTGGCCTCGATCGGCGCTTTCGCGGGAACCCTCGCCTCCGGGGCCGGCATCCTGATCGGGCTCGCCGAACGCGGCATCATCTATCCGTTCCTCGTCGGCCTCATCCTGCTGGGCTCGACGCTGCTGAGGCCGGTCCGCCGGGACGCGGAGGCGCCGATGGCGGCACGGACACTCCGCGGCTGATACGTCCGGCGGGCTCGGTCGGCTGTTCGGGCCATCTTTGCCACAGGTGCTTGAGCGGCCGACCGGCCTACCGATTAGCGGACCCGTCAGCGACACGATGGGTAACTGGAGGACTGCAATGAGTAACAACCTGACGAAGCTGGTGGCGTCGGTGGCCTCGGGTTCCGCCCTGGCCCTGTGCACGGACGCCCCGGGCACGAGCCGCGAACTGCGCCGCCGCCGCGAGCACCACCGCAACAGCGTGACCGCCGTGGTTCCGGCCCTCAGCCGCTCGGGTGCCGGCGTGCGACCGGAGTCGGGGCGCGCCACCCACGCTACCGCCGTGACAGTCGGACCGACCCGCCCCCTGTCGGGCGTCGTGCGCCGCCGGGCACGCTGACGGTCATCCCATATCGGGTACGCACCGAAGCACCATCCCCGCACTCCCGGCATCAAGCCCCTGAACCCGTGACGCCCCGAGTCCCCACGTCGCGGCTCGTCACGGCACCGCAGCTCGTCGCGAAGGTGGACGGCGCTCCCGCAGCAGCCACGCCTCCCCGGCCGGCACACCACACCGATCCCCGATCCGGGCGCACGACTCCGAGCCGGATCCGGGCGCACGACATCGCACCGGGTCAGGACACCGGACAGCCGTCCTCCAGGTAGACCGCCGTGTTCTCGGCGCGGGCCCGGACCGCGGCGACCACCCGGCGGGCCAGCAACGCGGAGAGCCGCTCACCGGCCTCCCGCTCGGTGCACCATGCCCATCCGCGCAGTTCCGCGGGCGGCAGCCGGATCGCCGCCGCCTGCTCCGGCGTCAGCACACCCCCGTCGAAGATCAGCATCAGGCCCTCGGTGCGGTCCGGTCGCGGCGGCACCCAGTCGGTCACCAGGAGCCGGCCCGGACACACCGGCAGCCCCAGCTCCTCGTCGATCTCGCGTACCACGGCCGCACGCGGTGACTCGTCCGCCTCGACCGTGCCGCCCGGAACCTCCCAGTAGTCCTTGTACGTCGGCTCGACCAGCAGCACCCGCCCCCGGTCGTCGCAGAGCAGGATCCCGGCGCCCATCCGCTTGCGGGGCAGCGTGGCCGTGAAGTCCGGATTCGTCACCGGCCCAGGCTATCGACCGCCCGCACCGCTCAGCCCCCGCCGCGAGCCGCGAGCCACGAGCCACGAGCCGCGAAGCACCGAAGCACCGAACACGTTCCGCAGTCAGGGCACGAGGCCCGCATGGAAACCTCCGGCCCCTGGACACCCCAAATCACCACACCTGCAGCGGGTGTGGTGATTACGGGCGTCCTGGGCGCCCCAAATCACCACACCTCCAGTGGACGTGGTGACTACGGGCGTCCTGGGCGCCCCAAATCACCACACCTCCAGTGGACGTGGTGACTACGGGCGTCCTGGGCGCCCCAAATCACCACACCCGCAGTGGGCGTGGTGACGGCGGGTGCGCCGGGCGCCTGAAGTTGCCACGCGGACGCTGACTACGAAACGTGTCCAGCAGCGAGTGGCGAGCACGGCCAGACGGGTAGCAGCGCCGCGCGAGCAGGCGCCCCCGGGCAAAGGCGTCCCGCAGACAGGCGCCCGGCAGACAGGCGCCCCGCGGGAGGCGAGCGGATGGGCGGGGCCACAGAGCGGTCACATCCGAGGGCAGGATGGGACGGGTCGGATTTCGGCGGGGACTGCCGCTGACTCGTACCGCAGAAGCAAGAGTGCGGGAACCGCCTGGAGCAAGTCCGTCACAAGGTGGAAACGCGATGGCTCTTTCCTGGAGATCACTTCCCGTGGCAGGATTGGATCCAATCTTGGCGAGATCGTATGCCGCCGATGTGAAATGAGATCCCGGGAGGCTCTGTGCTCAAGCCTGAGGAGAACGAACGCGTCACCCGCAGCGGGCCGGGCACGCCGCTCGGCAAGTTGATGCGCGCCTACTGGCAGCCCGCCGCCCTGGTCTCCGAGATGGCGCCGGAACGCCAGGTCAAGCCGGTCCGGCTGCTCGGCGAGGACCTGGTGCTGTTCAGGACCGAGGACGGCGGCTGGGCCCTGGTCGGCCGGTTCTGCGCGCACCGCGGTGTCGACCTGGCGTTCGCCCGGCACGAGAACGACGGCCTGCGCTGCCTCTACCACGGCTGGCTCTACGGTGCGGACGGCCAGTGCAAGGAGCAGCCGGCCGAGCCCGCGCACAGCCGGTTCGCGCAGCGGATCCGGATCCCCGCCTACCCGTGCGTCGAGCGCAACGGCATCGTCTTCGCCTACCTCGGTGAGGGTGACCCGCCGCCGTTCCCGGCCTACGACGCGTTCACCGCACCGGCCCAGTACACCTTCGCCTTCAAGGGCATGTGGGAGTGCAACTGGCTGCAGGGCCTCGAGGGCGGCATCGACCCGAGCCACGTGAGCTTCCTGCACCGGTTCATCGACGAGGATCCCCGCGAGGTGTACGGCCAGCAGTTCAGTGAGATCGTCGAAGGCACCGACCAGAAGCTGTCGAAACTCGTCGGCGACTCCTACCGGCCGGACATCGAGGTCGAGGAGGCCGAGCACGGTCTGCGGGTCTACGCGCTGCGGCAGCTCACCGAGGACGTCAAGCATGTCCGGATCACCAACCTGGTGTTCCCGAACGCGTTCGTGGTGCCGTTCGGCAACTCCAAGGTCTTCATCCAGTGGCACGTGCCGGTCGACGACTTCACCCACTACTGGTACATGATCTTCTACGACTTCGCCGAGGAGACCGACCAGGCGACCCTGCTCGAGCAGCGTCTCAAGGAGGTGTCGCTGCCGGACTACCGGCCGTTGCGCAACCGGGAGAACAACTGGGGTTACGACCCGTCCGAGCAGAAGAACCTGACCTACACCGGCATGGGCCTGGACATCAACGTCCACGACCAGTGGGCGGTGGAGAGCATGGGCCGCATCCAGGACCGGACCACCGAGCGTCTGGGCGTCTCGGACCGGGCGGTGACCGCGAACCGGCGGATGCTGCTGCGGGCGATCGAGTCGTTCGAGGCGGGCGGGGCGATCCCGGCGCATCCGGTCGACGACGAGTCGGCCGCCGCGCTGACCGGCCCGCTGGCGGTGGACACCATCGCGCCGACCGCCGACTGGGAGGCCACCTGGCGACGCCGCGAGGCCGAGCGCCGGGCCGAGTCTCCCTGGGCAGGGGAGAAGACGCATGCCGAGCGTTGACGAGCGGGCCGTCGCCGAGGGCGGCGGCGGGTGGGACGCCCGGCCGATGCTGGCGTCCGAGCGCGGCGGGTTCATCGACCGGCACGACCTGTGGAGCCAGGCGCAGTACGCCGCGGCCGGCCAGGTTCGCCGGGTCATCGACGAGCTGGGCCTGGAGCTGATCCGGTTCTCCTTCGCCGACCAGCACGGGGTGCTGCACGGCAAGACGCTGACCCGGCTGTCCGCGCCGGCCGCGTTCCGGGACGGTCTGACCGCGCCGAGTTCGCTGCTGCTGAAGGACTCGTCCGGGCGGTCGGCGCTGCCGGTGTTCACGCCGGACGCGGAGCAGGGGTTCGCCGGGGCGGGCGACATCGTGATGGTGCCGGACCCGACCACGTTCCGGGTGCTGCCGTGGGCCGAGAAGACCGGCTGGGTGCTGTGTGAGCTGCGTTTTCCCGACGGTTCACCGGTGCCGTACTGCACCCGGTCGATGCTGCGCGGACAGCTGGCGCAGCTCGGAGATGCCGGCTACGACATGACCGTCGGCGTGGAACTCGAATTCCACGTCTTCCGCGCCACCGAGAGCGCACTGACGCCGGACCGCACGGGGGCACCCGGCGCACCCGGACGGCCGCCGGCGGTCGGGCCGCTCACCAGCGGCGCGCAGCTGCTCCACGAGGAGGGCCTGGACCGGGTCGACGACGTGGTCCAGCTCCTGCAGCGCGGGCTGAACCGTCTCGATCTGCCGCTACGGTCGATCGAGTTGGAGTTCGGCGCCAGCCAGCTGGAGATCACCCTGCAGGCGAGCGGCGCCGCCGAGGCCGCCGACCAGGTGGTGCTGACCCGCTCGGCGATCCGGCAGCTGTGCCGCCGGGCCGGCTATCACGCGACGTTCATGTCCCGTCCGGCCGGTACGGCGACCGCGTCCACCGGCTGGCACCTGCACCAGTCGCTGCGGGAGCGGGCGACCGGGCGGGCCGCGTTCGAGCCGGGCGCGGACGAGACGCTGATGTCCAGCACCGCACGGCACTGGCTGGGCGGTCTGCTGGCGCACGCCCCGGCCGCGGCGGCGTTCACCACGCCGACGGTGAACGGGTACAAGCGGTATCTGCCGTACTCGCTGGCCCCGGACCGGGTGCTGTGGGGAGCGGACAACAAGGGCGCGATGGTCCGGGTGGTCAGCGGGCGGATGGAGAACCGGTCGGGTGAGCCGGCCGCGAACCCGTACCTGTACGTCGCCTCGCAGGTGGTGAGCGGGCTGGACGGCCTCAAGCGCGGGATCGACCCGGGGCCACCGACGGAGAACCCGTACGCCTCGGACGCGGTCCGGCTCCCCCAGTCGCTGGGTGCGGCGATCGACGAGCTGGCGAAGGACACGGCGTTCGCGGACGCGTTCGGCAGCCAGGTGATCGACTGGTACTCCCGGCTGAAACGTGACGAGTTCGCCCGCTATCTGGCGCACGTCTCCGACTGGGAGCAGCGCGAATACTTCGACCTGTTCTGAAGGGATTTTTCGGATATGTCAGCCTTTCTGATCGACGGCGAATGGATCGAACCCGGCGACCGTTCGACCATCCCCGTCGAGGACCCGGCGACCGGCGACGTGATCGCCGAGATCGCCCAGTGCACGGCAGAAGATGTCGATCATGCCGTCACCGCGGCCCTGAAGGCCCACACGGACCGCCGCTGGTCCGGCCTCCCGCCGATCGAGCGCACCCGGATCCTGTCCCGGATCGCCGACCTCATCGAGGAGAACCTCGAGGAGCTGGCCGTCCTGGAGACCCGCGACAACGGCAAGCCGATCGAGCGGTCCCGCGCCGACACCGCCTTCTCCGCCAAGGACTTCCGGCACTTCGCCGGCGCCCCGGGCCGGCTGACCGGCACGGTCGTCCCGATCGACGGCGGCGCCCACCACGTCTACACGGTCCTGGAACCGGTCGGCGTCGCCGCCCTGATCCTGCCGTGGAACTTCCCGATCATGACGGCCGCCCACAAGCTGGCCCCGGCGCTCGCCGCGGGCTGCACGGTGGTGGTCAAGCCCGCCGAGCAGACCCCGATGACCATGCTGCGCCTGGCCGAGTTGTGCGAGGAGGCGGGCCTGCCGAAGGGTGTCCTCAACGTCGTCACCGGTGACGGGCGCACCGGCGCGGCCCTGGTCGAGCACCCCGGCGTGGCGAAGGTGTCGTTCACCGGGTCCACCGAGGTGGGCCGCACCGTCATGCGCAACGCCGCGGCGACCACCAAGCGCCTGACGCTGGAGCTGGGCGGCAAGAGCCCGAACATCATCTTCGAGGACGCCGATCTGGAGGCCGCGGTGGCGACCGCGATGCGGGCGTCGTTCGGGCACTCCGGGCAGATGTGTACCGCGGGTAGCCGCATCCTGGTGCAGCGTTCGATCCTCGACAAAGCCACGGAAATGCTGATAAATGCAACAAAGCGCGTTCCGGTCGGCAACGGTCTCGACGGCGGCATCTCGGTCGGCCCGCTGGTGTCCGAGGAGCAGCGCCAGATCGTCCTGTCCTACATCGATCAGGGTGTGAAGGACGGCGCCACGGTCGCGACCGGTGGCGACAAACCGGATAGGTCAGGGTATTTCGTCAGCCCCACCCTCTTCACCGGCGTCACCAACGACATGATCATCGCCCGCGAGGAGATCTTCGGCCCGGTCGCCGGTGTCATCGCGTTCGAGGACGAGGACGAGGCGATCGCCATCGCGAACGACACCTCCTTCGGCCTGGCCGCGGGCGTCTGGACCAAGGACCTCTCCCGCGCCCACCGGATGGCCGCGAAACTGCAGGCCGGCACGGTGTGGGTGAACACGTACAACATCTTCGACCCGGCCCTGAGCTTCGGCGGTGTCGGCGACTCCGGCCTGGGCCGGGACCTCGGTGACGAGGCGCTGCACTCGTACTGCGAGCGCAAGGGCGTGGTGATCGCGCTGTGACCGCTCCCCCTTCGCATGACGGGATCCAATTAGATGCCTTTGACATCCAAGCCGGCGCGATGATCCCCCTGGACACCGCCGCGCTGCGGGCCGCCACCCCCGGCACCCGGCACGCCCGGCACTTCAACGCCGCCGGCGCCGCCCTGCCCAGCGAGGCCACCCTCGGCACGGTGATCGAACACCTCCGTCTCGAGGCGCGGATCGGCGGCTACGAGGCCGCGGAGGCCGCCAAGGACCGGTTCGAGAACGTCTACACCCTGGCCGGCCGGCTGCTCGGCGCCGACCCCGCGGACATCGCACTGATGGAGAGCGCCACCGTGGCCTGGCACCGGCTGCTGGACGCGCTGCCGCTGCGGCCCGGCGACCGGATCCTGGCGTCCGCCTCCAGTTACGTCAGTTCGGCGCTGCACCTGTTCCAGCTGCGCGACACCCGGGGCATCGAGATCGAGGTGCTGCCCTGCGGACCGGACGGCGCGGTCGACCTGGAGGCCCTGGAGACCGCCCTGCTGCGGCCCGCCGCCCTGGTCACCGTGGCACACGTCCCGACCTCGTCGGCGCTGATCGAACCGGTCGCCGAGATCGGTGCGCTGACCCGCGCCGCCGGGGTGCCGCTGCTGCTGGACGCCACCCAGTCGCTGGGCCAGCTGCCGGTACACGCCGTGGCGCTGGGCTGCGACATGGTGGTCGGCACCGGCCGCAAGTTCCTGCGCGGCCCGCGCGGCACCGGCCTGCTCTACGTCTCGCCCGCCATGCGGGAGAAGCTGCGCCCGCCGCACCCGGACGTGCGCGGCGCGGTCTGGAACAGCACCGACGGGTTCGAACTGGCCGCGGGCGCCCGGCGCTTCGAGACCTGGGAGACCTCTCACGCGTTGCGGCTCGGCCTGGGCACCGCGCTGGGCGAGGCCCTCGACCTGGGCGTCGAGGCCATCCACCGGCACACCACCGGCTTGGCGGACCGGTTGCGCTCGGCGCTCTCCGACATCGCCGGGGTACGCCTGACCGACCCGCCCGCAGGTGGCGGCGCGATCGTCACGTTCGTCGTCGACGGCGAGCAGCCGGTCGCGACGGTCCGGCGGCTGCGGTCGGCCGGTGTGCACCTGACCCAGGTGCCGGCCAGCCACGGGCGCTGGGACCTGCAGCGTCGCGGCCTGGACGCGGTGGTCCGGGCGTCGGTGCACGTCTACAACGACCCCGAGGACGTGCAGACGCTGATCGACACCGTCGGCCGCAAGACCTCCGCACCGGCGTCGCCCGCCCTGCTCACCGCAGGCCCCCGGGCCGACGTGATCGTGGTCGGTGCCGGGGTGCACGGCGCGTCCGCGGCCTGGCACCTGGCCCAGTGCGGGACGAACGTGGTCCAGCTGGAACAGTTCGCCGACGGTCACGTGCAGGGGTCGTCGCACGCGCACATCCGGATGATCCGGCGGGCGTACCCGAACCCGGTCTGGGACGAGCTCGTGGATCGGGCGTACCTGGCCTGGGCGGAGTTGTCCGCGGCGGCCGGGACGCGGCTGCTGACCACGACCGGCGGGATCTACGCCCGGCCGGCCGCGGACGGCACCCCCGGTCTGCGCGGTCCCGGCGTCGAGACGGTGGACGCGGCCCGCGCCGCCGGGATCTTCCCCGGCCTGCGGCTGGGGACCGAGTTCTCCGCGGTGTACGACCCGGCGGCCGGTGTCCTGGACGCGGCGGCCACCATGCGCTCGCTGCGGGAACTCGCCCTGGCCAACGGGGTGGACCGGCGGACCGGCTGCAGGGTCGAGAGCTGGGCGGCCGACGGCGGCGGCGTCACGGTCCGGACCGCCGACGGGGTGCTGCGCGCCGACCGTCTGGTGATCGCCGCCGGGCCGTGGACCGGCTCGCTGGTCCCGGCGCTCGCCGCGCACCTGAACGTGGTCCGGATCGTCAACATTCACATCGGCGCTTCCGACCCGGCCGCGGTGTCGGCACCGCAGCTCGGGCCGTTCTCGGTCGAGGTGCCGGGGGTCGGCCTGCTCTACGGGCTGCCGGCCTTCGACGGCAGCGCCATGAAGATCGGGCTGGACCACGGTCCGGCCGACGACCCGTCGCGTCCGCAGACGCCGGTCACCGCCGCCGAGGCCGCCGAACTGATGGCGCTGGCCCGCCGATTCCTGCCCGCCGCCGACGGTGACGTGGTCGACTCGGTGTCGTGCCGGTACACGATGGCGCCGCGGAACCGCTTCGCGCTGGGAGCGCTGCCCGAGACGCCGCAGGTGCTGGTGGCGGCGGCCTGCTCGGGGCACGGTTTCAAGTTCGGCCCGGCGATCGGCGCGGCGCTGGCCGACCTGGCGCTCGGCAAGCAGCGCCCGGACCTGGATTTCCTCGCCCCCGGCCTGCTGGGCGAGGAATGAGTCAGCCGCGGAACACGGTGGCGGAACGTCGCTCGTACCACCGGGCGAGCTGCTCGCCGGCGCTGATCACGTGCGCCTGCATCTCCCGGCGCGCGGTCTCGACGTCCTCGGTGACCAGCGCGGCGAGGATCCGCTCGTGCTCGGCGAAGTTGTCGTCGCGGTGGCGCGGGTGTTCCTGCAGGACCAGGGCGGAGACGTTGCGCGGGAACGCCTCGTTGATCTCCTTGATCACCCGGGCCAGCCGCTCGTTCCCGGCGATCTCGTGGATCAGCGTGTGGAACCGGTCGTTGGCCGCGTGCGACGCCGCGTTCGGCGGGGCGTCGCCGGGGCGCAGCAGCTCGTTGGTGGCGCGCAACTCGTCCAGCCCGTCGCGGGTGATCCGCCGGGCCACCCGGACGGTGGCCAGGCCCTCGAGTTCGGCGCGAACCTCGTACGCCTCGCGGACCTCCCACGGTGCGGGCACCCGGACGACGGCGCCGCGGTGCGGGACGACCTCGATCAGGCCGCCGGTCTGCAGCTGGCGCAGTGCTTCGCGGACCGGGGTGCGGCTCACGCCGAGGGTCTTGGCGAGCTCGGCCTGCCGTAGCTGGGCGCCGATCGGGATCTCCCCGGACATGATCCGCGCACGGATGGCGGCGGCGGTCTCGTCGACGAGAGCGCTCGATGCGGTGGCGATGACGGCGTCCATGGTGGCCTCGTCTGAAGCGGCGTCGGGGGGAAGCGGAACCAGGCGTCACCTTAGCAAGACGCGTCTCGAAGTGGATGCATCGCTTGCAGATTTTGGATCCAACAACACTTTCTTCGTATCCCTAGATCACCTATGGTCATCCCCAGACGAGAGGAGCCGCTGATGAGCGCGTGCCATACCTCCAGTGACAGCGGAGCGAACGCCCGATCCGTGCGTTCGCATCCCCTCGACCCACCCACCCCCGCCGAGATCGAGCTCGCCGTCGCCGCGGTCCGCGCCGACGGCCGGGCAGGCGTTCGCCCCCGCTTCTGGGGGATCACCCTGGACGAGGCGCACGCCCGCAAGGTCGTCGCCGGGGACGCCTCCGGTGTCCGGTTCGGCCTGGTCGTGATGGCCCCGGGCGCCGGCGCCTGGGAGGTGGACGTCGCGCTCGACGACGCGGGCGCCACCGCCGTCGCCTGGCGTGACGTCGACCCGCGCCGCCCCGGCATCACCTCCGACGAGGCCCGCGCCGCCGCGCAGGCCTGCCGGGAGAGCCCGCTCTTCCAGGAGGTGATGGCCCGCCGCGGCATCCACGACGTGTCGCTGTGCATGGTCGACGCCGAGTCGATGGGCGGCTTCGAGGAGAAGTACGCCGGCCGCCGCGTCACCTGGGGCACGGTCTGGCACCGCACCGACATCGAGGACAACGGGTACGCCCGGCCGGTCCAGGGCGTCGTCCCGATCATCGACATGGCCACCATGGAGGTCCTGGACGTCGAGGACCACGGGGTCATCCCGGTCTCCGAGGAGGCCGGACCGCTCACCACCGGCGCGTTCGGCCCGGACCGCGAGGGCCTCAAACCGCTGGACGTGGTGCAGCCGGAGGGCCCGAGCTTCTCCGTCGACGGCTGGCAGGTCGACTGGCAGGGCTGGAAGTTCCGGGTCGGCTTCACCCACCGCGAGGGCCTGGTCCTCTACGACCTGGAGTTCCAGGGCCGGTCGGTGCTCAAGCGCGCCGCGTGCAACGAGATGTACGTGCCGTACCTGGACTCGAACTCCACCCAGTACCGCAAGAACTTCTTCGACTGGGGCGAGTACGGCGCCGGCCCGCTGACCAACTCCCTCGCCCTGGGGTGCGACTGCCTCGGTGTCATCTACTACTTCGACGGCACCCACCTCGGCGGCTACGGCGACCCGGTCGGCATCCAGAACGCGATCTGCATGCACGAGGAGGACGCCAGCATCCTCTGGAAGCACAACGACCTGCGCCGGGGCGTCAGCGAGGTCCGCCGCAGCCGGCGGCTGATCATCAGCAACTTCCAGACCGTGGCGAACTACGACTACGGCTTCTACTGGACGCTCTACCAGGACGGCCGCATCGAGCTGGAGGTCAAGCTCACCGGCCTGCTGTCCGCCTCCGGCATCGAGGAGGGCGCCGAGGCCCCGTACGGCCGGATCGTGTCGAAGAACGTGCAGACCCCGATCCACCAGCACTACTTCGGCATCCGGCTGGACACCGCGATCGACGGTTCGCTCAACCGCCTGGTCGAGGAGCACGCCGAGGGCGAGAAGGATCCGGCGCTCAACCCGTACGGCAACGCGGTCCGGTACGTCCGGGAGCCGCTGACCGTCGAGGGCGGGCAGCGCAACGACCCGAGCATCGCCCGGCACTGGCGGATCGAGAGCGCCGAGAAGACCAACCGGTACGGCGACCCGACCGCGTACCGGCTGGTCATCCCGAACACCACGCGCAGTTTCGGCCTGCCGGAGTCGGTGATGTCGCGCCGTGCCCCGTTCATCCACCAGCACGTGTGGGCGACGCCGTACGCCGAGGACGAGCAGTTCATCGGCGGCCAGTACCCGAACCACGCCGAGCCGGGCGAGGACGGTGTGCACGTCTGGCAGGAGCAGCAGCGCTCGATCGACGGGGTGCCGCTGGTCGTCTGGCCGGTCCTGGGGGTGCATCACCTGCCCCGCCCGGAGCAGTGGCCGGTGATGCCGGTCGAGGCGATCCACCTGGTCCTCGAACCGGACGGTTTCTTCGACCGCAACCCGGCGCTCGACATCCCGGACCCCGCCGCCGCCCGGGGCAGCGGTAGTTCCTGCTGCTCGTAAGCGTGATCGCCGGCCCGGTCACCCGGGTCGGCGTCATCACCAGTTCACATTCGGGATACACGGACGCGACGCAAGCCCTTCAGTATTGGATCCAATCCCAGCAAGATGAAATCCCAAATAGCTAAACTTTGATACCACCTCGGTTGTTCCCCCTTGAAGGCCAAGGAGTGCCCCCCATGAAGGAACTCGGCAACCACGCAGTCTCCCGCCGCCAGATGCTCCGCGGCGCCTCGATACTCGGAATGGGCGCCGGCCTCACCGGCCTGCTCGCCGCCTGCGGCGTCGCGGCGGAGGAGAAGGACGCCTCCGGCGGCGCCAAGACCGGCGGCACCCTGACCCTGGCGATCGACGGCACCAGCGCCGTCAACGACCCGGCCTTCTACACCACCCTCGGCGACTGGATGGCCGTCGACGCCATCTGCCGGGGCCTCACCTTCATCTCCTTCGAGAGCAACGAGCCGCAGGCCGACCTGGCCGAGAGCTGGACGATCTCCGACGACGGCCTCGTCTACACCTTCAAGCTGCGCCAGGGCGTGACCTTCCACGACGGCACCACCTTCACCTCCGCCGACGTGCTGGCCAGCTTCAACCGGCAGTTCAACGACGCCGACAAGACCCTGCCGAAGGGCTCGTCGCGCCCGCTGAAGAGCGTCGGCGCCAACCTGGCCGCACTGACCGCACCGGACGCGAACACCGTGGTCGTCAAGCTGATCAAGCCGGACCGCACCCTGCTCGGCCGGCTCTCCGACATCGGCGCCCGCATCATCTCCAAGGCCGCCCTGGAGAAGTACGGCGCGGACATCGGCAAGAACCTGATCGGCACCGGCCCGTTCAAGTTCTCCGCCGCCACCAGTGGCCAGAGCATCACCCTCGAGGCGTTCGACAAGTTCCGCCTCGGCAAGCCGCCGATCGACCGGCTCGTGCTCCAGCAGGTCACCGACCCGTCGACGATCGTCAGCTCGCTGCTCTCCGGCGACATCTCGGCCACCCAGTTCACCCCGTACTCGGCGCTCGAGCAGCTCAAGGGCGACGACGCGGTCACCGTGTACGACACCCCGAAGAGCTTCGACGCGTTCATGATGATGGACGTGCGCCGGATCCCCGAACTCGAGGTCCGCAAGGCGATCAACATGGCGATCGACCGGCAGGCCCTGATCGCGCAGGCCTTCTTCGGTGCGGCCGTCCTGCCCGACGGCTACACCATCCCGCCGAACCAGGACGCGCACGACCCGTCGCTGGCCGACCTCTCCGCGACCAACGTCGAGGAGGCCAAGAAGCTGATCCAGGCCGCCGGCGCGACCGGCCGGACCGTGCGCCTGATGGCCGCCAGCGACAGCTGGCACCCGAAGGCCGCGCAGATCATCGCGCAGAACCTCACCGACATCGGCCTCAAGGTCGAGACCGACTCGGTGGACCCGGCCGCCTACTTCAACCGCCTGTACGACCCGGCGGACAAGTTCCACGACCTGATGATCTGGGAGCGCAACGGCTACTACCCGGACGCCGACGACATGATCGGCTCGCTGGCGAAGCCGTCCGGCGTCTACGGCGAGTTCATGTCCGGCTTCAACACCCTGGACGGCTCCGCCGCGTACGCCGACATGCTCTTCGAGGCCAAGAACATCGAGGACGCGGCGGCCCGCAAGGCGAAGTACACCGAGATCCAGCGCGAGTGGGCCGAGAAGTACATGACCCTGGCCATGCTGGTCAACGGCTCGAACCCGGTCGTCAGCGGCAAGGGCGTGGAGGGGATGAACTGGCGGGCCCTCGGCAACCACCGCTGCTACATGGACAACGCGAGTGTCTGACACGACCACCGTCGCCCGCTCCGGCCTCCGCTCCGCGTTCGCGGGGCGGCGGCTGGGGCGCGGCCCCCTCGCCGCCACCTCCTGGCTGGTCGTGGCCCTGTTCGTGGTGATCGCCGCGGTCGGCCCGCTGTTCGTCGGCGCCGACCCGGCGCGCAACACCAACGACACGCTGCTCGGCCTCGGCGCCGCCGGTCACCTGCTCGGCACCGACGACCTGGGGCGCGACGAACTGGCCCGGATGGTCCACGGCGCCCGGCCGCTGCTGCTGGTGTCGTTCCTGTCCACCGCGCTGGCCGCGCTGCTGGGCATCAGCGTCGGCATGATCGCCGGGTACGCGGGCGGCCGCGTCGAGTGGGTCCTGATGCGCCTGATGGACCTGGCCCTGGCCTTCCCCTCGATGCTGCTGATCATCCTGATCGTCTCGGCGTGGAACCCCGGCGTGGCCAGTCTCGTCGTCGGCATCGGCATCGCGCTCGCGCCCGGCCTCGCCCGGCTCGCCCGGGCGCTGGCCACCCGCGAGGCCGGCCGGGACTACGTGATGGCCGCCAAGCTCGGCGGCACCCGCGGCCCGCGGATCCTGGTGCAGGAGATGCTGCCCAACATGGCCGGGCCGATGCTCGCCCAGGTGGTGATGACCCTCTCGGTCGCCGCCGGGTTCGCCGCCGGCCTCTCCTACCTCGGGCTGGGCATCCAGCCCCCGACACCGGACTGGGGTTACATGGTGCAGGCCGGTCAGGAGTTCCTCTACACGGCACCACGGCTGGTCGTGATGCCCGCCGCCGCCACCCTGCTGTTCGTGGTGGCCTGCAACTTCGTCGGCGACGACCTGCGCGACGCCCTGGATCCCCGGGGGTCGCGATGACCACGATGACCATCACCGTCCCGCCGCGGCTGCGCACCCCGTGGCTGATCGTCAAACGGCTGCTCGCCGTGCCGTTGGTGATGCTCGCCCTGGCCACCCTGGTCTTCATCGCCATGCGGTTGCTGCCCGGCTCCCCCGCCACCAGCCTGGCCGCCGGTGGCAGCAGCGGGAACATGACCGCCGCCGAGATCACCGCGAACGCCGCGAAGATCAACGAGGCGCTCGGTCTGGACAAGCCGCTGTACGAGCAGTACTTCACGTTCCTCGGCGACCTGCTCACCATGGACCTGGGCCACTCGTTCTACGGCAACAACAGCATCACCAAACTGCTCGGCGACTCGCTGCCGGCCACCATCGAGCTGACCGTGGCGTCGATGCTGATCGCGGTGCTGATCGGCATGGTCACCGGCGTGCTGGCCGCGCTGCGCCGGGGCACCTGGATCGACACCGCCACCCGCGCGATCGGCACGGTCAGCTTCTCGCTGCCCTGGTTCGCCCTCGGCGTCCTGTCGATCGTCGTCTTCGGCGTCTGGCTGCGCTGGCTACCGGTCATCGGCCGGCTGCCCAACGCGCTGGACTACCAGCCGTTCACCAACTTCGTCCTGCTCGACGCGATCCTGCAGGACCGTCCCGAGCTGATCCTGCCCTGGCTGGAACACCTGCTCCTGCCGGCCACCACGCTCGCCCTGTCGATGGCCGGGTTCATCACCCGCATCGTGCGGGCCTCGGTCCTCGAGGTGCTCGGCGACGACTTCGTGCGGACCGCCCGGATGAAGGGCCTGTCCAACGGCACGATCCTGCGCCGGCACGTGCTGCGCAACTCGGCGCTGCCCATCGTCACCGTGCTCGGCCTGCAGTTCGGCTCGCTGCTCGGCGGCTCGGTGATCACCGAGACGGTGTTCTCGTACCCCGGCGTCGGCAACATGCTCGTCAACGGGATCCTGCAGCGCGACTACCCCATCGTGCAGGGCGCGGCACTGTCCATCGCCCTGCTGTTCACCCTGGTCAACGTGGTCGTCGACCTGTTGTACCTGGCTCTCGACCCGCGGCTCCGGAAGGCCTGATCATGCATATCGTCCTCGTCCACGGCGCCGGCGGAACCCCCACCACCTGGCAGCAGGTCGTGCCGCTGCTGACCGCCGCAGGTCACGCCCACACGCTGGTGACCAACCCGATGACCTCGCTGAACGACGACGTCGCGCACACCCGGTCGGTGGTCGACGCGATCGACGGCCCGGTGCTGCTCGTCGGCCACTCGTACGGCGGCGCGGTGATCACCAACGTGGGCCGCCACGAGCGGGTCGCCGGACTGGTCTACGTCGCCGCGTTCGCCCCGGACGAGGGCGAGACCGTCAACGGCATCGTCGAGGGCTACCCGCCGGCCGAGGTGTCCAAGTACATGCGCCGCGGGCCCAACGGCGAGTGGCACTCCGAGCACACCGAGGAGTACTGGAACGAGATCGGCTGGGACGTGCCGCTGGAGCAGCGGGCGGTCTGGGACACCGAGTCCCGGCAGAGCGACAACCGGATCTTCACCCAGCCGACCGGCGAACCGGCGTGGCGTACCCGCAAGACCTGGTATCTGATCGCCGCCCAGGACAAGACACTGAGCACGGTCGTCCAGCGCGACATGGCGGCCCGGGCCAAGGCGATCACCCGCGAGGTCGAGGGCAGCCACTTCACCCCGCGGGTGCACCCCTCGGCCGTCCTGGCGGTCATCGAAGAAGCCCTGGACGCCCTGTGAGCGACGCCCTGCTGGAGATCAAGGGGTTGCGCGTCGAGTTCGACGTGCCCGCCGGCCGGCTGCCCGCGGTGGCCGGCATCGACCTGACACTGGGCCGCGGCGAGATCCTCGCCCTGGTCGGCGAGTCCGGCTCGGGCAAGTCGGCACTGTCGATGAGCCTGGTCGGCCTCAACCGCGGGCCTCGCGCGCACATCAGCGGCGAGGTCCTCTTCGGCGGCCGGGACCTGGTCGCGGCCGGCGAGAAGGAGCTTCGCGACGTCCGCGGCAAGGACATCGCGGTGGTCTTCCAGGACGCACTGGCCGCCCTCAACCCGACCCAGAAGGTCGGCGACCAGGTCGCCGAGATGATCCGCACACACCGGAAGACGACGAAGAAGGCGGCCTGGGCGCGGGCCGAGGAGCTGCTCGGCGAGGTCGGCATCGCCAACCCCCGCCAGGCCGCCCGCGCCTACCCGCACCAGCTCTCCGGCGGCATGCGGCAGCGCGTGATGATCGCGATCGGACTCGCCAACGACCCGTCGGTGCTGATCGCCGACGAGCCGACCACCGCCCTGGACGTCACCATCCAGGCGCAGGTGCTGCGGCTGCTCAAGAAGCTGCAGACCGAGCACGGCACCACCATCGTGCTGATCACCCACGACCTCGGGGTGGTGGCCGAGGTCGCCGACCGGGTCGCCGTGATGTACGCCGGCCGCATCGTCGAGCAGGGCACCCGCGACGAGGTGCTGTTCAGCCCGCAGCACCCGTACACGATGGCGCTGCTCAACTCGGTCCCCCGGGTGGACGGGCCGGCGCTCGACCGGCTCCCGGCCATCGCCGGCAGCCCGCTCACCGGTGTGACACGCCCTTCGGGCTGTGCCTTCGCACCGCGGTGCTCGTTCGCCGAGGACGCCTGCGACTCCGCGGTTCCCCAGCTTCTTCAGCGGTACGGGCAGAGCGGCCACCTGGACGCCTGTCTGCTCGACGAGGCGGCCCGCCGCCGGGAGGTGGCCCTGTGACGACCCCCTTGCTGGAGATCGAGAAGCTCCGGGTCGAGTTCTCCGGGTCCGCGGGGCGGCGCGTCCGCGCGGTCCGCGACGTCGACCTGACCATCTACGAGGGCGAGACGCTCGGACTGGTCGGCGAGTCCGGCTGCGGCAAGTCCACCCTGGGCCGCAGCATCATCCGGGTCACCGAACCGACCGGCGGCGCGATCCGCTACCTCGGCCACGACATCACCCGGCTGCGCGGCACGGTCTTCCGGCAGACCCGCGCCGACCTGCAGATGGTGTTCCAGGACCCGTTCGGCTCGCTGAACCCGCGCCGCACCATCGGCGACAGCATCGCCGAACCGCTGCTGCGGGCCCGCGGCGCCACCCGCGCCGAGGCCCGGGCGGCCGTCGACGACCTGCTCGACCAGGTCGGGCTCGGCCGGGAGGCGGCCGGCCGGCGCCCGCACGAGTTCTCCGGCGGCCAGCGCCAGCGCATCGGCATCGCCCGCGCCCTCGCCCCGTCACCGCGGTTCGTGGTCGCCGACGAGCCGGTCTCCGCCCTGGACGTGTCCATCCAGGCCCAGGTGATCAACCTGCTCTCCGACCTGATCCGCGACCGCGGCCTGACCATGCTGTTCATCTCGCACGACCTCGGCGTGGTCCGGCACATCGCGGACCGGATCGCGGTGATGTACCTGGGCGAGATCATCGAGATCGCGTCCCGGGACGACTTCTTCGCCGGCCCCGCACACCCGTACGGCGAGGCTCTGCTCTCCAGCGTGCCGGCGCTGTCCGCGGCGCCCGCGCGCGAACGGATCGAACTCACCGGCGAACTCCCGGACCCGGCGGACCCGCCGCCCGGATGCACGTTCCACACCCGGTGCCGGTACGCGGTCGACGTGTGCCGCACCGAGGCCCCGGCGCTGCGGGAGGTCGCGGACGGCCGTCAGGTCCGCTGCCACCTGCCGCTGATTCCCGTCTCCGCTCTCTCCACAGCCTCCCCTGTGAAAGGCACCTCATGATCATCGACGCGTACAACACCACCCAGGACGTCCGGGGTCGCTCGGACTACCTGACCGGGGCGCGGCCGGGCCAGGCGCCGCCGCCGTACACCCCGTTCGACCCGAAGCGCATCCTGGACCGGATGGACGCGGCCGGCGTCGACATGGCGATGGTCTGCTCGCTGGCCCAGCGCATCGAGAACGACTTCATCGCCGGTCTCGTCAAGGCGCACCCGGACCGGCTGTTCGGATTCGGACAGGTGATGCCGCAGGCCGACGACGCCCTGGACGAGATCGCCCGGATGAAGGATGCGGGCCTGGTCGGGCTGAAGCTGCACCCGTCGCTGCACGGGTACCACGTCGCCGACCACGGCCTACTCGACCCGGTGTTCGCCAAGTGCGCCGAGCTTGGCATGCCGATCCTGATCAACGCGCTGGACGACTCGTTCTGCGCGCCGCTGGCCATCGAGGAGATCGCGAAGGGCTTCCCCGAGGTGCCGACGATCATCGCGCACATGGGTGCGGTGTGGAACGTGCCCGAGGCGATCATCGTGGCCGAGCGCAACCCGCACATCTACCTCGAGACGTCGGCGACGCTGATGAGCGACGTCAAGCGGGCGTACGCGCGGCTCGGCGCCAAGCAGATCCTGCTCGGCAGCGAGTGGCCCGGCTCCGACTTCGACCTGGAACGCTTCAAGATCGCGAAGGCGATCCCGGACGAGGCCGACCGGGCGCTCGTCGAGGGCGGCAACATGGCCCGCCTGCTGGGGTTCCAGTGACCATCACACCGGTGACCGCGCCGGCGACCATGCCGGCCGAGGACGTGGAACTGCTGCGCCGGGCCGAGCAGCTGCTCGGCGAGGTGTGGGTGTCCGGCCGGCACGAGGTGGCGACGGCACTGCGGGCCGCGGACGGCAGCATCCACACCGGGGTGCACGTCGAAGGCTCCTGCCGGCGCAGCTCGATCTGCGCCGAAGGGGTCGCACTCGGCACCGCCCGGGGCGCCGGCGTCCGCCTCGGTGACGTGGTCAGCGTGGTGTCCGTGCAGATCAAACCGGCCGACACGTTCCGGGTCATCGCCCCGTGCGGAGTGTGCCGCGAACTGATCAGCGACTACAGCCCGGCGGCGACCGTGTGGCTGACCTCGCCGACGGACGACACGGTCGTCGCTTGGCGGGCTCTCGAACTGCTGCCCGAGAAAAGCCGGCGGGTGTGGTGAACCTCTTTCGTGGATGGAGAGCGCGATGAGCGTACAAAATGACGGTTTCAATGTTGATGGTGTGCCCTTGCGGTGGGAGGAGCAGACCTGGCCCGAAGCCGCGGAGAGCCCCGACGCGGTGATCATCCCGGTGGGGGCGATCGAGCAGCACGGCCCGCACCTGCCGCTGAACGTGGACACGGTGATCTGCCAGGCCGTCGCCGAAGGCGTCTCGGCGCTGACCGGAGTGCCGGTGATCCCGCCGCTGGCCTACGGCGTGTCCGGCTCGCACGGCGACTTCGCCGGCACCGTCGCGCTGCGGCCGGAGACCCTGATCGCCATGATGGAGGACGTCATCGACTCGCTGCACGCCTCCGGGGTGCGGCAGTTCGTCCTGCTCAACGGGCACATCTGGAACAACGGCGCGCTCGACGTGTCGGCCGAGAAGCTGCGCGTGCGGCACAAGGACTCCCGGATCCGGGCGATCGGGTACGTCACGATGTATCCCGGGCCCGAGGTCAACGGCCACGTCCAGTACGGCCGGGGCCTGATGCACGCCAACTTCTTCGAGACGTCGGTGATGCTGCACCTGCGCCCCGACCTGGTACGCATGGACAAGGCCACCTCGCACCGCGACGTCGACTCGTTCTGGGACTACCGGATGGACCAGGTCAGCGACACCGGCGTCTGGGGACGCGACGTCGCCGACGCGAACCCTGAGCACGGCAAGTCCGAATTCGAACGCTGCGTCCGCACCACCGCCGAGGCCGTCGCCGCCGCCGTCCGCGAACCCTGGCCGTCCTCCGCGCACCGCCCCCACTGAAAGGACCCGCTGTGGAGATCTTCGACATCACCCTCCCGATCCACCCGGAGATGCTGCACTGGGGCCGCAAGCCCGAGGTGGAGATCGTCGAGTCACTGGCCAACGGGGACGCCTCCAACGTCACCCGCTGGCGGCTCGGCGCGCACACCGGCACACACGTGGACGCCCCCGCCCACTTCGTCGACGGCGCCACCCCCGTCGACAAACTCGACCTGCACTCGCTGGTCGGGCCGGCGATCGTCGCCGACCTGACCGCGGTCACCGGCGACATCAGCGTCGACGACCTGGTCGCGGCCGGGGTGACCGGCGAGAAGCGGGTGCTGCTCAAGACGTCCAACTCGGCCGGTCCGCTGAAGGAGGTCGACCGGGCGCCGTCCTGGGTCGGCCTCTCCCCCGAAGCCGCCCAATGGCTGATCGCGCAGGGTGTCGAACTGATCGGCATCGACTACCTGACGATCGAGAGCCACACCCGCACCGAGACCTGGGACGCCCACCACGTGCTGCTCGGCGCCGGGCTGATCATCCTGGAGAACGCGGACCTCGACGGGGTGCCGCCGGGCGCGTACGAACTGGTCTGCCTCCCGGCGAAGCTGGTCGACTCGGACGGGTCGTTCGCCCGCGCCATCCTCATCAAGCGAGACGCCTGATGGTCGTGGCCGCGCCGGGCTCCGTTGCGGTTGCCGCGCCTCATCCGGCCGCGGTGGACGCCGCCCGCGCGGTGGTGGCCGCCGGGGGCAACGCCGTGGATGCGGCGCTGGCGGCCGCGGCGGCACTCACCGTCGCCTATCCACATCAGTGCTCGGTCGGCGGCGACCTGGTCGCGATCATCCGCCCGGCCGGCGGTGCCGCCCAGGCAGTACTGTCGATCGGGGCGGCCGCGGCGAACGTGGACGTGGCCGCGCTGCAGGCAGCCGGTCCCCGGATGCCGTTCGGCGGGCCGCACACCGTCACCGTGCCGGGCGCGGTAGCCGGCTGGGCAGCACTCGCTTCTCTCGGCGCCCGCCTGCCGCTGGCCACCCTGCTCGAACCGGCCCGTGCCCTGGCCGCTGACGGCGTGCCGGTCAGTCCCGGCCTGCGCAGAGCGATCCTCAACCGGATCGACGTGATCCGCGCCGATCCGGGGTTGTCCGCCCTGCTGCTCTCTCCGTCGGGCGACCCGGTGGACGTCTTGGTCCAACCCGCGCTGGCCTCGACATTCGCCGCACTGGGGACAAATTGGAAGTCGTTCTACCGCGGACACCTCGCACACCAGCTGGTCGACGGGCTGGCACGGCTGGGCAGTCCCCTGGCGGTCACGGACTTCGCGGCACACACCGCAGCCCTGGAGACCCCGCTGTCGGCGGTCATGGACGGCGTGACCTGGTACGCGGCTCCCCCGCCCGTACACGGCGCCTCCTTCCTGGCGATCAACGGATCGTCCTCGCTGCTGACCGACGCCCGCCGAGCACAGCTGGCCCGAGACGCACTCCTGGGCGATCCCCGCAACGGCCCGATCGACCTCGACGGCCTGCTGCTGCTCTCGCCCACTCCCTTGCCCGGGTCCGCTTCCGATCAGCCGAAGCCGGCCGGGGACACCGTCGCGGTAACCGCGGTGGACAGTGCGGGAACCGCGGTGACGCTGATCCAGAGCGTCTTCCAGAGCTTCGGCGCCGGCATCCTGGAACCCTCCACCGGCATCGTGCTGCACAACCGAGGCTCGTCGTTCAGCCTGGAACCAGGACATCCCGGACTGATCGGTCCCGGAGTGCGGCCTCCGCACACGCTGTGCCCCACCCTGGCCGTCTCCGGCTCGGACGTGGTGGCGCTGGGCTGCCAGGGCGGCCGAGCCCAGCCATGGATCCTGGCGCAGGTAGCCAGCGACGCCGTCACCTCACCCGACCTGCCCGCCCTCCTGGCGCGTCCGCGATGGATCATCGGGGCGCGGGAGATCGGGCGCGACACGCCTACCGCGCTTCTTGAGCCGGGTACGCCGGAAGCCGAAGCCCTCACCACCGCGGCCGAGGCGGCCGGGCTGGTTGTGGAATACACGGCCGGCCCCCACGACGACGCAGGCCACGTCCAGGTGTCCCGGCTGGCCGGCGACACCCTGTCCGCGGCGACCGACCCCCGAGCCGACGGCGTAGCCGCTGTCCTCCCCGGAAGGTCCCTGTCCCCTTGATCCCTTGATCCCTTGATCCCCTGATCCCCTGATCTCGCTGAACTCCCGTGGTTACCGGCCGGCTGACCCCCAGCAGGTCTCCGGAATCCACGGGCCCCGGGTTGTGGTGAGTTGCGGCCCCTCCACTCCGCAACTCACCACACCCGAACAAGTCCCCCACCCAACACAGATCAGTTGCTCCCAACCCGCCCCAGAACCCGAACCGCTCCCAGAACCCGGACCACCCCGGTCCCGAGCCGGGACCGGGACCGGCTCGGAACCGGGACCGGCTCGGAACCGGGACCCAACCACATGATCGGGTGCACCCACCACCGGTCCGGAAGCACAGGGCGGCAACCGCACCCGATGAGCTATCCGGTGCACCCACCACCCAAAAATGGGCCGCACCCGCACCCGATCACGCCATCGGGCGCGACCGACCACCCTTCGAGGACGGTGCCCGCACCCGATCAGGTATCGGGTGCACCCACCCACCCCGCCCGGCACCACAGGCCGGCAACGGCACCCGATAGC
>NZ_JZKF01000073.1 GCF_000962825.1 Actinoplanes rectilineatus
TCTCGCGGGTTGGACGCGTAGCGGCCAGCGGGAGTCGCCGGGCCCTCGGCGGGAGCGACGGTCCGCACCACCCACCCCGCTACGACATCGATCCTCCGATTGTGATTCTGATCTAGGAGAGGCGCTCCACCACCAGCGCCATGCCCTGGCCGCCGCCGACGCACATGGTCTCCAGGCCGATGGTCTTGTCGTGCCAGGAGAGGGAGTTCAGCAGGGTGCCGGTGATGCGGGCGCCGGTCATGCCGAAGGGGTGGCCGATGGCGATGGCGCCGCCGTTGACGTTGAGCTTGTCGAGGGGGATGCCGAGGTCCTGGTAGGAGGGGATGACCTGGGCCGCGAACGCCTCGTTGATCTCGACCAGGTCGACGTCGCCGATGGACAGGCCGGCGCGGCGCAGGGCCTGCCGGGAGGCCTCGACCGGGCCCAGGCCCATGATCTCGGGGGAGAGGGCGGTGACGCCGGTGGCGAGGATCCGGGCCAGCGGGGTGATGCCGAGCTCGCGGGCCTTGGTGTCGCTCATGACGACGACCGCGGCGGCGCCGTCGTTGAGCGGGCAGCAGTTGCCGGCGGTGACCCGGCCGTCGGGGCGGAAGACCGGTTTGAGCTGGGAGACGGCGTCGAGGCTGACGCCGGGGCGGGGGCCGTCGTCGGTGGACACGACGGTGCCGTCGGGGAGGGTGACCGGGGTGATCTCCCGCTCCCAGAAGCCGTCGGCGATGGCCTTCTCGGCGAGGTTCTGGCTGCGGACGCCGAACTCGTCCATCTCCGCCCGGGAGATGTTCTTGATCTGGGCGAGGTTCTCGGCGGTCTGACCCATCGAGATGTAGATGTCCGGAATCTCGCCATAAGAGCGTGGATCGGTCCAGGTCTCACCGCCTTCAGCGAATCGGGCGGTACGGGCCTCGGCGCCGGAGAAATACGGATTCTGCCAGCTGCCGCCCACCAGCGCGGCCGCCTCGGACGGCAGACCGTCGGAGCTGCCGCGGGCGAAGCGCGACACCGTCTCGACGCCCGCGGAGACGAAGATGTCGCCCTCGCCGGCCTTGATCGCGTGGAACGCCATCCGCGTCGTCTGCAGCGACGACGAGCAGTAGCGGGTGACCGTCGCGC
The DNA here is from genome assembly GCF_000962825.1 of Actinoplanes rectilineatus. Lineage (GTDB taxonomy): Bacteria > Actinomycetota > Actinomycetes > Mycobacteriales > Micromonosporaceae > Actinoplanes > Actinoplanes rectilineatus. The sequence continues at coordinate 1,111 of NZ_JZKF01000073.1, forward strand.
CGGGCAGGCCGTCCAGCCCCAGCTTGGTGGCGACCACACGGGCCATGTTGAAGCCCTGCTCGCCGCCGGGCAGCCCGCACCCGAGGTAGAGGTCCTCGATGAGCGTGCGGTCGAGCTGCGGCACCTTGGACAGGGCGGCGTCGACGATCGTGGTGGCGAGGTCGTCGGGACGCAGCTCCCTCAGGGAGCCCTTGTGGGCGCGGCCGATCGGGGAGCGGGCGGTGGCGACGATGACAGCTTCCGGCATCCCGCCAGTTTACTCATCGGTAACATGGTCGCCAGCCCCTCTTTCACACCCCGGCGCGCGCCGCCCGGTGCACGGCCGGATAGAGCGCGTGCGCCCACACCCGATAGCCGTCGGCCGATGGGTGGAAACCGTCGTAGCAGAGGGTGCCGGCGTCGGCGCGGAACACCGCGCCCGTCTCGGAGGCCAGATCGACCACCACGCCGCCGGCGTCGGTGACCGCCTTGGCCTGCGCGCGGGCCATCCGGCGGCCGAACAGCCCGGCGATCTGCCGCAGCGGCGGCGCCATCGAACGGGCCGCACCCAGATCGGGGCAGGTGCCGACGACGACCTGCACGCCCGCCGAACGCAACCGGCGGACCGCCTGGCCGAGATGACCGGAGGCGTCCTCGGGACTGCGGCCGGACGCCGCGTCGTAGGCGCCGATCAGCACCACCGCCACGTCCGGGCGCTCGCCGAGCAGCGCCCGGGCCACCTGGGTGGCCAGATCACTCGAACGGGACCCGGCGACACCCACGCTGGAGAGCAGCACGTGCCGCTTGCCGGACTGGGTGGTGCCGTCGGCGAGCAGACGGGCCAGCTGGCCGCCCACGGTGTCGGCCAGCCACTCCACACCCACGCCCACCGCCGCCGAGTCACCGAGCAGCACCAGGCGCAGCGGCGGCGCGTTCAGCGGGCCCATCGACGTGCGCAGCGCCAGACCCATGGTGGGTTTCGCGTAGCGCCGTGCCTTGGCGGCCAGCATCTCGCCGGCCAGCAGGGCGGCCCCGCCCACCGCACCGGCCAGCAGGCTGGTGGCTGCGGCCCTGCTCAGTCGTTCCGGCAGTCCGGCCATCGTCTCGCCTCCCTGCTGCGCGTTCAGCCGACCTGATGATCCTCTGGGGTATACCTTACGGCCCCGTCGCCGGTCGACCTCGAGCCGAACCAGTGCCGGGGTTCACCGAACCAGGGATGCCGCCGCAACTGGGCCCATCGGCCGGCCGGACCACGGTCGCGCCCGTTCACCCGGGTCGGGCTGACCTCGGTGCCCGGCGCGCGGACCGCCTCGTCGGCCGCCTCCGGCAGGGTGCGCACACCCTCCGCGAGCAGGCCCGGAACCCCGGCCACCCGGTCGTCCTCGCCGAGCGCCGCGAGCACCGTCGGCATCATCACGGCCGCTGCCCGGGCGTACCCCTCGGCGGACGGGTGGAAACGATCGGAGCTGTACATCCGGCCCGGATCGGCCTCGAACATCGGGCCCAGCAGGTTGCCCAGCGAGACCGTCCGCCCACCGGCCTCGACCACGGCGACCGTCTGCAGGGCCGCGAGCTGACGGCTCCAGCGCCGGGCCAGCCACCGCAGCGGCGGCTTGATCGGCTTGATCGCACCCAGGTCGGGGCAGGTGCCGACGACCACCTTGCAGTCGCTCTCCCGCAGTCGGCGGACCGCGTCGGCCAGGTGGCGCACCGCGGCCGGGCGCCCGGAGGCGTGCGTCACGTCGTTGCCGCCGATGAAGATGACCGCCAGGTCGGGCCGGTGCTCCAGGGCGGCGTCCACCTGCCAGGGCAGCCCGGCGGAGATCGAGCCGACCACGGCCAGCCGGTGCAGCCGGACCGGCCGGTGCAGACGCCGGGAGATACCGGTGGCGAACAGTGCCCCGGGGGTCTCCCGGGGGCGGTGCACGCCGTACCCGGCGGCCGTCGAATCACCCAGGATGCACAGGCTGAGCGGCTTGCCGGGGAACTTCGCGCCATACACCCCGTCGCCACGCGGCGGGGGCGCCTCGGCCATCGGGATCACCCGGCGGGCGTCGGCGGCCTGACGCAGCAGGATCCACGCGGAAACGGCGGTCAGACCCGCCACGGCTCCGCCGACCTGGCCGGTGATCCGGCCGGCCAGCTTGATCCGGCGGAGTTGCTCGGCGGAGAGGCTGGGTATATCGAGGCTGCTCACGGTCTCCCTCGCGGTCACAAGGCGGGTGGAATTCGAGGCTAACTCGCGACGGCGAGAGGCAATCATGGCGTGCCCAGGTCATGCTGGAGTGGCGGAGAGAGGAACAGAGATGGCCAAAACGTTGAAACGTGCTGCGGCGTTCAGTGCACTCGCCAAGGCGCTGAGCGCGAGCAACCGGGGTGGACCGTCACTCGGGCGGAGGATCGGCGCGATCCCCCGGATGATGAGTGCCAGTGCCCGGGGGCAGTACGACGGTGGCCTGCGCCTGGCCCTGATGGCCGCCGCCACGGCCTATGTGGTGTCGCCGGTCGACGCGGTCCCGGAGATGTTCTTCTGGGTGTTCGGCCTGGTCGACGACGCTGTCGTGGTCACCTGGCTGGCGGGCACGGTGCTCAGTGAGACCGAACGCTTCCTGGAGTGGGAACAGGCGGGCAAGCCCCTGGTCGTAAAGTAGGGCGTGCACTTTTACGACAACGTGGTCGAGATGATCGGCAACACCCCGCTGGTCAAGCTCAACAGTGTGACCGAGGGCATCAGTGCCACCGTGCTCGCCAAGGTCGAATATCTGAACCCCGGTGGTTCGGTCAAGGACCGGATCGCGCTACGGATGGTTCAGGACGCCGAGGCGGCCGGCCTGCTCAAGCCAGGCGGCACGATCGTGGAGCCGACCAGCGGCAACACCGGTGTCGGCTTGGCCCTGGTGGCCCAGCGGCGCGGCTACAAGTGCGTCTTCGTCTGCCCCGACAAGGTCAGCGAGGACAAGCAGAACGTGCTCCGGGCGTACGGCGCCGAGGTGGTGGTCTGCCCGACCGCCGTCGCCCCCGAGGATCCCCGTTCCTACTACAACGTCTCCAACCGCCTCGCCGCGGAGATCCCCGGCGCGTGGAAACCGGACCAGTACAGCAATCCGGCCAACCCGCGGTCGCACTACGAGGACACCGGCCCCGAGCTGTGGAAGCAGACCGAGGGCAAGATCACCCATTTCGTCGCGGGTGTCGGCACCGGCGGCACGATCAGCGGTGTCGGGCGCTATCTGAAGGAACAGGGTTCGGTCCGGGTGATCGGCGCCGACCCGGAGGGCAGTGTCTACTCCGGTGGCACCGGCCGGCCGTACCTCGTGGAGGGTGTCGGTGAGGACTTCTGGCCGTCGGCGTACGACCGGGACGTCACCGACGAGGTCATCGAGGTCAGTGACTCCGACTCGTTCGAGATGACCCGCCGGCTGGCCCGCGAGGAGGGCCTGCTCGTCGGCGGCTCGTGCGGGATGGCCGTGGTGGCGGCGCTCGAGGTGGCCCGCCGGGCCGGCCCGGACGACGTGATCGTGGTGCTGCTGCCGGACGGTGGCCGCGGCTACCTGTCGAAGATCTTCAACGACCGCTGGATGGCCCGGTACGGGTTCCTGAGGTCCCAGGAGGGCACCCCGACGGTGGCCGACGCCCTGGCCGGCAAGGGCGACGGGATCCCGCCGCTGGTGCACGTCCACCCGACCGAGACGGTCCGGGACGCCATCGACTACATGCGGGAGTACGGCGTCAGCCAGCTCCCGGTGCTGAAGGCCGAGCCGCCCGTGGTCACCGGCGAGGTGGCCGGCTCGATCTCGGAGAAGGCGCTGCTGGACGCGCTCTTCACCGGCCAGGCGCACCTGCACGACACGATCGAACGGCACATGGGGGAGTCCCTGCCGATGATCGGCGGCGGTGAGGCGGTGGCCGAGGCGGTCGCCCTGCTGGAGAAGGCGGACGCCGCGCTGGTGCTGGTGGACGGCAAGCCCGCCGGGGTGCTCACCCGGCAGGACCTGCTGGCGCACCTGTCCTAGACGCTAGGGGTTCAGGTGGGCGACCTCGTCCCACCGCGGGTCGGGCGTGACCGTCATCCGGACACGCCCGTCCTGCCATCCCGCGATCAGCGGCTCCAGCGCGTGTGAGGCTGCCGGGCGGTCCGCGTACAGGTGGGTGGTCCGGGTCCCGTCGGAGGTCTCGTGGGCGACCACGATGGCCCCGTCGGCGTGCGCGGAGATGTGGTCCTCCAAGGCGTACAGGGCGGGGAACGCCTCCGCCGAGGGGAACCCGTTCTCGTCCGCGTCCGAATACGGCACCTCGAGCCGGATGTGCAGGTCGTGGCCGGGCCAGCGGGCCGGCTTGAGCGGTGTCTGCGCCATCGCGACCAGCGGCTTGCCGGAGCGCATCCCGGTCAGGTTGCGCCAGCGTTCGGTGCCGTCCTCGGGGCGCATCCCGGCGGTCAGCGCGGCCAGTTCCACCGCGGTCAGTTCCGGTCCGGGGCCGGTGGCGGTGGCGATCTCGCCGACCCAGATCTCCACGGTGTCCTCGCCGAGCACCCAGTCGAGCGCCAGGAAGGTGATCTGGCCGCGGGCGTCCTCCGGCATGGCCGGGAACGCCGGATGCCACACCCGGACGTCGACGCAGTCGCGGTCCTCGTCCACGTCGGCGGCGAACCGCAGCTCGGACAGGTCCAGTTCGTGCCCGGCGATGGACAGGCGGGCGTCGGCCAGCGCGGCGGGGTCGCCGCGGCGCGACGAGGCGTACCCGAACACGTCGTCCGGGGCCGGACCGGCCCGGCGCCAGCGTTCGGCCAGCGAGCGCAGGGCGGGGTCGCCGCCGGCGCTGACCACGAGCAGGTGCCGTGACGTGTCCCCGGCGGTGAACTCCCAGTGCAGGTCGGGGTGGACGGCCTCGACGGCGTCGCCGAGTTCCTTGACCAGGTGGTCGTCCGGCGTCCCCGCGATCAGCTTCTCGACGCGCGGCCGCGCGGTGGCCCACCACTGCCAGAAGGCGTCGATCGCCGCCGATGGGTCGTTCTTCCTCCGCCGTTTGAAGATCACCAGCGGACGGTACCGCAGAACGGCCACCTCCAATGACCGTCACTGATAGTCGCCGCAATCGCACAGACAGTCCGACCGGCCGATGGGTGGTCGCGGTTGTATAGGTCGTGACGGAGCTATGAGCCACTCCCGGAAGGGGTAGGGAATGGTCGACGTCGACCAGGCAGCGCCCGCCGACATCGTTGATCGGCTGTTGTGGCGCGACGCGCAGCAGATGCTCGGCCGCCACTCGGCGGCCCGGGACGGAAACTGCGTCTGGTGTGGATGCCGCTGGCCCTGTTCGGCCCGCCGCCTCGCCGAACGCGCCGAGATCGTGGCGCGGCGCCCGTGGCGCGAGGCATGGACCCTGCGGCACGACATCAACAGCATGCGGACGGGCTACCGGTCCGACCACGGGTACAACGACAGCAGCCGGAGGTACACCGCCTGACCCAGAGCATCGACGTCGCCGACGAGCTTCGCCGTCCCCCGGCAAAGCGACGGCATTCCGGCCCGGTCGACGTCGCCCCAGCGGTGACGCCGTGGCACCCCGCCAGTGCCGCGGTATCCCGCGCCCAGACCCGCCCTTGAACCAGATCAAGGATCGGCACGCCTCCGTCGATCCGCGTCTCCGGCCAGACGCATCGGGTTCGGGCGGGGAGGTGGGCGGGAGCACGTGACTACAGGTTCCCCCGCATTCACTCGGTCACGTGTTCCCGCCCTACCGGTTCCTCTCCGTCTCACGCGCGATCACCTGCCCGGTTCGAGCCGCTGCGCGGCCGCCGGGCCGTATTGCATGGTCGCCCTCTTCGTTGGCAAGTACCCCGCCGTACTTTCACGCGCTCGGTCGAAAAAGATCGACATGTCGGGACATCGCGCCACAAAATCATAGGCAACCGCATGTGGAGGTGGGCCATGATGCCGGACTACCGGAACGACGACGAGCGAGCCGCCTGGGCGACCGCCGAGAACCTCGTGCAGAAGGCCCGGGCCATGCTGCTGGAAGCCGAGAAGGCCATGGAACAGTGGCGGACCGGCAAGGAGATGAACAAGCAGCGCTGCGCCCGCAAGGGCATCAGCGCCAGCGACGCCGAGATCCGCTGGTCGGCGTCATCGGTCGCGAAGGCCGCGATCAGCGGCAACACCTTTCACGTGGGCCTCGCCACGATGTACTACACCGCGGCGAACGCCCATTACGCCCGGGCGCTCTATCTCCGCGAGCGGGACTGACTCATTCCCGAGAGCGAGCGGGACTGACTCATTCCCGAGAGCGGGCGGGAATGACTCATTCCCGAGAGCGGGCGGGACTGACTCATTCCCGAGAGCGAGCGGGACTGACTCACTCCTCCGAGGCGTCGTGCTCGGCGACCGGTGACGGCGGGATGCGGGGTGTGTCGGCCTGAGCCGGAGCGGCGGGGACGGTGAGGGCCAGGCCGAGGACCGCGCCCGCTCCGATCAGGCGCAGGCCGTTGACGGCCGCGGCGAGGGACACGGGACGACGTTCCTGCTTCTCCATGCGATCACTCCAAACGCGCAAGGGCCACCCACGATGACAGTCGAACCTGAGACGGCGCTGTGTAGGTGAGGCGAACCCGGGCAGAATCAAAGGGTGGAGATCACCACCGAGACCGAGCGCAAGTACGACGTCCCCGAGAACTTCGAGCTTCCGGATCTGATCGGTGCGGCCGGTATCGCCGGCGTCGACGGCGCCGAGACACACGATCTCGACGCGACGTATTTCGACACCGACGACCTGCGGTTGATGAGAAACCGCCGTACCCTGCGTCACCGCACCGGCGGCCACGACGCGGGCTGGCACCTGAAGACGCCCGGTGACGGCACCGGGCGCAAGGAACACCGGCTCGCCGGCCAGGCGGCCGAGGTGGTGCCGGACGAACTGGTGGGCCTGGTGCGCGGCATCGTGCGCCGGCGCCCGCTGCTGCCGGTCGCCCGGCTGCAGACGCACCGGGTGGAGACCCCGCTGCGCGACAGGTCGGGGCGGGTCCTCGCCCTCGTCGCCCAGGACCAGGTCCGGGCCACCGACGAGAACGGCGTCCAGACCGCCTGGCAGGAGATCGAGGTCGAGCTGGTCGACGGCGACACCGCGGTCCTCGACGCCGTGCAGAGGAGACTGGCCAAGAAGGGCGCGCGCCCGGCGTCCGGCCCGTCGAAGGTGTCCCGCGCGCTTGCCGGCCGGCTGGCCGCCGCCACCACGACGGCCACGGTCAAAGGCAAGGTCAACCCCGTTTTCCGGTACGCGCGTGAGCAGCGCGACGCCATCCTCGAGCACGACCCGGCCGCCCGTCACGGCGAGGAGACGGCCGTGCACAAGATGCGGGTCGCCACCCGGCGGCTGCGCAGCACGCTGAAGACGTACCGGAAATGGTTCCCGGCCTCGCCGGTCCGTGACGAGCTGCGCTGGCTGGCGCGGCTGCTCGGCGCGGTCCGTGACCCGCAGGTACTGGAGGCGAGGCTGCTGGCCGGCGTCGAGGAGTCCGGGCCGGAGTTCGTGCCGGTGGCGCAGCGGATCCGGGAGAGCCTCGACGGCAAGGCCGCGGCCGGCAGGGCGGAGCTCGCCGCCGCCCTGGACTCGGACCGCTACCTCGACCTGCTGGACGCGATCGACGCCCTCGTCGACCGTCCCTCCAGGCCCGGCCCCGACCCGGCGAAGCGGGCCCGCAAGGTGCTCGACAAGGCCGACGGCGAGCTGAACGCGGCCCGCGAGTCCGGTGTCGACGAGAAGTTGCACGAGTCCCGGAAGACCTTCAAACAGGCCCGGTACGCGATCGAACTGATCGCCCCGGAACACGGCAAGCGGGCCGAGCGGCTGGTCGACGCGCTCACCGGTCTGCAGGACGGGCTGGGCGCACACCAGGATTCGGTGATCGCCCGCGAAACACTTCGTGAAATCGGTTCGGACAGTTTTCATTTCGGGGTTCTGTACGGCCGTCAGGAGCAAGTGGGTAAGGAGACTCTTGCGGAGGTGCCCGCTCTGGTGCGGGCGGCGCGGCGTAAGAGGGTGCGGCGGTGGCTGAAGAAGACATGAGCGAACAGGGCAGGGCGGGATACGAGGAGACCTCCACCCCGCCCTACGACGGGCCGGTCGCGGAGCTGAACGGCTACCGCGTGATGGACGACGAGGACGACGATCCGCGACTGCTGAAGGCCGACGGCAGTTCGGTCGACACGTGGCGGGAGGACTACCCGTACGACGAGCGGCTGCCCCGTCCCGACTACGACCACCACAAGCGGCTGCTGCAGATCGAACTGTTGAAGCTGCAGAACTGGTGCAAGGACACCGGCGAGCGGCTGGTGATCCTCTTCGAGGGCCGGGACGCGGCCGGCAAGGGCGGCACGATCAAGCGGTTCATGGAGCATCTGAATCCGCGCGGCGCCTCGGTGGTGGCCCTGGAGAAGCCGAACCCGCGTGAGGACTCCCAGTGGTACTACCAGCGTTACATCAAGCACCTGCCGGCCGCCGGTGAGATCGTGCTCTTCGACCGGTCCTGGTACAACCGGGCCGGCGTCGAACGGGTGATGGGTTTCTGCACCCGCCAGGAGTACCTGGAGTTCCTGCGGCAGACCCCGGAGCTGGAACGGATGCTGGTCCGTTCCGGGATCCGGCTGGTCAAGTTCTGGTTCTCGGTGACTCAGGGCGAGCAGCACACCCGGTTCGCGATCCGGCAGGTCGACCCGGTCCGCCAGTGGAAGCTCTCTCCGATGGACCTGGAGTCGCTGGACAAGTGGGGCGACTACACCGAGGCGAAGGAGGCGATGTTCTTCTACACCGACACCGCCGACGCGCCGTGGACCGTGGTGAAGAGCAACGACAAGAAGCGCGCCCGGCTGGAGGCGATGCGGCATGTGCTGCACCGTTTCGAGTACGCCGGCAAGGACCCCGAGGTGGTCGGAGTCCCCGATCCGAAGATCGTGGGCGGCGCCTCGCTCGTCGTCGAGGGAACCGAGATGTCCCCCCGGGTATTCCCGCGGCTGTAGTGATTCAAAAAGCGTTGGCGGGACCCGCTTCCGGTGGTTAACGTGGCCGTACACGTGAAGGGAGGTGGTCCGAAGTTGTATAGCAACGGGACTCGTGAGGTGGCTGTCCGCTAGCCGCTGTCCTCGACAGCTTCGAGATTGACGTCGAGACCGTGTGGCAGCGGCTAGGCGAATACCGAACAGCCACCCGACCCCAGGGGATCCGGCCTTGTCCGACCGGACCATGACCGTTCGCGGTCGTGGAAGTCCCCTGGGGTCGCTTCATGTCCGGCCTCGATTCCGGGGGAGATCATGCGGGAGCTGATCGTGCTCGGCACGGCCAGCCAGGTGCCCACCCGGCACCGCAACCACAACGGCTACCTGCTGCGCTGGGACGACGAGGTGATCCTCTTCGATCCGGGTGAGGGCACCCAGCGGCAGATGCTGATGGCCGGGCAGCCGGTCACCCCGATCCGGCGGATCTGCATCACGCACTTCCACGGCGACCACAGCCTCGGCCTGCCGGGCATCCTGCAGCGCATCTCGCTCGACAGGGTGCCGCACCCGGTGGCCGTGCACTATCCGGCCGGTGGGCAGGAGTTCTACGACCGTCTCCGGCACGCCACCAGCTACTGGGACAACGCCGAGATCGTGCCGGGGCCGGTGGGCGAGGGCTTCGTCGCGGAGACGTCCGCCGGGCGACTCACGGCGCTGCCGCTCCGGCACCCCATCGAGACGTACGGGTACCGCCTGGTCGAACCGGATTCCCGGCGGATCGTCCCCGCCCTGCTGGCCGAACACGGGATCGGCGGGCCGGCCGTCGGCGAGCTGCAGAAGACCGGGCGCCTCGGTGACGTGACCCTGGAGCAGGTGAGCGTGCCCCGCCCCGGCCAGGTCTTCGCCTTCGTGATGGACACCGGCCTGTGCGACGACGTCTACGCCCTGGCGGAGAACGCCGACATGCTCGTCATCGAGTCGACGTTCCTGGCCGCCGACGCCGACCTGGCCGCCCAGGTCGGCCATCTGACCGCCGGTCAGGCCGCCCGGGTGGCCCGCGAGTCGAACGTGCAGACCCTGGTCCTGACCCACTTCTCCCAGCGCTACCCCGACTCGTCGCAGTTCCTCGACGAGGCGCGCGCCGAGTTCGCCGGCACGATCGTCGCCGCCGAGGACCTGGCGCGGGTCCTCGTCCCGCCCCGCCGCCCGGCTACCGTCGACCGATGACCGTGCTGTTGCGCCCGGCCGACGACGCCGACATGGCCTCGATCGGCGCCCTGCACCACCGTTCCCGCGCCGACGCCTACGCCGGCCTGATCCCCGCCGAGACATTCGAGGTGTGGAGCGCGGACGGCCTCTCCCAGTGGTGGGTCGAACGCTGGACCTGGGAGAAGGACACCCACCGGATGACCGTCGCCGAGGACGGCGGCACCCTGATCGGCTTCTCTTACGTGGGCCCGAGCGAGACGGAGGGCGCGGTCGAGCTGTACGGCCTGCACGTGGCCCCGGAACGGGTCGGCACCGGCGCGGGCCGGCAGCTGATGATCGAAGCACTGCGGCAGATGGCCGATTTTGCCCAGCCCCTAGCGGTCCTGTGGGTGCTCGAGGAGAACCCGGTGGCCCGGCGCTTCTACGAACGCGGAGGCTGGACCCCCGACGGCGCCACCCGCACCGAGCCGGTCAACGGCCACCCGCTGCCGCAGCTGCGGTACGCGTACCCACTCAGCAATTGATCTTTTGTTTCCGGCGGAAACGGAGATCTTTTCCGGCGCCGAAAGATCGAAAAAGAAAACCCGGCTCCGCGAGGGAACCGGGTGGTGTATGCCGCAACAATACCACGATCAGGATCGCAGCGCTGCTCAGAGCCTTGAGGTAGATGTCTTGGTCGGTATATCCGGACGGGTTCGTGGCGGCGTCGATCAGAGCCGTGCAGTACACGACCCGGTGGATCGTGGAGCCCTGCCAGTTGGTGCGAGCGGCGACGAGGGATGTCGCCAGCGCGCGTATGTCGAGCCAGCGCCACCCGGGAGTTCCGCGGCCGCAGAGTCCTCGAGCGCCGTAATAAAGGTTGTAGCCGTCCACGTAAATACCCACTCGCACGGGGAGGCCCTTAGCAATACGCCGAGTTGAATATGTGAATTTTGTGGGCGCATTTTCAAGGATCATCTCGAAGGAGTGATAGCAGGTCGCGTTGATTCACCGGGGTGCCCTGTCAGGGTGTCTTTCGGAGCGGCCGCGATGGTTAGCGTGGCGGCATGCGCATCGTGGTGATCGGCGGTAGTGGGCATATCGGCACCTTCCTCGTTCCGCGTCTGGTCCGGGCCGGCCACGAGGTGATCAGCATCAGTCGCGGGCGGCATGCCGGTTACGGCGACGACCCGGCGTGGCGGCAGGTTCGGCAGGAGACCGCGGACCGGGCCGCCGAGGACCGGGACGGCGTGTTCGGCGACCGGGTGGCCGCGCTGCGACCGGACGCGGTCGTCGACCTGATCTGTTTCACCCCGGAGTCGGCGGCCGCCCTCGTGGAGCGGCTGCGCGGCGCGACCGGACACCTGCTGCACTGCGGTTCGATCTGGCGGGCCGGGCCCAGCCACCGCCTGCCGACCACCGAGGAGAACGCCGAGCCGCCGGTGGGTGGATACGGCATCGCCAAGGACGCCATCGCCCGCCTGCTGAAGGACGAGACCCGGTCGGGTGGGATGCCCACCACGACGCTGCACCCCGGCCACATCGTCGGCCCCGGCTGGCATCCGATCGGCCCGCTCGGCAACCTCGACCCCGAAGTGTGGCGCAAGCTGTCAGCGGGCGAGCCTCTGGAGATTCCGGGTCTGGGCGCCGAGTTCCTGCATCACGTCCACGCCGACGACGTGGCCCGCCTTCGAGGCCGCCGTCGAGCGCCCCGAAGCGGCGGCCGGCGAGGACTTCACCGTGACGGCGGCGTCGGCGTTGAACGTCCGCGGCTACGCGCACACCGCGGCCGGCTGGTTCGGCCGTGAGGCGGACCTGCGGTCGGTGGCGTGGGAGCAGTTCCGCGCCGCGACGGATCCCGAGGCGGCCGAGGCGAGTTGGGAACATCTGTCCCGCAGCCATTACTTCAGCGTGGCGAAGGCGCAGGCGCTGCTCGGGTACGCACCCCGGCACACCCCGGAGCAGGCGATCCTGGAGTCCGTCCGCTGGCTCGTCGACCACGGCGAACTCACCGTCCCCACTCCGCTGAAGGCCTGACCGCTAGTGCAGGATCTGTAGGTGATGGCCCGGAGCATCAAGGTTGCTCCGGGCCATCACCTTGACCACGGGCGGGACCAGCATGCGTCCGGCCACGCTGTCGAGGGCTTCCCAAGTGTCAACCGAGGCCGCCCTGACACCAAGCTCCCACAGGTACCGTTGGGTAGTCAATGGCTAGTCGTAGGTGGTCTACTCGGAAGTGTCAACCGAGGGGATGCCGTGCCGCCGCGTTACCGATATGAAGAGATCGCCGACGACCTGCAGAAGCGGATCACCGCCGGTGAGTTCCCGCCCGGAGCCAAGCTGCCGAGTCGCCGCGAGCTGATCGCCCACTACGAGGTCACGGAGCCGGTCATCGACCGCGCGATGCAGATCCTGCGGGTCAAGGAGATCATCGAAACGCTTCCGGGCGTAGGCGTCTTCGTCCGCGGCTGAACAGCCGGCCGCGCTTATCGCTGGCGCCTTTGCTGGATGGCGGTCGGGCCGATGCCGCAACCAGCGGATGCGGCGAGGGTCATCGTTTTCCCGGGAAGCCTGTGTGGGAGGCCGGTTCGATGCCGTCGAACGATCGACGGTGACGATAATGGGCGGAATGCTGGAGGAGTTGCGGAGCAGGGTCGAGCGGTGCCGGGCCGTCGCGGCGGAGTCGGAGCTGCCGGTGGAGATCGGGTCACCGGTCGCGTTGCCGGCGGCGCCCGCGGAGGCGCCGACGGCAGCTGTGGCGGTGTTCCGGCTGTTCGAGTGGGTGGAGGGGCCGCTGTTCCGGTTCGACTGTCCGGACGAGTTGCGGTCGGCCGAGGCGTGGCGGGACCTGCCCGACCTCGACACGTTGCGGCCCATGCCGATCGTTCTCGGCTGGGAGATGTGGTCGTGGCGGTCCACCGTCGAGGGGCGTCTCGGGGTGTGCGGCGGTGAGCAGATCGCCCTCGACCCGGTCGAGGGCGACGTCTACTACGTCGACGACTGGGCGTGGTTCCAGCGCAACATCGAGTGGGAGGCCGTCGCCGACGTGTACCACCCGATCGCGCCGGACGCGGTCACCTTCTTCACCGAGTGGGTGTTCGGCCCGCGTTATCCGGAGCTGGTGTCCCTCGTGCTCGGCCCCGGTCTCCTGGAGCAGCGCATCGGCAAGGGCCGGCACAAGGGCGAACTCAGCGACGCCTGGCTGCGGCTGCTCCAGCGTGCGGAGCTCGTCCAGGACCCGCTGCCGGTCATCCCGGAGGACCCGGTTCCGCTCGTCTCCGGCGACCGGGACCGCCCCGACTGAGACGAGGACGGACGGGATCATCGGCTGAACAGCCGACTGTGCTTATTGCTGGCGCAGCTCACTCTGCCACTGGGCGAACCGCCGGCGCATGTGCTGGACGGCGGTCGGGCCGGTGCCGTACGCCGCGAAGGCGGCATCGCTGATCTGGCCGATTGCTCCCAGCACGTCCGCGAAGGTCGCACGGTCGAAGCCGGGATCAGCGCTCTCCGCCAGGCGGATGAGATTCTCGGCGGAGTAGCGTCCGCTGGTGAGTACGGCGTCGATGTCGAGGAAGTCGCGAGCGACCGCACGGCCGTACAGCGCTGCCATCTTGTTGCCGACCGCGTCGTCCGGATGCAGGACCGGCCCGATGCTCATGATGACCGGCGGATGGGCGCGCCAGTCGGCGGCCAGCTCGACCTTCTGGGGTTCCGTGTCATGTTCGTCGGCCCGGGTCACCAGGAGCCGAGCGAAGGTTTCAGCTCGGGCGTCGATCTCCACCTGGAAGCCGTTGTCGGCCAGGGCCTGGATGACGAGATCCGCGACGGCGGGGAAGTCTGCTCGGCGCTGCCAGTCGGTGAACAGGTCGACGTCGCCGCTCGGCCGGTCGCCCATGCCGTGTTCCCGAACGGCATAGCCGTCGGCGAGCGCCAGGCCGTAGCCGGTTCCCGCAGCCCGTAGGGCGATCTCAGCCAGCTCTCGATGCCGTGGATCCACGCCCGTGAAGGTTACGCGGCGGCCGTCTCGGAATCGGGCCGTTGGAGAGTCGGGAATCGGTCTTCCCACGCCTTGCGGATGGCTGGCGGCAGCCACAGGGCGGGCCACAGCCGAGTGAGGACCGTCCGGTTGAGGAACGTGTGCAGATCGTCCGGCTTGGTGGCCTCGATCAGGACGGTGCGATACAGATCGACGATGCGGCCGGCCGCCTCCAGGTCGTAGTCGGCCGACCCCGACCAGTCCAGGTGCCGTGGCAGGGTGACCACACCGGTGGTCGGTCCGTTCAGCAGCGTGAGGTCGTCGGCGACGACGACGGGTTTGGCGTATCGGCGCATGACGGTCCCCTTCCTCAGACTCCATCGTTGCACGGTCTATTCCTCGCCGAGGGCCTTGGTGATGGTCTCGGCGAAGGTGGTGGCCTCCTCGTCGGAGGCGTACTTCGTGCGGGGCCAGAAGAAGCCTCGCAGGCCGTCGCCCTTGGTGCGCGGGACCACGTGGGTGTGCAGGTGCGGCACCGACTGGGAGACGATGTTGTTCATCGCGACGAAGGTGCCGGTGCAGCCCAGCGCCACCGGCACGGCGGCGGCAATTTGCTGGACAAAACCGAAATATCCTGGCAAATCGGCGACTGGTAACTCGGTGAGTTCGACGATGTGCGGACGTGGCACCACCAGCACATGACCCTTGAAGACCGGCCTCGTGTCGAGGAACGCCACACCGGCGGGGGTGGATGCCACCAGGAAAGCCGGGATCGATCCCGCCACGATGCCGCAGAACACACAGTCGGCCATCCCGTGAGACTAGCCTTGCCAACCATGACGGCTAATGCTTACGGGTTCGACACCCTCGCCATCCACGCCGGCCAGGAGCCGGATCCGCGGACCGGCGCGGTGGTGCCGCCCATCTACCAGACGAGCACCTATGCCCAGGACGCCGTCGGCGCCCCTCGCCTGGGCTACGAGTACAGCCGGTCCGGCAACCCCACCCGCGACGCGCTCCAGGAGTGCCTGGCCGCGATCGAGGGCGGCCGGCGTGGGCTGGCCTTCGCGTCCGGCCTGTCGGCCGAGGACACCCTTCTGCGTACGGTCTGCCGCCCCGGCGATCACGTGGTCATCCCGAACGACGCGTACGGCGGCACCTTCCGTCTCTTCTCCAAGGTCGCGGAGCGGTGGGGCCTGGACTGGACGGCCGCCCCGCTGGACGACCTGGACGCCGTGCGGGCCGCGTTCCGTCCCGGGCACACCCGGCTGATCTGGGCCGAGACGCCCACCAACCCGCTGCTGAACATCGCCGACATCGCGGCGCTGGCCGAGCTGGCCCACGAGTACGACGCGCTGCTGGCCGTGGACAACACGTTCGCCTCGCCGTACCTGCAGCAGCCGATCGCGTTCGGCGCCGACGTGGTGATCCACTCGACGACGAAGTACATCGGTGGTCACTCGGACGTGGTGGGTGGCGCGCTGATCACCGCGGACACCGGGCTCGGCGACGAACTGGCCTTCCACCAGAACGCGATGGGCGGGGTGAACGGGCCGTTCGACGCGTGGCTCACGCTGCGGGGCGTGAAGACTCTGGGCGTACGCATGGAGCGGCACTGTGACAACGCCGAGCGCATCGTCGCCTTCCTGAGTGAGCACCCGGCGGTCGCCGAGGTCCTCTACCCGGGCCTGGAGAGCCACCGCGGTCACGAGGTCGCGGCCAAGCAGATGAGCCGGTTCGGCGGCATGGTGTCGTTCCGCGCGGCCGGCGGCCAGGAGCAGGCCATCGCGGTCTGCAACCGGGCGAAGCTGTTCGTTCTCGCCGAGTCGCTCGGTGGTGTGGAGTCGCTGATCGAGCACCCGGGACAGATGACACATCTGTCGGCTGCGGGCTCGGCGCTTGAAGTTCCCGCCGATCTCGTGCGACTGTCTGTCGGCATCGAAACCGTTGACGATCTGCTCGCTGATCTGGAGCAGGCGCTCGGATAACCCGACCGACGCTGGAGAATCTGCGCGATGACGACGACCTGGGTGGGAGCCACCGCCAAGCAGATCGCCCGTGCGGTGCGCCGCGGTGATGCGAGCGCCACCCAGGTCGTGGCCGATCACCTCGAACAGATCGCCATCTCCGATCCGGCCCTGGGCGCGTTCCGGGTGGTCCGGGGCGGGGAGGCGATCACCGAGGCGGAGAAGGTCGACGACCAGGAGGATCTGGCCAATCTGCCGCTGGCCGGGGTGCCGGTGGCGGTGAAGGAGAACACGGCCGTCGCCGGACTGCAGACGTGGCACGGTTCGGCCGCCGCGCGTACCCCGGAGGTCGCGGAGGAGGACCACGAAGTGGTCCGCAGGCTGCGCGGAGCCGGCGCCGTGGTGGTCGGTGTGACCCGGATGCCGGAGATGGGCCTCTGGGCGCTCACCGACGACGACACCGGCCCGGCCCGCAACCCATGGGACCTCGATCGCACGCCGGGCGGCTCGTCCGGTGGTTCGGCCGCCGCGGTCGCCGCGGGGCTGGTGCCGATCGCGCAGGGCAACGACGGTCTCGGCTCGATCCGGATCCCGGCTGCCTGCTGCGGCGTGGTCGGTCTCAAGCCGGGCCGCGGCGTGGTGCCGGTGGACTTCGGCGACAAGGACTGGTTCGGCCTGGTGGAGAACGGCGTGCTGACCACCACGGTGGCCGACGCCGCGCTCGGGTTCAGCGTGCTGGCCGGCCGCGAGCCGGTGAAGCTGACCGAACCGGCCCGGCTGCGGGTGGGGGTGTCGCTGCGCTCGCCGGCCGCCGGTGTCAAGCCGGACGAGCCGAACACCTCGGCGGTCGCCGCGGCCGCCCGGCTGCTCGTCGACGCCGGGCACGACACGGTGACCGCCGACCCGACGTACCCCGCCGGGGTGGCCCTGGGCGTGCTTGCCACCTGGTTCGCCGGGGCCTACGTCAACTCGGAGGGCTTGGACGTGCGGCGGCTGCAGCCGCGGACCCGGCGGCACATCACGCTGGGCCGGGCCGCGATGAAGGCCGGCCTGGTCCGGCAGAAGCAGCGGGAGGCGTGGCGGGAGCGGTCCATCCGGTTCTTCGCCGACCGGTCGATCGACCTGCTGCTCACCCCGGCGCTGGCCAGCACCCCGCCGCCGGCCGAGCGGTTCTCCGGTCAGCCGTGGCGGCGCAACATGCTGGTGAACGCCGCCTACGCGCCGTACGCCGCGCCGTGGAACTACGCGGGCCTGCCCGCGATCGTGGTGCCGGTCGGGTTCCGGCCCGACGGTCTGCCGCTCGCGATCCAGATGATCGGCCCGCCCGACTCGGAGTTGCTGCTGCTCTCGGTGGCCGGTCAGCTCGAGGTCCTCAACCCGTGGCAGCGGCACGCCCTGGTGTGATCATCGGCATGTGAGCCGGTCACCCGAACGGGTGGCACGATAGGTGTCCATGACCCCCGCTACACCGCTCGACCTGCTCACCCTCGCAGACGTCGAATCCGCCCGTTCCCTGCTCGACGGGGTCGCCAAGACCACCCCGCTGATCACGTCCCGGCCGCTGACCGAGATCACCGGTGTGCCGGTCTGGCTCAAGTGTGAGAACCAGCAGCGGGCCGGCTCGTACAAGGTGCGGGGGGCGTACACCCGCATCTCCCGGCTGTCCGACCAGGAACGCGAACGTGGGGTGGTCGCCGCCAGCGCCGGCAACCACGCCCAGGGTGTGGCGCTCGCGGCGGGCCTGCTCGGCACCCGGGCGACGGTGTTCATGCCGGAGGGCGCGCCGCTGCCCAAGGTTTCCGCCACCAAGGGGTACGGGGCCGCGGTCGAATACGCCGGCACCAGCGTGGACGACGCTCTCGAGGCGGCGCACGAGTTCGCCCGGGAGACCGGCGCGATCCTGATCCACCCGTTCGACCACCCGGACGTGATCGCCGGGCAGGGCACGGTCGCGCTGGAGATCCTGGAGCAGTGCCCGGAGGCGACCACGATCGTGACCGCGGTCGGCGGCGGCGGGCTGATCTCCGGGTTGGCGGTGGCGGCGAAGGCGTTGCGGCCGGACATCCGGATCGTCGGGGTGCAGGCGAGCGGTGCTGCCGCGTACCCGCCTTCGCTGGCTGCCGGCGCGCCCCGCAAGCTGGCCTCCTGCGCCACGATCGCGGACGGCATCGCGGTGATGCGCCCCGGCGACCTCACGTTCGCGCACGTGGCGAAACTGGTCGACGAGGTGGTCACGGTCTCCGACGAGGACCTGTCGGCGGCGCTGCTGATCCTGCTCGAACGGCACAAGATGGTGGTCGAGCCGGCCGGTGCGGCCGCGGTGGCCGCGCTGATGACCGGCGCCTACGCCCCGCCGGAGGGCGGACCGGCGGTGGCGATCCTGTCCGGCGGCAACATCGACCCGATGCTGCTGCTGCGGGTGATCGAACACGGTCTGGCCTCGGCCGGGCGGTTCCTGCGGCTCGCGGTCCGCTGCACGGACCGGCCGGGGCAGCTGGCCCGGCTGCTGGGGGAGATCGCCACGCAGCGGGCGAACATCGTCGACGTGTCGCACTCGCGGCAGAGCCCGCGGCTCAGTTTCGGCGAGGTGGAGGTGGCGCTCTCGGTGGAGACCCGCGGTCCGGCCCACTCGTCCGCGCTGATCAGTGCGTTGCGCGACGCCGGTTACCGGGTGGCCCTGCTGGCCGACGCGACGCCCTGATCCCGTCCCGGAACCGGGTTGCCGGCCCGGCCGGACATCCAGGATGATCATCCGCCGTGCCTGAAGATGATCTTTGTCCACGTTGTTCGACCGCGACCGTCAGCGAGCGGTCCGCCGAACCCTGGTGCCCGTCGTGCGAAGAAGGCCTGGACCGGTTCGGTGACCACGGGCGGCACCTGGGCTGGGTGTGGACCGACCGTCTGCTCTACCGGGCGGCGTACCGGCTGACCGCCCGGCAGTTCACCGCGATGGCCGGGCGCCCGGCGTCCGCCTCGCCGGTGTCCGCGGCCCGGATCGTCACGGTCGGCGTGTCGGTGCTGCTGCTCGCCGGTGTCCTGGCCATGGCCGGTGCCGGCCTGTGGCTGCTCCTGTACGACTTCTTCAGCCCGGTCAACCTGATCGGCGCGCTGCTGCTGGTGACCGCGGTCGTACTGCGCCCGCGGCTGGGGCGGCTCTCCGCGCTGACCGCGGACGCCTGGGAGGTCGACCGGGACGGCGCGCCGGAACTGTTCACCGTGATCGAGCGGGTCAGTGCCGTGGTCGGGGTTCCGATGCCGGACGTGGTGCTGGTGGGGGCGGAGCAGAACGCGTACACGACGACGGTCGGTCTGCGGCGGCGCCGGGTGCTCTGTCTGGGCGCACCGCTCTGGGCGGTGCTCGACCCGCAGGAACGGGTCGCGTTGCTCGGCCACGAGCTGGGGCACTTCGTGAACGGCGACGTCCGGCGGGGTCTGCTCACCCAGGCGGCCACCACCACCCTGGGGCGCGTGGCGTACCTGCTGAGCCCGGAGCGCGGCGTCACCCTCCTCGAGCAGATCGTGGAGCTGATCTGCTGGATGTCGTCCCGGCTGGTGATGGGCGTGCACCTGGTGCTGGTCGCCACCAGTCAGCGTGACTCGCAGCGGGCCGAATACCTCGCCGACGAACTCGGGGTGCGGGCCGGCGGAAGCGCGGCGGCCGTACGCCTCAACGACCACTTCCTGATCATGGACGCGATCGACACGGTGATCCGGCGGGAGGCCCGGGCGCAGCACGGCGCACCGGAGTGGCGGGCGGCGTCGGACATCGCCCGGGCCAACCTGGTGCCGCGTGTGCCGGCGATGCGGCAGCTCAGCCGCCGGGTCGAGGCGTCGTTCTTCGCATCGCACCCGCCGACCGGGTTGCGGGCCGCTCTCATCGAGACGCGACCCGCACAGCCGGCCGGGGTGGAACTGAGCGGGCCGGACTCGGCCCGCATCGACGGGGAACTCACGGCGATCTACGAGAAGGCGCGCCGCGAGCTGGCCGTCAGCCCGTGAGTCAGCCCTCGAAGGCGCCGAACTTCACGACGGTGACCTTGATGTCGGAGCCGCTCGGGGCGGTGTAGGTGACCGTCTGGCCGGGGCGTGCGCCGAGGATCGCCTGGCCCAGCGCCGACTCGGGGCTGTAGACGGTGAGATCGGTCGTCGACGAGATCTCCCGCGAACCGAGGAGGAACGTCTCGGTGTCGCTCTGGTCGTCGTCGAAGTAGATCGTGACCACGGAGCCCGGGGTGACCGAGTCGGCGACCTGGGCCTCGCCGACCTCGGAGTTGCGCAGGAACTCCTTCAAGTAGAGGATCCGGCCCTCCTGGCGGCTCTGCTCCTCGCGGGCGGCGTGGTAGCCGCCGTTCTCGCGGAGGTCACCCTCCTCGCGCCGGGCGTTGATCTCCGCAGCTATCGCCGGCCGGTTCGCGATCAACTCGTCGAGCTCGGCCTGCAGCCGGTCGTGAGCGTCCTGGGAGAGCCAGGTCTTCGGCGCCTCGGAACTGGGCACGGTCGATCTCCTTGCTGGAACTGGGCAGTGTCTTGGCCTGCTAGCTGAGTGGTGGCCTAGCAGTGTCTTGGCCTTGCCGGAATCCGGCATGCTCAACGCAGCGAATCACCAAGCTTACCAGCGGTATGCATGCCGCCGGGATCGCCAGATCCTGCCCCATCCGGAACGCGAAACCGGCCGTTTGGCGTTTTCGCAGGTCGGAGCGGCCGTGTCAGGCAGTGGCGCGGCAGCCCATCACGTCACCGACCGAGCCGCGCTCCTTGGTGGGGATGGATTCACTCACCTCGACGCTTCCACCGCCCGCCGGCGCCGGAATCCGCACCGACCGGCGACCCACCTCGAACCCGTCGTAGTCGCGGGCGCGCAGCATGCAGGTGGCGGTGCCGCCCTCGGGCACCTGGACCCGGAACTGGATCACCAATTCGGTGTCGGACGGCTCGTTCCACCCGATGATGTCGGCGGTGTAGTCGGTCTGACCGAACTTGTCGTAGTACTGCATGGTGATGCCGATCAGGCCCGCACCGAACAGGACCGCAGCGGTGATCGGCAGCCATCGGCGCGGCCTGCCGTCGCGGCGCCGGCCGTATCGTCCGGGCGGGAAGACCGCGGTTGTGGCGTGCGTCTCGCTCACCTTGCGACCTCTCGTGCGTTTGTTGTCGGTGGGATCGGCCAGAATGGCAGAGTCCATCTTCGCAGCCGATCCCGGCCCGCCGACGGCAGGCCTGGTCGAGAGGGTAGTTAACGTGGCCGAGCAGTTGCGCCTCATGACCGTGCACGCGCACCCCGACGACGAGTCGAGCAAGGGTGCCGCCACGATGGCGAAATACATCGCCGAGGGGACGAGCGTGCTCGTCGCCACCTGCACGGGTGGTGAGCGCGGCAGCGTGCTCAACCCCAAGATGGACCGGCCCGAGGTGCTGGCCGACATCACCAACATCCGCCGTGCCGAGATGGACAAGGCCCGCGAGATCCTCGGCGTGGACCAGGCCTGGCTCGGGTTCGTCGACTCCGGCCTGCCCGAGGGCGACCCGCTGCCGCCGCTGCCCGAGGGGTGTTTCGGCCTGCAGGACCCGCAGGAGGCGGCCAAGCCGCTGATCAAGCTGATCCGCGAGTTCCGGCCGCACGTCATGACCACCTATGACGAGAACGGCGGATACCCGCACCCGGACCACATCATGTGCCACAAGATCTCGGTGGTGGCGTTCGACGCGGCCGGCGACCCGGAGCTCTACCCGGAGCTGGGGGAGCCGTGGCAGCCGCTGAAGCTGTACTACAACTCCGGCTGGACCCGGGCGCGGATGCTCGCGCTGCACGAGGGCATGCTGGCCGCCGGCCTCGAGTCGCCGTACGCGGAGTGGCTGGAGAAGTGGTCGGACCGCCAGGACCGCGGCGACAAGATCACCACGCGGGTGGAGTGCGGGGAGTACTTCGGGATCCGCGACGACGCGCTGCGGGCGCACGCGACCCAGGTCGACCCGGACGGCTTCTGGTTCCACATCCCGCTGGAGATGCAGCAGAAGGTGTGGCCCACCGAGGACTTCGAGCTGGCGCGTTCCCTCGTCGACAGCCCGGTCCCGGAGTCCGACCTGTTCGCGGGCATCCGGGAACGGGTCGGCGCCGCCTGAGCAGTACCCTGGGCGCGTGGACATCTTCGCGGTCAACAACTTCGGTGACACCCGGTCGGGCGGCCTGGCCGGTCCGATGGGACTCTTCGTCATCCTCCTGATGTGCATCGGGACCGTGCTGTTGATCCGCAACATGAACAAGCGCTTGCGTCGGCTTCCCGACAGTTTCCCGACTCAGGCTGAGCAGGACCGTGTGGCGGAGATCGCGCGTCGCGACGCCGATCCCGCCACCGCCGGCCTCCCCGCGGGCGCCGACGTCGAGGCGAATCGATCCCCGGCGGGCGCGTCCGCCGAGGATGCCGAGGTCGCAGCGGTGCCCCAGCAGAAGAAGGACGCTGCCGCGGGCGACGCCGCAGACCGCGCCTGAGCGATGCGGAACCGGCCGGGCATCGACCGGTTCCGGCCCGCGGGCGCGAAGCATCCCGTCCGGGGTCCGTCAAGCCCTGTTGCGTTCATCGCGATTGATTTAGCCTTCCGCCCGGGGGCCGCTCGGTTCCTGGACCCTGCGCGGAAGGGGGCGCCGACATGCACACTGTCCGGCGCCGACTCTCCGTGACGAGGATGCACGTGCATCCTCCCGTGCGCCCTGCTGCCGGGGCCCTGTCGTGACCGCACCCGTGCGTGCCGCGCCGGTCCGTCTCCTGACCGCCGCCGTGGTCCTCGCCGCGCTGACGACCGTGGTGCTCGGCGCCCTGCAGCCGATCGAACACTCGGCCGTGCGCCCCCTCGCCACGCTCGACGGCATCTCGGTGGCCGTCGTCCTCGCCGCCATCGCTCAACTGGCCGGCCTGCGGTTCCGGCTCGGCCCGGACGCGGTCTCGGTGAGCTGGGCGGAGGCCGCCGTGGTGGTCGGCTTCGTGGTCGCCCCGCCCGGCTGGCTCCCCGGCGCCACCCTGGTCGGCGCCGGCGTCGCCTGGCTGCTGCTCGCCTGGTTCACCGGCATCCGCAACGTCGCCGAGATCGTCCACCTGGTCGCCTCGATGACCCTCGGCGCCGCCGGCGCCGCCCTGGTCACCACCCTGCTCGCCGGCGACGCCCCGATCCAGAGCGCCCGCCTGCCGCTCGCCCTGGTGGCCGGCGCCGCGGTCTACCTGCTCATCACGTTCGGCCTGGTGGTGCTCACCCTGGTGCTGCACCGCGACGCCGAACCGGCACAGATCGCCGCCCGGGTGCTCTACGCGAAACTGCCGATGTCGGTCGGCAACGTGCTGGTCGGCCTCTGCGCCGTCTTCGCGCTCTCCCGGCAGCCGCTCTGGCTCCTCGCGTTCGGCCCGGCCCTGTGGCTGCTGCACCGCACCTACCGCTTCCACCTGCGCGCCGCCGAGGAACGCCGGATGTGGGAGGCGTTCGCCACGGCCACCGCCCGGCTGCCCGGCACCAGCGAGGCCGAGGTGGCACACGCCGGACTCCGCGGCGCCCTGGACGTCTTCGGCGCCCGCCGCGCCGAACTGGAGGTGCGGCTCGAGGGCGGCCACCGCCGGTACGCCCAGGACGGCCCCGGCCTGGAGGACACCCTCGCCGCCCGCTCCGGACCGGCGATCACGCGCAGCATGGCGGTCGCCGGCCGGCCGGTCGGTGAGCTGACCGTGTGGCTCGGCGAACCCAACCTGCCGGTCCCGCAGGACGAGGCGGCGATCACGGCGTACGGCGAGGCACTCGCCGGAGCGCTGCACGACGCGGCGGCCCACCAGCGCATCGAGGAACTGGACACCCGCGCGGCGTGGTACCGGATCCGTGACCCGCTCACCGGGCTGCTCAACCGGGGCGCGTTCGGCACCGAGGGCGACCCGCTGCTGGACTCCCTCGAACGTGACCGGCAGGTCGCCGTGCTGCTGCTCGACGTGGTCGACTTCCGCGAGGTCAACAGCACCCTCGGGCACCGCGGCGGCGACGAGGTGCTCCGGCTGGTCGGCCGGCGGCTCACCGACCTGAGCCGCGTCGGCGAACTGCTCGCCCGCACCGGCGACGACGAGTTCGCGCTGCTGCTGCCGACCATCACCGCCGTCGCCGACGCGGGCCGCCCGCAGAGCAGCGCCGGTCAACTGCCGGCCGCCCTGCGCCGGGCCCGCGAACTGGTCGAACAGTTGCGTCTGCCGATGGAGGTGGCCGGGGTGCGCCTGGCCGTCGAGGTCACCGTGGGCGTGGTGGTGGCCCGGGCCGGCCAGGTCGAGGCGGGCGAACTGCTGCGCCGGGCGTCGCTGGCCGTCGGCAAGGCCAAAGAGCTGGGCCTCACCGTCGGGACGTACGACAGCGGCCAGGACGCGAGCAGCACCGACCAGCTGGCCCTGCTCGCCGAGCTGCAGGACGCGTTCGCCGCCGACGACCAGATCGTGCTGCACCTGCAGCCCGCGGTGGACCTGGTGACCGCCGCGCCGACCGGGGTGGAGGCGCTGGTCCGCTGGCGGCACCCGCGGCGCGGCCAGCTGTCCCCGGGCGACTTCCTGCCGGCCGTGGAACGCAGCGAACTGCTCATCCCGTTCACCCGCCGCGTGCTCGACCTGGCACTCTCCTCGGCCGCGGACTGGGCGGCCAGCGGCATCGACGTCCCGGTCTCGGTCAACGTCTCGGCCCGCAGCCTCACCGACCCGACCTTCCCGGTGCAGGTGGCCGAGGCGCTGCGCCGGCACCGGACCCCGGCGTCCCGGCTGGTCCTGGAGATCACCGAGTCGGTGGCGGTCAGCGAACAGGAGATCGTCGACGAGGTGCTGGCCCGCCTGCGCGCCCTGGACGTGCAGATCTCCCTGGACGACTTCGGCACCGGCTTCTCGTCGCTCTCCTCGGTCACCCGGATGCCGTTCGACGAGATCAAAATCGACCGCTCCTTCGTCGACGAGATGATCGACTCGGCGGCGGCCGGCGCGGTGGTCCGCGGCGCGGTCGAGCTGGGCGCCCGCCTCGGCGTACGCGTGGTGGCCGAAGGCATCGAGACGGTCGAGCAACGGGCCGCGCTGATCGCGCTCGGCTGCCCGACCGCCCAGGGCTACCACTTCTGCAAGCCGATGCCCGCCGACAAGATCGTGCAGGCGCTCTCCCAGCTGGCCGAAGCGGCACCGGCCCCGGTGACCCGCCTGCGCGCCGACGACGCCTCCTGACCTATTCACAGGAGATGTCCAGGCCGGAGCCGGTCCCGGTTCAGGTAGCCCGGGAACAGTGGTCCGGACACCGCGCAGGGCGGTTCGGCCGCCGGTGCGCTTCCCCGGGGCCGTCACGGGAGGAGTGGACCGCTGGATCTCACCGGTTGGGCCGTCGGCCTGATGGACAGCCTCGGCGGTGTCGGCGCCGCCCTGATCATCGGCCTCGACAACCTGTTCCCGCCGATCCCCAGCGAGCTGGTGCTCCCCCTGGCCGGGTTCGCCGCCAGCCGGGGCGTGTTCAGCCTGCCCGAGGCGCTGTTCTGGACCACACTGGGCTCGGTCGTCGGCGCGATCATCGTGTACTGGGCGGGAGCCCTCCTCGGCCGCGACCGTGCCCGCGCGCTGATCGCCCGCCTGCCCCTGGTGCAGGTGACCGACTTCGATCGTTGTGAGGCGTGGTTCGCCAAGCACGGCGCCAAGGCGGTCTTCTTCGGCCGGATGGTGCCGCTGTTCCGCAGCTTCATCTCGTTCCCGGCCGGCGTCGAGCGGATGAGTTTCGGACTGTTCCTGCTGCTCACCACCGCGGGCAGCCTGATCTGGAACACCCTCTTCGTGACCGCCGGCTACCAGCTGGGAGCGAACTGGCACGTCGTCGAGGATTATGCCGGCGTCTTCCAGAAGGTCGTGATCGTCGGCGTGGTGATCGCTATCGGTCTCTTCGTCTATCAGCGGGTGTGTGGCCGGTCCCGCCCGGCCGCCGACCCGGACGCCACCGTGCTCCTGCCGGTGATCGAGGACCGCCGGCGCTGATCCGGGCCGTCTCCCGGGCGTTGTGTCAGAGTGGGCGGTATGGCCAACCGTCTTGCCGATGCCACCTCGCCCTATCTGCAGCAGCACCGGGACAACCCGGTGGACTGGTGGCAGTGGTCGCCCGAGGCGTTCGAGGAGGCCCGGCGGCGGGACGTGCCGGTGATCATCTCGGTGGGCTACGCCGCCTGCCACTGGTGTCATGTGATGGCGCACGAGTCGTTCGAGGACGCGACGGTCGCCGGGCTGATGAACGACGGGTTCGTGGCGATCAAGGTGGATCGTGAGGAACGGCCGGACGTGGACGCCGTCTACATGACCGCGACGCAGGCGATGACCGGGCAGGGCGGCTGGCCGATGACGGTCTTCGCCACGCCGGACGGGGAGCCGTTCTTCTGCGGGACGTACTACTCCCGGGAGCGGTTCACCGCCCTGCTCGGCTCGGTCTCGACCGCCTGGCGTGACCAGCGGGAGGCGGTCGTCCAGCAGGGCGCGGCGGTGGTCCAGGCGGTCGGCGGCGCCCAGCTGGTCGGCGGGCCGACCGCGCCGATCTCGGCGGAACTGCTCACGGCCGCGGCGCAGGGCCTCTTCAAGGACCAGGATCCGATGTACGGGGGATTCGGCGGCGCCCCGAAGTTCCCGCCGCACATGAGTCTGCTGTTCCTGCTCCGGCACCACGAGCGCACCGGGTCTCCGGAGGCGCTGGAGACGGTCCGGCACGCGGCCGAGCAGATGGCCCGGGGCGGCATCTACGACCAGCTGGCCGGCGGGTTCGCCCGGTACGCGGTGGACAACACCTGGACCGTGCCGCATTTCGAGAAGATGCTCTACGACAATGCTCTGCTGCTGCGTGTCTACACCCAGCTGTGGCGGCTGACCGGGGACGACCTGGCCCGGCGGGTCGCCGGCGAGACGGCCGCGTTCCTGCTGCGCGACCTCGGCACCGCGGAGGGTGGGCTGGCGTCGGCACTGGACGCGGACACCGACGGGGTGGAGGGGCTGACCTACGCGTGGACGCCCGCCGAACTGGTGGAGCACCTCGGCGACGAGGACGGCGCGTGGGCGGCCGACCTGTTCCGGGTCACCGCGAAGGGCACGTTCGAGGACGGCAGGAGTGTCCTGGTGCTGGCCCGCGACATCGACGCCGCCGACCCGGCGCTGATCGCCCGCTGGCAGGACGTCCGGTCCCGGCTGCTGGCCGCCCGGTCCGCCCGCCCGCAGCCGGCCCGCGACGACAAGGTGGTCGCCTCCTGGAACGGCCTGGCCGTCACCGCCCTCGCCGAACACGGGGTGCTGACCGGCACCGCGGCCTCCCGGGACGCCGCCGTGGCGCTGGCCGGGGTGCTCGCCGAC
Source organism: Actinoplanes rectilineatus (assembly GCF_000962825.1). Lineage (GTDB taxonomy): Bacteria > Actinomycetota > Actinomycetes > Mycobacteriales > Micromonosporaceae > Actinoplanes > Actinoplanes rectilineatus. Next base: position 28,565 of record NZ_JZKF01000073.1, read on the forward strand.
CGGCATCTGGTGGACGGCCGGCTGCGCCGGGTGTCCCGGGACGGTGTGGTGGGGGAACCGGCCGGGGTGCTCGACGACCACGGGTGCGTGGCCGAGGGGTTCCTCGCCGTGCACCAGATCACCGGTGATCCGCGCTGGCTCGGGCTCGCGAAGCAGCTGCTGGATGTGGCGCTGGCGCACTTCGGCACCGGCGAGGGCGGCTTCTACGACACCGCCGACGACGCGGAGAAGCTGCTGACCCGCCCGGCCGACCCGACCGACAACGCCACCCCGTCGGGGGCGTCGTCGATCGGTGCGGCGCTGGTGGGCTACGCGGCGCTGACCGGGGAGACGGCCTACCGGGAGGCGGCCGACGCGACCCTGGCCACCCTGGGGCCGCTGATCGGCGGGCATCCGCGGTTCGCGGGCTACTCCGCGGCGGTCGCCGAGGCGGCGCTGAGTGGGCCGCTGGAGATCGCGGTCGCGACGGACGACCCGGCGGATCCGCTGGTGGCGGCCGCGTTCCGGTACGCCCCGGCCGGCACGGTGATCGTCGCGGGCGCGCCGGGCGCGGACGGCGTGCCGCTGCTCGCGAACCGTCCCCTGATCGGGGGAGCCGCGACTGCCTACGTGTGTCGTGGGTTCGTCTGCGAACGACCCGTCACCACGGAAGATGATCTGCGCGGACACGTCGCCCCGGCACACCGGCGGTAGCGCCCGGAGGGCGGGGACGGGTCGGCTGCTTCTGGGGAGTGGTGGCTCGTACCCCCGCAGAATGATCTTGGGTCGCGGAGCGTGGCTCGGCCGCCGGGGTCGAATCCCGCGGAGAGTAGGCTGTTCGGGCGATGGATACCCGAACCGGTCTGCCTGTAGTCGGCATGGTGGGGGGCGGGCAACTGGCCCGGATGACCCACCAGGCCGCCATTTCCCTCGGCCAGTCACTGCGTGTGCTCAGTGAGCGACCCGACGACAGTGCCGCGCTTGTCGCGTCGGACGTGCCGATCGGCACGCACACCGATCTGGCCGCGCTGCGTGAGTTCGCCAAGGGCTGCGACGCCGTCACCTTCGACCACGAGCATGTGCCGACCGAGCACATCGAGGCGCTCGAGGACGAGGGCGTCAAGATCTTCCCGGGGTCGAAGGCCCTGGTCTTCGCCCAGGACAAGGGCATGATGCGGGAACGCCTGGCGGCTCTCGGCGCCCCGGTCCCGCGCTGGGCCCGGGTCGGCACCGCCGACGACATCGAGGCCTTCGCGGCCGGGTCGTGGCCGGTGGTGGCCAAGGCGACCCGCGGCGGCTACGACGGTCGCGGCGTCTGGATCGTCGGCTCCCGCGAGGCCGCCGACGACCTGGTCTCGACCGGTGTGCCGCTGATCGTCGAGGACAAGGTCCCGCTCAAGCGTGAGCTGGCCGCCCTGGTGGCGCGTTCCCCGTTCGGGCAGGTCGCGGCCTACCCGGTGGTGGAGACCGTGCAGCGCGACGGCATCTGCGTCGAGGTGCTCGCCCCGGCGCCCGGCCTGAGCGAGCAGCGTGCGCTCGAGGCGCAGCAACTCGCCATCGACCTGGCCACCGAGCTCGGCGTGGTCGGCCTGCTCGCCGTGGAACTGTTCGAGACCGACGAGGGCATCGTGGTCAACGAGCTGGCCATGCGCCCGCACAACTCCGGTCACTGGACCATCGAGGGTGCCCGGACCTCCCAGTTCGAGCAGCACCTGCGGGCCGTCCTGGACTACCCGATGGGCTCGACCGCTCTGACCGCGCCGGTGGTCGTGATGGCCAACGTGCTCGGCGGCGAGCCCGGCGGCATCAGCGTCGACGAGCGCCTGCACCACCTCTTCGCCGAGGTGCCGGACGCGCGGGTGCACCTCTACGGCAAGCAGGTCCGCCCCGGTCGCAAGATCGGCCACGTGACCGTGCTCGGCGACGATCTGGCCACGGTGCGGGCACGGGCCGCCCGGGCCGCCAAGTGGCTCCAGGAAGGTGTGTAGATGTCTCCGCAGGTCGGCATCATCATGGGCAGCGACTCCGACTGGCCCACCATGGAGGCCGCCGCGATCGCCCTCGCCGAGTTCGACGTGCCCTTCGAGGTCGGCGTCGTCTCCGCCCACCGCACGGTCCGCAAGATGGTCGACTACGCCGAGGCCGCGGCCGGCCGCGGCATCAAGGTGATCATCGCGGGTGCGGGCGGCGCGGCCCACCTGCCCGGCATGGTGGCGTCGCTGACCCCGCTGCCGGTGGTCGGCGTGCCGGTCCCGCTGAAACACCTCGACGGCATGGACTCCCTGCTGTCCATCGTGCAGATGCCGGCCGGCATCCCGGTGGCGACGGTGTCGATCGGCGGCGCGCGCAACGCGGGCCTGCTGGCGGTCCGGATCCTCGGCGCTGCCGACCCGGTGATCCGCCGGCGGATGGCGGACTTCCAGGTCGGCCTGGAGAAGATGGTCGAGGAGAAGGACGCCGCCCTCCGCGACCGCCTTCTCGGCTGATCTCTTCTAGCGCATCCGGAAGACCACCTCACGCAGCTCCTGGGCGCGCCGGCGGCTCTCGTTGGTGGCGCCCAGGAACAGCAGGATCACGCCGACCGGCACCAGCGCCAGCCACGGCCCGCCCAGCGTGAACGCGAACCGGAACGCGGCGATCACCGTCGCGGCGGCGCCGACCACCACCGGGGCCTGCTGCCGGGTACGCGTGCCGACCAGCAACGTGGCCACCGCGCCCAGCAGGAGCAGCACCCCGCGCAGGTCGCCACCGTTGCCGGCCAGGACGATCCCGATCGTCGGCACGAAAGCGGCGAGCAGCGCGGGGCCGTAAGCCGCCCAGCTGCTCAGGTCGGGCCGGTGATGCGCCTCCACCACACCGACCGCCAGCGCCAGACCGGCGAACGGCAGGGTGTACGCCTCCGGCAGCCCCACGTCGGCGAGCGCGATGAACAGCCACCAGCCGACGATCTCGAAGCCGACCGCCGTCCAGAACAGGGTCCGCCGCTGGCCGGGTGTCCGGTCCGGGCGGGACGCGGCCAGCCCCAGCACGGCACCCCACGCGGCCAGCAGCGCGGCGAGGTGCGCCGGGGAGTCGAAGGCGAGCGCGCCCGCGATCAGCGCGGACGCGTAGCCGCACCACTCCACCGTGGTGGCCTCGACCCGGTACTGCGGCATACCCAGCCGCGGCATCAGCGTCGACAGTGACAGCAGCACCGTGCCGACGGCCAGCACCCCGAACGCCGCCCAGTGCCGCGGCAGACCGGCGGAGATCGCCACCGTCAACACGAACATCTGGCCCATCAAGGCGGCGAAGACCCAGCCCAGAAGGCGTGCGCCCTGGGTACGCCCGGCGAGCGCGGCCACCAGCCCGACGCCCACGGCGGAGCCGACGGTGAGCAGGGTCAGCGGTTCCGTGGCGAGGCTGCCGGCGAGACCGGCGCCCCCGGCGAGCAGGCCGACCGCGAAGACCACCGACCGGGTGCCGCGCAGCAGCGGCGCCCGGGTCTCGATCGGCGGCGGGGTGAGCGCCAGGCCGAGCATCGCGATGGTGAAGACGACCAGGGCGGCACCGGTGGCCGCCGGGAAACCGGCGTGCAGCGCGATCGGCGTGATCAGCAGGGTGAGCGCGACGCCGGGAAGGATCACCGGGACCGCCTCGGACACCCGGCCGCCGAACCCGATCGCGGCCAGCGCGGCGGCCCCGGTGAGCAGGACCGCGGCGAGCGCGCTGGTCCCGTCGACGGTGCCCGCGGCGGGGTTCGCCAGGGCCGGGATCGGCCCCTCCCAGATCGCCCGGATCTGCCCGAGCGGGTCGATCAGGGCGGCGCGCAGGGCCGGCGCCAGCGAGAACAACGCCACGATGGTGGGCAGCAGGGCCAGGATCACCGCTCCGGTGGCCGGGTCGGAGAGCCAGCGTTCGCTGAGCCGGCTGCCGGCCAGGCCACTGGAGCGCAGCGCACCACGGCGCATCCGGGTGTACCGGCCGCGGCCGGGCACCTCGTCCGGGTCGACCGGCGCGGCCGGGGCCGGGGTGGCACCGCGCAGCATCTCGGCGAGGACGCCGAGCAGGGCGGCGGCGGCCGCGTACAGGGCGGTGGGGAAGTCCGACGGGATCGACGCGAGCGCGGTGACGGTGGCGCCCAGGACCAGGCCGATGGTGGCCCAGGGAAGGTATTGCGGGACGCGCCTGCCGAGCGCGGCGAGAACGGCCAGGCCCAGACTGGACGCGGCGAGACCGGCGGTCAGCACCACCTGCGCGCCGTGCCCCAGGTCGGCGGCGGTCGCGGCGAGCGCCCCGGGCAGCGCGAGCAGGATCGCCGCGGTGGCCGCCCCGCCGATCTGCGCCCGGTGCGGGGGAAGCACGTCCTCCGCCTCGAAGCCGGCTCGGCGCAGCGGGATCCGCGCGGTGACCGCGGCCAGCGCGCCGACCAGCACCACCGCGCCGAGCGCGATCGCGGTCGACCACGGGCGGGCCAGTCCGGTGGCGGCGCTGTGCACCAGCACCACGGCGGCGACCGCGGCGCGGGCCCGGGCCGCGGCCGGGACCGGGGTGGCGACGGCGGCGAGCACGTAACCGACGGCGACGGCGGTGCCGACCAGCAGCGGCGACCACCAGGGCATGCCGAAGGCGAACGGGGCACTGATGGCGGCCAGTGCGGCGGCCAGGCCGGAGACGTACGGCCCGTAGGTGCGGGGCATCGCGACGGCGGCGGTGACCGCGATCATGGCCAGCGCGAACGGGGCCTGCCACGCGCCCGGCGGCGGGGTGGTGACGTACCCGCTGAGGTCCGCGTACCACAGCGGACCGGGTGCGGAGAGGATCCGCAGGGCGTAGTCGAGCGCCTGGGCGCCGGCGAACAGGCCGATCACGGTGGCGGCGATGGCCAGGCCGCGGGACGGGCCGCGCCGCCAGTCGTCGGCGAGCAGGCCGACACCGACACCGACCAGCAGCACGACGACGCCGGCGACGGCGAGCGGCGCGCTCGGGAACGCCAGCGCGGCGACCCGGGCCAGGGCGCCGCAGATGGCGACGGTGGCGGCCGCCGCGGCGATGTCCGGGCCGTCCAGCGCCCGGTCGGTACGCCCCCGCGCGTCGATCGACTTGGCCAGGAATAGCAGCCCGGCCGCGCAGAGCAGCAGCGCGCCGACCCACAGGTCGGGTGCGGTGGCCCCGGGTGCGAACAGTGCCGCGGCGGCCATGGCCAGCGCGCCCAGCCCGGTGCCGGCCGTCACCGGCAGGCTGATCTCCCGGCGGGCCACCTGGAAGACGGCCGCGTAGCTGAGGGTGCCGGCCACCGCGAGGAAACCGGCGGCCAGCGCGGGGACGGTGGCCGCGGCGGTGGGCGGCGGCCCGCCGCCGGCGTCGGAGATCGCGAGGGCGGCGGTGACCGCGGCACCCGGAATGGCCAGCGCGGCGGCGCCGGCCGCCCACTCGCCGACCATCCAGGCGAAGATCCGGACCACGATCTGCCGGGCGGCGATCGCGACCATCACCCCGGCGCCGGCGATGGCGGTCAGCACCGCGGCGGTCAGCCAGGAGGCGCTCAGCGCCGCGCCCGCCCCGAACAGGCCGACCACCCCGGCCGCGACGACATGCGTGATCGCGATCCGCCGGGTGTTCGCCCACAGGCCGGCCGCACCCAGCCCGATGGCCGCGAGCACCAGCGGCCACGGCGCCTCCGACCAGGGCAGACCCAGCGAGGCGGGCACCGCCAGGGCGGTCATGGCCACCCCGGCGACCGCGCCTTCGTGCCGGATGCCGGCCGGCAGCGCCAGTGCGGCCGCGACGGTCAGGACCAGGGCGCTGAGCGCGAGCAGCTGGCCGGACGGGCCGACGGCCTCGGCGAGCTGCAGCGCGTACGCGGTGGTGTCCGCATTCCAGATCGGCCGGGCCGCGGCGACCGGGGCGATGGCCGCCCGCAGCGCGTCCACCCCGACGATCAGGCCGATCAGGGCGAGGGCGGCGGCCGACGCGAGCTGCGGACCGCGCCGGATCTCCTCGGGCAGGTTCCGCACCACCGCACCGGCGGCCGCGACGGCGACCGCGGCGAAGATCAGCGTCCAGTGCTGCGCGAGCACGTCGATGATCCGGGCGGTCGCACCGATCACGGCGAGGGTGAGGACCGCACCGGTCACGTTCACCGCGAGCGGGTGGCGCAGCAGCCGGGCGGCGGCGACTCCGGTCAGCGCGGCGGCGACCAGTATCAGGCCGGAACGCAACGCGTCCCCCAGCACCTGCGCCTGCAGCAGCGCCACCGAGGAGTAGAGCAGCGCGCCCGTGCAGGCCAGGCAGAGCAGGGCGAAGGTCAGTTCCCGCAGCCAGTTCGCCGAGGGTGGGGTGGCCGGCGGGGCGAGCGGCACCGAACCGGCCGGCGCGGCTCCGGCCGGACGCGGACCGGGGAAGATCCGGGTGGGCAGCCAGCGACTGCGCCGCGGGCGCATCCCGGAGATGATCAGATCCGGTTCCTCCGGGTGCGACTCCGGCCGGATCTCCGGGTTCACCTGCGCGGCCCGGTCGGCGGGGGTCGGGCGTCCCAGCGGCCAGCTCGGCACCAGACGGCCGGCCCGGATCACCGTGGTCAGAAGCAGAAGATCCAGCACGGCCACCACGGTCAGGGCCAGGCCCCACCCTGCCGGGCTCTGAATCAGCGGGTACGCCAGAAGCGGCGCGACCGGCTGTGCGGCGATGACCGTCGCGTACCGCGGGGTGGCGAGTCGCGTGACCCCGGCGTAGACGAAGGACGCCACCGCGGTGATCGCAAACGTGATGCCGAGGTAGAGCGCGACCGGCACGTCCGGTCCACCGGTGAGCGCACTGCCGTGCAGGGCGAACAGCGTCACCGGAAGCATGGCCAGGCCGATCGCGGCGATCGTCTCACCGGTCGAGGTCAGCCCGCGGCGGGCGGTGCCGGGCGCGACGGACAGCGCGACGCCGGTGGCCAGCGCCAGGATCAGGGTCCGGGCGAACGGGTTGTCGACCGCCACCCCGGCGAAGGTGACCGCGGCGACGCCGAGCAGCAGCGCACCGAGCACCAGCAGGATGTTCTGCACCGACTGGGTGGAGGCCTCCGGCGGATGCTCCATGGTGGCCAGCGGCGGGCGGCGCGGCGCGGGCGGCGGTTCCTCCCGGAGCAGGGTCGCGCCGTCGTCGACGATGACCCGGGGCTGCCGGCGGGGGCGTTCCTGCTCCGCGGCGGGGGGCCGTTCGGGCCGTTCGGGCCGCTCCGTTTCGGCGGCGGGGCTCTCCGCGCGGGCGCCCGGTGGCGGCGGCGGGGGGAAGTCACCCGGAGCCGGCGGCCGGCGGCGGGTGCTGCGCTTGCTCTTCGCACCCTTCGCCTTCTGCGCGTGAGCCAGGATGTCCCGCTGGAACTGCGCCGCCTGGATCTTGCTGGCGATCTGCGTGCGCTGGTTCGCGGCCGACATGTCCTCGACCTTCAGCGCCGCGATCGAGGCGTCGATCCGAGCCAGTTCGTCCGCGTAGTCGGGATCGTCAGCCTTCGCCACGAGACCTCCTTGGCCAGCCGGCCGCTCTGTGTAGTTAGAGCATGCCGGTACGACACCTCATTAGAACAGTCTCAAGCGGGCAGAGAGATGCCCGAACCCGGCAAGTCCTCTTCTGTTGCCAAGCGCACGCTACGCGCCGGTAACATAGCGGCGGGACCGGCTGAGGGAAGGTTAAGGTCATGCCTGCATTCGATGTCTACCAGCTTCCGGAGGACCACGAGACCATCCGCGCCGCCGTGCGCGAGGTCTGTGACGCGCGGGTCGCACCGCACGCCGCGGAGGCCGACGAGACGAGCGACTTCCCGAAGGCCTCGTACGACGCTCTGCGCTCCTCCGACTTCCACGCCCCGCACATCCCCGCGGAATACGGCGGTGCCGGCGCGGACGCCCTGGCCACCGCCATCGTCATCGAAGAAGTGGCCCGCGCCTGCGCCTCCTCCTCACTGATCCCGGCGGTCAACAAACTCGGCACCATGCCGCTGCTGATCGCCGGCTCCGAGGAGCTGAAGCAGAAATACCTGTCGAAGGTGGCCGCCGGCGAGGGAATGTTCTCCTACTGCCTGTCCGAACCCGAAGCCGGCTCGGACGCCGCCTCGATGACCACCCGAGCCGTCCGCGACGGCGACCACTGGGTGCTCAACGGCGTCAAGCGGTGGATCACCAACGCCGGAGTCTCGGAGTACTACACGGTCTTCGCGGTCACCGACCCGTCGGCCCGCTCCCGCGGCATCTCCGCCTTCGTGGTGGAGAAGAGCGACGAGGGAGTGAGCTTCGGCGCCCCGGAGAAGAAACTGGGCATCAAGGGTTCCCCGACCCGCGAGGTCTACTTCGACAACGTCCGGATCCCCGCCGACCGCATCATCGGCGCGGAAGGCACCGGCTTCGCCACCGCGATGAAGACCCTCGACCACACCCGGGTCACCATCGCCGCCCAGGCCGTCGGCATCGCGCAGGGCGCCCTCGACTTCGCCAAGGGGTACGTGAAGGAGCGCAAACAGTTCGGCAAGCCCGTCGCCGACTTCCAGGGCATCCAGTTCATGCTCGCCGACATGGGCATGAAGCTGGAGGCGGCCCGCCAGTTGACGTACGTGGCGGCCGGAAAGAGCGAACGCGGCGACGCCGACCTGACGTACTTCGGAGCGGCGGCGAAGTGCTTCGCCTCCGACGCGGCCATGGAGATCACCACGGACGCGGTGCAGTTGCTGGGCGGCTACGGCTACACCCGCGACTACCCGGTCGAACGCATGATGCGCGACGCCAAGATCACGCAAATCTATGAAGGCACCAATCAGGTTCAGCGGATTGTGATGGCGCGGCAGCTCCTGAAAGATTGAGAAAGCAAGTTTTTGCAGTTCAGAGCGGGGTTGACTCTTCGGAGTCGGCCCCGTTTCGTTTACCGGCCTGCTCAGCGACCACTACGTCCGGCGCACCACCTTGTTCGTGCTTGCCGCCTACGGCACGCCGCCATAGCGAAGGAGGGAAGGCCTACCGGTGACGGTAGGCCTTCCCTCCACCGTCGGTTGTCTGTCCTTTTTGGGTATCGCGCTGTGTTAGCGTCCGGTGACCACAGGGGAAAGGGGCGGCCCATGTCGATGCTTGAGGTCGTCGCCTCGGAAGCGGTCCGGGTTCTCACGCCCGGGATCGCCGGCGTCGCCGCCGGTGCGCTGGCGCGGCTGCGGCACCTCGTTCTCGGTGGCGGGAGCCTGCCGAAGGACCGGGACGCGCTCGTCGCCGCTGTCGTGCGCCGGTCCCGCGACGACGCGGAGTTCGCGGCGCGGCTGGTGCAGGAACTGGTCGCGGTGGAGAACGTCGACATGGCCGCGAGTGTCCCGCCGGCCTTTTTCGTCGACCGGGTCGAGGCACGTGCCCGCCTGTGCAAGCCTGGTCTGCACCTGCTGGCCGGGGCCTTCGGCACCGGCAAGACCGCGTTGGTCCGGCAGGTGGTGCACGACATCCACGATCAGATTCAGGGGTACGCGCAAGTAGACCTCGACGACTACCGGGACGGCCCGGTGCTGCGGATCGTCGAGGTGCAGCAGGAGATCCTCCGGCAGCTCGGCGTCCCGCTCGCCGGTGACTCCGCCGCGGTGGTGGCCGACCAGTACCTCCGTGCGCTGGTGCACCGGCGGATCGCGGTGGTGTTCGACAACGTGGTGGGCGCCGAGGAGGCCCGGGTGCTGGCCCACGGCTGGCCGGCCGCGACCGTGCTGATCACCACCCGGGTGCTGACCGCCGAGCTGCGTGCCTGGTGCCCGTCCGAGCCGATGGTGCTGCGGGGCCTCGACGACGACGGGGCGCGGGAGCTGCTGGTTGCGAAGTGCGGTGCGGCGGTGCTCGCGGCCGAACCTGCCGCCGTCGATGCTCTGATCGGTGTCAGTGCCGGGATTCCCGCGGTGCTGCTGCAGTTCTCGTCCCGGTTGCAGGCTCGCCGGGGCGAGCCGGGTGTGGTCGCCGACCTCGTGCGGCAGCTCGGCGACGGCGGGGACGGGGCCGGGGTGCTCGAGACGTCGGTGGGCCGGAGCCTGGACGGGCTCTCCGCCGCGGCGGTCGATGATCTCGCGTTGCTGGCCCGGTTCCCCGGTGACGACTTCACCCGGTTGTCGGCGACCGTCTGGCTGGGGAGTTCCGGCGACGCGCTGCTCGACAGTCTGCTCGAGGCCGGACTGCTCTTCCACGGGGTCGGCGGCCGGCTTCGACTGTTGTGGCCGGTGTGGCGCCGGGCGTCCGCGCTGCCGGTCGGCGACGCCCGGCACGACGAGGCGTTCAACCGGTACCTGCTCTGGTTCCGGGACATGGCCGGCGCCGCCGACCTGGGCATGGACCCGGCCGGGGTCACCGACCGGGCCCGGCAGGGGCGGCTGCGCCGCTATCCGGCACCGCCCGTGGTGGCCTGGCCGCTGCCGTACCTGACTCCGCTGGACTGGCTGCAGGGCGAATCCCCGGGGGTGATCGGCCTGCTGGCCGAGGCGCACCGGCGGGGCCGCCACCTCGAGGTGCTGCAGATCTGCGGCGCCCTGGAGGCCTTGTTGACCTCGCGCGGCCACCACCTGCTCTGCGCCACCGTCAACACCTGGGGCATTGCCAGCGCCGGTGCGGCCGGGCTGCCCGCGGCGGCGAGTCGCCTGCACTCGCTGCAGGGGCGGATCAGCTACCTGATGGGCCAGGTGGACCGCGCTGATGGGGAGCTGCGGGCCGCGGAGGAGTTGCGGCCGCCGGACGACCGGCAGCTGGCGTCGTCGCTGCTGGAGTTCCGGGCCGGCTGGACCCTGGAGCAGGGCCGGCAGAACGGCACGGAGAAGGAGGCCCGGCTCCGGGCCGAGGAGTCGTTGCGAGCGGCGGTCCGCATCGATCGGGAGGCCGGCGACCAGCGTGCGCTGGCCCTGCACCTGCGGATGCTCGCCAACGTCCTGACCGGCGCCGGCCGGGACCGGGAAGCGCTCGCCCTGCTGACCACGGTGCCGGTGCTGGACGGGGACGCGCGGAACGCGGCCCGGGTGCACACCGTGCGGGCCAAGGCGTACCTGGGTCTGGGCGAGGCGGACGCGGCGGCCGGTGAACTGCGCCGGGTGCGGGTGCTGATCGGGGCGGGCGGCGCGACGCAGTACGAGATCGAGATCGTCGACCTGGAGGCCCGGCTGGAGCTTCTGCGCGGCGACGTCGAGGCGGCCCGCGCCCGGTGGGGCTGGATCGCCGGCCAGTACTTCCGGTCCGGTCATCCGGCTTTCGCCCACGTCGCGCAGCGGCTCAGTGAGCTTCCGCCCGCACCGTGATCTCCCGGTCGCCCAGCCGCAGCAGTCCCGGGCCGGTCAGCGGTTCACCCCGGCGCAGCCGCCGGTAGGCCCACGAGGCCGCCGCCCAGCGGTCGACGCCCGGCTCGGTCCGGATCACGACGTCGTCGCCGGAGCGGGTCCGCACCCGGCAGCCGCCCTCCAGCGGGGAAGCGGCGATCACCGCGTGCGGCCACTGGGCCAACAGGTCGCCGGACGCGGTGCTGCACACCACCGTCGCGCCCGCCACCTGGGTCAGCGTGGCGTGTTCCACGTCGGCGACCACGTGCCGCATCGGCAGGTCGTCGTGCACCGTGCCGCTGTCCGGGAACCGGGTCAGCCGCCCTTCCTCGTCGATTCCCGCCACCCATGCCCCGACCGTCGCCGGCAGCTCCGCGGGAACGGGCAGGGGTGGAAACTCCGCGGGTTCGCCCGGTTCGTCCAGGCCGAGCATGCGGTACATCCGGCGTCGCAGGGGTGCGGCCGCAGCCGGATCGTCCGGTGCGATCTGGTGGTTGATCCGGTTTCGTGTGAGCGTGCGGAAGTCGTCGGCGGCCATCGCGGTGTCGATCTGTTTGCGGAGGTCGCTGTCCGGGTCGAGCCGTGGGCACCGGTCCGCCAGGTCGGACACCACGGATCCGGGCACGGTCGTGTCACTCACGGCCGGCCCGAGGATCAGGGGTACGCCCCAAGCCGCCGCGTAGGCGCTCATCGACCCGTGGTCGGACAGCACGCAGTCCGCCGCGATGACGGCGGCCTGCCACTCCCCGGCGGGCGGCACGACGCGTACCCCCGATCTCGTCGCTCGTCCCAGCCAAGCCCGCACCTGCCAGTCGCTGTGCCGGGCGCGGATTCCCGGGTGCAGGACCACCGCGACCGTGTACTCGTCCATCGGCAACTGCCCGCACAGCCGTTCCGGAAGGAGGGGCAGGCTGCCGTAGAGCGAGTCCGGACCCCACGTCGATGCGATCACGACCAGTCGCCGTCCGTCGGCGCCGAGAGCAGCCCGGTAATGATCACGTCGGTGGGTGCTCGCCGCCATCCGACCCAGGGCGGGGTCGCCGACGACAGCCGCGCGACGTTCCTGGTCGGCGTTCAGGTGGCGCTGCTGGTCCGGATGGGACAGTCCGATCGTGGTGGTCGCCGGTGACCGTTCCGGGTCGAGTCCGGCGATCACCCGGGTGCCGGGGTAGAACTTCTGGAATCCCAGCCCGTGCGACAGCAGCAGGATCGGCGGCGACAGTTGGTGCAGCCGGTCGTTCTCGCTGGCGGAGAGCACCAGGCCGAAGTGCCGCGTCCGGGCCTCGTCCCAGGTGAGCGTCAGGATGCCGAGGCCACCGACGAGCGCCGGGAATCCGTCCCCGAGCATGGCCGGGTTCTCCGCGTCATGGGTGAGGTAGATCTGCAGCCGGGTGTCGCCCGCCAGCAGCGTCACCACGTCGAGCAGCCGGTTCAGTGCGGTAGCGGTGCGCGCCACCAGCAGAACGTCCCGTTCACAGGAGACGGTCGACCAGGGGTCCGTGGTCCGTGGTCCGTGGTCCGTGGTCCGTGGTCCGTGGTCCGTGGTCCGTGGTCCGTGGTCCGTGGACCAACGGAGGAACGGCTTGCCGGGTTACGCCCCATGGCACCGGCTCACCCATCTCGCCGAATCCGGCTTACCACCGGGGGAGCGGCCGTGATGCGGGGCGGTTCCACGGAAGGCATCCGGCCACGGTAGTCAATCCGTCGCTGCCGTGGACCCGCCCGGGTCCACGGCAGCGACGGCCAGAGTGTGACGGAATGCGGCTGTCAGGAGTTGACCATCCCCGCGCCGTAACGCTGTGCCACGAAGACTGTCACCGCGGCCAGGAGCAGAACCGCCACGATCACTGCCAGATGCCGTGCCCGCAGCCGGTCCTGCTGCTGCTCGTCACGTCCGGTCCGCTCGCTCATCGTTCCCCCAAGTCAGGGCCGCATCGTCGCAGCCGCCTACTGGTACTGACGCAGCGTGCCGAACGTTCACTGGTTATGCCGGACTTAATCAGGACATAACCATGAGCCCGAGCATCATCCCGTCGTCCTCGTGCACCACGTTGTGACAGTGAAGCATGTACATGTACTCGTTGTCCGCGTAGTCGGTGAACTGCATCTTGATGACGACGCTGGTGCCGGGCGCGACCTCGATGGTGTCCCGCCAGCCCAGGTTCGCGCCGGTCGGGGTGGCGCCGGCGACCGAGACCACCTGGAACGGCACGTCGTGCAGGTGGAAGTTGTGGTAGATGTTCGTGCTGGCATTGGTGATGGTCCACTTCTCGACGGCGTCGAGGGTGGTCATGATCGCGTTGGCGTCCATGATGTCCATCGTGGTGGCGGCGATCCCGTTGATCAGCATGCTGGCGCCGCTGTTGCTCAGCGTGAACGTCCGGGTGGTCGCGTCGGTGGTGTCCAGGTCGGTGATCGTGTTGAGGGTGCCGGGCAGCGCGTCCGGGGTGTCCGTGCCGGTGCTGCTCACCTCCAGCATCGACACGGTGTACCGGGTTCCGTTGGTGGTGTTGCGCACGGTGGCCCGCAACGTCACCGTGCCGGACGGCTCCAGCACGATCTCGGCCCGTTCGCCGGGGCTGATCCGCAGGCTGGTGATCGAGAGCGGTTCGGGCAGCAGCGCCGCGTCGCTGGCGACCTGGGTGAAGGCGCCGCCGTCGGAGAGGGCCACGGTGATGCTGTCGGTCAGCGAGGCGTTGAGCAGGCGCAGGCGTACCCGGCTGTAGGCGACCGACAACGTCGGCGTCTCGTCCGTGGCGCTCATCCCGTTGACCAGGAACTTCAGCGTAGCGCCGGAGGCGGTGAAGGCCGCGTTGGTGGCCGCGAACGAGCCGGCCGAGCTGACCGAGGTGGACTGCATGATCAGCGGGATGTCGTCGGCGCCGTACGCGGTGGGCAGCGCCGCGTTGGCCGCCGAGCCGTCGTCGACGATCAGCATGCCGGCCAGCCCGAGGGAGACCTGCTCGGCGGTGGTGCCGAGGCCGTGCGGGTGGTACCAGAGGGTGCAGGCCTCGCCCTGGTTGATCGTGGTGGCCGGTGACCAGGTGCCGCCGGCCTCGATGATGTTCTGCGGTCCGCCGTCCTCGGACGGGGCGATGTGCAGCCCGTGCCAGTGCACGGTGGTCTCGTCGTCGAGGGTGTTGGTGATGTCGAACCGGACCGCCTGCCCGTCGGTGACCTGGATCGTCGGGCCGAGGAAGGTGCTGTTGAACCCGGCCGTCGTGATCGTCTTGCCGCTGATCAGGGTGGTGTTGGTGCCGGCCTGCGTCTCGAGGGCGAAGACCGAGACGCCGCCGTCGTCGGTCGCGGTGAGCAGGTCGGGGATGGGCAGGGTGCCGGTGGCGGCGGTGGCGTTCGTGGTGGCGGTGGTCGTCACGGTGGTGTCGGTCGCGGTGGTCTCCTCGGCGAACGAGGTGCCACTGCCGATGCGGGCCAGGGCCGCCAGGGCGCCGAAGCCGAAGGTTCCGGCGAGCACCTGACGCCGAGTGGGGAACCGGGAGGGTTTGCGGTGGTTGATGATGTTCCGCGCATCTGCCATGGATCGGAAGATTCAATGTGGATCATGGTAGGAAGCTGGGCGGAATCTATCGGGAAGCTATGTATCTGAATATTCGCTTAAAGCGATGACGCGACCGCTAACGATCACGCTCTCACGCTGGCGGGGTCTTGCGGGAGGCCGAAAATGATCAGACACGCAGCGTGTTCGGCATGCCGAGCAGCCGGGATGATCCCGCAGGGCGCGATCCTGCAGACCGGCACTCCCGAGGGTGTGGTCCACCGGCCCCGGACACCCGCCAGCGGTTCCTCGGGTTCATGGAATGGGCCGGCAGCCTCGGCACCAACGCCGACTCGGTCGTCACCCGCGCCGACGGCCTCGGACAGATCTTCACCACCATCACCGCCGGGCAGCGCGCCGAGACTGAATGACTCCTCACCCACCGCCTCGACCTGCCCCTTGGTCGCACCGGTGAGGGGCGATGTCGTCCTATGCCGTCAGCGGCGGGCGAGTACGCCAAGGAAGGTCACGGTCAGCGCCTGCGTCAAGTAGTCGCGGGGGTCCAGGCGGGAGCGGGCAAGGTCGGGCTCGGTGTGGTACGCGGCCTCAAGGCTGGGTGGCGGTGTTCGGTACGGCGACAGCGCGCCGGCGGTGAGCATGGTCTGCAGGCTGCAGAACACTGCATCATCCCCGAGTTCCGGCAGACACTTCTGCAGGAGCTCGGCCATGGTCGCCAGCCGGGTCAGGGAGGCGCGCTTGTAACGCGCGACGACCTCGACGGAGACGTTGTGCTCCAGGACGCTTGCCTGCGCGCCGAAGAGCTCGCACAACACGACCCGGCCGGACAGTGATCGGCTGAGGGTCTCGGCCACTGCCACCGCCCGTTCGGCCGGTGGCAGCGTGTCGTCGACGCCGGTCGTCAGTTCGCCCGCCAGCTGCGTCAACCACTCCTGCAGGAAACGGTCCAGCAGATCCAGCAGCACCGCTTCCCGCGACTCGAAGTAGCGCAGCACGTTCGGCTTCGCCAGGCCGACCCGGCGGCTGAGTTCGTTCAGGGTCACCGCGGCGACCGGCATCTCGTCGAGCATCGCCGATGCCCCGTCGAGGATGGCCCGCCGGCGGATCTCCCGCTGCTCCTCGGTGCGTGCCCGCTGAAACGTCATGACCACCACCCTAACTTAAGTACCCTCGGTACGTTGACAACCATACCGGCGGTACTTTAACGTCGTCGCTGCAAGATACCTGCGGTACTTAAGTGAGGGGCGCGACATGAGCGACAAGTGGACGACGGCGAACATCCCCGGCCAGCGCGGACGGGTAGCCGTGGTGACCGGCGCCAACACCGGACTCGGGTACGAGACCGCCAAAGCACTCGCCGAGCGCGGGGCAACCGTCGTGCTCGCCGTGCGCAACGTCGAGAAGGGCGAACAAGCCGCGGCCCGCATGACCGGCGACGTGAGAGTGCAGGCACTCGACCTGACCTCGCTCGACTCCGTCCGTACCGCGGCGGCTGAGCTGCGGAACCGGCTCGACCGCATCGACCTGCTGATCAACAACGCCGGCGTCATGTACAACCCGAAGCAGACCACCCGCGACGGCTACGAGATGCAGTTCGGCACCAACCACCTCGGACACTTCGCCCTCACCGGACTGCTGCTCGACCTGCTGCTGCCCGTACCCGGCTCCCGCGTGGTCACGGTCAGCAGCACCGGCCACCGCATCCGCGCCGCGATCCACTTCGACGACCTGCAGTGGGAGAAGTCGTACAGCCGGGCCGGCGCCTACGGCCAGTCCAAACTGGCCAACCTCATGTTCACCTACGAGCTGCAACGCCGGCTCGCCACGCACGGCACCACCGTCGCGGTCGCCGCTCACCCCGGACTGTCCAGCACCGAACTGGCCCGCAACAGCCCCGCCGTCTTCCGGCTCCCGATCACCCTGGTCGCACCACTGGCCACCCAGACACCCGCCATGGGCGCGCTGCCGACCCTGCGCGCCGCCACCGACCCCGCCGCACTCGGCGGCCAGTACTACGGCCCCGGCGGAAACTTCGAGATCAAGGGCCACCCCCGGCTGGTCACCTCCAGTCCGCAGTCCTACGAGGTGGCCATCCAGCAGCGGCTGTGGACCATCTCCGAAGACCTCACCGGCGTGCGGTTCCCCGTCATGGCTACCGGCATCCAGAACTAGACACCTAATGAGTCAGTCAGGGTCTGCCTTTGTGGTGATTTCGGGCGCTCAGCGCGCCCGTATTCACCACACCCACAACAGCGTGGTGATTTGGGGCGTCCAGCGCGCCCGTATTCACCACACCCACAACAGCGTGGTGATTTGGGGCGTCCAGCGCGCCCGTAATCAACACACCGCCACGGGTGTGGTGACTTCGGGCGTCCAGGGCGCCCGAAATCATCACGCGGATGGGATTCGCGCCCTGACCACGAAACGTTTCTAGTCCCTCAGATCAATCGGGCTCCGGTGGGCGGCCTCACCTGGCCCTTGGCCCTGGCCCTCATCGAGATCAAGCCGACGACGCGTCCTTGAGGCACAAGAACGCCCACCGAAGGGGAACAGACATGAATGTGATCATTTTCGGCGCGACCGGCATGGTCGGCCAAGGCGTGCTGCACGCGAGCCTGCTGGATCCGGACGTCGATCAGGTGCTCACTGTGGTGCGCACGCCGACCGGGATCAGGCATCCGAAAGTGCGCGAGGTGCTACTGGACGACTTTGCCGACCTGACACCGATCAAGCACGAGACGGCCGGGTACGACGCCTGTTTCTACTGCCTCGGGGTGTCCTCGGTCGGTCTGGACGAGGCTGCTTACACCGAGGTCAACTACGAATACCCGGTCGCCGCCGCACGCACGCTCGTCAAGATCAACCCTGACATGACCTTCGTGTACATCTCGGGAGGCGGCACCGACCCCGACAGCCGGCAGATGTGGGCCCGCGTCAAGGGCCGAACCGAGAACGCCGTCATCGCTACCTTTCGGAACGGCTACGCATTCCGTCCCGGTATGGTCCAGCCCACATTCCACGCCACCTCGAAGACCAACTTGTTCCGCACCGTATACGCGTTCACCGCCCCGGTATTTCCGTTGCTCGAGAGAATCGCCCCGCAGTACGCGATCACCACCGAGCGACTCGGCCGCGCCATGCTGCGCGCCGCCCGCACCGGGTTTCCCCACCGTATTCTGGAGAACCGCGACCTCCGCTAGACACCTAATGCAGTCAGGGTCTGCCTGCGTGGTGACTTCGGGCGTCCAGCGCGCCCGTAATCACCACACCCCCACGGGTGTGGTGAATTGGGGCGTCCAGCGCGCCCGTAATCACCACACCGCCACGGGTGTGGTGAATTGGGGCGTCCAGCGCGCCCGAAATCACCACGCGGA
>NZ_JZKF01000074.1 GCF_000962825.1 Actinoplanes rectilineatus
CCCCCGAGAAGAAGACCGCCCCCGGGAAAAAAACCGCCCTCCCCAAAAAGCCCGCCCCCGCCGAGAAGGCCACACGTGCCGCGGCCAAGAGCACCCCGAAACCCTCATCTCCGAGCGCCGGTTCCGGCGAGGCGGGTGGCTGATCCATGGCACAGACCTCATCGGGTACGGACGTGCAGCGCCCGACGTTCTTCGAAGGCCAGATCCTGTCCGCGGCCGACCTGACCACGACCGTGGACCACGCCCGGAACCACGCCGCACGCCACGACCGGTACCTGCACGAGTGGGGGATCGCCGAGGGCCTGACCCTGGTCGCCGAACCGCGCACCGAACCGTCCGGCGCCGTCACCGTCACGCTGCGCCCCGGCGTCGCCGTCGACGGCACCGGACGGGAGATCCTGGTCCCGGCCCCGGTGACCCTCTCCGAGACACAGTTCGGCGAGACCGTCGGCAGCGGCTCGTCACCGGCCGACCGGCACCCGGTCCTGCTCGCCGGCCTGGACCGCGAACCGGTGGCCACCGGCCTGCTCGACGACACCGGTGCCGACCGGATCGACGAGTCGTACCAGGTGCTGTTCCGGCGGGCCGGCGACGAACGGCTGGTCGCCGAACAGGTCCCGCCCGCGGTCGGCGACGGCCCCGGCGACGGCACCGAACCGTGGCTGATCCTGATCGGGTACGTGACCTGGCGCGACGACCACTTCACCGCTGTCACCACCACCGGGCCGGTCCCGGTACGGTACGCCGGGGTCCGCGCCGACACCGTCGCGGCGCGGTCCGGCGCCCTGGCCCTGCGCGCCCGGCCCGAACCGGCGCAGGGCGGCTCGGTCCTGACCGTCGCCGACAGCACCGGCCTGACCTTCGGACGGTTCCGCGCCGACGGTTCGGTCGACCCGCTGCTCGTGGTCACCCCCGACGGTGACCTCACCGTTCGCGGCTCGGGGGCGCAACGACCCGGCACCACCTCGGTAGCCTCCGGCGTCGCCACCGACGGCATGGTCCTGCCGCTGCCGGCCGGCGTCGACGAGACCCGGGTGACGAACGGCGCGACCCTTCTGCATATCACCGTGACACCACAGTCGTCCGGGGTCGCACCGGCCACCGACGGCGTGTGGCTGCCCGGCACCGTCGATTGCAGCGTGGACGAGGACCGGCGGCTGCGCTGCCGCATCCGCTGGCTGCGCGTCGACGCATCCGGCCCGCAGTGGCACGACCTGCCCGGCGCGGCGTCGTTCCTGGTACTGGCGACGACGGCCGAGGCCGGCGAGGGGAGTGCCGCCTGATGCGCCCGATCGTGGTGTACGCGACGCGCACCTTCCACGTCCTCGGCGCCCTGACACTGACCGGTCCCGCCCGCACACCGCCGGACCTCACCGGCGCGGACTTCCCCCTGTGGGCCGGCGGGGATGACGGCGTACCGATCCCGCTGACCGTGCCCCGGACCGAACTGGGCCAGGCGGTGGTCGCCGACCAGCCGGGACTGCACCGGGTGCCGCTGGCCTTCGGCGTCCAGGAGGTGAACGGCGTACCCCGTCCCGACCTGCGCCTGCTGCAACCCGGCGACCCGTCCGGTGGGCCGCTGCTGCCCCCGTCCGGCAACGTCACCGTGGGCCTGGCCGCCGCCGAGGTGACGGTGACGCTGCCGGCGGACGCCGAGGCCGACCTGGAGGTGCTGCTGGTGGTGGGCGGTGCGGGCGGCACTCAGCGGTCGGAGACGGGCCAGGTACCGAAGGGCGAGCGGGAGAAGAGGTTCCGGATGAACCTCTCGCCCGGGTCCTATGCGGCGCTGGCCCTGGTGGAGACCTGGCGTGGCGTGGTTCACCAGGCCACGATCTGACCCACGTCCGGAGGGCGCGGCGATGGCGAGGGAGGAGGTGGCGAGATGAGCGTGCCGGGGGAGATCGTGGTGCGGAACTGTGCGGTGACGGTACAACGGTCCGGCGGCTGGAGCTGGGGCGCTGAACCGGGCCGGCTTCCCGAACGGGTGGTCGGGATGCTCGCGGCGGCGCTCCGGGAACGGTATGCCGACCAACTCGCCGGTGAGCACGACGTCGAGATCACGGAGCCGGTCCGGTTCGAGGTCCGGGTGTCGATCAGTGCCCTTCTCGACGGGGTGTTGCCGGCTACTGAGCGTGTGCGGACGTACCCCGGGGATGTGAATGAGGCCGCCGCCGGGACGCCTGGCCTCGCCACGACGGACCCGGCCCGACGGGGCTTCCCGGCGGCCATCGGCTCGGCCAGGGAGCCCGGCGGCGACCTCCGGGGCGAACCGGACTCGCCGGACTCGCCGGACCCGCTGGTCGCGGCGGGTGCCCTGACCGGTCCCGCCTCCGCGGACGCGGTCGTCTCCGCACGGACGGTCGAGATCCTGCCCAGTCTCGGTCTCGAGGCGTTGCTCAGCAGCATGCCCGAGCTGGACCCGTCACTCGCCGAAGCAGTCCTGACCACACTGGCCGATCCCCGATCCGATTCCTCTTCGACGGTTCCGGGCACCTCGCCTGCCGGTGGCGCAGCGGAGGCGGCGCCGCATCGTGCTGCTGGTTCCGGTTTACGGCGTCGCAGCGGTGACGTGGAGGTCGGTTCGGCGCTGCCGTTTCTGGTAGCGGCGGCCCTCGACAGTGTCGATCTGCTTCCGGCGATGGCTCCCGCGCTGACCGGGACGATCACGTCGGCAGGGGAGGACATCGGCGAGGAGGCGGGGCGGTTCGCGTTCGTGGTGGCCCTGCAGGTCCTGGGACCGCTGCGGCACGGCTGGATGCGGGACGGTCGCGACCTGGCTGACGCGGCGGTGTCCGCCGGCTTCGCCGAGCCCCCGGACGCCGCGGCACTGACCGGTTTCGCCCGCCGAGCGGCACCGGCCCTGCCGACCCTGGCCGGGCTCGCCGGCCTGCTGGTCTGCCGCGGGCACCCGGCCGGTCGGCCACTGCTGCTGGCGGCGGCCCACCCCCGGCACGGCGGCGGCATCCTGCTGGTCGACCCCGACGGCCTCTTTCCGATCTCCTGGACCACCACGATCGCCCCCGTGCCGCACCTGCTCAGGGCCGCCGGCGCCGCCTCCGGGCCAGGAGCGGCCCCGAGCGCCTCCGAGACCGGTTTCGCCCAGACCGCGGTGGCTGCCGGGGATGCCGGTGGTGAGTCACGGTTCTGGGCGGGAGCGATGCCTCCGCTGCTGGTCGCCGGGTCGGCTGCGGGACCGGGGTCCGCACTGGCGGCCGTTCCGATTCCGGTACTGGCCGCGCTCGCCGACGGCGGTGTCCCCTTGATCTGCGACGCTCCTCCGGTCCGGGGCGACGACCGCTGGCGGCGGCTCGGTGGGCGACGGCGACTGTGGGCGACGGCCGGGGCTGCCGGTGTTCCGCGCGACCTCGACCTGGCGCTGCTCACCGGGCAGGTGGACGAGCTGGTGACCACGCTCGCCGCACGCTGGTCCCAGCCGCTGGAGCGGTCGGGTGAGTTCGGGCGGACCGTCGCGCTGATCGCCGCACTCGGACTCGGCACGCTCTCCTGGCAGCTGTGGCGGCACCGGGAACCGCCGGACCCGCAGCTGGCCCTCGCCCGCCTGGGAGACCTGGGCGCGACCGTCCGATACGGATCAGAGGAGGTGGTGGTCCGGCTGCCGTTGGGCCGCAGGTTTCAGGACCTACGCGACCGGGGTGTGCTCCGGGACGTCCCCGCCGTCCCCTGGTTCGGCGGCCGAACCGTCACCTTCACCGGGGGCTGACCATGACCCGCGTCCTGACCTCCGCCGCGACCCACGCCCCGCTTCTCGACGGCGGCGGCGAGAGGGGGTGCCGCGATGACCGGGCGTCATGAGCCGGCCACCGCGCATCTGCGGATCCGGCTACGGGCGATCAACCGGGCCCTGCGTGCCGCCGTCGCCCGCCAGGAGGCGCGGTCGGCCCAACTGAGCCGGCCGGACCTGGCCGCCTACTGCGTCACCGCCGACCACGTCGACGTGCTGCTCACCCAGGTCGAGGCCACGGCTGAAGGGCTGCCGGGCGCCGCCGTCCCGGAGGGCGCGCCGGCCACCCGGACCGAACGGGCCGCCGAGCAGGGACTCCGCCGCCTGGTCGCGTCCACCGGGGTGACCCTGCCGTTCGACGAGCTGGCGGGCCTCCACCGGATCGACCGGGCCGAGCAGGACGCGATCCTGCTGGTGGCCGCGCCCGACATCGATCGGAGCTACGAGCGGGTCTACGCGTATCTCGCCGACGACCTCAACCGGCGGCGGCCGAGCATCGACCTGCTGATGACGGTCCTCGGCGGCACCCCGGCGGCTGCCGTCGCGGTCCGGCGGATGCTCGGGGCCGCCGGGCGGCTGCGCCGCTGCGGGCTGGTGCGAGTCGACGGCGACACGCTCGGACTCGCACCCGGCCTGCTGGAACTGCTGCTCGGCGCGGGTGGTGAGGCCGCTCTGATCGGCGGCGACCCCGGCGAGGTCGACCCGCCGATCGCCCTCACCCCGGCGCTGCCCACCGGCGAGCTGGCCCGGCTCGCCGACGCGATGAACAGCGGACGGATCGACCTGCTCGGACTGTGGCAGGGCACCTACCCGGCGCAGCGCGACACCGCTCTCGCCCTGGCCGCCCACGCCGGCCGCCCGCTGCGCCGCCTCGTGCCGGGGCCCGACGACCATGGGGGCGGCCCCGCATCGCCGGGGAGCGGTGACGCGATGGGGGCGTGGACCGGCGACGCCGGTGATCCCGCGACGCGACCGGACGGTTCCGCGGCGTTCACCACGGCCGTCGCCACCGCCGCGGCCATGAACGCCCTGCTCTGGATCCCGATGGACGATCTCCTCAGGGGCACCGCCGCGGAACACGGCATCGCCGCGCTGCTGTGCCGCTCGCGGGTGCCGGCCATCCTGAGCGGGACGACGGCATGGCGGCCCGCCACGGTGCTGTCGCGCCGCGCGTACACCGAACGGGAATTGAATCCACCCGGCGCGGAGGATCGCCGCCGGAGCTGGACCACCGCCCTGCCCGACGGCGATCCGAAGCTGATCGATGATCTTTCGGGGCGCTACCGGCTGACCAGCGACGAGCTCGGCGCGGTCGTGGCGGTGGCGCGCGCCGGGGCCCGCTTCGCGGGGAACGGCCGGTCCGCGCCGCTGGCTGATCATCTGCGGCCCGCCGCGCAGGTGATCGCAAGGGCCACCACCTCGGGGTACGCGCGTGCGCTCCGCCCGCGGCGCACCTCGGAGGATCTCGTGCTGCCTCCGGAACAGTCCCGCACCCTGCTGGAGATCGTCGGGGCGTTCCGGGCGTGGCCGCGGATCGCCGACGACTGGGGTTTCCGGCGGCGCACCGGGGATGCCGGGATGAAAGTGCTGTTCACCGGCGAACCGGGCACCGGCAAGACGCTGTCCGCGGAGGTCGTCGCCGGAATGCTCGGGCTCGACCTGCTCATCGTCGACCTGTCGCGGATCGTCTCGAAATGGGTCGGTGAGACGGAGAAGAACCTGGAGGCGGTGTTCGGGCAGGCCGAGGAGGGGCATGCGGTGCTGTTCTTCGACGAGGCGGATTCGCTGTTCGGCAAGCGCGGCGACGTCAAGCACGGAACGGACCGGTACGCGAATCTCGAGGTCGGCTACCTGCTGCAGCGGCTGGAGAGTAGCTCGGCGATGGTGATCCTGGCCAGCAATCTGCGGGAGAACATCGATGCGGCGTTCACGCGGCGGTTCCAGTTCGTGGTGAGTTTTCCGCGGCCGGGTCTCGAGGAGCGGAGACGGCTGTGGCGGCTGGCGTTCCCGCCGGAGGCGCCGCTGGCGGACGACGTCGACCTGGACGCGCTGGCCCGGCTGGACATGACGGGTGCGGCGATCGTGTCGGCGGCCCGCGACGCGGCCCTGATCACGGCGTCGTCGTCGTCGGCGTCGTCGGAGACGGCGGAGACGATCACGATGCGGGCCGTGGTGGCGGGTGTCGTCCACCAGTATCAGCGGGAGGCGCGTCTGCTGCGGCCGGGCGAGCTGGGTGCGTACGCCTCCCTGGTGACCGTGGCCGGCGACGGCCGGAGGCGCTGATGCCCACGCCGCCGCCGCGATCGGCCGCGTCGCCGTCGAAGGTGGTGGCGGTCGTGCCGCGTACGCCGGACACCCGCCCGGTGGTGGCCACGAAGCCGGCGGCCGCGGCGACTGCCGGGCCGGCGATCGGGCCGGGCGAGCCGCTGGCGCGGGTGTTGCAGGCGCAGATGTTGATGGGCAACGCGGCCGTGGCGGCCTCCCTTCTCGGAGCGCCACGGGAGGGCATACCTCCTGGTGGGACCTTCGGCGTTCCGCTACCCGTGTCCCGGCCCAGCGCTGCCGTGGTCCCTGGCGGGCGGCCCGCGACGGTGCCGCCCACCCCGCGGGCACCGGTTGCCGCCCCCGCTGAGGATTCCCTGAAGCAGGCGGCCGACCCGGCCGCCCTGGCACCGTCCGCTCCCGCGCCGGCGAAAGCCGAAGCCCCGCCGCCCACCGAAGGCGGAGGCGGCGGCGCTCGACCCACTGCCGATCAGCACCCCAAGTTCGGCGTGCTCAAGCGGGACGTGTCGACCAAGAAACGCCGGATCGCGACGAGCCACCCGCCGGCCCGGGCCGAGTCCGTTTCTGCCCAGTCCGCCGCGGTGCCGCCACGCGATGACAAGGAGGCCCAGGGCAAGGTCGCCAACGCGGACCGGATGAACGAGGCGAAACCGAAGTCGTTCGACAAACGGGCGTTCGTCGACGCGGTGAAGAAGGCGGTGGCCGACAAGGCGCCGAAGACCCTGGAGGACGCCGAGGCGTTCCCCGACTCGGACCAGCCGCAGCAGATCAAGCAGGACGTGCAGCACCGGGTCGACGAGGGCCGGACCGAGGCCGCCGAGGAGATCAAGACGACCACGGACGCCCCGCCGGACACCTCCGGCGCGGTGGAGAAGAAGGTCGTCCCGATGGTGCCGGACCGGCCGCCCGGTGTTCCCGGCACGCCCGACCCGGCGAACGCCACCCCGGACAGGTTGCCGCCCGCCGCCACCGACCTGTCCGCCGGTCCGCGGGAGGTCGACCGGGAGATGGCCGGCGCCCAGGTCACCGAGACACAGCTGGCCCGCTCCAACGAGCCGTCGTTCCAGGGTGCCGTCAAGGCCAAGAAGGGCCTGGAGAAGGACTCCGCCGAGTCGACGCCGGCGATGCGCGCCCACGAGGCCGAGGTGTTGGGTGCCACCACCGCCGGCGCCCGGGCCGTCGCGGCCGCCGGCATGAAGGGCCTGGCCGGTGCCCGGGTGGCGGCGGGCCGGGCGGTCGGTGCCGGGAAACAGGGAGCCAAGACCACCGACGAGCAGAAACGTGCCCAGGTCACCGCCACGTTGCAGGCGGTCTTCGACGCTACGCGCAAGGACGTCGGGACCATCCTCACCGGGCTGGACCGGCTGGTCGACGACCAGTTCAACCGGGAGGAGAAGGCCGCCCGGACCGCGTTCACCGCCGAGCACCGGCGGGCGATGGCCGAGTACAAGCGCCGCCGGTACAGCGCGTGGAACGGCACCTATCTCTGGTTGAAGGACAAGGCGTTCGACCTGCCCGACGAAGCCAACCAGATCATCGACGAGGCCCGCCGGCACTACGTCGAACGGATGGAGACCGTCATCTCCAACGTCGCCGACACGATCGGCGGTGAACTGACCCGGGCGAAGGACCGGATCACCCGCGGACGTGCCGACCTGCAGGCCGAGGTCCGCAGACTCCCCGCCGACCTGCGGGCGATCGGCCGGGAGGCGGCCGCCGACTTCGCCGACCGCTTCGACGAGTTGGACACCGCCGTCGACGAGAAGAGCGGCGAACTGGTCCAGACGCTGGCCACGAAGTACAACGAGGCGCTGAAGTCGGTCGACGACGAGGTGGCCGCCGAGAAGGAGAAGAACAAGGGCGCCTTGACGAAGGCGATGGACGCCGTCAAAGGCGTCATCAAGACCATCATCGACCTGAAGAACCTGCTGCTGGGCGTACTGGCGAAAGCCGCGAGCGCGGTGATGCTGATCCTCAAGGACCCGATCGGCTTCCTGCGCAACCTGGTCGGCTCGGTCGGGGCGGGCCTGAAACAGTTCCTCAAGAACATCGTCGGACACCTGCAACAAGGCATGATCAGCTGGCTGCTCGGGGTGAGCGCCCAGGCCGGCCTGCAACTGCCGAAGAGTTTCGACGTCCGGAGCATCATGCTGCTCCTGGCCACGCTGCTCGGCCTGACCTGGGGTTTCATCCGCTCCCGGATCGTCCGCAAGGTCCCGGAGAAGGCGGTGGCCGCCGTCGAGTCCGGCATCGACCTGGTCCAGAAGGTCCGCAAGGGCGGCGTCGGCGCCCTCTGGGACGAGATCAAGTCCCGGATCGGCGACCTGAAGAAGACCCTGATCGACAAGGTCATCGAATACCTGGTGCCGACCATCATCGTGGCCGGCATAACGTGGGTGTTGTCCCTGCTGAACCCGGCGTCCGCCTTCATCCGGGCCTGCAAACTGATCATCGACATCGTCCGCTTCGTGGTCGAACGCGGCCGCCAGATCCTGGACTTCGTCAACGCCGTCCTGGACGCGGTGATCGCCATCGCGAGGGGCGGCTCGGGCGGCGTACCCGGCATGATCGAGAACGCCCTGGTCCGCGCGATCCCGGTGCTGATCGGCTTCTTGGCGGCGTTGCTGGGCGTCGGCGGGATAGCCGCCAAGGTCAAGAAGATCTTCGAGGCCCTGTCGAAGCCGGTCGCCAAGGCCATCGACTGGGTGGTCGACAAGATCGTCACCTTGGCCAAGAAGCTGTGGGCCAAGATCCAGGCGAAGCTCGCCGCCGCCCGGCGTAAGGCGACGCAGCTCAGAGACAAGGTCCGGGACAAGGTCCGCGAAAAGTTCGACCGATCGCGACGACCGGACCAGAAGAAGCGGCAGGGCGACAGATCCGCGGATGCCGGTGGGGCCGGACTGAAACCGGAGTGGGAAACCGTCTCGTTCTCGGCCGCCGGCGAATCGCATCGACTGTGGATCGAGGTGACCGGCGGCCGGCCCGGCCTGATGGTCGCCAGTACGACGGCAGCCGTCACGTCATACCTCGCGGATGTCGTGAAGCAGAATCCGGAACCGGCATTGATGGCGCGGGTCTCCTCGGCGCAGAAGATCGTCGCCATGGCCGACGCCGACGCGTTGGACATCGTGCGATCCGCCGCGACCGCACAGGTCACCGATGCGGGTGTCAGGGCCAAGCTGAGGGCCAAACACCGAGCCCTCGTGGGGGAGATGCGGGAACTCGCCGGGCATCTCGCCGCGATCTTCGCCTTCCGGCAGCCCATCGCACCCCATATCGGAAAGAAGATCGATCCGATTCCCGAGGCCCCGCTGGGCTACGCGTTCTGGCAGGACAAAGGGGCGTTCGAATACGGCGTCGACTATGATTACAAGGAGATCAAACGCCTCCCGGGTTTTGCTGCGATGGGTGAGACGTTTCCCCTGGTCCATGTTGACAAGAATGATCTGATAGCCACGGGATCCGGGCTTCTGCGTGCCGAGAACGAGGTTGTCCGAACCTATCAGGATGAGATCGACAAAGTGCAGAAGGCTCATGGGCCGCTCCGGGGCAACCCGAGTGAGCCGGTCAGTCAGATCAACGGTTCCCCTCTTCCGGCTTACCGGATCGGACGCCGGAAGCAGATGGAGTCGATCATCCGGGTCATCCGTTCCACTCCCAGAACCGGGGAACAGCTGGTCGCCGTCGAGGAGGCTCTCGGGCATGGCAAGGGTTCCACGCGGCCCGACTACGGAGTTCGCGGCGCAGCCGGAACCGAGATCATGATCGAGTACAAGTATTGGGCCGCCGCGCCCGACCCGGCGACGTTGGCGAAACGGTTGACCTCTCTCCGCGCCCAGTTGCGTGGCCACATCACGGGAGGGGTGGCGAAATTCGGTGGAAAGAACGTCACCATCGTTCTCCGGCTCGAGTGGCAGATCTTCGATAGGATCACGCAGCCGGAGCGGGGGCGATATCTGGCGGTGATGAGGAATGTCCGGAACTTCGCGGCGACCCAGAACGTTATCTTCGAGACGAGGTTGAAATAATGGGTTCATTTGTCGACACGGTATTCGCCGTCGGCATGAAACTGATATATGAGCCCTCGCGGAACGAAACGTTGCGCCGTGTGGTGACCGCATTGAGTGATTGCTCCGGTGTTGCTTTTCTTCCGGAGGAGCCTGAGGCACTCGACGACCCGGAGGTACAGGACGTCACTCTGATCCACCCCTCCTACACCGCGGCGAACGGATTTCCGAACTCGTGGATCTCGGTGTCGGTGGGGTCCTATCCGGAGTCCCGGCTCGGTGCGGTCTTCGTCAACATCCTCCTCGCGGAGGTGGAGGACCAGGTCGAGGCGGAGTGGTCGGCCGGAGAACTCATCTTCCGGCGTCTCGTCTCCGAGATGAAGCCGCTCCTCGGCTTCATGACCGTCTGGGTCGTGGACGATGACGACGACGATCCGATGTTCCCGTCGGAGAAACCGCTGGACGGTTCCGTGCTCCCTCGAGAGTTCACGCCCCTGACGTATTTCTCCGGGCCGGACCGGGACGAGTCGCTTCGCCGGAGACTGGAGGCTCTGACGGTTCCGGTGTCCCGGCCCCTCGACAGCGGTTGGCTGGTCCAAGCCGTCGACCGGCCGCACGACCAGCCGCAGGCCGCGTTCCTGGACGAACTTCGAGTCTTGACAGACCGTCCCATCAGCTATCGGCGGCCGGGGCCGGACTGAGTCCCCCACCGGTGACGCCGACAGCGGCGGCGATCTCCAGGGCGGCTCGGCGGGGGTCGCTGTTCCACCTGGTCGGGAAGGCGTCCAGGACGCGCCAACCCGCGCGGTGCAGAGCCGTCTGCCGGGACAGGTGGGCGTCCACGCCGTCCGGGTGGATGGTGCAGAGCACGCCGGTTGCGGTTTCGGGTGGGCCCGCGCACAGGTCCAGTTGCCACGGGCCGACCGTGTAGTCCGGGCGTACCGGGACGTCGAGGTGTTCCAGCTCCTTGGCCAGGTCGGCGGCCCAGCCCTGGGGAGTGGCGTCCGGCTCCGGCATCGTGGGGTTCTGAGCGTGTGACAGGTAGTCGCCGAGCAGGCCGGGGGACCGGGTCAGGGACGTGACCAGGATCAGGTGTCTGCGGGCTCTCGTCACCATCACGTTGAACAGCTGCGGGTCGGTGACGAAACGGCGGCGGCCCGCGGCGTCCGACGGGAGCAGGCCCAGCGAGACGACCACCGTGTCGGCCTCGCTGCCCTGGAAGGCGTGGACCGTGCCCACCCGCAGGGCCAGCTCGTCGATGCGTTCCACCGAATACTCGGCGATCAGCGCCTTCTCCAGCGCCTCCGCCTGAGCCCGGAACGGGGTGATCACGCCGATGCCGCGCCGGCCGGCCGCTGCCAGGACGGAGACCTGCTGGAGGACGGCGGTGACCTCGGCCTGGTTCACGCCGTTGGTCACGGTCGCCTCGTCGACGTGAACGACGTCGATCGCGCGGGCGGCGTCGGCGGCCGGGGTGCGGGTCATCACCGCGATCCGGTCGTCGTAGAAGCGGCGCGCCGAGAACGCGATCAAATGCGGCACGCTGCGGTAATGCTCGGCCAGCCAGGTCACCGGGGCGGCCGCGGCGGCCAGGTCGTAGGCGCTCACCCTTCGGACGTCGAGACGGTCGTCGGCGCCGTGCTCGTCCAGGACCGAGGTCACGTCGGCGTCGCTCACGAACGAGACGAAACGGAGCTGGCGGGGGTCGCCGACGACCAGGGCGCGGCGGGCGCGGGCCAGCACCGGGGCGGCGCGGATCTGGTCGACGTGGGACGCCTCGTCGATCACCACCAGGTCGAACAGGCCGGGCACCGCGGGCAGCAGGTCCTCCACGTCGGCGACCGTGCCGATCCACAGCGGCAGCGCCCGGACCAGGGGCTTCGCGTCCATCCTGGCCAGTAGTTCGCGCCTGCGGTTGCGGCCGGCGCGCAGCGCGGTGGCCAGGGCGGCGGTGGCGCGCCGGGCCTCGGCGTCCCAGCGTTTCTCGCTGCGGGCCTCGTTGCGCATCGCCGTGCCGACCGCCAGCCGCAGCGCCTCCTCGGCCTCGTGCAGGGCGGCCCAGTGCGGCGCCAGGTCGGTGCCGCCGGTCGCGGCCAGGTGGGCGGCGGCACGCTGCGCGACGGCTGCGCTGATCGCCTCCATCATTCTCTCGTCGGGTACGCCTCCGTCAGCCCGCAACCGCCGTCGCACGCGCCGCCGACGCCAGCGAGCCCGCCAACCCTGATCGGGATCAGCCAACCGGGCGGCGAGGGTGGGCAGGTCGAGGCCGTCGTCGAAGGCGCCGGGGGCGTCCGCGGCCAGGCCGGACAGCCGTGGCTGCCAGGTGGGCGCCTCGGCCGCCAGCCGCTCCTGCTCCAGCATCCGGTGGATGGTGGTGCGCTCCGTGCGTACCCGATGATGGTTCTGCTGGACCGCCTCCCGGTCGGCGCGCAGCCGGCGTGCGGGAACGCCCTGGTCCGCGCCCGCCGCGAGGGTGGTGGCGAGTTCCGCGTCGCCGAACAGCACCGGGGTCGGGCCGGGATAGCGGTCGAGGAGTTTCGCGAGGACCTCGGCGGCGTGCGGCGACTGGGTCGCCACCAGCACGGATCCGCCGCTATGAACCACCTCGAGGGCGGCCGCGACGACGGTGTGGCTCTTGCCGTTGCCGGGCGGGCCGGAGACCACGGTGATCGGGGACGTGCGGGCGCGGGCGACCACCCGGGCCTGCGCTTCACTGAGCGGCAGGGGCGAGAGGACGTCGGATGTCTCGGGCGATGTTTCGGAGATGTCGGAACCGTAGACAGCCGCCAACGCCGTCCCGGACAGGTCCCGGCCGGCCCAGTTCCGCAGGCTGTCCCGCAGGCCACCGCCGAAGACGTCCCGCACCACGAACAGCCCGGCCGCCGCCACCAGCACCACCCGATCGGACGGCAGCCGCTGATGAGAACCGGTCACCGCGTCGAAGGTCAGCCCGGTGTTGTCAGCCACCGACGTGAGCCAGGCGCGACTACCGATCGCGTCCAGCCAGCCGGCCGTGCCGAGCCCGGGCGCCGACTCCAACGCCGCCGCCAGCTCACGGTCGGTGACCAGCGGGGTGATCTCCACGTCACCGGCGGGCGTGACCTTGTAGCCGGTGAGCGTCCGGTCCAGGCGTACCGGCTGGCTGAGCAGCGGCAGCCGGATCTTGCGCCTGGCGCCCTCGATCTCGGTGCTGCCGGCCAGGAAACCCCAGCCCCGGTGCAGGATCCGCTCCTCGCGGTGCAGGGCGTCGAGTGCCGCCAGCCGGTCGACGTCGGCCTTGCGCGGGGCACGGTCGGCGTCCTTGAGCCAGACGAGCGGCTGCCCACCACGGGTGACGTCGAGAACCCGGTCGGCGGTGGCGGGCGCCAGCTCGCCCAGTACGGCGAGCACGGTCGACGGGTCCATGGCGCCCGAGGCTACCGGCCCACCGTTCCCCGTGTAACTGTGCGTCGCACTACCGGCTGACCAAGACTCAGACTGCCCAAGCGCCGAGAACGTCATCCGGGCCCCACACCACGTCGGCGAGGCCGGTCACCGCCGGTTCCACCCCGGAGCGGCTCACCACCACGAGGCCGCTCCGGCTGGGCTCGAACCCCGGAATCATCGGTGCGTGACGGACCAGATCGGCGAAGTGGTGCCGGTCGAACGGTCCGTCCTGCCACTTTATCGACCCGGCGAACGCCACCTGCTTGGCGACCGGGGCCTTGTCCACACCGACGAGATCGATCTCCGGGTTGCCTTTGCGGTTCCACCAGCCGCCGACTTCGAGCACGTCGTCCCACGGCAGTCTTCCTTCGCTGCCGGCGCGGGCGAGCGCATCCTGGATCAGTGGTTCGACGGCTCTGCCGCGCCACGACGACCAGCGTTTCGCGATGATGGCCCGCGCGCCCGCATCCCGTTCACGCCGGACCTGTTCATGGACGTCGCGCAGCATCGCGACGTACAGGCTCAGGTTGCTGTCTGCGATCCGGTACAGGGCCAGCTTGCTCGGCTCCGTGGACAGCGGCCGATCCACCGCGATGATCTTCTTCTGGCCGGTCAGCCGGTGCATCACCGGCGACAGGGTTCCCGAACTGACCGCCTCGCCGCCGCTCCCCGCCTCGCCGGCGATGTTGCTGAACGTCCGGCCGCCCAGCCCGCCGATCGCCTCGAAAGCACGGCTCATCATGTCCGGCAGCGGGAACTCGGATGCCAGGGCAGCCTCCGGCACCGTGAACAGTGGCGAGGACTGGTCGACGACCTGGGCGTTGAGATAGTCGAGCGCCGGCATCCCGGTCTCCCAGGTCGAGACGATGCCGGGCAGCCCGCCGGTGACCAGATGCGCATCGATGGCGTCGGAGCCGGTCACCCCGGCCTGCTGCGCGACCTCGGCAGGGTTCAAGGCGTTGAGGATCATGCTGTTCGCGCGGCCGTAGAACGGCCGGTCGTACTCGGTGAACCGCTGCATCATGTGCAGATCGCTGCCGAGCAGCAGCAGGAGAACGGGTTTCCGGGACAGTCCGCGGTCCCAGGCGACCTGGAGGTATCCGTCGAAGGTCACTGCCTGCTCCGACAGCCAGGGCAACTCGTCGAGCACCACGACACTCGGGCCGTCGGGCAGTACGGAATCGAGCAGCTTGAACAGGTCGCCCCAGTCGGCGGGTGCGGTGTCCGGCAGGGTCTCCCGCACCCGGTCCGACACCAGTGACGACTCGCGCAGCGTGTCCAGGAATTTGCCGAGGGACTCCCTCGGTGACGCACCCTTCACGGCTGTGAAGAAGCAGTACGGGACTTCGGCTCGATCGCAGACTTCCTGCACGAGGCGTGACTTGCCGACCTGTCGGCGGCCACGGATGGCGACCGCCTGCCCCTCGCCCTGCGACCGGATCCGATCCAGCCGTCCAAGGAGCAGGCCGAGCTCCCTGCGTCTTCCTACGAACATCGGGTGCCCCAAGGTAGATCTCATCTAACTTCGATTGAGCCTACCTCGATCCGAGCAACCTCCAGGCCCGCTGACGGCGTCCCGTCGCGGATCCGGGGATCAATCACCGCGGGCGGGTGGTCTCCTTCTCGAAGTCGATGGCGTCGGGGGCGCCGCCGAACTCGTCGGCGATCTCGCCGGCCACCTCGTCCGCCGCGTGGGGCGGGGCGGCCGCCATGTCCGCGTCGGCGCGGGCCAGGGCGCGGTGCCCGGTGGTCAGGACCGCGACGCCGGCCAGGATCGCCACCGCACCGACGAGGAACGGCACGTGCATGCTCCAGTGGTCGACCATCTTGCCGGCGGCGAACGGGGCGAGGCCGCCGCCGATGAAGCGGACGAAGCCGTACGCCGCGGAGGCCACCGGGCGTTCCACCGGGGCGACCAGCATGACCGCCTGGGTGGTCAGCGTGTTGTTGATGCCGGCCACGATCCCGGACGCGATCACGCAGGTGATGACCACCCAGCGGACGTCGGTGAACACGCCGATCAGCAGGATGAGCAGGGCGAACGTGCTCAGGGCGCCGTACAGCGAGGGCGCGGTGCCGAACCGGCGCTGCAGCCACGGTGCGCCGGTGATCGAGAAGAACGCCAGGAGCAGGCCCCACGCGAAGAACACGAATCCCAGCTGGATCTCGGTGAGTTCCATCGGGTACGGCGCGTACCCGAGCATGGTGAAGAAGCCCCAGTTGTAGAGCAGTGCCGTCACACCCATGGTGAGCAGGCTGCGGTGCCGCAACGCCTTGATCGGGTCGAGGATCGACGGCGGGTTGGCGGGTTTGGGCAGTGGTTCGACCAGGACGACCGTGGCGAGCAGGGCGATCGCCATCAGGACGGCGACGCCGAAGAACGGTCCGCGCCAGCTGACCTCGCCGAGCAGGCCGCCGACCAGGGGGCCGGCCGCGATGCCGAGACCGAGCGCTGCCTCGTACAGGATGATCGCCCCGGCGAAGCCGCCGGTCGCCGACGCCACGATGACGGCGAGGGAGGTCGCGATGAACATCGCGTTGCCCAGGCCCCAGCCGGCGCGGAAACCGACGATCTGGTTGATGGTGTCGGACAGGCCGGCGAGGGCGGCGAAGACCACGATCAGGCCGAGGCCGGCGATCAGGGTGTTCTTGGCGCCGATGCGCCCGGCGATCCAGCCGGTGAACAACATCGCGACCGCGGTGACCAGCAGGTAGCTGGTGAAGAGCAGGCTGACCTGGCTGGGTGTGGCGTTCAGTTTGCTGGACAGGGCGGGCAGGATCGGGTCGACCAGTCCGATGCCCATGAAGCTGACGACGCAGGCGAACGCGACGGCGAAGACCGCACGGGGCTGCTTGAACAGTGACGGGCCGGGAGCAGCGGAACTCACCGGATCACCTCCGCGAGAGAGTTGGTGGGTACATCCGGTACTCAAGCGTAAGTACATAATGAGGTTATGCAAATGGTGTCAGAGGCGAGTCGTGGGTCACAGCTGCTTCCGGTGCTGGGTGATCTGGTGCGCTTCCTGCGGCAACTGGAGGGCCCGGACAACCCCAGCCCGGTGGCGATCTCGGTGCTGCGCCGGCTGCGCGACGAGGGCTCGGCCCGGGTGACCGACCTGGCCAAGGCGGAACGGGCCTCGCAGCCCGGCATGACCCAGCTCATCGGCCGGATGGAGAAGGCCGGCCAGGTGCGCCGTGTTCCGGACCCCGCCGACGGGCGTGCGGTGCGGGTGGAGGCGACGGCCGACGGCCTGGCGCTGCTGGAGCGGACCTATGCGCATTACGCCGCGACGTTCGACAAGATGTTCGCAGAACTCGATCCGGCCGACAGCGACGCGATCATCCAGGCGCTCCCGGCACTGCGGCGTCTCGCGCAGGTGCGTGCCGAGAACATCAGATCTTAGGGGTACGAGCTACTCCTGCACCGATGCGGGCAGAGGAGGACGCGGCCCGCCGTGTCCACATCGCGCCATGGCGACGGGCGGTCAGGCCCACGAAACATCTATGTCAAAAAAGGAACCCGATGATGCGTGGAGTGACACACGCATGAAGGAGTTCCCATGTTCGGTCGTCTGCTCGCCGGTGTGCTCGTGGGCGTCGCCGCGATACCGGTACCGGCGTTCGCCGGTGCGCCGCCAGTCCATGAAGAACCGGCCGCGGCGCCGGTGCACACCCTCACTCTGATCACCGGTGACGTGATCCAGATCGGTCAAGCCGCCGACGGTCGGCAGACCGCCGCGGTGACGCCGGCGGCCGGCCGTGAACGGATCACGTTCCACACCGTGGAGGCCGACGGTGGTCTGCGGGTGGTGCCGTCCGACGCGATCCCGCTGATCCAGTCCGGGCGGGTGGACGCCGAACTGTTCGACGTCGAGCGTCTGCTCGCCGACGGCTACGGCGACGCCACCACCGGCACCCTGCCGCTGATCGTCTCCGGCGGTGCCGCACCCCGGGCCGCCGGCACCGCGCTGGGGGCCGCGGGCACCGTGCTGACCAGTATCGACGCCGTCGCGATCCGGCCGGCGAAGGACACCCTCGCGGCGTTCTGGCAGGCACAGACGGACCCGTCCACGTCCCGGACCGCGGGAGACCGGCGGATCTTCCTGGACGGCAAGGTCAAGCCGGTGCTGGACCGCAGCGCCGCCCAGATCGGCGCCCCGGCCGCCTGGTCGGCGGGCCTGGACGGCCGCGGCGTCAAGGTCGCCGTCCTGGACACCGGGGTGGATGCGGCGCACCCCGACCTCGCCGGGCGGATCGCGGCCACCGCCAACTTCAGCAGCAGCCCCGACGTGGTGGACCGTTTCGGTCACGGCACACACGTGGCGGCCACCGTCGCCGGTTCCGGGGCGGCGTCCGGCGGCACCCGCAAGGGCGTCGCGTACGGCGCCGAACTGCTGATCGGCAAGGTGCTCGGCGACGACGGGTACGGCTACGAGTCCGAGATCATCGCCGGGATGCAGTGGGCGGTCGGCTCCGGCGCGCGAATTGTGAACATGAGCCTCGGCGGTTCCGCCACCGACGGCTTGGACCCGATGAGCCTGGCCGTGGACGAGCTGAGCGCCGCGAGCGGAACGCTGTTCGTGGTCGCGGCCGGCAACGAGGGCACCGCCTCCAGTGTGGGCACCCCGGGCGCGGCGCCGAGCGCGCTGACCGTCGGCGCGGTGGACCGGGACAACCGGATCGCGTCGTTCTCCAGCCGTGGACCACGGCTCGGTGACCTCGGGCTCAAACCGGAGATCACCGCCCCGGGAGTGGGGATCGTGGCGGCCCGGGCGGCGGGCACCGCGATGGGCGAACCGGTGGACGCGAACTACACCGCGGCGGACGGCACCTCGATGGCGACGCCGCACGTGGCGGGCGCGGCCGCGATCCTGGCACAGCAGCACCCGGACTGGACCGGGGCGCGGCTCAAGGAGACGCTGGTCAGCACCGCCGTGACCAGCGCGGGCGCCACCGTCTACGACCAGGGCGCGGGACGGGTGGACCTGGCCCGCGCGACGACGCAGCGCATCAGCGGGACACCGGTCGCCGACTTCGGCCGGCACAGCGTCGGGGAGGAACCGGGGCGGGTCACGCGTACCGTCGAATATCGCAACGAGGCGGGAACCGCGCCGGTGACCCTGACCCTGCAGGCGCCCGCGGCAGTGACCCTGAGCGCGACCGCGGTGACCGTGCCCGCCGGTGGTGTGGCCGCGGTGACCGTGACGCTGAACCTGACCGGCGCCAAGCCCGCACAGGTCAGCGGCTGGATCACCGCGACCGCCGGCGACGTGCGGGTGACCACCGCGGTCGGCGCGATCATCGACGGCCCGGTCCGCGAGGTCACCGTTCGTGCCGTCGACGACCGGGGCGCGCCGATCAACGTGCCGGCGCTGACGATCTTCGGCGACGACGGGCGGTTCGACGTGATGGGCTCGGTCGACAAGTCCGGCGCCACGCTCGGTCTGCAGGACGGCACCTACATCGTGACCGGGCTGATCGAGCTGGCCGCCGCCGGGAACGAGGTCACCTACGTGGTCGTGCCGGAACTGACGATCAGCGGCGACACCACGATCGTGCTGGACGCCCGTAAGGGCAAGCCGATCGTGATCGAGACACCGCGACCCGCCGTGCAGCGGTCGATCATCAGCTACTTCGCGCACCGGGTGACCGGAAGCGGACGGTCCATCTCGCACGGGGTGATGCACTTCGCCGGCATGGACGCGGTCAACACCGTGCCGACGGCGAAAATCCGGTCCGGGGAGTTCGAGTTCTCCTCCCGGTGGCAACTGGCCCCCGACGGGTCCGACACCGCCTTCTACGACGTCTTCCAGGTCTCCGAGGGGCAGATCCCGTCCCAGATCAAGTATCGGATGACCGCGGCCAACAGCATGCGGATCGCCACCACCTACGCCCACAACGGCGGCGAGGCGCAGGTCCGCGAACAGCGCTTCGGCTGGCGGCCCTGGCAGGACTACAGCTGGAACGACACGTCCCGCGCGGTACGCACCCCGTCGTCCCGCGAGGAGTGGGTGTCCACCGGTGACACGGTGTGGCAGCACATGGTGCACAGCGCGTACCCGTGGAACAACTTCGGCCCGCTGCAGGGCGGTTTCGTGGAGAAGCCGGTGAGCTACCGGCCCGGGCACCGGACCGAGACATGGGGTGGTGCGGTGGTCCGCCCCGCCGACCTCGGCTCCACCCGCACCGGCGACGTGCTGCAGCTGAGAGTGGCCGAGTTCGTGGACAGCGACGGCCACGCCCAGTACGGGTTCGCCGACGACAACGTGACCGTGAAGCTGTGGCGCAACGGCACCCTGATCGCCGAACCGTCCGGCGGCACCTTCGCCGCGACCACCACTGCGGGCAAGGCCTCCTACCGGCTGGCGGTGACCACCGGACGGTCCGGCGAGGAATGGGTGTACGCCACGAGCACGTCCACCGAGTGGACCTTCACCTCGGCCGCGGCGGGCCGGTTGCCGCTGCTCGGGGTGGATTACACGGTGCACCCGCTCGGTGTGAACCTGGCCTTCTCCGCAAAAGTCAGATCGTTGAAGGTGGAGATGTCCACCGACGACGGCACACTGTGGCGGCCCGCGGTCGTCCTCGGCAACACCGCCCTGGTGCTGCCCGGACGCAAACCGGTGTCGCTGCGGGTGACGGCCACCGACACCGCCGGGAACACCCTGAAGCAGACGGTGATCAGGGCCTACGCGCCGTCCTGACCGGGATACCAGCGCAGCTCGACGGTGTTGCCGTCCGGGTCGCTGACGGAGATCGAGGTGCCGGTGCCGCGAGCGCCGAATCGCGGCACCGGTCCCTCGACCACGTCGAACCCGCCCGCGTCGATCACCCGCTGCCAGTCGAGCGTGTCCACCACCAGGCAGAAGTAGTCGACGTCGGGCACACCACGGGCGCGGGCTGATCCGGCTTACGAGCACCGTCCCACCCCGCATCGACGCCGTCGTCCATGTGGCCACTACGTGCGCAGGTTCGCCTTGACCGCGGAGAGAAGCGGGGACAGCGCCACGTCACCGTCCAGCAGCCGCTCGATGGCCGCGCTGTTCTCCTTCATGCACGCGATGTCCTCGTTCACCCCGGCCATCGTCATATCGATGCCCTGGTAGATGTCACTCCAGAAGTAGCCGTCCCCGTCCAGCGGGGCGAACGGAACCGCGACGATCCCGGTCCCCGCCGCGAGCCGCTTCTCCGACCCGTCGGTCAGCAGCGCGAACCGCAACCGATAGATGTGGATGACGGTGGGTGACTCCCGGGCCGGTGTGCCGAACCGCAGCGCGAACCGGTCCGCCTCGTCCGGCCCCTGCTGCTGACCGACCGGAACCTCCAGCTCGGTGCCGTCCGCGGGCTCCAGCGGCAGCACCACGTCGTAGCTCGCCGACACGGCCAGCGGCTCCCCTTGCGAGGCGCACTGCCGAAGGACCATGGAATCCTCCACCGTGACCCCGACCCGAGTGATCACCGACCGCCGCGTGCCCCGGTTGTGCACGGTGAACTCCACAGGCGGCGGCTCGTACGCCGAGAACTTGTCGTTCGGATCAGTGCGTTCCGGGTCCCGCGCGACCAGGTCGATGGCGTTCACATCGGAGCCCGCGGAGACAGTCGCGGCCGCGGAGGTGGGCGCGGCCGTCGTGGGCACCGGCACATTCGTGGCCGCGGGCGCACCGGCGAGCATCTCCCGCCAGTCGGGCACGGCCGCCAACACCCCGACAACCAGAGCCGCGAAACTGGCCAGCGCCACCAGAGCGGTGAGCCCGGGCCACCCTTCCAAACGCCGCAGGGCGCCCTCCCACCGCCGCACCCCGCCTGTGACCTGTTGCCCGCCGTCACCGTCCTGAGGCGGGTCCCCGTTGTCTGCCACCTGGCCTCACCGCCCCGCTCACCCCGCGTTCGGAGGAGCCCAGTTTAGTGGTCCCCGTCGATCCCCGCGTCCCGGTTTCACCGGGCGCCGCCTCCTTCGTCTCGCGACGAGCCGCATCGACATCGCCGATGGTGGAGAGACCTGTTCCCGTCCGGCATCGTCCTGGGTGTTGCCGCCGCCTTCATCACCGACCTCGGCCGTGAGCCGGTCGCCGACCCGGCGCCGCACGTGGCCGGCATCGACGCCGCGGTCCGGAGGGCGAGCGGCGGCCTGCGGGGCGCGTTCCTCGGCGAGTGGACGGCCGCGGGGGCCGGCCGCCCGGATGGGCGGCGGACCCCCGCGTGACCTCGTCGGACTACGGGAAACTCACCAGCGGTGATTCGGTGTGGCCGCTGCGGGCCGCGTCGCCGGTGTCGTTGATGACGTGGGCGATCGTGCCGACACCGCCGAGCGAGACGGTGATCATGTCGTGGAACCGGACGCCGCTGGTCACCGGGGTTTCGAAGGCCCGGGCGTTGACCACCGACGGGTCGGTGCTGAAGAAGCAGTAGCTGCCCAGGCCCCACGCCTCGTGGCTGGTGACCGCGGCGCCGACCTTGTACGCCGCCCAGCCCTGCGTCGTGCCGTTCATGTAGACGCCCTGGTGGTACGGGTCGTACGGCATCTCGTTCTGGTAGAAGTAGGTCCGGCCGCGGTTGCCGTTCCAGATCGTCTGGTATTCCTGGTAGTGCTCGACGAACAGGCCGTAGAAGGTGACGTCGTCGCCCTCGACGATCAGACCGTTGCGGGCGGTGTTCACGTCCCAGCCGACGGTCTGGTCGTTGCCGTGGTCGGCGCGCCAGATCCAGGCGTGGTCGCCGATCACGTCGTCGCTGTTGACCTGCACGCTGACCGTGGCCCGTCCGGCGACCGAGCCGCCGACCCGGACGAACACGTCGGACAGCACGGTGGGGTCGGCGGCGTGGTCGGCCGCCGAACCGGCCGGGCCCACCTGCAGCAGGGTGTTCGAGGTGGTGGTGCCGGCGTCGAAGAGCACCCCGGCGAGCTTGACGCCGTCGACGTCGGCGATGTGCATGGCGTCGACGCCGCCGTCGGGCATGAACGTGGCCAGGCCCAGGCCGAGGATCACGGTGTCGGCGCGGGTCACGTTCAGGGTCTGGTCGAGGTGGTAGACGCCCGGGGTGACCAGCAGGTTCTTCCCGGCGGCCAGGGCGGCGTTGATGGTCGCCGCGGTGTCACCGGGCTTCACCACGTAGAACGTGCTGATCGGCAGGGAGGTGCCGGCCGGGGCGCCGTTCGCCCAGCTGACACCGGACGTGCCGGTGCGCAGCGCCGGGACGAACACCTGGTAGGCGCCGTCGCCGTCGACGTACAGGTAGGGCTTCTCGGCGACCAGCGGCGTCGTGCCGACCGTGGTGTAGCGGGCGTTGTCGTCGAACTGCTGGGCCGGGGCGCCCGGGCTGCCCACGAAGACGTGGTTCCAGTTCGTGCCGCTCCAGCTGGTCATCGACGAGTTGCGGGTGAGGAACTGCTGCTGCGAGCCGGCCTGGATCTGGCCGTCGACCTGGGAGTCGGCGATGAAACCGCCGGAGGACCAGCCGCCGTCGGACAGTGCCAGGTTGCCGCGGACGTGCATCCGGCGGTACGGGGCGGCCTGCGACACGGCCCACCGGTCCTGCCCGTCGGGCGGGGTGACGGACAGGCCCTCCGCGGACCGCCAGAAGTTCTGGGTGGCGTTCTGCGAGCCGTCCGGCCACCAGTCGGCCTCGACGTGCACGTGGCCGTTGATGTCGACCTGGTCGGGGGTGAGGCCGAGGCCGGCGACCTGGGTGAAGAAGCCGACGTTGACGTCCGCGTCGTAGCTGCCCGGCTTGAACAGCAGCGCGTACCGGGCGTCACCGAACTGGTTGTCGACCTGGGCGTCGAACACCGTGTTCAGCTTGTTCTGGATCGTCGCCGCGGGCATCGACGGGTCGAAGA
The DNA here is from genome assembly GCF_000962825.1 of Actinoplanes rectilineatus. Classification (GTDB taxonomy): domain Bacteria; phylum Actinomycetota; class Actinomycetes; order Mycobacteriales; family Micromonosporaceae; genus Actinoplanes; species Actinoplanes rectilineatus. The sequence goes on from NZ_JZKF01000074.1 coordinate 23,297, forward strand.
CGGTCACGTTCGGGCCGAGGTCCGGGTTGTTCGGGTTGTCCGGCACGCTGCTCGGCGGTGTGGTCGGTGTCGTCGAGCCACCGGTGAAGGTCCACTTCTGGTTGGCGCCGCCGGAGCACTCCCAGATCTGCAGTTTCGCCCCGTCGGCGAGGTTGCCGTCCTTGATGTCGAGACACTTGTTCGCGGCGAGGCTCACCAGGTCGTGCGTGTCGGCGTTGTACGCCCAGCGCTGGGTGGCGACGCTGTCGTAGCAGTCCCACAGGTGCACCACCGCGGCGTCGGCGGTGTCGTTCTCCGCCAGGTCGAGGCATTTACCGAGGCCTTTCACCTGGCCGTTGTCGGCCAGGGTCCAGACCTGGTTGGTGTTGCCGGTGGTGCACGACCACATCTGTGGCTGGTTGCCGTTGGCGGTGCCGCCCTCGGTCACGTCGAGGCACTTGCCGTTCGCCGAGCTGACGATGGTGCCGCTGGCGGCGGCCAGGGCCTGGGTCGCACCGGTGACGGCGAGACCGGCCACGACCAGGGCGATGACTCCGGCCGCGAGCAGGCGGGACCGGCGCAGAGGATGGCGCGGGTGGGAGATGGACATGTCCCCAGTACACCGATCCGAGGACGACGAATTGTCGACGAACGATTGATGGGCGACGTCGACGAGTCGTCAACACGATGTCGACAGCCGCCTATTCCACTGTTCCGCATGCGACTTCAAGGAATCCTGGTCCTGGTCATGGCCGCGACCGCCGGCCTGACCGCGTTCACCGGCCAGGCCGCGTCGGCGGCCGCGAGCAGCGGCACCATCACCAGTTTCGCGAACGGCAAGTGTCTGGACGTCACCGACGGCAGCACCGCCAACGGCAACCAGCCACAGATGTGGTCCTGCAGCACCGGAAACGCCAACCAGAGCTGGACCCTGACCGACAGCGGCCAGGTGCAGGGGCGCGGCAAGTGTCTCGACCTGGCGGAGAACAACACCGCCAACGGCGCCGTGGTGCACCTGTGGGACTGCTACGACACCGTTGCCACCCAGAAGTGGGCGTACAACTCCACCAGTCACGACCTGGTCAACCTCGCCGCGAACAAGTGCCTCGACATCACCGGCAACAACCTCGCCGACGGCGCCAAGCTGCAGATCTGGGAGTGTTCGGGCGGCGCCAACCAGAAGTGGAACGCCCCGGCCACCGGCGGTGACACTCCGGGCGGCTTCGTGGTCACCGAGGAGCAGTTCAACCAGATGTTCCCGAACCGGAACAGCTTCTACAGCTACAGCGGACTGGTCACGGCGATGAGCGCGTACCCCGGCTTCACCAACACCGGCAGTGACACGACCCGCCGGCAGGAAGCGGCGGCGTTCCTGGCGAACGTGAACCACGAGACCGGCGCCCTGCAGTACATCGTCGAGCTGAACACCGCCAACTACCCGAACTACTGCGACTGGGGACAGCCCTACGGGTGCCCGGCCGGGAACGACTCGTACTACGGGCGCGGCCCGATCCAGCTGTCCTGGAACTACAACTACAAGGCGGCCGGTGACGCGCTCGGCGTCGACCTGCTGAACAACCCGTGGCTGGTGCAGACCGACTCCGCGGTGTCCTGGATGACCGGCCTCTGGTTCTGGATGACCTCGTCCGGCGCGGGCAGCATGACCGGCCACGACACGATGGTCACCGGCGCCGGCTTCGGCGAGACCATCCGGACCATCAACGGCGTGCAGGAGTGCAACGGCGGCAACCCGGAGACGGTGCAGATGCGGGTCGACGCGTACCTGCGCTTCACCGCCGTCCTCGGCGTCCCGGCCGGCGACAACCTGTACTGCTGACCCGCTGAAACGAGAGCCCGCGCGACCGGATCCGGCCGCGCGGGCAACGTCTTGGCGCCGATCCGTCGTGCTCGGGACCGCTTCTTGTCGTCCGGATGACGTTGAAGAACCGAGTCAACCGCAATGTCGTGCGTCATTATGTGGAGCATGGGGAGTGGCTTTCTCGCCGACACGGCAATCGCCATAAGTCCTTTGTCGACTTACCACTTGGATGGTGGGTGGGCATCCAAAAGCATGATAAGCGGCGGCCTTCGATCTTGTTACGGTCTGATATCTGCCCGACCGTCGAGAGATTGAGCCATGGCGCTTCGTTTCAGGACCCCACCGCATTGGCCGGCGCCCCCTGAGGGGTGGGTGCCTCATGACGGGTGGGTGCCCGATCCGTCCTGGGGCCCGGCTCCCGACGGCTGGCAGTTCTGGGTGCCGGACGCGCCCGTTGCGCCGGTACTTCCGCCTTTCCCGCCGCCAGTGGTCTCGGTGCCACCGCAGATCACGCCGGCGACCGTCTCCACGGATGGTGGTGTCGGGTTCTTCGGGGCGAGGGGGACGGCCCGGGAACTGGCGGGTGAGGTCGAGCGGCTGACGACGGAACTCACCACGCTCCGGGCGGAGATGCAGCGCCTCGGCGTCTGGTCGGCGGTGGAACTCGAGCAGTACCGCGAACGGGTGCGCCGGGAGACCGCTGACGAGGTGGCCCGCGGCAGGAAGGACCTTGCTGAACAGGTGGCTCGGGCGCAATCGCGTCTGAGTGACCTGGCCCGGCAGGAGTCGGAGACTGCTACCCGGCTGGTACAGGTTCGCCGGCAGGTGGTCGTCACCGAGGAGACGGCGCTGCTCCAAGAGGCCGGCGTCTACGAGTACCGGCACCCGCTGTCCGACGCTGTGGCCTACCAGGCTGCCCTGGCCAGGGTGCAGGACCGGATCAAGACGATGGCGAAGGCCGACGGAGGTGCGGTCCGGTCGGCGAGCGGTTGGACCGTCAACGGGTCGGCGGCACAGGGGCGGACCATGATTCGGGACTACTCGAAGTTGATGCTTCGTGCCTACAACGCGGAGGCCGACAACCTGGTTCGCGGGCTGAAGCCGTACAGGCTGGACTCGGCCGTGGAGAGGCTGGGAAAGGTCGCGGCGACGATCGCCCGGCTGGGGAAGACGATGGACATCCGCATCGACGACGCGTATCACCGGCTGCGGATCGAGGAACTGCAGATCACCGCCGACTACGTGCAGAAGGTCGCTGAGGAGAAGGAACGCGAGCGCGAGGAGAAGGCCCGTCTGCGGGAGGAACGAAAGGTCCAGCAGGAGATCGAGAGGGAACGCGCCCGCCTCGACAAGGAACGGGCGCACTACCTCAATGCGCTGGAGGCTCTGAACGCCAAAGGCGATGCCGAGGGTGCCGGGCAGTTGCGGGAGCGGCTCGCTCAGATCGAAACGGCGATCCATGACGTCGACTACCGGGCGGCGAACATCCGTGCCGGGTATGTGTATGTCATCTCGAACATCGGCGCTTTCGGCGATGCGATGATCAAGGTGGGGCTGACCCGGCGTCTCGACCCGATGGACCGGGTGAAGGAGCTGAGTGATGCGTCGGTCCCGTTCAATTTCGACGTCCACGCGTTGTTCTTCTCGGAGGACGCGGTGGGGATCGAATCCGCCATGCACGCGCGGCTGGCGGACAAACGGGTCAACCGGGTCAACTACCGGCGGGAGTTCTTCTATGCGACACCGGCCGAGGCGAAGTCGCTGCTGGCGGAACTGGCGGGGAACCTCCTGCAGTACCAGGAGGTTCCCGAGGCCCTGGAGTTCCGGCAGTCGCTGACGCAGGCTCAGCAGTCCTGAGGGCGTCGCCGACGGCAGCCGGAACCTACGTTCCGGCTGCCGTCGGCGACGCGGGTCACGGCTTGGTGAGCAGGCAGCCGGAGATCGTCAGGTCGATGGTGCGGGTGGAGCTGACGCACGTGGTGAACCAGTACGTCTCCTGGCCGTAGCTGCGGCCCTTCAGGACCGTGACGTTGCCGGACGCGTCGACCTCGCACGGGTTGTTCAGGGTGCAGGTGTCGCCGTCCTCGTTGCCGGTGTTGTTGATGCCGATCAGCTGGCCGGTGGCCTCGCTGACGATCGGGGATCCGGAGGTGCCGCCGATGGTGTCGCAGTCCGCGTCGTAGCGGATCGAGTCCGTCCAGGTCCACTCGTCCTCGCGGAGGGCGGTGACGAAACCGTCGATCGAGCAGTTCCAGATCTCGCGCCAGTAGCCGGACGGAATGGCGATCGACGTGCCGGCGGCCGGGTGCGCGGCGGAGATGGTCAGCGGGGTGGCGCCGTACGAGCTGGACAGCGCGGCGAACGTGGTGTTCAGCCGGTAGAGGGTGACGTCGGTGCCGGTCATCGTCGCGTACAGCACACGGTTGGCCCGGACCGTGCCCAGCGCGTTGCCGGCGCTGTTCAGCAGGGTGCCGGAGCGGGTGCTGGCCCGGTTCTGGATGACGACGCCGTCGTCGATGAAGCCGCCCTCGTAGCAGTGCCCGTTGGTGAGCATCATCGCGCTGTCGGTGCTGACCGAGGTGGGGAAGCGGACCAGCGAGGCCGAGCAGTTGCTCAGCGCGATGGTGTTGGCCAGCGTGACCGCGTCGAGGGCCGCGGGGGTGGCGGCCTGGGCCGGAACGGTCGTGCCCAGGACGGCGACGGCGGCGGCGGCCAGGGCGACGAGTGCCCGTTGAAGGCGCATGAAGGGTCCCTTCACAACAAAGTGGATCGTGGTGCCGAAACCCTCGCATCAACAATCGACAGGTGTCAATGGAGGAATCCCTAGGCGAGCCATCCCCGGCGGGCCGCCTGGAAGGACAGGCCGGTCCGCGAGTCCACCCCGGCCTGATCCATCAACCGGTCGATCCGGCGCTGCACGGTCCGCTTGCTGACCCCCAGATGGGTGGCGATGGACTTGTCCGGCATCCCGGCCACGACCAGCGACAGCAGCAGCGTGTCGACGGTGGCGGGACCGTCCGCGCCCAGTGGCGTCGCCCGCTCCCAGTAACTCTCGAAGAGCGCCACCAGCGCGTCCAGCAGCTCGCTCGACCGGATCAGCGCCGCCGTCGGCTCACCCAGGCCGCGGGCCTCGTCCGGCACCAGCGGGCAGATCGCCAGCTCCCGGTCGGCGACCGCCAGCCGCACCGGCAGGGCGGGAAGCGTCCGCGCCTGTTCGCCGGCCCGCACCGACGCGAGGATGCTCTCCAGCTCGCCCGGCTTGTCGAGCAGCTCCCGCTCGTAGATCGCCCGGTATCGCACGCCACGGGCCAGCGCCGTGCCCTCCTCGTCGTTGTCGGTCCCGGCCATGGCCAGCGGGTTGGCACGGCAGAACCAGAGGATCTCGGTGTGCGCGTTCTCCTGCATCTCGCGCAGCCGCTGCCGCAGCGGGCCGGCCCCGACGACCAGCTCCACCAGCTGCTCGGGGTCGCGGCGGCGGGCGTGCGCCCGGTAGTCCTCGCTCAGCGCGGCCACGGTCTGCCGGGCGTTCTCCAGATCCTGCTGGCGCCGCAGCAGCGCGTCACCGAGAGCGACGTCCGGGGGCAGCGGATGCAGCACCGGACCGATCCCGCCGGCCAGGCCCCGGGCGCGCAGCGACGCCAGCGCCACCTCGGCTTCGCCGTGCGGCATGCCTCCGTGCACGGCCAGGTCGGTCACGCCGGCCCGGCCCAGGCGCACGAGGAGACGGTACGCGTGAAGCTCGGTCACGCTCAGCGTCCCGTCCTCCGGAGTCATCGGGTGATCGTAAACGCCGCGAACACTTTCCGGGTTTGCGGCGAAGAGGGGGCGAGAGGACGGTGAACGCCGATGGAGACAGACGTGGATGTGGGTACCGGCAGGTGCACCGACGCGGAACTGATCGCCGCCGCGCACCGGGTGCCGGAACGGTTCGCGGAGTTGTTCGACAGGCACTACGGGCGGATCTTCGCGTACGCGGCCCGGCGCCTCGGCCGTGACGTGGCCGAGGACGTGGCGTCGGAGACGTTCCTGGTGGCGTTCAGCCGGATCGCCGGTTACGACATGTCCCGCCCCGACGCGGCCCCCTGGCTGTACGGGATCGCCTCCAACCTGATCGCCCGGCAGGGGCGGGCCGAGTCGCGGCGTTACCGGGCGCTGTCGAGGCTGGTGCCGGACGACACCGTCGACGGCTACGACGACGTGATCGCCGGGCGGCTGGACGCGGCGACCGAGCGGGGGCGGCTCGCCACCGCGCTGGCCCGGCTCTCCGGCCCGGACCGGGACGCGCTGCTGCTGGTGGCGTGGGCCGGGCTGAGTCAGCCGGAGGTGGCGGCGGCACTCGAGGTTCCGGCGGGCACGGTCCGGTCGCGGTTGCACCGGGCCCGGCAGGCGATGCGGACGGCACTGGGGAGAGGGGAAGCGGAATGAACGAGATCGACGTGCTGCACGACGCGTTCGGGCCGGACGAGGCGCCGTCGGCGGCGGCTCAGGACCGGGCCCGCGCGGCCCTGCTGGACCGGATCAGCGGTCCGGCCCCGGTCCGCCGCCGGCCGCGCTGGGCCCTGCGGATCACCGCGGCGGTGGTGTCGGCCGCGGCCGCCACGGTCGGTGTGGTGGCGCTGGAGAACGCCGGCCCGGTCACCCTGGAGGGCGTCGACCGGCCGATCGTGGCCGCGTTGCCGTTCGCCCAGCCGGCCAGCGCCGCGCAGGTGCTGGAGAACGCGGCGTGGACGGCCTCCCGGCGGCCGTGGGTGACGCCGCGGCCGGAGCAGTTCGCCTACGTGGAGACGATCGCGACGCAGAACGTCCGGTCGGTGCTCGACGCGTCGCCGAACGGTCCACTGGTCGACGGCAAGACCGAGGTGGTCCGCAAGGAGGTCTGGAACCGCGTCGACGGTGATGTCGTCGCCAACCGGACCGACGGCGAGAAGCTCACCTCGATCACCCGGTCGAAGGAGCAGTTCTGGTTCACCGTCCCGTACGGCGACCTGGCCGCCCTGACCACGCCGGAGAAGTTCCAGGCGTGGCTCGACGACCCGGACAAGCTCGTCGGCATCGACGTGGACGGGCTGCTGACCCGGGAGGTGCTGCCGCCGGACGTGGAGGCGGCGATCTTCCGCTGGCTGGCCCGGCAGCCCGGCGTCACCGAGAACCCGAAGGCGGTCAACCTGGACGGCCGTCCGGCGATCGCGCTGACCTGGACCGTCGAGGGCTACCTGAAGAAGGATCTACTCTTCGACCCGCGGACGTACGCCCTGATCGGCGACCGCATGGTGGCGGTGAAGGACCACGTCAGCCGGGGCGACGACGGTACCCGCCGGATCAAGGCCGGCGACGTGTTCCGGCTGGTCGTCCGCAACCGGTCCGGCATCGTCGACAGGCCCGGTGACACCCCGGCGAACTGAGATCAACATCTAGTAGGCTCCCCGTCGCCAAAGGACAGTGGCGGGAGAGACGTCGACAATGATCAAGCCGCTGCGGCCGGACGACCGGACCACACTCGGCCACTACCAGCTTCTCGGCCGTCTCGGCGACGGGGGTATGGGCTCGGTCTACCTCGGGCGGTCGCCGGACGGCCGCCAGGTCGCGATCAAGGTGGCCCGGCCGGAGCACATGGACGAGGCCGAGTTCCGCGGCCGGTTCCGCAGCGAGGTGGTCCGGTCCCGGCAGGTGCCGCCGTTCGCCACCGCCGAGGTGATCGACGCGGACCCCGACCACGACCCGCCCTACCTGGTCGTGGAGTACGTGGACGGCCCCAGCCTGGCCGCCCTGATCCGCGAGCAGGGCCCGCTCTCCGGGGCGGCCCTGCACCGGACCGCGGTCGGCATCGCCACCGCGCTGACCGCGATCCACGGCGCCGGGGTGATCCACCGTGATCTGAAGCCGGACAACGTGCTGATCGCCGCGGACGGCGTCAAGGTGATCGACTTCGGGATCGCCCAGGCGTTCGAGGTGACCAGCCGGCACACCAAGCCGGACCGGATGGTCGGCACGATCACGTACATGGCGCCGGAACGTTTCGACCCGTCCGGGGTGGGGGCGGTCAGCGCGCCCGCCGATGTGTTCGCCTGGGGTGCGGTGGTGACGTTCGCTGCCACCGGCCGGACCCCGTTCGCGGCGGAGTCGGCGGCGGCGATCGCGATGCGCATCCTCAGCGGGGCGCCGGATCTAGGGGGTCTGCCCGACTGGCTGCGGCCCCTGGTCGAGCGGTCGCTCGTCAAGGACCCGGCGGCCCGGCCGACCGCCCGGGAAGTGCTCGATCTGCTTCTGAAAGGGGAGCAGCCCGTACCCTCGAAGAAGCGCAGGTGGAATCTTCTGGGGCTGTTCGGCACCGGAAGTTGATCTTTAAGTTTCCTTCTCGTCAGGTGATCGTCGTGTTAGGACGAGGTGCGGCGACGACAGTGGCGCCGACGAAACTCGTCGATACCTGTGAAGGAAACACATGCCTGGCTGGAAATCTGGGCGCACCCTGCGGAAAGCCCTCGTGGCGGCCGCGGTCCTGGTGCCCCTGATCCCGACGGCGGCGTACGCGGCGCCCTCGGAGATCTCGGCGTTCGACGCCGTCAATCAGTTCATCGGTACCGAGCTGGACACCACGCAGAACAAGAGCAACGACGCCTACGGGAACACGTATCCCGGCGCGGCGGTGCCGTTCGGCATGGTCCAGCCGAGCCCGACGACCTGGGCGGAGGGGAACGCCAACGTCGGGCAGAAGGGCGGGTACGAGTACACCGCCTCGCTGATCCGCGGATTCGGCATGACCCGCCACTCCGGGACCGGCTGCACCGGCCGGTTCGGCGGGTACGAATTCCCGACGATCCCGTACGCGGGTGAACTGACCGGCGGCGTGCTGCCGTCCAGCCCGGCGTCGACGATCAAGAACTACTACCTGCCGTTCAGCCACGCCAACGAAGCGTCGCAGCCCGGCTACTACGGTGTGAGGCTGGACAACGGCGTCGAGGCGGAACTGACCGCCACCGCCCGCACCGCGGTCAGCCGGTTCGATTTCCCGAAGAGCGGGGACTCGACGTTGATCCTGGACGTGTCCGGCCCGAACAACCGCACCTTCGGCAGTGAGGTGACGATCGACCCGGCGACGCGGACGGTCTCCGGGTGGATGTACGGCACCGACGTCTGCGACGTCGGCAACCTGTACAAGGCCTACTTCTCGACGACCTACGACCACGCGTTCGCGTCGTTCGGCACCTGGACCGACGAGGAGATGACCGCCGACTCCGCGCACGCGGTCAAGAGCACCACCGACACCGGCGTGGACTATCGGCACGACACCGGCGCCTGGATCACCTTCCAGCAGGGTGCCAAGGTCGTCGCGAAGACCGGTTTCAGCTACATCAGCGTCGCGAACGCCGCCCTCAACCGGGACACCGAGGTCGGCACGGACGGCTTCAACGACGTCAAGCACGACGCCAGGAAGCTGTGGAAGGACGCCCTCGGCACGGTCGACGCCGACGGCGGGACCACCGAGCAGCGGACCAAGTTCTACACCGCGCTCTACCACTCCTTCCTGCACCCGAACGTGCGCGAGGACGTGAACGGCCAGTACCTGGGCTTCGACGACCAGGTGCACGTCGTCGCGAAGGGCCGCCACTTCTACAAGAACATCAACTTCGCCGGGTCGGGCTGGGACGCGTACCGCAGCCAGGTGCAGTTGCTGGCGCTGACGTTTCCGCAGGTCGCGAACGACATCAACCGCTCGATCGTGGCACTGACCCAGCAGAGGGGCAGCTGGGCGCCGGGCGCGGCCCGCATGCAGGGCGACAACTACCAGGTCATCCTGGCGACGCTGGACGACATGGGTGCGACCGACTACGACCGGGCGGCGGCGCTCGCGTCGATGAAGGCCACCCAGACGCTGCCGGCCACGAAGACCAGCCGGTCGGACGGCTACCAGTACTTCTCGACCGGCCTGATCGAGAACGCCAAGGGCGACTTCGCGACGTCCCGGGTCCTCGAATACGCGATCGACGACTTCGCCATCGCGCAGCTGGCCGCTCGTCTGGGCGACACCGAGGCCTACGACTACTTCGCGGGGCGCTCGCAGAACTGGATGAACGTGTTCGACCCGGTGTCGAGGCACATCATGCCGCGGTCGCGCAGCGGGTTCGACCGTGGCTTCGACCTGCGGGTCCGGGAGGACTCGGCCGGGCGGGGACAGTTCAACCAGTCGACCGGTCACCAGTACGGCTGGCTCGTCCCGCACAACCTGTCGACGCTGATCACGGCCCGGGGCGGCGTCGCGGCGTCGACCGCGGCGCTGGACACGCTGATGGAGCGGCTGGACGCCGGGGCGTACACCCAGACCGGCAACTACCTGTCCAACCAGCCGGCTTTCGGTACGCCGTGGGTCTACAACTGGCTGCGGGCGCCGGCGAAGGGCACCGACGTCCTCTACCGCGCAGTCTCCGAGATGTATGACACCACCCCGTCGGGTCTGCCCGGCAACGACGATCAGGGTGCGCTGAGCGCCTGGTACGTCTTCGCCAACATCGGTCTTTATCCCGCTGTCTACGGCACGGGTGACCTCATGATCAGCGGCCCGATGTTCGACAAAATCACCGTTAATCCTTATAACACGCCATCCAGGAAAATCAAGATCAATGCAGCGGGTACGTCCACCGGCGCCCGCTACGTCGACGGACTGCGCGTCAACGGCAAGGCGCAGACCGCCTCCTGGATCGACAGCACGTTCCTGACCGAGGGCGGCACGCTCGACTTCACCATGAAGTCCACCGCCGGCACCTGGGGCACCGGCGCCGCCGACGTCCCGCCGTCCTACACCGACGGCTCGGACGCCCGCAACAACGCCGGCACCACCCCCGACGGCCAGGGCAACCTGGGTTCGCTGGACCTCAGCGACTGGTCGCTGTCGCGCACGTCGCTGGCCGCGGCCGGCGTCACCCCCGGCGCGACCGTGCCCGGCACCGCGTTCACCTGGCCGGACGCCGCGCCGGGCAAGCCGGACAACTGGCTCCCGCACGGCCAGAAGGTCACTGTTTCTGCCTCGTCTCAGGGTGGCTCGTTGTCGTTCCTCGGGCTGTCGACCAACGGCCCGGCGACCGGCACCGCGGTGGTCACCTACACCGACGGCAGCACCCAGGACGTGCCGCTCACGCTGAGCGACTGGGCGGCCGGCCCGGCCACCGGCGAGACCGCGGCGGTCACCCTCTCCGGCCGCAACAACGTCAACGGTACGGCCGGAACCGGCACGTTCCGGATCTTCGCCTCGCAGCCGGCGGCCCTCGACGCGGCGAAGACGGTCGCGTCGGTGACCCTGCCGCAGAGCACCGACAAGGGCATCATGCACATCTTCGACGTAGCGGTCAGCTGACCCTCGTCGTCACGACGCGGCCGGGGCACCTCGTGGGGGTGTCCCGGCCGTTCCGTGTGCCAGGATTCCCTGGATCAGCACCTCCGCCGACCAGGTGAAACGTTCCTCGCCGGTGCCGGAGAGGATGAGTGTCCGGGCGGCGTGCACCCGCGGATGCTCGGCGGGGGAGACCCGGTCCAGGGCCTGGGCGACCGGGCCACCGGGTTCGGCCGGATGGTCGCCACCGGCGTGTTCGGCGGCGACCGCGGTGACGAACGTGGTCAGCAACGCGATCGACCAGGCCGCGTTCTGCTCGTCGACGCCCGCGTCGGCCAGCACCTCGAGGACGGCCTCGTTGACGCGCAGCGCGTGCGGCCCGACCGCGGTCGCGCCGAAGGCCAGCCGGGCCAGGGCCGGGCTCGCGGCGAGGGTCTGCACGTAGGAGCGCAGGATCAGGTCCAGCCGCTCACGCCACGGCATGCCGGGCTCGCCGGTCGTCACGTCGGCGAGCGCCCGGTCGAGGACCAGGGCCTGCAGTTCGGTCAGGTCGTGCACGTACGCATACAGCGAAGCGGGGCCGGTGTCGAGCGCGGCCGCGACCTTGCGCAGGCTCATCGCGGCGCCGTCGTCCGCGGTGACCTGGCGCAGCGCCTCCTCGACGATCGCGTCGCGGCTCAACGGCGGCTTGGCCGGCCGGTTGCGGCGGCTGGCCACCTCGGGAGCACGGAACGGATCACGAGGTGCCATGTCCGGAACCGTAGCCGTCACGAACACTGTTCGTCAAACGAACGCTGTCCTTGACGAACAGTGTTCGTGACGAATACCGTTCCCGGCATGACTTCCACACCATCGATCGCCATCGTCGGGGCCGGACTCAGCGGCCTGATCTGCGCCCGGATCCTGCAACGCCACGGCCGGACGGTCACCGTCTACGAGGCCGACCCGTCCGCCGACGCCCGCAGACAGGGCGGATCCCTCGACATCCACACCGGCACCGGCCAGGTCGCCCTCCGCGAAGCCGGCCTGATCGACGAATTCCGCGCCCGCATCCACATCGGCGGCGAAGCCTCCCGGGTGCTCGACAAGAACGCCACCGTCCTCGTCGACATGCCCGAAGCCGACGGCGGCGACGGCCGCCCCGAGATCGCCCGCACCGACCTGCGGCAACTCCTCATCGACGCGCTCGCCCCCGGCACCATCCGCTGGGGTGCCAAGGTCGTCGCCGCCCACCCCGGCCGGCTCGACCTCGCCGGCGGTGACACCGTGCACGCCGACCTGATCATCGGGGCGGACGGCGCGTGGTCCCGGGTCCGGCCCCTGGTCACCCCGGCGAAACCCGCCTACACCGGCATCACCCTGGTCGAGTTCACCCTCACCGACGCGGCCCGCCGTCACCCCGAAGCCCTCGCCCTCGTCGGCCGGGGCAGCCTGTTCGCGCTCTCCGACCACCGGTACATCGGAGGCCACGGCGGCGACACCCTGTCCCTCGGCTGCGGCTTCCGGGTGCCGCAGGACTGGGCCGCCACCAGCGGCGTCGACTGGTCCGACATCGACGACGCCCGGCGCGGCCTGCTCCGCGAACTCGCCGACTGGTCACCCGCACTGACCCGGCTGATCCGCGACGCCGACGAGATCAGCGCGCCCCGCCTGATCCACGCCCTGCCGACCGGGCTGCGCTGGGACACCGTCCCCGGCGTGACCCTGATCGGCGACGCCGCGCACCTGATGTCCCCGTTCGCCGGCGAGGGCGCCAACCTGGCCCTCATCGACGGGGCCGACCTGGCCCGCGAACTCCTGAACCACGACGACCCGGTTGCGGCCGTCACGGCGTACCAGAAGAGGATGTTCGCCCGCGGCGCCAAAGCGGCGGAGGCCTCACACCGCGGGTTGACCATGATGTTCGTGGACGGCCCGCCGAAACGGCTCGTCCGCTTCTTCCGCCTGGCGAAGATCGCCTCCCGCCTGACACACCCGTTCACCGCCCGCTAGACACGTGTCGTGGTCAGAGTGCGAGGCCCATCCGCGTGGTGATTTCGGGCGCGCTGGACGCCCCAATTCACCACACCCGTGGGGGCGTGGTGATTTCGGGCGCGCTGGACGCCACAAGTCACCACACCCGTGGGGGCGTGTTGAGTACGGGCGCGCTGGACGCCACAAGTCACCACACCCCTGGTGGGTGTGGTGAATACGGGCGCGCTGGACGCCCGAAATCACCACAGAGGCAGACCCTGACTGCGAAAGGTGCCTAGCTTTCAGGGAAATTCGTGGTCAACCCGTCTCTCGCGGGGGAGGAGCTCACGGTGTTCCGGCGTGACGCCGGGCCGGCGGAGTTCGCCCTCCCTGCGGAGCTGATGCCGACCGGCTGTTAGCGTCGCGGCGCTGACGGCGATCGGGGAGGGCCACAGCGGATCGTCGGGGGGAGTTGCGGTCTTTCGCAGGGCTTCCGGTCCTGGACTGGGATGACAGCACAGGGCGTGATCCGGCCGGCTTCGCGTGGCGGTTGCCCGGTGCGGACAGTGGTCCGGGCGCGCTGGCCGAGCAGCTTCGGGCCACGCTGGAGCGATGCGGGGCGGCCGGGCCCCGTGCGCTGGTCATCGGTGACTGGGGCGTTGTCCAAGGCGAGCTGTTTCCCGTCGGGTTGCTGCTGGAGAACGCCAGGTTGATGCCGCATCGGCGGGGGCTGTTCGTCTGGGACGTCAGCAGCGAGGCTTGTGAGATCTCGTGGCTGCGGATGACCGACGTGACGCCGCTGCTGGAGACGTCCTCCGAGCTGGAACACCTCGGGTTCCGGGGGTCGACCGAGCGGTGGCTGACACCGGTCCGGCACGGGCGGCTGCGGGAGCTGGTGATCCAGTCCTGCGGGCTGCCGGCTGAGGTGGTCCGGGCGTTCGTGTCCAGCGACCTGGGCGCCCTGGAGCGGCTGGAGCTGTGGCTGGGCTCCGAGGAGTTCGACGGCGACACCATCCTCGACGACCTGGCGCCGGTGCTGTCCGAGCGCCTGGTCGCCGAGCTTCCCGGCGTCGTCGTGGACGTGTCGGACGCGCAGGACGAGGAGCAGGCCGGGGGACGCTACACAGCCGTCGGCGAGTGAGCTGGGGAGCTGGGTGTCATCGTCAGGTCACTTATCGCAGCAGCAGTGGACATAGCGGTCACATCGAATCGGGCGAGCGTGGTTCAAAACCTTCTGGCGAATCGAGGTTAAACGTTACGCAGTTCGATGATGTGACTGATCGTCCGTTCCCGGCCGCCAGAGAACCTCACCCTGGTTGTCTCGATGTCGGCTTCGACTCGTTTGTTGAAATGCCGGTCAAGCCGGTTTGTTATTTCTTCGGCGGTGCTTGCCTGGATGATCTCGCCTCCATCGGTTCTGATCTCGACTTTACCGCGGAACGCGCTGGCCGATCCGAGCAGTCCCGCCACGGTTACTCTCTCCGCTTCTGCGAATTCGCTGTGCTCGCACAGGTATCGAACCCGTTGAACTCCGGAAACACTCCAGTTGCTACGCCTGGCCTCTCTGCCCGGAACGAACCAGGTGATCCGCATGCCGGCTCCGGAACCATGGAGCCCCGCGGTCAGAGCGCCGATATGTTTCATCGATCGAGGCCCGAGGGGGGCGAGCTGTTCAGCCAACAGTTCATCGGACATGCCGGCACCCTCGGAGAGATCGGCGATGTTCAGAACCCGCTCCACCGCCTCATCGAGGATCGTCCGAAATTCGTCGACCCAAGCTGCGAGCAGACCGCTCTTCTCCGGGCCGGTGGAGGGGCCGTACATTGCCACGCCGAAGGAGGAGGGGAATGTTGCTACGGCGCTGAGCGCGGTGGCCTCGCGAATCTCGCGAGGGATGGCGGCGGAATTCGTCGGGCGGCCTGCGAGCGCCTGTGCCACAGCGGATATCGACTCTTGAAGGTTGGTGAGGAAAGGGCCCAGTGTCGAGACCGGGACAAGATGATCGGATGTCGCGTCCCCCGTGAGGGCGACCTCGATTCGCCTCCTGCCGCCGTACCGCGAATCTTCGTGCGCGGTCTGCAGCAGCCGGTTGCGTTGAACCTCGGCGAGCTCTTCCGGGGTGGTTGCCGACTTTCGAACCTCGTGCGGAGCCGCCTCCCGCATCTGCCTCATCCACTCATGAGCGGAATTCCGGTCGGGTGATTCCGGGACCGGGGCCATCGGTGTCACAGCAGCACCTCCACATATCCCCGGCGAAGCAGGCCCGGCGTTTCGGTCACGGCGGTAGGTTTTACCCGTTGCCAGACCTCGTCGTAGAGTCCGATGTCCCGGTACGAGGCGGCATCAGACTGACTCATCATGCTGGTGATCATCTGCGACACCGGCCGGTGCTCGGGAAGCCGGACCAGGTAAGAATCGACCCGCATGCCGCGGGCCACGCACCAGCCACGTAGCGTCAAATCGTCGAGGTCGGTCACCGTCGCCGCATCCAGGCGGTCGAATGCCTCCGCCGGCAGCAGGTAAGTCACGTCCACATCGCTGGGCTCCGGCTCCTCACTGACGAAGCTACCGCCGACCCACATGCGAGTGATCTCCCCTGTCAGGGCTCCCAGTATCGTGCGATGAGCATCCCATTCTTTCCAGATTTCCCGTCGCGTCGTGGAATCGGTGGACAGCACCAACCTTGCATGCAGGTCATCCAGGGAGGCCGCATATCGACCCGGTGGGAGGAGCCCGGTCCTCGGATTGAACTCCGGCAAGCAGTTCACATGGGCCATACTTCTCTCGACCTCGTCGACTATTCGATCGTAACCGGGCGACACGGCACAGGCGGGCAGGTAACGCGGTCCCTCGGCCCCGCGGGTGCCTGCGGTCCCCCGGCAGGCACGGCGTTGAGCTGACCGGTGTGAGGGCTCGTGACCGCAACTCTTTCGCAGGTCGAGATGTCGAGTCGCACCACCTGTGCGCCTTGGGCGATCCATGATTCGACGTAGCGGACCCGTGGTGCTCGGGGGCCTCGGGACTGTGCTTTGCGCGTACCCTCGGACGATGGTTGTCATGGGGGAGACGGTCGGGGAAGTGCTGGCTGAGCTGGCCGCTCTCGAGGATCCGAAGGTGCGCGCGGTCAACGAGCGGCACGGTGACGATCACGGCGTCAACCTGACGAGACTGCGGGCGGTGGCCAAACGGCTGAAGGTGCGGCCGGAACTCGCGGCGGAGCTCTGGCGGACCGGCGACACCGCCGCCCGGCTGCTGGCGATCCTGATCAGTCGTCCGAAAGCGTTCAGCCGGGACGAGCTCGACGCGATGCTGCGCCAGGCACGGGTGCCGAAGGTGCACGACTGGCTGGTGAACTACGTGGTGAAGAAGAGTGTGCACGTCGAGGAACTGCGGGTGCTCTGGCTCGCCGACCCGGATCCGGTGGTGGCGAGTGCCGGCTGGGCGCTGACCGTCGACCGGGTGGCCAAGAAGCCGGACGGGCTCGACCTGACCGTGCTTCTCGACGTCGTCGAGGCGGAGATGGCGAGTGCTCCGGTGCGTCTGCAGTGGGCGATGAACCACTGCCTGGCCCAGATCGGTATCGAGCATCCGGAGCAGCGCGACCGGGCCCTGGCGATCGGTGAGCGGCTCGGGGTGCTCAAGGACTATCCGACACCGCCGGGCTGCACCTCACCCTACGCTCCGATCTGGATCGCCGAGATTGTCGGACGTCGCGGTTAGGGTGTCGCGCATGGCGGTACGTGAAGTGATCATTGTGGGTGGGGGTGTCGCGGGGACCGCGACGGCGCTCGCTCTGCAACGGGCCGGGATCCGTGCCGAGGTGTTCGAGGCGCACACGTCCGGTGGCGCGGATGCCGGGGCGTTCCTCACCGTGATGCGCAACGGGATGGCGGCGCTCGAGGAGATCGGCGCGACCGAGGCCGTGACGGCGGTGTCGTTTCCGGCGGACGCGGTGGCGCTGCTCGACGAGAGTGGCGCTCGGCTCGGGCACCGGCCGATCGAGGGCCCGGCGCGCACGCTCACGCGAGCCGCGCTCTACCGGGCGTTGCAGGAGCTCGCGGTCGAGCGGGGCATCCCGGTGCACCACGGCAGACGTCTGACCACCGCAGCCTCGCACGGCGACGGGGTGGAGGCCGTGTTCGCGGACGGCAGCCGGGTTCGTGGTGACGTGCTGGTCGGGGCGGACGGCATCCACTCGCCGACCCGCCGGCTGATCGACCCGGACGCGCCCGAGCCGCGATATTCCGGGCAGCACGTCGTCTACGGGTACACCCCGGGCAACCCGGCCGGGCTCGACGAGAACGCGTACCACATGATCCGGGGCAGCCAGGCCTTCTTCGGGGTCACCGTGCCCGCCGGCGACGGCCGGACCTGGTGGTTCGCGCGCCTGCGCGGGACCGCACCGGCCGCGGGTCTGAGCCCGGAGCAGTGGCGTGACCTGGCGTTGGAGAAATGCGGCGACGATGCCACCCCGGCCCGCGCGCTGATCGCCGCCGGCACCGGTGTGGTCGGCAGCGACTCCCACGACATTCCGACCACCCCGCGCTGGCACGGCGACCGGATGGTCCTGGCCGGTGACGCCGCGCATGCGGCGGTCCCGGCCGCCGCGCAGGGCGCGTCGATGGCCCTCGAGGACGCGGTGGCCCTGGCCGTTTCCCTGCGCGAGCACGGCGATCCGGCAGAGGCTTTTGCGGTGTACGAGGACCGCCGCCGCACCGAGACCGAGGAGACGGTGGCGGCGAGCGCCAGAATGGGATCGAGCGAGCATGGATGACTACGACGGCGGCGACGAGTTCGAGGCGCTGCGGGAGCTGTCCTTCCAGCCCGGCGGCCTACACCACGGTCGGCGAGTGACCACTGATACCGTCACGCCGATCGAGGAGGTCTGATGGACATCGACGACGACCTGGAGACGTTCGCGGGCCTGCCGGTCCGGGACGTCGAGGACGACAGTGACGGCCCGGACGATCCGGCCGCCGTGGCCTGGCGGTTCAGCGCCGGCTACGGGGAGGCCGACCGGATTCCGGAGCTCTTCGCCGAGATCCTGGAGCGGACCGGCCCGGCCGGCCCCACCGCGCTGATCTTCGGGAACTGGGGCGGCGCGATGGAGGAGCGGTTCCCGATCGGGCTGCTGCTCGACAACGTGGACCGGTTGCCGAACCTGCGGGCCGTCTTCGCCGGGGACATGTCCAGCGAGGAGTGCGAGATCTCCTGGATCAAACAGGTCGACGTCACGCCGCTGCTGACCGCCTTCCCCCGCCTCGAGTGTCTGTGGGTCCGCGGCTCGGACGGCCTGGTGCTGACGCCGGTGCGCCACGAGAACCTGCGGGAGCTGTCCTTCCAGTCCGGGGGCCTGCCGGTCACCGTGGTCCGGGCGGTCGGCGCCTGCGACCTGCCCGCCCTGGAGGAGCTGGACCTGTGGCTGGGCATCGCGGAGTACGGCGGTGAGACCACCGTCGACGACCTGGCGCCGATCCTGTCCGGCCGTCCGTTCCCGGCCCTGACACACCTGGGCCTGCGCAACTCGGAGATCCAGGACCAGGTCGCCGCGGCGGTGGCGTCCGCGCCGGTGGTCGCCAAGCTCACGGTGCTCGACCTGTCGATGGGCACCCTCGGGGACGAGGGCGTCGAGGCGCTGCTCGCGGGCCAGCCGTTGACCCACCTGGAACGCCTGGATGTCAGCCACCACTTCGTCTCGCCGGAACTGGCCCAGCGGTTGGTCGACGAGCTTCCGGGCGTCGAGGTCGACATCTCCGACGAGCAGGACGAGGACGACGAGGAGTTCGGCCGGTACACCGCCGTCGACGAATAGCCCTGTCCAGGGGCGGCCGGGCTGCGCCTCGCTCCTGCCGCCTGACGGACAGGGGCTAGGCTTCGGCCGTGGTCAAGGCTGTGATCGTGGATGTGGACGACACGTTGTGTCTCACCGAGGCCGCCTCGTTCGCACTGGAGAACGACGTGCTCGCCCGGATGGGACGGCCACCCATGTCGCGGGCCGTGCACCTGAGCACCTGGGGCGAGGTGCTGCTGGACGCGATGCCGCACCGGTCGCCGGGGCTCGACCTCGACCGGTTCGCCGCGCTGTTCCCGATCGCCCACCAGGAATACCTCGCCGACGGCCGGCTGGACGTGATCCCGCCGGAGAACCTCGCGGCCCTGGACCGGTTCGTCCTGGCCGGGCGGACCGTGATGTTGCTGAGCTCGCGGACCGAGGTGGAGATCGAACACCTGCTGGCGGCGGACCACGTGCTGGCCGGGCGGGTCACCGGGGCATATCACCAGGGCAACAGCCGGTTCCGCAAACCGGATCCGCGGGCGTTCGACGAGCTTCTCGCCGAGACGGGGCTGGCGCCGGGGGACTGCGTCTACGTCGGGGACTCGCCGGGGGACGCGGTGGCGGCCGGTGGCGCGGGCATCCGGTTCATCGCCTGCCTGCAGAGCGGAGTGCGGCGGCTCGACGAGTTCGACCCGATCCACGTGACGGCGGCCGTCGAGACGTTCCCGGAGATCGTCGACGTGATCGAGGCGTGGGACGGGGCCTGACCCCGGTCGCCTGTCGCGCGTGCTCACGGCGTACTCAAGAGATCATGCGCAGAGCCGCCGCCGCGACGCTGAGCCGGAGCTGATCGGGGGCCGGCCGGTCGGGCAGGTCGCGGCGCATCCCGATCACGCTCTCCACCAGGCCGAACACGAGGTCGCCGAGCACCGCGGCCTCGCCCTGCGGCCGGGTGGTCGCCTGCGCGGTGAGCGTGCGGTACACGCCGCGGAGCTGGTCGCGTTCGGCGCGGAACCGGTGGAACGGCTCGGATGCCGTCTCCGGCAGGGCGTAGAGGACACCCACGTTCCAGCGGGCTCCGAGCAGCACCCCGACGTCGTATTCGACCAGCTCCCGCAACGCCTCACCGGGGGGAAGACCGCGCTTCTCCAGGGCCGCGGCGAACTCCAGCGACGGCCGGACCGTCGACTCCAGGAGATCGGCGAGGATCTGCTCCTTCATGGTGAAGTGGTAGTACAGCGAGGCCTGCCGCACCCCGACCATCTCGGCGATCATGCGGGTCGAGGTGGCGGCGTAACCGTGCCGGGCGAACAGTTCGGCGGCCGCGTCGAGGATCTCCTCACGGGCGCTCGCGGAGGGCAGCCGCCGGGCGCCGGAACGGGGGCGGCCGGCGGCGGACGGGGAACTCACGCCTGCATCGTTCCATGCGGGACGGCGGCGCTCCGGTTCAGGCGCGCAGGGCCAGCAGCAGCTCGTCGGCGACGGCCGCGGACGAACCCGGGTTCTGCCCCGTGATCAGCGTGCCGTCGGCGATCACGTGCGACTGCCAGGCCGGCCCGGCGGCATAATCGGCACCGAGCGCCACCAGCCGGTCCTCGAGCAGCCACGGCGCCTTGGCGGCGAGCCCGGCCGCGGTCTCCTCCTCGTTGCTGAACGCCGTCACCCGGCGGCCGTCGATCAGCTCCGGGGTGGCCGGGAGCAGGGCGGCGACGCCGTGGCAGACCAGGGCGAGCGGCTTGCCGTCGGTCAGGGCCCGGTCGACCAGCTTCGCCGAGGTGGTGTCGACGGCCAGGTCCTCCATCGGGCCGTGCCCACCGGGGTAGAAGACCGCGTCGTAACCGTCGAGGTTCACGCCCGCCAGGTCGATCGCGGGCGGTACGACCGGGGCGTCCCCGCCGTCGAGGCTCGCCTTGTCGACGGTGGGGGCCACCCCGCCCGGCGTCGCCACCTCGACACTGTGCCCGGCCGCGGTGACCTTCTCGAACGGCACCGCGAACTCCTCCGCCCAGTATCCGGTGGGGTGCTTGCTGCCGTCGTTCAGCGTCCAGTGGTCGGCGCCGCTCATCACAAACAGGATCTTGGCCATCGTGGGTACTCCTCTACCGGATTCCGGGTGTCTACCGACCTCAGGCTAGGTCGGATGATCATCAGGCACCCAATAGGATTCCCGCTGTGACCGATCAGAATCCCGATGGCAGCCTCGATCTGCTGCGGACTTTTCTCGCGGTCTACCGGGCCGGGTCGATCACCGCGGGCGCCCGCGCGCTCGGCCTGTCCCAGCCCACCGTCACCGGCCAGATCCAGGCCCTCGAACAGCGCTGGGGACGCCAACTCTTCCAGCGGATGGCCCGCGGCGTGCGCCCCACCACCGTCGCCGACGACCTGGCCGCCCGGATCGCCGGGCCCCTCGACGACCTGGCGCTGGTGACCGGCCCGTCGGCGGAGACCCCGCCGGAACCGGTGCACCTGGCGGGGCCCGCCGAACTGTTGGCGGCGCGGGTCGTACCCGCGCTCGCGCCCCTGATCACCCAGGGCGTGCGCCTGCGCGTCACCAGCGGACTGGCCGACGATCTCCTCGACGGCCTGACCCGGGGACGGTACGACCTGGTGATCTCGGCGATCCGCCCGCGCGGGCGCACCCTGCTCGCCGAACCCCTCGCCGACGAGGAGTTCGTGCTGGTGGCGTCCACGGCGCTCGACGTGGACCGGGCGCCGCTGATCGCCTACGCCGAGGACGTGCCGATCGTCCGCCGGTACTGGCGGCACGTCTTCGGGCGCCGCCTGACCCGCCGCCCCGCCCTGGTGATCCCCGACCTGCGGGCGGTGCGGGCGGCGGTGGTGGCGGGCGCGGGCTGGTCGGTGCTGCCCCGCTACCTGTGCGAGGCGGACCTGGCCTCCGGTGCGCTGATCCTGCTCGACGAGCCGGCCGACCCGCCGATCAACACCGCTTTTCTGGTACGCCGCGCGGCTGCCACCACCAACACCCATGTCACGGTGGTGGAACGCGCGCTGCGGTCAGCCGGCCCGACGTGGTGACGCCGCCGTCCGCGCTTCGCCCCGTCCCGCGGGATCATCCGTCACCGCAGACCCAGCCGTCGTCCACGGCTGTCCGGGCAACGCGAACGAGCCGTGTGCGACGGCTCGGGAGGGACAGCCGTCGTTCAGGGTTGTTGGGGCGGTGTGAGGGAGCCGTGTGCGACGGCTGAGGAGACCGGAGCCGTCGCACACGGCTCTTGAGCGGCTCGGATTCAGCCGTGGCCGACGGCAGGGAGGTGTGGAGCCGTCGCATACGACTGTTTTGTGAGGGCGGGGCGACCGTGGCCGACGGCGGGGAGAGCGAGCCGTCGGCCACGGTTCAGATGTGGTCCGGAGGTAGCCGTGGGCTACGGCTGGAGTTGGTGAGCTGCGAACCGGGTTGCGATGAGGGCTCAGGTCCCGGGATGGTGCTCGGTTCCGTCCCCGGGTTCGGCTTTGAGGACGGACGGACGGGCTCGGCTCCGGGA
>NZ_JZKF01000075.1 GCF_000962825.1 Actinoplanes rectilineatus
CAGCGCTCCGAGCTGGTCAAGCACCACCTGTGGGTGCTGTGGACCGACTACTTCAAGGCCCCGCACTTCGAGAAGTACCCGAACCTGCACCAGCTCTTCAACGAGGCCACCAAGCTCGCCGGCGCGACCGGCGCCAAGGGCTCGGTCGACCCCGCCGTCGCCGAGCAGCTGCTCGGCAAGATCGAGGAGATCTCCAAGATCTTCTGGGAGACCAAGCAGGCCTGAGGCCGTCGCCGTCACGGCCGGTACGTCCGCGGCGACGTACTGGCCGCGACCGGCTAAAGTCTCCCCCAACGGGAGGAGTGACTCGGGTGACTCAGCTGACGGAGATGGAGCCGGACGTCGGAGACGACGTCGTCCTGCTGACTGTTCCCGCCGACGGGGGTTACCTCGGTGTCCTCCGGACGGCTACCGCGGGTCTTGCCGCCCGCCTGCATTTCGCCCTCGACGAGATCGAGGATCTGCGCATCGCCGTCGACGAGGCGTGCGCCATGCTGCTGGCGATCGCCACCCGCGACGCCGAGCTGGAGTGCCGGTTCACCGTCACCGAGGACGCGCTGACCGTCGAGGTCACCGTCTCCACGGTGCGTGGTGCCCGGCTGCCGTCCGAGTCGTCCTTCGCGTGGAAGGTGCTGACCGCACTGACCACCTCGGCCGAGGCCGAGAGCAGTGGCCGGCACGCGACGATCCGCCTGTTGACCCAGCGCACCGAGTTCTAGGCACAGCCTTCTAGCGCACCGTCTCGGCGATGTAATCGAGGTGGCGGCCCGCTGCCCGGCTCGCGCCCTCGGCCTCGCCGTTGGTCAGGCAGTCCAGCAGCATCCGGTGGTCGGCGTCGATCCGGTTCCAGTAATCACCGGGCAGACCGCCGGTCAGCTCCTCGCCGTACGACGCCTCGTACAACGGGCGTCCGACCAGCTCGAACAGCGGATTGCCGGTGGCTTTGGCGACGGCGCGGTGGAATGCCGCGTGGGCCGCCATCATGGTGTCGAACTCGTCGATCGCCGGGTCGAAGAGCGCCCCGCGCAACTCGATCAGGTGATCCTCGGTGCGCCGGAGCGCGGCGAGCCCGGCGGCCGGCACCTCGAGTGCCCGGCGCAACTCCAACAGGTCGGCGAAGCCTGTCACCGCCGAGTGGCTGAGCAGGGCGAACCCGGTGGAGAGCGCATCGGCCAGGTGTTCGGCGTCGGGGTGCGCGACGAAACTGCCCCCGGTCACACCCCGGGTGGTGACGATCAGATGCTGACTGGCCAGGAGCCGCAACGCCTCCCGCACCGTGCTCCGGCTGACGCCGATCTTGACGCACAGCTCGGGTTCCGGCGGCAGCCGTTCACCGGGCTGCAGTCGTCCGGACGTGATGTCTGCCCGCAACTCGTCGGCGAGCTGCTGATATGCGGGCGGGCGCACCGTTGAGCCGGTCACCCGTCCAGGTTAGGCCCTGATCGGCTCGGTGAGACCCGCTAATCGACTCCCAACGCTCGACTGCTCGGCGGGACCAGGATCAGCACCGCTGCCAGGGCGCCCAGCACCAGCGCCGCCAGGCCGACCGCGAGCATCTCGATCTGGATCAGGAAACCGCCGGTGGCCAGCAGGAACAGCTGCACCACCACGGCCGGTCCGCGGGCCCGCACCGAGCGTCGGCCGAGTGCGCGGGCGACGAGGAAGACCGCGACCGCGGCCAGCGCGGCCATCACCGTGAGCGAGGCGGCCACCGCAAGGTGCAGGTCGTCGGTCGTCAGATCGAGGACCACGAGGTACGCGGTGAGCGCGCCGAGCCCGAAGGACTGCAGGTAGAGGAGGCGGACTCCCCAGTCCAGGGTGTTCACACGGTCCGTCACGTCTTTCTCACCGGTCACCGATGCACCATACCGGCCCCCGAGCGCCGTTCCGGCAGGTACAGTGCCGCCCATGCGAGCGTTGCTGGTTGTCAACCCGCGGGCCACGACGACCAGTGAGCGCAGCCGGGACGTGCTGGTCCGCGCGCTGCGCAGTGCCGTCGACCTGACTGTCCGCTACACCGAGCGCCGGGGGCACGCAACCCAGCTGGCCCGCGAGGCCGCGGAGAGTGGTGTCGACGTGCTCGTCACCCTGGGCGGTGACGGCACCGTCAACGAGGCGGTGAACGGACTGCTCACCGCCCCGCCTCCGCTGACCGGCGAGGTCGGTCCGCCGGCTTTCCGGCTGCCCGCGCTGGCGGTGGTGCCGGGTGGCTCGACGAACGTCTTCGCCCGGGCCCTGGGCATGCCGAGCGACTGGGTGGACGGCACGAGTGTGATCCTCGACGGGTTGCGCGACGGGCGGCACCGTGTCATCGGTCTGGGCCGGGCCGACGACCGGTACTTCACCTTCACCGCCGGCCTGGGCCTGGACGCGGCGGTGATCCGCGGGGTGGAACAGTCCCGGCTGACCGGCCGCACCTCCACCCCGGCGCTGTACATGCGTTCGCTGGCCGGGCAGTTCCTCACCCGTGCCGAGCGCCGGGATCCGCCGCTGACGCTGGAACGCCCGGGTGAACCGTCGATCTCCGGGCTCGGCATGGTGATCGTGCAGAACACCGCGCCGTGGACCTACGTCGGCGACAAACCGCTCCACCTCAACACCAGCGCCTCGTTCGATCTCGGGCTCGACGTCTTCGCCCAGCGCCGCCTCACCGTCACCAGCACGACCAGGACGGTGACACAACTCGCGTGGCGGTCCGGTGATCCACGAGGTAAACATTTGTTACGGCTACATGACATCACCGAGTTCACGGTGGTGGCGGCCCGCCCACAGCCCTTCCAGCTCGACGGCGACTATCTGGGAGAGCGGCAGAAGATGCACTTCGTGTCCGTTCCCTCAGCGCTGCGTGTGATCTGCTGACTTCGGGGTACGTCTTTGGAGTCGTGCTCACGATCCGTTACAGAAACACGCTCAAAAGGTCGGCGAAGTGGGCGGGACCGTACTACATTGATGGGAGCGTTCGCCAACCGGCTCCGGCAGGAACGGCTGAACCGGACATATGGGTACGTGAGCCAGCTCACCCACCGGGAGAAACTTCCGGCGCTACCCTTGACATCGCGCAAGTTCGTGAAAGCATTCACAAGCGAAAAGAAGTAACCGGTTGCTGCTAGTACGCGTTCCATATCAGGAGACGCGGAACAGCCACCAAACACAAAAGCTTGCACACGCAGTGGTGACCTTGCGGGCACAACCCGTGGATCACGACAGCGTATGCATATAGGTAAACAGCACTGTTTTCATTACCCCATCCGAAACAAGGAGTTTGCCGCCATGGACTGGCGTCACGATGCGATCTGCCGCGACGAGGACCCTGAGCTGTTCTTCCCGATCGGGACGTCCGGCCCGGCGCTCCTGCAGGTCGAGCAGGCCAAGGCCGTGTGCCGGCGGTGCCCGGTGACCGAGGAATGCCTCTCGTGGGCACTCGAGTCCGGACAGGACGCCGGCGTATGGGGCGGGATGAGCGAGGACGAGCGGCGCGCGGTCAAGCGTCGCGGCGGCCTTCGAGTCAGCGCCCCCACCGCCTGAATCAATCCCCCACACAGCATTTACGCCCCGGGCCTCACGGCACCGGGGCGTCTTGCTGTTTCGGGTCACTCACCCTCGGTTCTCATTCCACTGTGCGCAAATGCGATCACCGTACGTTTCCCCGCATCCACGAAATGATCTCGAAATTCCGATCGCAGCGCTTTGCGTCAACATCTCGGCACACTCCGCATTGGACGATCACCGCTCGGCTTGAGCGTGGAGACCGCCGGCGAGGCCCGATCATCCCTCTTCGTCGCATAGCGCAGAGTGATCGTCGCACTGAGTGAGTAAACAAAAGGGGTAGAGGCCGGCAGCCGGGCACGGCGCTCCGCAAAGCGGGCGGCCGAGGGGGTTCAGATGCCCGCAGCGGACCCGAAAGCATGATCTTCGGCCTTGGAGATCAGGCCGACCGCCGCAAAGCCGCAGAAACGCGCTGGGACGCGCGAAGGCCGACCGCCTCCACACGTCCCAGGACGTTGTAACAATCCAGCGGGCCCTCAGGCCGCCGAAGCCGCCACATGGCCGAGCACCGAGTCCGCCCGGGCCGCGACCAACCGGACCAGTTCGGGCACCGCGCCGAGCGGTTCGGCCACCGCCACCGCCCCGGCCTCCCGGGCGGTACGCGCCGCGGTGTCGTACAACAGGCCCGGCGCGAGGAAGTAGGCCGCCATCGCGGGCCGCCGGGCGCCGGCCGCCCGCAGGGCCGTCACCGCCTCACCGGCGTTCGGGCCCTCCCCCGAGGCGTACGCGACAGCCGCCGGGATCCCGAGCCACCGGCCGAACGCGGCGGCGGCGTCGGCGACCGTCCGCCGGGCCGCGGCGTCCCGGGTGCCGGCCGACGCCAGCACCACGGCGTCCAACTCCGGTTCCGTCACGGCGAGCCGCCGCCACAACGCGGACAGCAGCAGCGGCGACACCGTCCCGGCGCCGGGCGCCGGGCCGAGTACCTCGGTGAGACCCACCCGGACCGGAAGCGGCCGGGCCGCCTCGACCACCGCGGGCAGATCCACCCGTCCGTGGTAGGCCGACGTCAGCAGCAGTGGCACCAGAGCCGCCCGGCTCCCCGCCGGCAGCGACGCCAGCACATCCAGCGGTCGCGGACCGGCGTGATCAAGGTAGGACGCCCGGACCGTCCAGTCCGGGCGGGCCCGGTGCACCGCCCGGGCGAGCGCCTCGGTGGCCACGGCCGCCCGCGGGTCCCGGCTGCCGTGCGCCACCAGGACCACCGCGGGCCGGCGAGCCGGGATCAGACGTGCAGACCGCATTCGGTCTTCTCGAACATCGCCCAGCGACCGGCACGCGGGTCCTCGCCGGCCTTGGTGCGGCGGGTGCACGGCCAGCAGCCGATCGACCCGTAGCCCTTCTTGAACAGCTCGTTGACCGGCACGTTCCAGCGGCTGATGTAACGGTCGACCTCGGCCTGGGTCCAGGCGGCGATCGGGTTGACCTTCACCTTGCCCTTCTTCGGGTCGAAGGCGACGACCGGCGTGTTGGCCCGGGTCGGCGACTCGTCACGGCGCAGACCGGTGGCCCACGCGTCGTAGTCGCTGAGCGCCCGCTCCAGCGGCTCGACCTTGCGCATGAAGCAGCACTCGTCCGGGCTGCGGTTGAAGAGCCGCGGGCCGTACTCGCCGTCCTGCTGCCCGACGGTCTGCCGGGGCCGGATCGACCGGACGTTGACGTTCATCGTGCGGATCACGGTGTCCCGGACCTTCAGGGTCTCCGGGAAGTGCAGGCCGGTGTCGAGGAAGACCACGTCCACGCCGGGAGCGGCCCGGGAGAAGAGGTGCGCGACGACGGCGTCGGCCATCGAACTGGTGACACAGAACCGCTCGCCGAAGGTCTCCGCCGCCCAGGCCGCGATCTCCTCGGCCGGCCGGCCCTCCAGCTTCCCGGCGGCCTCGGCCGCGAGGTCCTTCAGCTCTTCGGGGGTACGCCGGCCGTCCTCCACCGGTGCACCCAGGTTTATCAGTCCGAGACTCGAGGCGTTGAGGAGACTCATCGATTCACTCCCTCTTCCGCGCTCTCTCGGGCCGTCCCGATCCGCGCAGCCAGCAACCCGTTGAACTTCACCGTGAAAACGCGGGCGCAGGAGTGGCACTCCCAAGCCCCGTGCGAGGCCTCGTTGGGGAAGAGGTCCTCGTCTCCGCAGTAGGGGCAGTACATCGGGGTGGATCGGGCGTCGCTCATTTCAGGAGCCCCTCGTCCGCCCGGACGACCCAGTTCGCGAACGTCTCACCGGACGTCCGGTCGTCGAGGTAGTGGCGGGCGATGCGCTCCACGTACTCCGGAAGCTCCTCCGCCGTGGCTTTGAGGCCCCGGACCTTGCGCCCGAAACCGGCGGTCTCCCCCTTGGCCATGCCGAGCGCGCCACCGAGGTGGATCTGGAAACCCTCCACCTGCTCGCCGTGTGCGTTCATGACGAGCTGACCCTTGAGGCCGATGTCGGCGACCTGGGTCCGGGCACAGGCGTTCGGGCAGCCGTTGATGTGCACCGAGATGTCCGCGTCGAAGTCCGCCAGGCGCTCCTCGAGCCGGGCCACCAGCTCCTCGCCACGGGCCTTGGTCTCGACGATGGCGAGCTTGCAGTACTCGATGCCGGTGCAGGCCATCGTGCCGCGGCGCCACGCCGACGGGCGCGCCTCCAGGCCGATCCCGCGCAGGGCGGTGACCAGCGATTCCACGTTCTCGTCGGCGACATCGAGGACAAGCAGTTTCTGGTACGCCGTGAGCCGCACCCGCTCCGACCCGTGCGCCTCGGCGAGGTCCGCCAGACGGCTCAGCTGGGTGCCCGAGGACCGGCCCACGACCGGCGCGGCCCCGATGTAGTTCCGTCCGTCGTTCTGCTTGTGCACGCCGATGTGATCGATCGGCTTCTCCGGCAGTTCCGGCGCGGGGCCGTCGAGCAGGGTCCGGCCCAGGTATTCCTTCTCGAGGACCTCGCGGAACTTCGCGACACCCCAGTCGGCGACCAGGAACTTCAGGCGGGCGCGGTGGCGCAGCCGGCGGTACCCGTAGTCCCGGAAGATCCCGATGACGCCCTCCCAGACGTCCGGGATCTCCGCCAGCGGCACCCAGGCGCCGAGACGCTCGGCCAGACGCGGGTTGGTGGACAACCCGCCGCCGACCCACAGGTCGAAGCCGGGGCCGTGCTCCGGGTGGTTCACCCCGACGAACGAGATGTCGTTGGAGGTGTACGGCCCGTCGGCCAGCCAGGAGATCTGCGACTTGAACTTGCGGGGCAGGTTCGAGTACGCCGGGTCACCCACGTACCGCTTGACGATCTCGTCGATCGCCGGGGTGCCGTCGAGGACCTCGTCCGCGGAGATCCCGGCGACCGGGCTGCCGAGCACGACCCGGGGACAGTCACCGCACGCCTCGGTGGTCTGCAGACCGACCGCTTCGAGCCGCCGCCAGATCTCCGGCACGTCCTCGACCCGGATCCAGTGCAGCTGAATGTTCTGCCGGTCGGTGATGTCCGCGCTATCCCGCCCGAACTCGGTGGAGATCTCGGCGATGACCCGGAGCTGCGCGGTGCTCAGCGCCCCGCCGTCGACCCGGACCCGCAGCATGAAGAACTCGTCCTCGAGCTCGTGCGGCTCCAACACCGCCGTCCGCCCGCCGTCGATCCCCGCCTTGCGCTGGGTGTAGAGCCCCCACCAGCGGAAACGCCCACGAAGGTCGGCGGGGTCGATCGAGGCGAAACCGCCGTGCGCGTAGATGTTCTCGATCCGCGCCCGGACGTTGAGCGGGTTGTCGTCCTTCTTGCTGCGCTCGTTGGGGTTGAGCGGCTCACGGTGGCCGAGAGCCCACTGGCCCTCACCGCGCGCCTTACGGGGGCGGGCGGCCGGTCGTGCGGCGGCTGCGGCTGGGGTGTCACTGAGCGCCATGGCGGCGGTCCTCCGGGTTTTCGTGGGCGTGCGAAGCCGCTCACGGCCCTGGGAGGCTCGTGACATCTGTGTCAGGAGTGGGCCCGGCGGTCACGCACCCGAGAAATAGAGCATCGGGTGGTGTCAGGAAGCCGGACACATGGCGCTGCGGACACGGCCGTAATCAACGTGGCGGCGAGCCACGAAGCGGCGGTCCAGGGCAGCGGTCATAGGCCAAAGCCTCTCACGCCAGAGGAATCTGGGCCAGCACGGTCCAGATTTCGGGAGTGTGTCAGGTAACACAACGCCAACATCTTGTAACAGTTTGTTCCTAGACTCGCGCACCGCCCAGAACGCCACTACGCGACGCCGGCGAATGCTGTGCCGGCGTCGCGTAGTGATGAGATGCAGGTCAGAAATCCTCGAGGAGCGGGCGTGCCCGATATCCGAGGATCAGTTTCTCCAGAGCCCTGGGCAACGGGCCGTAGGTCGCCAGCGAATCCAGGACGTGGTAGAGCTCGCCGGTCTCATCGACCGCCAAGAGGAAGGGATAGCCGTACGAGAACTCTCCCACCGGGAACAGACTTCGTCCCAGCTCCGCACTCCACTCCCCCAACCGGTCGTCACCCACGCCCCGCATCGGATCGAGCTCGAACGCCTCTCGGGCCTTCTGCACCCCCGGACCGTCGATGTTCACGAACAATCCACCGAACTCGGCAAGGAATCGCGCCGCGGCGTCATGCATCGAGAAATCGTCGGCCAGCCCTGACCTCCACGGCTCCACATCGACGTGGCGGCCCGGCTTCCATCCCGCAGCACTGAGAATCTCAAGCACCTCGGCTGGAAAACGGTAGGGGTACTTCTGTCCCGGATGGGTCATTTACCCTTCACCTCCCGGACTGCCCATAACAATCCGAACCACCGTGTCAGGACGGCACAGCTGATGAAAGCGCCCCACGGGCGTAGGTGTGTTGGCTTGTGGGGGCGAGCGATCGTGTATGCCGCAACCCTGGAACCTCTCACATCGACCTTGTCGTTGAGCGCCTCGGTAAGGCACACCGGGAGGCCACAGGATCCATGCCCGTTGCTGCGATGCCGCTTCGGGATGAAGTTCAGGATCCGCTGGACCGACTTGTGCAGCACCGGCTTCTTGCCCTTGATGCTGGTCGACTTGTAGATCTTCGTGCCCCCCACCCGGCAGAGTCACCTCCAAAGCCTCGGCCATGCCGGGGCGTTTCGAGTTCGAGAGATTCTCGTGCTCCTCCGCAAGGGCCTTCGCGACCGCGTCGACCTCACAGAACCCTTCAGCACCCTCGATCCGGATGAAGCCACCACTGTTGTGGACGAGAAGATACCCACCGGGCGTGCCGACGTAGTAGGTGTGAATGTCGTCGACCGTCAGGTTGTAAACCGTGGCGATCGCGTCATAGGCGGCCACCGCCAATACGGTGGCGCGAGCACCGTCCGGAGTCAGAAGTTGCTGCCCCGGCTTGAGATGCTCAGCGGTCAACCAGGCCCGCTCGTTCTCCACCCAGAACGGGTGGCCGTCGGTGGCGGTCAAGTCGCCGTCGGACCTGTCGTCACCGTCGAGATCGACATCGATCTCGACCAGGTGTTTGACCCCGGAACCGCGAATCAGGGCAGTGACCGGGCGCGAGCCGGACTCACCGGTTACCGGGTCGGCTGCTGCCACCTGGTCGTCGAGCTCCACCTCCTCGATGGGTTTGATGTGCCGTCGGCCATCAACACCGGTGTTCCCGGAACAAAGCTGTTGCAGTCGCCACCGATTGCCGCCGGCCCAGGACCGTCCGCCTTCTTCGCAACGTCCTTCACCGCACCAGCACCACGTGCGGCCGTCTTCGCCTGGCGAACTCCGGGGATCATCCCGGCAACGCCCATCGCGCAGCCCATCGTGTCGCCACCCACACAGGACTTCGCCGTGTCGATCGCTCCGGCGACTGCCGCCACCGCTCCTGCGGCGGCCGCGACGACCTGGGCCGGCGGAGGAAGGACCGCAGCCACCATGGCCACAGCGCCGGCTACATCCGAGATGGTTCCGGCGTTGTCGACCACGGCCTTCGCGGCTGTTGCTGCGCCGCTCGCCACCGCGCTGCCGACCTTTTGCAGACCGTTCTTGATCGAGCCCCAGAACAGGCCGTCCGGGTCGCTGAAGGTGGTCGGGTTGTTGTTGGCGTACGCGTACGGGTGCATCCGTTGCGGGTCGTACTCGTCGATCTCAGGATCGACCGAGATGAACGAACCCATCCTCGGGTCGTAGAACCGCGCACCGAGCAGGGTCAGGCCCGTCGGGTCGGCGACGCCGCCGACGAAGCCCTTCTGTCCGGAAGGCCACTGCGGAGTCGCGATGCTGCTGCGGGCGTTGCCGTACGGGTCGTTGTACTTGACCGTCTCCACCCGAGCCGGTCGGGTAGTGACCGATGACCGAGAAGTTATTCACTCTCCGCTTATGCACTGACACACTCGGCCACAGGGATCACCACTGGGGGCCGCGATGCTCGCTCAGCCGTCCGACAACTCCCCGACCCGACCACTGTCCGGCTCGCGCCGTACCCGGCCGCGCGGGCCGCGCACCCTGTTCTGGACCGTCGCGCCGTTCCTGGTGCCGACCGTGGTCACCGCCGCGATCGCGCTGATCGGCGTCACCGGCCCGGCTCTCGCCCCCGCCGAGATCCCGGTGCCCGGCGGGCCCGCCGCCATCCTGGAACGGTTCCGCGACGACGACGCCGTCGACGCCCTGCACCACGTCTTCCTGCACTACTGGTCGCCGGTCGCCGGCGACTCACTGCTCCTGCTGCGCCTGCCCTCGGTGGTGGCGATGGCGATCGGCGCCGGTCTCGCCGGGGAACTCGGCCGGCGTCTGCTCGCGCCCGGCACCGGACTGCTCGCCGGCCTGCTGCTGGCCGTCCTGCCCACGGTCGGCCGCTACGCCCAGGAGGCGACGCCGTACGCGTTCGCGTTCCTGACCGCCACCGCCGCGACCCTCCAGCTCTACCGCACGCTGGACCGGCCCGGCGCCGGACGCTGGACCGGGTACGGACTACTGGTCTGCCTGACCGCGCTGCTGCACGTCGCGGCACTGCTCATGCTCGCGGGACACGCGTATACGATCTATTCACGGTGGCGGCTCAGCCGGGAGCAGGCGCTGTTCTGGTGGTTCCCGGTGACCGTGCTGTCACTCGTACCCCCGGCGCCCCTGATCTCTCTCGCGGCCCGGCAGCATGCCGATCAGCTCGGGTGGCACCCGCATCCGGTCTGGGATCTCGCCAGGGCGGCGCCGGAGGCGCTGACCGGCTCACTCGGCGGACTGATCGTCATCGGACTGGCGTTCGCCGCACGGTGGCCGGACCGGGCCCTGATCCGCGAGCTGGCGGCGCTGGCCCTGGTGCCGCCGCTCGCCCTGATCATCGCCTCGTTCCTGCTGGCCACCCCGGTGTGGCACCCGCGGCACGTGCTCCTCGCCCTGGTGCCGCTCACCCTCTGCGCGGCGGCCGCCCTACGTGGCCTGAGGCTGCGCGCCCTGCTGGTGCTCGCCGTGGTGGCCGCTCTCTAGCGTTTCTCCAACGGCACGACCAGCACGGCCTCGGTCCCGCCGCCGGCCCGGTTGCGCAGTTCGATGCTGCCGCGCAGTTCCCCGGTCGCCAGAGCGTGCACGATCTGCAGGCCGAGCCGGTTGCCGCCCTCGAACTTGAAGCCGTCCGGCAGTCCCTTCCCGGTGTCCGCAACCGTGACGTGCAGCTGTTTGCGGAACCGGTACGCCGAGACGACCACCTCACCGAACTGGTCCGGATCCGGTTCCACGACCGGGGCGTCGTCGTCCTCGTCGGCCGGGAACCCGTGCTCGACCGCGTTGATCAGCAGTTCGTTGAGCACCATCACCAGTGACGTGGCGATCTCGGCCGGGAGTATCCCGAAGGTGCCCTCGCGGCGCATCCGCACCGGGAAGCTGGTCGCGGCCACGTCGGTGGCGGCGGTGGCCACCCGGTCGACGATGCCGTCGAACTCGACGGCCTCCTCACTGGACATCGACAGTGTCTCGTGGACGAGGGCGATCGACGCGACCCGGCGCACCGATTCCTGCAGCGCCATCTTGGCCTCCGGGGCGGCCACCCGCCGGGCCTGCAGGCGCAGCAGGGCCGCCACCGTCTGCAGGTTGTTCTTCACCCGGTGGTGGATCTCCCGGATGGTGGCGTCCTTCGTCATCAGTGCGCGTTCCCGGCGGCGCACCTCGGTGACGTCGCGGACCAGCACCAGCGCGCCGATCGGCACCCCGGCCGGCAGCAGCGGCAGCGCCCGGGTGAGCACCATGGCGCCGCGGGCCTCCACCTCCATCCGGGCGGGGGACTCGCCGCGCAGCGACGCCAGGATGCGTTCCGCGGCGTCGTTGCCCTCCAGCGGGTCGGCGGAGAGCCGGCTGGCCAGTTTCGCCAGTTCCTCGCCGACGAGGTGGGAGTTGAAGCCGAGCCGCCGGTACGCCGACTGCGCGTTCGGGCTGGCGTAGGTGACCTTGCCGGACGCGTCCAGCCGGATCAGGCCGTCGCCGACCCGGGGTGCCGAGGTGGTCTCCCCCGGGTGCCGGGCCGGCGGGAACGTCCCGTCGGACACCATCTGGGCCAGGTCGTCGGCGGTGGTGAGGTAGTTCAGTTCGAGCTGGCTCGGGGTGCGCGCGGTGCTCAGGTTGGTGTCGCGGCCGATCACCGCGATCACCTCGCTGTACCCCTCCTCGACGTCGGTGGCGTCGCGGCGGCGTACCGGGATCGCCTCGTGGCGGGCGGGGGTGTCGCCGTACCAGACCGGGTCGCCCTCGCGCCAGATGCGCTCCTGGGTGATGGCCACGTCGAGGTGCGCCACCTCCGGCCCGCCCACGATCTTGCCGACCTGGTCGTCCTGGTACGCCGTGGGCGCGGTCACCGGCCGGACCTGGGCGACGCAGAGGAACTCCCGTGGCTTCCTCGGCTCTCCCTTGATCGGGACCCAGAGCAGCAGGTCAGCGAAGGAGAGGTCGGACAGCAACTGCCAGTCTCCGGCGAGCCGGTGCAGGTGGTCGATGTCGACCGGGCTCAGGCTGGTGTGTTCTTGGACGAGGTCGCGCAGGGTGGACACGGCCCAAGCCTGCCACGGACTTGTTTCCCTAGAGGGTCGCGGTGACCTTCTTGAGTCCGCGGGGGCTGTCCGGGTCCTCCCCGCGGGCCAGGGACAGGGCCAGGGCGAGCTGCTGCAGCGGCAGGATGTCGAGCAGCGGGCTGTGCCGCTCGTCGACCGCGGGGACAGCGAGCCGGGCCGAGGCGCCCGGGACGTCGGTGGCGCCGATCGTGACCACGTCGGCGCGGCGTTCGCCGAGCCGGGCGACCACGTCGCGCATCGACTGCCCGCCGGGGCCCTCACCGACGACCGCGAGGACCGGCACGTCCGGGTCGGCCATCGCCAGCGGGCCGTGCTGCAGGTCGGCGCCGGAGAACGCCAGCGAGGGCACGTAGGAGGTCTCCATCAGCTTGAGCGCGGTCTCCCGGGCGGTCGGGTAGGCGTAGCCGCGGCCGGTGGTGACGATGCTGGAGGCGAACCGGTAGCGCTGGGCCAGTTCGGCGGCGGCCGGGTCGGCCAGGGTCTGCTCGGCGAGCTCGGGCAGTCGTGCCAGGGCGGCGCGTTCGTCGGCGGGCAGTGCGCCGTCGCCGGCCCGGATGCCCTCGACCAGCATGAGCAGGGCGAGCAGTTCCGCGGTGTACGTCTTGGTGGCTGCGACCGCCCGTTCGTGACCGGACGCCACGTCGATGGAGAGCTCGGCGGCCTCGGCGAGCGGCGAGCCGGGGTTGTTGGTGACCGCCAGGGTCAGCGCGCCGGTCTCCCGGGCCACCGCCATCACCCCGGTCAGGTCGGGGGAGCCGCCGCTCTGGCTGACGCCGACGACCAGGGTCCCGGTGAGGTCGGGGCGGGCGCCGTACAGCGTGATCGCGCTCGGCGAGGAGCTGGCGACCGGCAGGCCGAGCCGGATCTCGGTGAGGTATGCCCCGTAGAGCGCCGCGTGGTCGGAGGTGCCGCGGCCGACGAAGAGCACGTGGCGCGGCTTGCGGCGGGCCACCTCGGCGGCCACCTCAGCGATCGCGGCGGACGGCCCGTCCTCGAGCAGGCGTGCGAATCCGGCTGGTTGTTCCGCGATGTCCGTTGCCATCCCGTGGCCTCGCTCCGACATGTCTTCCTCCCCTGATGTCCAGATTTTCGCGCATCCGATGCGCAGTCTTGCAAGATTGAGCTTACTAGGTCAAGGTTTCGAGCAGAAGTGCGCAAGACTGAGGACTGACATATGTTGTGCGGTTCCCCTAGGGTCTTCTCTCGTGGATTCCCACCCCTCGGTTCGCCGTGACCTCGCGCTCGCCCGCGCCGCTCTCGACAGCGGCTCACCAGCCGAAGCAGCCGGTCCCCTCGCCGCGGCGCTGGCCATCGCACCCACCCTGCCCGAGATCCACGAGCTGCTCAGCCGGTTGGCGGCACGCTCCGGCGGCGGGCTGGACCTCTTCCCCGCCGCGCCACACGCCCCGGTCGGCCACGTCGCCGCCCGCGCCCACCTGCTCGCCGCCGCCGGCCGCCCCGAAGAGGCGCTGCCCCTGCTCGCCGCGGCCAGCGGCCACGCACCGGCCACCGACTGGGCCGGGCTGCCCTGGGTCGCCGACCCGGCCCTCGGCCTGCGCATCGAACCCGACGTGCTGGCCCGCACGGTGATGCGCCTGTGCACCGCGATCGGCGACCCGGCACCCGCCGACGCCGTCCCCGCGCTACAGCCCTACCTCGCCGTGGTCCGGCACGCCGTCGCCGCGCACGGCGAACACGGCATGCTCCTCGGCGCCGGATCCGCCCTGGCCCGCCGCCTCGGCGAAGTACACCTGGCCGTCGACTGGGCCGGCCGCGGCGCCCGGGCCCAGCCGTCCAAACTCGGCGAGATCTGGCTGGGGTACGCGTTCCGCAGCGCCGGCCGCACCCCCGAAGCACTGGCCGCCCTGCGCCGGGCCGTCGCCTACGACCCCGACGACCTCTCGGTGTACGCGGACGTCGCCGCCACCCTCGCCGACCTGGACCGTCTCGACGAGGCCCTGCGCTGGACCGAACTCGCCCTGGAACGCGACCCGGCCTTCGACTGCGTCGTGCACACCGCGCACCGGCTGCGGTTCCGTGCCGACGGGGACATCAAACACCTGGTGTCGCTCGCCGACTTCGTCCGCGACCACCCCGACGACGCCCACGAGCACACCGACCTGGAGGAGTGCTGCCGCAACACCGCGTGGCTGGGTGGCATGCCGGCCGGCGCCCCGCTGCCCGCCGGCCGCGGACCGGCCGGCGCCGAACCGTCGGCGGACGCCCTCAACCGGCTGCTGCGCGTCGCCACCACCGACTGGGCGCACCCGCCGGCGGCGTACGACCGGGCACTCGGCCTGGTCCTGGTCCAACCCGGGGAACTACTGGGCATGCTCGGCCACCCGGTGGTGACCGGCTCCGGCGAGCCCGGCAGCCTGGAGATCTGGGCCTGCCTGGGACTGCTGCACCACGGCTCCGAACAGCCGTGGCTCGACTCCGACCGCCGGCGGCTGCTGCTCGGCCTGCTCGACGGCGACCCCGACCGGGTGAGCCAGGCCGCACTGTTCGCGCTGGTCACCTACGCCTGGGTCGACCCGGAGGCACGCGCCGACGTGGCCGCCGTGGTCGCCGGGCGGCTCACCGAGACGGCATCCGGGCCGGCCGCCCGCGCGGTCGCCGAGATCGCCCTCGCCGCACCGGGCCTGGACCGTCCGGCACGGGAACTCGCCGCGGCCACCATCCGGGTGCCGGAGGTTCCGCGCCAGCGGCAGAAGGGCCGATCCCTGCTGCGCTGGCGCCGCGACTGACCGGTCAGTCGCCCACGACGGCGATCAGGTCACCCTCCTGGACCACGTCACCCTCGTGCACGGCGAGCCGCGCCAGCCGGCCACCGGCCTCGGCCAGCACCGGGATCTCCATCTTCATCGACTCGAGAATGACCAGAGTGTCGCCCTCCGCGAGGGCGTCACCCTCACTGGCCACGACCTTCCACACATTGGCCACCATCTCGGCCCGGATCTCATCCGCCATCGTCGAATGCCTCCTGTCCCAGCTGTCGAGACAGCCATCAAATCACGGATCGTGGCCGGGTAGGTCTCAGGCGACCGGAAGCGCCCATTACGATCGGCACCGTATCCAGAGAAGGGAGTCGGCCATGGCGAAGAAGGCCCGTAAGAAGAAGGCCCGCAAGAAGAGCGGCGCGAACCACGGCAAGCGCCCCAACAGCTGAGCTGGCTTTACCTCGCTTCGCTCGGCGGGGATCGCGCCACAGAGCTGATCTTGGGACGCCCGAAGAGCAGGCGTCCCAAGATCAGCGGACGCGATCCCTAGCGGTGGGGCCGTTGAGACATGAAAGAGCCCGGCAGCTTCAAGCTGCCGGGCTCTTTCATGTCTCTTGTCAGCGCTCTAGCTGATCGAGCTTGGTTCGCAGGCGTTCGCGTAGCTCGGCGGGGGCTCGCTCGTCGCCGCAGCAGCGGTTCACCAGGGCCTTCACCTCGTGCTCGATGCCGAACTCGCGCAGGCAGCCGGGGCACTCGTCGAGGTGCTTCTTGATCAGGTGGCGCCGGTCCTCGCTGCACTCCAGGTCGAGGTAGTTGTAGACCTCGCTGAGGACCAGGGTGCAGTCGGTCTCGTGTTCGCTGTCGTCGATCGTCATCGCGGGTCAGGCTCCCTGCGGCCCGGACGTCGCGGTCCGGGTGATGCCCCGGTCCACGGCGTAACCCTCGAGCAGGTTGCGCAGGTTGCGCCGGCCACGGTGCAGCCGGGACATGACGGTGCCGATCGGCGTGCCCATGATGTCGGCGATCTCCTTGTACGAGAAACCCTCGACATCGGCGAGGTAGACGGCGAGCCGGAAGTCCTCCGGCAGGGACTGCAGCGCTTCCTTGACGTCGCTGTCCGGCAGACGGTCCAGCGCCTCGGTCTCAGCCGACCGCAGGCCCTGCGACGTGTGCGACTCGCTGGACGCGAGCTGCCAGTCGGTGATCTCCTCGGTCGGCGCCTGCACCGGCTGCCGTTGCTTGCGCCGGTACGAATTGATGTACGTATTCGTCAAGATCCGGTACAGCCAGGCCTTGAGGTTGGTGCCTTCCTCGAACTGGTGAAAGGCGGAGAACGCCTTCAGGAAGGTCTCCTGCACCAGATCCTCGGCATCGGCCGGGTTACGGGTCATCCGCAGGCCGGCGGCGTACAACTGGTCGACGAACGGCAACGCGTCTCGTTCGAAACGCGCGCGGCGCTCGTCAGTCCGCTCCTTCTGGGCCACCCTGGATTCTCCCCTCGACCGCCCCGCCGAGGATACGGGTACTGCCCGTGAGACGCCTGCGAAAACTCCGGGTGTGCTGACGCTCACCGACGGCGTTCCGACCGCGGGCCATTCCGGAGAACGTAGCAGTGTCCGCACCCGGTTCGCCTCCCGCCCGTCACGCTCGACGCACTCGGCACCGGTACCCACCAGAAATCCCCTTCCCACGGAACCAACTCCCGTGGGCTGCAACGCCGGAACCCGCCGATGGAATTCCCGGGTCCGGCCACTGTCGATCAGCGCGCCCAGCCGTTGCGGCGCAGCCAGCCGACGGCCAGGTCGGCCGTCTCGGTGACGCCCTTGCGGAGGTCGTGCACCGCGCCGGGACGGATCAGCACCTCGACCGGCCCGGCCGGTTCGGGCACCCCGAACGGGTCCCGTTCGCCACTGATCACCAACGTCGGGAGCGCCGACGGCAGTTCGCCCACCCGGGTCTTCTCCGGCTTGCCCGGCGGGTGCAGGGGGAAGGCCAGAGCCAGGACCCCCGCGGCCTGGGCGGTGGGCGCGGTCCGGCAGGCGACCCGCGCACCGCTCGACCGGCCTCCCACGATCAACGGCATGCCGGGTACGCGCAGCGCGCCGATCACTGCCGTCCACGCCTCGTCGAGCTGGCCGGCCGGCGCGGGCGCACGCCGGCCGGCGACCCGGTACGGCTGGGTCACCAGCGCCACCCGCACGCCGGCCGCCACCGCCGCGTCGTGCACCGCCGTCAGATCCGGCGCGTCGATCCCGCCCCCGGCGCCGTGGCCGAGGACGAGCAGACTGAGCGCCGGGCCGGTGGGGCCGGTGACGCGGACGGCGGCGGGACCGCGTGGGGTCTCGACGGTCAGGGACTCGCTGATCGCGATGGCACGGGACACAAGGTCCTTTTGTATCAGCGACTGACCGGTGTGAGCGTCAGGAACCGGCGTTCCTCGTCCGGGGCGTCGTCGACCGCCTCGCCGTCCGGCTGGATGCGTTCGCGCCAGGCGACCAGCATGGCCCGGCGTTCGCGGGGCGTGGTGCCACCCCAGACGCCGTGGCAGTCACCGACCTGGAGCGCCCAGGCCAGGCACGGACCCTGGACCGGACAGGTCCCGCAGAGCGCGACCGCGCCGCCGGACGGCTCGTTCGGTGCGGGAAAGAACGTCTCCGGGTCGACGCTGCGGCAGACGCCGCGGGTGCGCCACGCCTCGTCGGTCTGCCGTTGCGCGATTGCCTCGAGCAGCCGCGGGTCGCGTCGCGCGATGGCCACCTCGTGCGGACGCGGCATGCGTGCTCGTGTCATCAGCCCACCTCCCCCGTGGGACCGGAACTGCGTGTGGCGGCCAGGCCGCACCTTACGGTCCGGCACCACTCCGGCGCTGGTTTGTACCGCACCGTACAAGATCAGAACAAGGGGGTGATCAATCTTGAAACAAAGTTGTTAAAAGAGAATTGCCATATTCCGCGACAAAGACCATCGTTGATCTTTCGTCGTTCAAAAAAGCGTCACCTGCTGGGCGCGCTCCAGTAACTCGGGACCATTGTTTCGGACATTGCCGACATCCGGTCCGACCGGGCGGACCTCGATCGCCGCCAATTCCCGCTCCGGCAGCGGCCGCAGCAGCTCCTCCGGCTCACCGCCACCGGTCAGCCAACCGGCCCACCGGTCGGCCGGCAGGATCAGCGGCATCCGGTCGTGCACCTGCGCCAACGGGCCGAGCGAACCGGTGGTGATCACGCTGCAGGTCAGCACCGACTCCGGGCCCCAGGCCGACCAGAGACCGGCGAACGCCAGCGGCGCACCGTCCGCCGGGGTCATGTAGAACGCCTGCTTCTCCTGGCCGGAGCGCACCCACTCGAACCAGCCGTCGGCCGGCACGAGACAACGGCGCTTCGCGAACGACGGCGCGAACGAGCGCAGCGTCGCCACCGTCTCGGCCCGCGCGTTGATCATCCGGGCGCCGGCCCGGAGATCCTTCGCCCACGGCGGGACCAGACCCCAGCGGGCGGTGTCGAGCACCCGCGCCCCACGACTCGACGAGATCCGCACCAGCGGCACCGACCCGGTGGGCGCCACGTTCCAACTCGGGCGCAACGGCTCGGCCACATCCACCGCCTCGAAGAACGTGCTGAGGTCGGCGTTGCTCCGAGTGGTCGCGTATCGCCCGCACATGGGCAGCACGGTACGCCGCGACAACCCCGCGCCGCAGCCCGCGACACCACCATTCCGGTGATCCGCGAGCCTGTTCATCCCGGCGAACGGGAACGGAGGCGGGAAATGGCGCCGGGCGGCGGCAGAATGGCGAAGTGACTGCTGAACCCCGCCCCTGGCCAGCCCCGCCCGCCACCGGACCGGTCACCGCGACCGTGCGGCTCCCCGGCTCCAAGTCGATGACCGCCCGCGCCCTGGTGCTCGCCGCCCTCGCCGACGGGCCCTCGGTGATCGAGGCCCCGCTGCGCGCGCGGGACACCACCCTGATGGCCGCCGGCCTGCGCGCCCTCGGCGTCGGCGTGGACACCACCGACGACGACCGCTGGGTGATCGAGCCCGGCGTGCTGCGCGGGCCGGCCCGGATCGACGTCGGCCTGGCCGGCACGATCATGCGGTTCCTGCCGCCGGCCGCCGCCCTGGCCGACGGTGTCGTCGAGTTCGACGGCGACCCGCACGCCCGCAACCGCCCGCTCAAGCCGATCGTCGAGGCGCTGCGCGCGCTGGGCGTGGACATCGACGCCTCGGCCACCGGCGGCCTGCCGCTCACCGTCCGCGGCGCCGGGCTGATCGAGGGCGGCGAGGCGGTCATCGACGCCTCCGGCTCCAGCCAGTTCGTCTCCGGCCTGCTGCTCTCCGCCGCCCGCTTCACCAAGGGCCTGACCCTGCGGCACGAGGGCCCGCCGGTGCCGTCCGCGCCGCACCTGCGGATGACCACGCACATGCTGCGCGCGGCCGGCGCAGGCGTGGACGAGAGTGTGCCGGACGTCTGGCGGGTCGAACCCGGACCGCTGCGCGGGCGCACCTGGACCATCGAGCCCGACCTCTCCGGGGCGGCACCGTTCTTCGCCGCGGCCATGGTCACCGGCGGCGCGGTCACCCTGGCCGGCTGGCCGGCCGACAGCTGGCAGCCGGCCGAGCGCCTCTCCGAGCTGCTCACCGCGCTCGGCGCCGAGGTCACCCGCACCGACGAGGGCCTGACCGTGACCGGCACCGGCACACTGCGCGGCATCACCGCCGACCTGTCCGAGGTCAGCGAGCTCACCCCGGTGATCGCGGCGCTGGCCGCCCTCGCCGACGGACCGTCCGAGTTGCGCGGGGTGGCGCACATCCGCGGCCACGAGACCGACCGGATCAGCGCGCTCGCCACCGAGCTGGGCAAGGCCGGCGCCGACGTGACCGAGTTCCCGGACGGTCTGCGCATCGTGCCCGGGCCGCTGCACGGGACCACTTTCGAGACGTACGCGGACCACCGGATGGCACACGCCGCGGCGGTTATCGGACTCGCCGTGCCGGGCATCGACCTCGCCGACGTAGGTTGTACCTCGAAGACGTTGCCCGAGTTCCCGGAACTCTGGTCGGAACTCGTGACGAGGAGCTAGAACTGCCAGGCCGTAAGCGGGAGTACGACGAGGACGACGTCCGCATCCGGCCGGGCCGGGCGTCCCGGCCGCGCACCCGGTTGCGGCCCAAACACGACGACGCCGTCGGCGCGCTGGTCATCACGGTGGACCGGGGACGCTACGGCTGTGTCCGCGAGGACGCCGCCGAACTCGAGGTGATCACCGCGATGCGGGCCCGGGAGCTGGGCCGCAAGTCGGTGGTGGTCGGCGACCGGGTGGCGCTGGTCGGCGACGTCTCCGGGGCACCGGGCGCGCTGGCCCGGATCGTCCGGATCGCCGAGCGCTCCTCGGTGCTGCGCCGCACCGCGGACGACGACGACACCACCCCCGAGGGCCGCCTGGAACGGGTGGTGGTGGCCAACGCCGACCAGCTCGTCATGGTCAGCGCCCTCTCCGACCCGCCGCCGCGCACCGGTTTCATCGACCGGTGCCTGGTCGCGGCGTACGACGCGGGGGTCGAACCGCTGCTGTGCCTGACCAAGGCCGACCTGGCCGGCCCGGAACAGGTGCTCGACTACTACGCCGAGCTCGACCTGCCCTGGGTGGCCCTGCAGCCGGACAGCGACCTGACCGAACTGCGCCGGCGGCTCGCCGGCCGGATCTCGGTCATGGTCGGGCACTCCGGGGTGGGCAAGTCGACGCTGGTCAACCGTCTGGTGCCGGACGCGCTGCGGGCGGTCGGCGCGGTCAGCGCGATCGGCAAGGGCCGGCACACGTCGACGAGCGCCGTGGCCCTGCGGCTGCCGGTCGTCGGCCGGTCCCGCAAGGATCCCGGCTGGATCGTCGACACCCCTGGCATCCGCAGTTTCGGCCTGGCACACGTGAGCGCCGAGAGCCTGCTGCACGGCTTCCCGGACCTGGTCGAGGGCACGCTGGAGGACCAGCCGAACTGCGAGCACACCGCCACGGACGTGGACTGCCACCTGGACGCGTGGGTACGTGAGGGCCATGCGGATATTCGCCGGCTCACCTCGTACCGAAGGCTGCTGAGCTCGAGGGCAGGAGAGCTCGACTCGCGAGAAAGAACCGGGGAAAGCGCCTGATCGCGGGTTGAGACCGGTAGTGGTCAGCGACACCGAGCGACGCGGTATGCACTAGCTTTTCGTCCATGGCCGGATATGCCGATGATCTCGCCCTTGCCCACCTGCTCGCGGACACCGCCGATGCCATCTCGACGGCCCGGTTCCGCGCTCTGGACCTGCGCGTCGAGAGCAAGCCGGACCTGACGCCGGTGTCCGACGCGGACACCGCGGTGGAGACGGCGATCCGTTCCCAGCTGGCCCGCGCCCGGCCGCGGGACGGTGTGCTGGGCGAGGAGTTCGGCCGGTCCACGGCGGCCGCCGGGCCGGGCACCCGGCACTGGGTGATCGACCCGATCGACGGCACCAAGAACTTCGTCCGCGGTGTGCCGATCTGGGCGACCCTGATCGCGCTGATGGAGGGCGACACCCCGGTCGTCGGCCTGGTCTCCGCACCGGCGCTGGGCCGCCGCTGGTGGGCCGGGCGCGGGCTGGGCGCCTTCGCCGGCCGCAACCAGCACTCCGCCACCCGGATCGGCGTCTCCTCGGTGCGAGACCTGAGCGACGCGAGTTTCTGTTACGCGAGCCTGAACGGCTGGGCCGACCGGGGCCTGCTCCCGCAGCTGACCGACGTCCTTCTCGGGGTGTGGCGCAGCCGGGCCTACGGCGACTTCTACGGGTACATGCTGCTCGCCGAGGGCGCCCTGGACGCGATGGCCGAGCCGGAACTGTCCCTGTGGGACATGGCCGCGCTGATCCCGATCGTCACCGAGGCCGGCGGCCGGATCACCGACCTGGACG
Organism: Actinoplanes rectilineatus; assembly: GCF_000962825.1. Lineage (GTDB taxonomy): Bacteria > Actinomycetota > Actinomycetes > Mycobacteriales > Micromonosporaceae > Actinoplanes > Actinoplanes rectilineatus. Next base: position 22,176 of record NZ_JZKF01000075.1, read on the forward strand.
GGCGCCCGACCGCCGACCAGAGTTCGGTCGTCGGCACCAACGGCCTGCTGCACGAGAGTGTCCTGTCCGCGCTGGCCCGGCGTTCCTGACCCTCAGCGCGCATGACACCACCCGGACGGGGTACCTTACCCAGCATGCCCGCGAGGCATATGCACCAATTTTGACCCGCTGTCGGTTCCGGCCGGCTCCGCAGCAGCGGTCACCGTGACCGATCCTCCCTCGCCGAAATGCGAAGAGGGCACGCATTATGCACAATGGAGCGATCATGCCGAGCGAGGTTCGTCACCTGGTGGACCACGGCCAGACCCATCCTCTGGTCCGGCTGACCGGGGTGCTCGACGGCGACACCGCCGGGCCGATCCGCTCGACGCTGTTCGGCGTGCTGGCCACCCAACCGCAGGCCGTGGTGGTCGACGTGACCGGCCTCCGGGTGTCCCACGCCGACGCTCTCGCGGTGCTACGCGACGTCCTCGCCGACACCCGCGACTGGCCCGGCGCACAGCTCGCACTCTGCGCCGCCGACGCGGCCCCCTGGCAGACCGCGGGCTGGCCGGTCTGGCCCGATCCGGAACACGCCTTCGCCGCCCTGGGCACCCCCGACACCGAGCACCGGCTGACCGCCGAACTGGAGCCGGCGATCGGCGCGGCCCGTGCCTGTCGGGAGATCATCACCGACGCGTGCGGCCGCTGGGACCAGCCGGAACTGATCGGCAACGCCTGCATCGTGGTCACCGAGATGGTCAACAACGGGGTGGCGCACGCGCGGACCGCGATGACCCTGCTGCTCGCCCTCGACGGCGACCGCATGAGCGTGGCGGTCCGGGACCACTCGACGGCGACGCCACGGTTCACCGGGCCGGTGCCGGTCACGTCGTACGGCGGCCGCGGACTGCTCCTGATCGACGCGGTCGCGACCCGCTGGGGCCACCTTCCGCTCGACGACGGCAAGGTGGTCTGGGCCCTGATCGAACCGGGCGTATGACCTGCCACCTGAGTGGGTAGTCCCCGGTCATGCGAGACAACGACTACCCGGCCGAGGTCAGCGACCCGGAGGCCGCCGGACTCCCGGACACCGCCGATGACGACTCCACCGCGTACGACGAGGTGAACAGTTCCCGCTGGGCGGACGGGGCGGACCCGTCGGCACTGGCCGGTACCGGCCCCGGCGGCGCGAACCGGTTCGGCGAGACGCCCGAGGAGGCGCGCCAGGGCGAGTCCCTGGACCGCCGGCTGCGCCAGGAGGAGCCCGACTTCGGCGCCGAGCCGGCCCTGCCGCCGGTCCGCGACCCGGACGACGAGACGGTGGACGACCCGGAACAGCGCCGCATCGACCGCGACGTCTGGGGCGAGAGCCCGACCTCCGACCCGAACTCGCCGGTCTCGCTGTACGACGACGGCCAACTCGACGAGGACGACCCGGAGCTGGTCGGCCGGCTGGTCGCCCCGGACGAGGGCTCCGGTTACGACGAGGAACGCGACAGCGTGGCGTACGACGCGGGCGCGGCCGGCGGCGGCGCGAGCGCCGAGGAGCTGGCGATGCACGAGACCCGCGCCCCGGAATACGACTAAACGTTACCGTCACGTTCTTGCCTTAGCGTCGCGGCTTCAGCAGAGTGTCTGCGCGGGTCGACGAAGGGTGGGGCGTGTGAACGGGCGAGGTCTGCTGCGGTCGGCGGTCGCGGCCGTACTGATCGTCTCCGGAGTTCCGGCGGCGGTCCTCGGCCGCCCCGGCACCGCCGCCGCCGAGACGGTGACGCGCACGGTGCTCAGCGACGACTTCGACGGCGCGGCCGGCAGCACCCCCGACGACGGCAGGTGGCTGATCGAGTCGGGTCGCCGCGGCGCCCGGCTGGACGGCCAGGGACACCTGTCGGTGGCCGGCCTGCTCCGGTCGAAGGCGACGTTCGCGCAGGCCTCCGGCCGGGTCGAGGCCCGGATCAGGATGTGGCGCTCGGGCGGCGCCTGGCGCGCGCTGGGCGTCCTCGACGCCGGCGGGGCGCTGCCCGCCGGCCGGGTCGAGGTGCTCGGCGACGACCAGGTGGACGGCGACGACTTCCACACCTACGCGATCGACTGGACGCGTACCACGATGACCTGGACGGTCGACGGCCGCCAGGTCCTCCGGTTCACCCCGGAGACGCCCGGGCAGGCGTTCGGCCTGGCCCTGAACACCACCTCCGGCGGCGACCGCCGCGGCGGCGCGTGGATGCAGCTCGACAGCGTGCGGGTCACGGTCCCGGTGACCGTCACGCCGCCGCCCGCCCCGGCGTGGAAGGCGTACACCACCTATCAGGCCGGTCAGTTCGTGAAGTTCAAGGGCGCCACCTACAGGGTGAAGGAGCCGCACACGGCCCTGCCCGGCTGGCAGCCCGACCGGGTCCCGGGCGTCTTCCAGAAAATCTGAGGACTTCTGTTATCCGGGGTTCCGCAACTCGTCTCCATTGACCCACGGCAGTCGAATTTTTAAGACTGTTACGAGTTACGGTCTCCCTTCCCCCGGAGGATCCCCATGCGCAAGGCACGAGCCCTGCTGGCCGCGGCGGTGATCGCCACCACGCTGGCCGGCGCCCTCACGATCGCCTCCCGCAGCGACACCGCGGACGCGGCGGTCGGCGCCATCACCTGGTCCGACGAGTTCAACGGCGCGGCCGGCGCCGCCGTCGACACCTCGAAGTGGAACTTCGACATCGGCGGAGGCGGCTTCGGCAACAACGAGCTGCAGTACTACACCAGCTCCACGAACAACGTCCGCCAGGACGGCGCGGGCAACCTCGCGATCACCGCCCGCAAGGAGAACCCCTCCAACTACCAGTGCTGGTACGGCACCTGCACCTACACGTCCGGACGGATCCTCACGTCCGGCAAGTTCACCCAGAAGTACGGACGCTTCGAAGCCCGCATCAAGATCCCCAAGGGCCAGGGCATCTGGCCGGCCTTCTGGATGCTCGGCGACAACCTGGGCAGCGTCGGATGGCCGCAGTCCGGCGAGATCGACATCATGGAGAACGTCGGCAAGGAACCGAACACCGTCTACGGCACCATCCACGGCCCCGGCTACTCCGGCGGTGGCGGCAAGAGCGGCGGCAAGACCATCAGCGCCCCGCTGGGAGACGCCTTCCACTCGTACGCCGTCGAATGGTCACCCAACCTGATCGTCTGGCAGCTGGACGGCGTGGAGTACTACCGGGTCACCCCGGCGACGGTCAGCGGCAGCACCTGGGTCTTCGACCACCCGTTCTACATGATTCTGAACGTCGCGGTCGGCGGCAACTGGCCCGGCAGCCCCGACGCCAGTACCTCGTTCCCGCAGACCATGCTGGTCGACTACGTCCGCGTCTCCGCCTGGAACGACACCACCACCCCGCCCAGCACCGGCGGCACCGCGCTCAAGAGCAACCTCAACAGCCGCTGCATCGACATCCCCGGCGGCAACAACGCCGACGGCCAGCGCCTGATGATGTGGGACTGCAACGGGCTCGACCCGCAGAAGTGGACCTTCGAAAGTGACGGCACGCTGCGCGGCATGGGCAAGTGCATGGACCCGGCGGGTGGCGCGCTGACCAACGGCACCCGGATCCAGCTGGCCAACTGCAGCGGCAACCCGGTCCAGCGGTGGACGCTGTCCGGTGCGGGCGACCTGGTGAACCTGTCCGCGAACAAGTGCATCGACATCGTGGACAACAACTCGGCCAATCGGGCCGAGCTCCAACTGTGGGACTGCGCGGGAACCGCCAACCAGAAGTGGACCCGGGGCTGAGCTGGCTGGCCTCGCTTCGCTCGGCGGGGATCGCGCCCGGGAGCTGATCTTGGGACGCCCAAAGAGCAGGCGTCCCAAGATCAGCGGACGCGATCCCGGGCGGGCTGAGCAAATCGAGGGGATTGTTCGGGTGCCTGCGGACGCGATCCCGGCCCGGCGGAGCGACTGAGGTTTCGGAGTGGCTCGTGGCCGCGATCGGTTCGGCGGGGAGGGCGGCTACCGGGTGACCGTGTAGCGGTCGCCGTAGACCTTCCAGGTCAAGGGGGCCGTCAGGTCCAGGTTCGTCGCCCTCAGGAAGAGGCGTTGGGCGGTCTCCACTCGGCTCGTGTCGCTGTGGGCCTCTTCGGTTCTCATCTCGGCGGAACGGGCGTCCAGGAAGGCGTTCAGGTAGGTGATCTCCTCGCCGTCGGTGGCGGGGGTGTGGGCGGCGGCCATGGCCCGGGCACGGATCTTGCGGAGGCCGGCGGGGCCGTGCATCACGGCCGCGTCGTAGTAGGCGAACTGGCCCAGCGCGCGGAGGCCGTCGGCGACGGCGAGGCGGACCGCGGGGTTGAAGTAGACGCGGTCGCGGGCGTCGTCCTGGGCCGACCGGAAAGCCGGATCGTCCGCGGCGGCCCGCCAGGCGGCCGTGAAGCCCGGATCCAGGCCGTCGTGCGAGTCGGATCCGTCGACCGCTCGCAAAGCCGGGAGAAAGCGCTCCAGCGGGTTTCCCGGAACCTGCCGGGTGTACGCGGACACCACCGCGAGCATGTCCGAGGTGCCGGAGCAGAACCCGATGATGCCACCGGTGTAGCCCCGGCCGTCGCCGATGTCCTCGATGTACGCGTACTCGTGCCGCCAGTCCAGCGTCGAGTTCTCGGCGCTGGACACCAGCCGGAACGCGGTCTCCCGTTTCACCTCGTCGGTGAGGTCCGCCGCCACGTCCGGTACCGCGACGCCGGCCGACGACCGTCCCGCCTCCGGCACCGGCGCGGCCGGGCCCGGCCCGTACGCCCGGATCCCGAAGAGCGAGTAGCCCGCCTCGCCGGACCGGCGGGTGGCCAGGACCCGCAGATAGCGCCCGGTCCCGTCCAGGTTGTGCAGATCGTCGGCGCCGCCGGTGCCACCGGTCACCCGGCGGATGTCGGCCCAGGTCGCCCCGTCGTCGGACATCTGCACCCGGTACGCCGTCGCGTGGTCGTCACCCCAGTTCAGCCGGACCCGCCGCACCTGCTGGGCCGCGCCCAGGTCCACCCGGATCCACTCGGTACGCGATCCCGCCGCGCTGGCCCACCGGGTGACCGGGTCGTCGTCGACCACGCCCGCGGCCGGCACCGTGGCGTCCTGGGTCGACGAGGCGAGCACCGGCCGTCCCCGGGTGAGCAGCACGTCAGCGACCACACCGGTCACCACCGACACGGCCGGCGGGATGCACAGCACCACGGCGATCCCACCGCCCAGAAGGACCGAACGATACGACTCGCCCCATAACCACATACATCTACGCTAGAGAGGCGTGGATCAGCGTCGCCTGCGGTTGCGCGAAATCATCACCACCGCCAGGACGATGCCACCGACCACGATCAGGCAGCAGAGCAGCCCGAAGATCCCCAGTCCGCCGAGGAATCCCCGCCCGCTCCGCCGCCGTGCCGCCTCCACCACGAGGTCCGCCGTGCCGTTGCTCGCGGCCCAGGCGTGCACCGGCACCACCAGGGACAGCGCTGCTCCGGTCAGTGCCGCGGCCATCCGTCTCCACCACTTCGTCATGTCTGCCATATGTCCCATGCTGACCGGTGTAAGCAACGGGTAAGGAAGCGGTACCGATGGAAGGACAGGGAATGGATCCGGATCTGGTGGCGCTGGCCGAGGCGCACGGCGTGGCGACGTGGTACGAGAACTGGCAGCGGAGGCGTACCGAGGTTTCACCCGAATCGGTGATCGGGGTGCTGGCCGTGCTGGGGGTCGACGCGGGCACGCCGGCGGCGGTGGCCCGGGCGCTCGCCGAGGTTCGCCTCCGGGATCGCGCCGACCGGCTGCCCGGCACGATCGTGTTGCCCGCCGGCCGGAGCCGACCACTGCCCGGCCCCGCCGAGATCGTCCTGGAGGACGGCGGGGTCCGCAACGTCGACGCTCTCCCGGCGGATCTGCCGCTCGGCTGGCACCGGCTGACCTCGGGTGGGCGGGAGAGCACCCTGGTCGTCGTCCCGGTGACGCTGCCCGAGCCGCCGGAGACGTGGGGCTGGATGCTGCAGCTCTACACGATGCACTCGCCGCAGTCCTGGGGCATGGGTGATCTGGGCGATCTGCGGACCTTCGTCGCCGACTCGGCCGGCGCGGGCCTGGTGCTGCTCAACCCGTTGCACGCGATCACCCCGACCACGCCGGTGCCGGCGTCGCCGTACTCCCCGTCGAGCCGGCGCTTCGCCAACCCGGTCTACCTGCGGGTGGCGGACACCGCCGAATACCAGCGGGCGGACCCGGAGCTGCGGGCCCGGGTGGACGCGCTGCGCCCCGCGGCACCGGCGAACGGCCTGATCGACTACACCGCGGTCTGGTCGGCCAAACTCGCCGCCCTGGAGCTGCTCTGGCCGCTGGCCGAGGCGGTCGACCTGGACCGGGACCCGGGACTGACCGGTTTCGCCCGCTTCTGCGCGCTGGCCGAGAAGCACGGACCGGACTGGCGGCAGTGGCCGGAGGAGCTGCGCCGGCCGGACTCGCCGGCCGTCCTCGAGGAGGGCGACGAGCGGATCGCCTTCCACTGCTGGGTGCAGCGGCTGGCCGAGGAGCAGCTGCACGCGGCGAACGAGGCGGCCGCGGACATGCCGGTCGGTGTCGTGCACGACCTGGCCGTCGGCATCGACCCGGCCGGTGCGGACGCGTGGCTGCTGCAGGACGTGCTGGCGCCGGGCGTCCGGATCGGCGCGCCACCGGACGCGTTCAACCAGCTCGGCCAGGACTGGGGGCTCTCCGCCTGGCGGCCGGACCGGCTGGCCGAGACCGGGTACGCGGCCTACCGCGACATGCTCCGGCGGATCTTCCAGCATGCCGGCGGGCTGCGTGTCGACCACGTGGCCGGGCTCTGGCGGCTCTGGTGGGTGCCGGACGGCCTGGGCGCCGCCGGGGGCACGTACGTGCACTACGACCCGGAGGCGATGCTCGGCATCCTGGCGCTGGAGGCGCACCGGGCCGGTGCGGTGGTGATCGGCGAGGACCTCGGTACCGTCCTGCCGACGGTCACCGAGGGCCTGGAGCGCACGAACATGCTCGGTTCGGCGGTGCTCTGGTTCACCCGCGACGACGAGGGCGGCTACCGGCCCGCGGCCGGCTATCCGCGCAACGCCCTGGCCAGCATCTCCACCCATGACCTGCCGACCGCCGCCGGCTTCCTGGCCGGCGAGCAGGTGGAGGTACGCGCGGAGCTCAAGCAGCTGGCCGCCCCGGTCGAGCAGGAGCGCGCCGGCTGGCGTGCGGATCGCGCCCAGCTGCTCGAGCGGCTGGGCGCCGAGGGCCTGCTCGACGCCGACCCGACCACCGAGCAGATCGTCCTGGCGATGCACGAGTTCCTCGCCCGTACCCCGTGCCGCCTGGTCACCGCCTCGCTGCACGACGTCCTGCTGGAGATCCGGCAGCCGAACCTGCCCGGGACCTTCGAGGAGTACCCCAACTGGCGGATTCCGCTGCGCGCCACGCTCGCCGATGTGACCGGTGACCCGCTGTTCCGCAAGGTTGCCGCGATTCTGGGTAAGCGGAAGGTCGCCAACGAGAGGGGGACGGTCATGGGCTTCCTGGACAAGGCCAAGGAATTCGTGGACAAGCACGAGGACAAGGTCGACGCCGCGATCGAGAAGATCGGTGACGAGGTGGACAAGCGGACCGACCGCAAGCACACCGCGCACATCGACCGGGCGGTGGACGAGGCGCAGAAGCGCACCGGACCGGAGAACACCCGGCCGGCCTGACCGCAGGTCAGAGGGCCAGCGGCTCCGGCGGCGGGTCGTCGTCGACCGCGTACAGCATGGGGTGCAGCGGCAGGTAGGTGTCCGGCTGCCGGCACCGGGCCGGCGGCAGCAGTGACGAACGGTGACCCGGGTGTTCCTTGCAGTGGCGAAGCGCCCGGGCCACCGCGTCGACGTGGTGGCGGCCACCGCCGTACTCGCCGCAGCCGGTGCAGTCCCACCGCCAGAACGGCAGGCCCTCGTCGGAGGGGTACCGGCGGATGCGCAGCGGCGGCCCGGCGCGATGCCGGGCGGCCATCAGGATCGCGGGCATCGCGCCGTCCGGCGGCGGGCCCGAGGGTTGCCGCTGTCCACCGATCAGCTGGGCCAGCACGTTGCTCGACACCGGGAACCTCCGTGTTCCGGAACAGGGGTTCTCAGTGTGGATCGACCTTGACGTGCCGGATGGCCGTTTTGCCGAATACTCCCGTCCTCAGCGACTGCGGACGATCCCCAGCGCCGAGGGGCGGGCGCCCGGGAACACCCCGTTCAGGTCGGCCAGTCCGCACCGGTCCCGCAGGATCTCGCCGATCACCGAGCGATAGTCCGTGGTCACGGCGAGGTCCCCGTCGCGGAGCCGGTTCTCGGTCAGCCCGGGCCATCTCCCGTACACACGGCCGCCCTTGACGTTGCCGCCCAGCACGAACATGGCGTTGCCGTAACCGTGGTCCAGCCCGCCCGACCCGTTCTCGGTCACCCGGCGGCCGAACTCGCTGATCGTGATCAGCGTGACCCGGTTCAGCCCGGCCGGTCCCAGGTCGGCCGTGAACGCCGCCAGGGCGGTGGCCAGCGCCCGCAGGTGGTCGAACATCAGGCCGCCGGCCGTCGCGGTGCCGAGGTTCTCGTGCATGTCCCAGTCGCCGGAGTCGACCGCCGCGCTCAGCAGGCCGACATCCGACTTGATCAGCCGGGCCACGTCGCGCAGCGCCGCGCCGAGCTCGGTATCCGGGTAGACCGCGCCGTTGGACGGCCGGTAGCCCTCCGCGCGCAGGCCGGCGCCGGTGGTCAGCGCGCCGGCCAGCCGGGCCGCCGGGTGGGCCAGCGCGTCCGGGGCGCCCTGATAGATCTTCGCCATCGTGGCGGCCAGCGGCGCCCCCGGTCCGTCGCCGGCGAGTTTCAGGTCGTCGACCCCGGTCAGCCCCAGCGAGGGCGCCGCACCGGCGAACAACCGGGCCGGCATCGCGCTGCCCACCATGACCGCCTGGAACGGGTCGCTCGCGCCGAGCACGCCGAGCATCCGGTTCAGCCATCCGGTCCGGATCGAGGTGCCCGGGGCGGCCCGTTCCAGGTCCTCCATCGCGGCGAAGTGCGACCGGTTGGGTGCCGGCTGCCCCACCGCGTGTACCGCCGCCAGCTGCCCGGCCGTCCAGTACGGCAGCAGCGGCGCGAGGCCCGGGTTCAGCCCGAAGAACGCGTCACCGCCGATCAGCCTGCTCTTCGGCACCGCGATCCCGGGACGCGCCGCGTAGTACGCCGGGTCGCCGGCCGGCACCACCGCCGACAGGCCGTCGAACCCGCCCCGCAGCGAGAGCAGCACGAACACGTCACCGGCGTAGGACGGGTCGGCGGCGAAGGCCAGACCGGTGTCCAGTTGCGTCCCGGCCAGTCCGGCGAAGGCCGCGGCGGCCGTGCCGGCGAGCAGCCCGCGGCGGGAGACCTCGCACCCACAGACATCCATGGTCACCTCGGTGGTCGTCTCAGTGGTCATCTCAGTGCTCATCTCAGGGAGAAGGCTGGAGAGTTGAGCACCATCCCCAGCAGGTAGGGGAACATCCGCCCGACGGCCGGGTCGGTGGCCTTCAACGGCGACACCGGCGACTTGCCGAAGAACTCGGCGAGCGCGGTCACCTGCGCGGCCGGCGGGGCGGCCCCGGTCAGCCGGACCGCGACCGCCTTGATCAGCGCTCCGTACGTCGCCGGTACCGGGCCGATCATGTCGGTCACCGGCGACGACGGCCGGCCCAGCGTGTTCGGCCACCAGCCGGCCGCGATGTTGAGGTGCGCGTTCCAGCGCACCAGCAGACCGGACGGCGACGACCAGGCCGCGGCCACGTCCGGATAGCCGTTCGGCGGCGCCCACCCCATCGGCCCCTGGCCCGCCTCACGGGCCATCCAGAACAGGCTCTCGGCGTACGAGTTGCCGCTCTTCGCCGGCCGGTATCCCAGCGCGCGTACGGTGGCGGCCAGGTCCTCGAAGGGGGTTCGGGTCTTCGCACCGACCGCGGCGGCGAACTCGGCCGAGGCGAACAACGCCCGCAGCACCGGCGCAATCGCCGACCGGTTGTCCAGGTAGACCTTGGCCAGCTTGGTGACCAGGCTGTCCGGTGGCTCGTCGGCGACGAACCGGACACACAGCTTGGTCGCGATGCGGCGGGCGGTCAGCGGGTGCAGGGCCAGGTGGTCGAGGAGGGCCAGGGCGGCCGCCTCGCCGCCCGCGGCGGAGTTGTTGGCGTGCCGGAAGGACAGGATCCGGACCGCGCCGACGGCGTGTGCGCCCGCGTCGTACCGGTAACGCCCGGTCTCCTCGTCCACGGTCAGTCCGGTGAGCAACCGGGCCGCCGCCTTCACGTCCGCCTCGCCGTAGGCCAGGCCGACGGTGTGCAGTTCGAGCAGTTCCCGGCCGTAGTTCTCGTTCGGCGCGTCCTTGGTGGAGAACCGGTTGTCCAGGTAGGTCAGCATCGCCGGGTGCCGGGCGGAGGCCTTGAGCAGCCCGGCGAAGGTGCCCAGGGCGTGCTTGCGGATCACCGTGCGGTCGTAGTCGGGACGGCTATCCCAGACGTCGCCGTGCGGGCAGGTCACGTTGAGGTGGTTGCCCCAGAAGTCGACCATCACCTCGAGCAGCTGGCGTTCACTCCAGACGGCCCGGACCACCGCGGCGAACCCGAGATGCCACATGGCCTCCCAGTCGTACTCCTTGAAGGTGCCCTCGGCGACGCGTGCCCGGATGCCGGCGATGCTCAGGGTGCTCAGCGGCAGCCGGGCGACCAGCCCCTCGGCGGTCCGGTCCGCGATCGACGCCGGTGCGAGCTGCCGGTCGAGCCACGCCTTCGCCCCCAGCCTGCGGATCTCCGTGATCGAGGCGGGGGTCGGGCCGTAGGTGGCCCGGCGCAGCAGATGCAGCAACGGGTCGGCGGGAAGGATGGCAGCGCTCACGCTGGTAATACGTCGGACAGCACCGCTCTCTCCGGTGGGTAACCCGCGCCGTGCTCCCGATCTGCTACCTGCACAATGTGCCGATGGCACAGCGGAGGACGTCCCGGCGGCGGGTGGAGACGGTCGCATCGGGCGTTGCGGAGCTGGTGCCCGATCCTGATCGGGACACGGCCTGGACGCTGCTGCTCGACGGCGCACCCCAGTCGCACGTCGACCTCGCCGACCCCACCCATCTGCAATTCGAGTACGTCCGCCGGATGGCCGCGGCGATCGACCTGGCCGCCCCGGCCGGGCGTCCGCTGCGCGCGCTGCATCTCGGCGGCGGGGCGTTGACGCTGCCCCGCTATGTCGCCGCCACCCGGCCCGGTTCACCGCAGCGGGTCGTCGAGGTCGACGGCCCCCTGGTCGAGCTGGTCCGTCGCGAGCTTCCGCTCACTTCACAATCCTCCATCCGGGTACGCGTCGCGGACGCGCGCACCGCCGTCGAAGGCATGCGGGACGCCGGGTACGACCTGGTGGTGCTCGACGTGTTCGCCGGTTCCCGGACCCCGGCACACCTGGCCTCGGCCGAGTTCATGCACGAGGTCGCCCGGGTGCTGGACCCGGCCGGATGGCTGATCGCCAACGTCGCCGACGGCCCGCCGCTGCGGCACGCCCGCGCCCAGGTCGCCACCATCCGGTCGGCGCTGCCGGAGGCCTGCCTGGTCGCCGACGCGGGGGTGTTGCGCGGACGCCGGTTCGGCAACCTGGTGGTGGTCGCCGGCCGGACTCCTCCCCCGGTGGCCGAGTTGTCCCGTCGCGCCGCCGGTGACTGGTTTCCCGGCCGCGTGGAGACGGATCTCGACCGCTTCACCGGTGGCGCGCCCCCCGTGCCGGACGCGAGCGCGGTAGCCTCCCCGGCACCACCGGACGGGCTTTTTGGTAACAGAAAGTAATGATCGAGCGGCCGTTGGTACAACTCTGATCACCGTCCTGTGTCGATTTTCAAAGTTGGTGTGTGATTCGCGTCCAGTGACTAGCGGCCTCGGCGACTCCAGGCTGTAATCGTCACGGCCGCGTGTTTTCCGATCGCGGCGAGCACGGGGAAGGCAACCATGTTCCACCAGCACTTCCTGTCCACGACGGGAGTCGATCTCGGGCCGCTGGACGCTGGGGAACGTGTGCTCTGGCAGGGCCGCTGCGCGGTCGCCGAGTACGCGTTCGACGAGGCGTCCTCGCTGCCGCGATGGACCCTGCCCGAGGAGACCGAAGTCGTGGTCACCGACCGCCGGGTTCGCTATACGTATGCAGACGACACGACGCTGAGTAGCGGTGAGTTGTTCTGGCTGTGGCCGCAGCACCTGCGCGTGCAGCCCGGCAACCGGGACACCGGACGCAACGCCACGGTCACGCAGATCCAACTGGTCTGCACCGGCCCGGACGGCAGCTACCCGGCTCTGGTCTTCGCCGGCGGCAGTGTCACCTCGGTCGGTGAGGCCGACCGGCTCGCCAACGTGATGCGTCAGGCGATCGCCCGGTTCCGGGTGGAGAACGCCAACGAGATCGGCGTGCCGGCCGTCCAGTCCCGCATGCTGTCGCGCCTGGTGATCGGCCCGGAGTTCAACAACTACGTGGGCGGCAAGGGCCAGACGGTCAACCTGCTCGGCGCCGTGCCGGTGCCCGGGCCGGAGACCGCGCCGGTCTACGCCGAGGCCACCACCTCCTACGACGAGTCGGGTTACGACAACCACGCGTACGACGACACCGTCTACGAGGCCGAGCCGGTCTACGAGCAGCCGGTGTCCGCGGTGCCGACCTCGGCCGGTATGGGCTACCCCGGACGGCCCGGCGCGGCCGCCGACGCGATACGGGCCGAGCAGGCGATGCGGGCCGAGCAGGACAGCCGCTACGCCGAGCCGGATCTGGCGTCCCGCGCGGCGACCCTGGCGGCACGGGTGGCCAGCCTGCTGTCGGACGCCCCGGACAACCCCGACCGGGGGCTCCTGGACGGGCAGTCCAACAACCTCTCGGCGTACCTCAACTCGCGCGACCAGAACCGCTGAGGTCTCCCTCGCGGTTCTCTCAGGTCGTCGACGGCACGTAGCAGCGGCCGTCGGCGACCCGATCCTCGTGTTCCCGGTGGGCGCGGTTCAGCAGCTCCATCAGGTCCTCCTCGCGCCGGATCCGTTCCCGGTGCCGGGCCGGCAGGCTCCGCAGGTTGGCCTCCTCCACCAGCAGCCGGTGATAGATCTCGTCGCAGTACGCCGCGTCGGTCTCGATGTCGAGGAACTCGGTGGCGTGCCGGCGGGCCGCCGAGACGTAGGTCCGGGCGCGCCCCCGCGGGCTCAGCAGCGACGCCACCACGGTGATCACCAGGAGGCCGACGATGAGTGCCAGGGAGAGCGCGGTCGGGATCTCCACCACGTCGACCGGTTCGCCCTCGTTGACGAACGGCACGTTGTTCTCGTGCAGGGCGTGCAGGACCAGTTTCACGCCGATCAGCGCCAGGATCGCGGCCAGCCCGTAGGACAGGTAGACCAGACGGTCCAGCAGGCCGTCGATCAGGAAGTACAGCTGCCGGAGCCCGAGCAGGGAGAACGCGGTGGCGGTGAAGACCAGATAGACGTTCTGGGTCAGCCCGAAGATCGCCGGGATGGAGTCCAGCGCGAACAGGATGTCGGTCCCGCCGATCGCCACCATGACCAGCAGCATCGGGGTCAGCACCCGGCGGCCGTCGACGACGGTGAACAGCTTGTCCCCGTCGTACGTGTCCGAGGTGCGCAGGAACCGCCGGGCCAGCCGGATCACCACGTTGTCCGGGGTCTCCTCCTCCTCGCTCTTGCCGCGGAGCAGGTTGCCCGCGGTGACCAGCAGGATCAGGCCGAAGATGTAGAAGATCCAGGCGAACGAGTTGATCAGCGCCGCACCGAGCAGGATGAAACCGGTCCGGGCCAGCAGCGACACCACGATCCCGAACAACAGCACCTTCTGCTGGTCGGCGCGCGGCACCTTGAAACTGCTCAGCAGCAGCAGGAAGACGAACAGGTTGTCGACCGAGAGCGCCTCCTCGGTGACGTAGCCCGCGAAGTACTCCGCGCCCATCGTGGAGCCGCCGAACACCCACACGCCGACACCGAACAGGACGGCGATCGACACGTACGCCGCGGTCCACGCCGCCGCCTCACGCAGCCGTGGCACGTGGGCCCGCCGAACGTGGAAGAAGAAGTCGAACACCAACAGACCGACGATGCCGAGGACGGTCAGGACCCACACCATGCCGGTCACCTGCTGCATGCGCCCATCCTAGGTCCTTATCCCATCGATGCGGATCTCCGTTGTGACAACGTCAGGAACAACACCCCGTCCAGGTTGGCCGACCGCAGATCCGCGCCGCGCAGGTCGGCTCCGGTGAAATCGGCCCGGCGCAGGTCGGCCCCGCGCAGATCCGCCCCGATCAGCAGCGCTCCGCGGAAGCTCGCCCCGCGCAGGTCGGCGCCGCGCATCCGGCGGCCGATCAGATGCGCCCCGCTGTGGTCCGCCCGGCGACCGCCGATCCGGGCCCGGGCCAGTTCGCTGGCGCGTCGCAGCATCGGATTCACCCGGGCGCGGTACGCGTCCACATCGACCTCCCGCAGCGCGCCGGCGTCGCCCGCGGCCAGCCGGTCGGTCTCCGCCAGCGCGGCCCGCAGCTTCGGGTGCAGCGACCGGGCCTCGTCCAGCTTCAGCGCCTCGGTCAGCAGCCACATCAGTTCGTGCAACTGGCGGACCACCGGGAGTGCCGCGAACATGTCCCCGGCGATCTCCGGCGACGACCGCCAGTCCCGTCCGCCGAACGTGTCCTGGGTGATCCGCTGCCCGGCGCCGAAACAGTCGAAGACGACACATCCCCGGAAACCGCGCTGCGGCAGCTCCTCATGGACGGTGCACCGGAAGTCGTCGCCGAGATTGCGGCACGGGCGTCCCGCCGGCTTGTCCACGGCGAAATCGGATGATCTGGCAAAAGCGGGAGCCACGCAACAGAGTGCCGCACACCGGGAGCAATCAGCAGTGAGTTCGATCATTTCATCCGTTTCATTCTCAGTACGGTCCGCCACTTCGGATAAGCATGGACCAAATCGGACCACCGCCCGAAATCAACACCGAACACCAGCACCGGAACCCGCAGAGTCACATGCCGGACACGCTCCGGAAACGCATTCGGCCTGGTAGTCGGATCACAGCGGCTCCACGGGGACCACAACCATTGGCACCAGCAGGTAATGTGCCCGACGATACGAACGATGACCGCCGGAGGAATCCTCGATTAGCGTCGGCGTTCAATGCGGGAGCGGCATTCGGGCTGCCCACATCACGGAGGACCACTTCATGCACAGTCGACCGAAATCGATTCTCGGCGCGAGCGTCGCCCTAGTCGGGATCTTCACCGCGACCGGCGTGCTGGTGGCCTCACCCGCGTCCGCCGCCGGCCCGACCTTCGACACGCCGGAACTCCGCGTCGGCTGGGGCAACATCACCCTCACCGGCACCGCCACCGCGGGCGCCACCGTCCAGCTGCACGAACGCGCCTACATCTGGGGCAGGGACGTCACCCGGGCGTCCGACCTCGAAGCGGCCACCCCGTGGGAATACCCCACGTCGGCCACCGCCAACAGCAGCGGCCGCTGGTCGATCACCCGCACCATGGACTCCGGCTTCGTCTTCGCCGTCGAGTCCGGCGGGGCGTACTCCCCGATCGTGCAGGCCCCGCTCCGCGTCGGCGCCGAGTTCTCGGCGACGTCCTCGTCGGCCAACTCGGTGTCGCTCACCGTGCGGGCATCGCCCGACCAGCCCGGCATCCCGGTGAGCTTCCAGCGTTACACCAGCAGCGGCTGGTCCCAGGTCGCCGCCGGCATCACCAGCGACGGCACCGTCGCCAGCTTCTCGGCCACGGTCACCGGCCAGACCGCCGGCCAGCACACCTACCGTGCCGTGCTCGCCGAGACCGCCAAGCCGGACTACGCCTCCTCCGACAACCTGCTGCTGAGCAACAGCTTCTCCAGCCGCATCACGGTCGCCGGCTCGGGCGGCTCCGACGGCCCGACGCCCGGCTCCTCGCCGACGCCGACCCCGTCCCGGACCACGACCAGCCCGTCGCCGACGCCGTCACGCACGACGACCAGCCCGTCGCCGACCCCGTCGCGCACCACCAGCAGCCCCACCCCCACCCCGCCGAAGACGACCAGCCCGACGCCGAAGCCGACGACCCCGAAGCCCACGGCCACGCCCGTCCCGGCGGTCGGCGCGATCCAGTTCACCCGGATCCAGTACAACGCCCCCGGCGCCGACAAGAAGACCAACAAGAGCATCAACGGCGAGTACTTCAAACTCACCAACAAGACGAAGAAGACCGTGAACCTGAACGGTTGGACCGTCCGCGACCGGGCCGGCAACACCTACAAGTTCTCCGGCACCTACAACCTCGCCGCGGGCAAGTCGGTCACCGTCCACACCGGCAAGGGCACGAACTCGTCCACGAAGCGTTACTGGGGCAAGGCCAAGCACATCTGGAACAACGGCGGCGACGCGGCCACCCTCCGCACCAACGCCAACAAGACCATCGACTCCTGCAAGTGGACCAAGGCCGGCAAGGGCTACACCACCTGCTGACAGCACGTCATCACGAGCGGCGCACCGGTCACCCTGACCGGTGCGCCGCTCTTCTTTCACGGGTACGCCTGACGTGTCACCCGGCACAACAGCGCTTGACGATGTGGGTACGCTGGCGGCATGGCCGTCGCGGCGGCCCGGCCGTCCGGAACTCCCGGCACTAGTTCCGTCATGGCGGCCCAACGGTCAACCGCCTCCGCATCACGAACCGCACCGATGGTCGGCATCCGTCACATCTCGATTACCGCTGACCGGGCGGCGGAACGGGAGACAGCTGTGACCTCGGTCGATCTGATGGCGTTGCCCGGTGCGGTGATCCGCCCGTTGATCGTGGCGATCGCCCACGTCCCTATCCTCGTCGTCGCCTGTTGCACCATCCCCGTGTGGATCGCGGCGGTGGGCAGACCGGCCACCCACGGCGAACTCGGCCTGCGCTCACTCCAAGAGCTCCGCACCTGGAGTCGCGACGTGATCAGCGCGACGGCCGGGGCACGGCGACGGTGAGCCGGTCACACCACAAAGCCCCGGCCTACCGCCGATGCGAGTGCACCGGCGAGAACTACCGGGCGGCCCTGGCCGGAATCCGCCTGCTGGGGACCACACACCAGCTGATCCCGGACGCCTCCGACAGCGACCAGCAGCGGATCGAGGCCGTTCTGCTGCTCCGTCTCCTGGCCGGGGCGAAGTCTCTCGACGACTTCGGCATCCGAGCGGTCCTGCCCTCACCCACCGGCCTGACCCTCGTCATCCCGCCCGGCGCCGAGGGGACGTTCGTCCGGTCACTCACCACCGATCCGGGGCATCCCGGTTTCCGCCGCGCGGCCGGCGACTTCGTGATCCGCCGTCGGTCCGGTGCGCACCTGGCCATGACCGCACCCGGCATCGCCGGTGAAATCGGCATGCGATGCTCCTGGAGCGCGGTCACCGACGCCCTCTTCACGGAGGACCCCTACGCGTCGTCTCTCACCCCGGTGGCGGATGCCACGCCGCCACTGACCCTGACCGATCACGCGACGCTCAGCGCACTGCTGCGCCGCCTGCGGCTGTTCTCGCCCGACACCCACATGACGTGGCTGCGGACGTGGACCGCCTGGCTGTCCCGGGGAAAGCCGGGCTCACCGGCGCGGCCGCCCATCGAACTGGCCACCCACCTGGCCGATCCCGCCTACGGCCTCCCCGATCCCCTGCGGAGCACCCTGCTCGTCTCCTCTCCCCGGCACCGGAGTACCGCCCCCGGCCGGATTCCCGACGAACCACTCGTCGTGACGCGGGCCGACCAGACCACTGTGGAGGATGAGCCGACCGGTCGCCGGGTCGCCTACTGGCGTGGCCGACGACGGATGTCCCAGGAAGACTTCGCGGAAAGGCTGGGCAAGTCCACGATCTGGGTCGACGAGGTGGAGCGGGGCGTCCGCCGGCTCGACAGGTTCTCGGTCGTGTACGACATCGCGGATGTGCTGCAGGTCGATGTCCGGCTGTTGCTGGGCAGAGGCGCGGAGCGCGAGCCGGGAACGCCGAACCGTGTCGATCAGATCGACGTGGAGGAGATCCGCGCAGCGCTGGAACGGTACGCCCAGATGAGCGCGTTCTTCGACGAGATACCGGATTCGCCGCCGCTGTCCGAGATGAAGAAGAAGGTCAGTGACGCCTGGCAGACGTACCAGCACGCGAGATACGGCACGCTCATGGGCACCCTGCCCAAGCTGCTGGGCGACGCGCAGGCGGCGGACCTCGCCTGTGCGGCCGGCGAATACGCGCCGGACGCCGCGCACCTGCTGGGACAGGTCTACCAGATCGCCTCGTCGATGCTGCGCAAGGTCGGCGAGCACGAGTTGTCCTGGCTCACCGCGGACCGTTCCGTCGCGGTGTCGCAGCGGGCCGGCGACCAGTTGCTGGCCTGCCGGGCCGGTTACGAGACGGGCAGTGCGCTGCTCGCGCTCGGCCGGGTTCGCCCCGCGCTGGAGGTCAGCGTCAACTTCGCCACCCGGCTGGCAGCCGGACCGCAACGTCCTCGCGGGGACCATCTATCGGTCTACGGCGCGCTCCTGCTCAACGGGGCCATGGCGGCGGCCCGGATCGGGGACGGCGCGACCGTGCGCGACCTGCTCTGCGGCGCCGAACAGGCCTCGCGGGAGCTGGGTGGCGACTTCAACCACTACTGGACCAGTTTCGGCCCCACCAATGTGCAGCTGCACCGGGTGGCGACCGCCGTCGAACTCGGCGACGGTCGCACTGCCGTGGAGGCTCACGAGCGGATCGATCCGGAGGGGTTCAACGCCATGCCGCCGGAACGCCGCGCACACTACTTCCTGGACGTCGCACGCGCCTACACACAGGTCGGCGACACCACGAAGGCCGCCGAGATGCTGCTCGAGGGCGACCGGCTCGCCCCCGCCGAGATCCGCTGTCGCCCGCTGGCCCACGAGGTGCTGTCCGACATTCTCCGGCGTACCCCGGGCACGCCATCGACTTCCGTCACGGAACTGGCCGAACAGATGGGGGTCGGATTCTGAGACGACACCGGCGCCCGAAACGGCTCACCGTTGTCCTGCCCGAAACGCATCGGGTCGAGACCGCCCGAGTCGCATGCTCTCCGGGCCGCCGTACCGGTGGGGCCGACGGTGCGTCAGGAGGCGTATTCGTTGGAGATCTCGGTGGCGTACCGCTTCCAGAGCGGCGTCATGGTGTCCGCGTTGACCGACTGCCCGGAATCGATCATGGCTTTGAAGTCGCGGAAGTACTGCACGTACAGGTCCGGCGTGAACGTGTTCAGCATGACCGCCGTCTCGTCGCCCGGGTTGGCGAACGTGTGCGGCGCTCCGGTCGGCACGATGACCCAGGTGCCGGGCCCGGCGTCGTGCTCGTCCTCGCCGACCGTGAACCGGATCGTCCCCGACAGCACGTAGAAGCCCTCGTCGTGCTGGGCGTGGCGGTGCTGCAACGGGCTCGGGAAGCCCGGCGGAACGGTGATCTCGGCGAAGCCCAGCCGGTGGTCGGTGTGCTCGCCGTTCTCCAGGATCCGGACCTGCGCCGGCCCGCTGCCGAGGATCTCGCCCTCGCCGGGACGGACGATGGACACCTTCGCCATGAGTTTCTCCCTGCTATGCCGTGCTGTGGTGACCACCATCCTGTTCCGCGCCGGCCGTGCCCGTCCTGGTCGTCCGCGCACGGCTGTTGGTCACCAGTGCACGGGCGTTGTAGCCGTACGTCGACTTGAAGAGTTTGCTGAAATGGGTGGGATCCGGGAATCCCCACCGCGCGGCGACCGCCGTGACCGTCCGTCCACTGGCGACCAGTTCGGCCCGGCAGTGTTCCAGACGGCGGTGCCGGATCAGGGCGGCGACGGTGAGCGGCTGGTCCTCGAACAGCTTGTGCAGCCGGCGCACGGACATGTGGTGGGCGGCGGCGATGCCGGGCGGGGTCAGGTCGGGGTCGGCCAGCCGGGCCTCGATGTAGCCGACGATCCGGTCGCGCAGCCGCTCGTCCGGGGCCGGCCGTTCGTCGCCCAGCCGGGCCTCGAGCGCAACGGCGATCAGTTCGACGACGGCCGCCGCCGACCGGAGCGCCTCGCCCGCGCGAAAGCCGGTCACCGCCTGGGCCGCACTCCGGGCCGAAGTGGAGACGGCCGCGTTCCGGGCCAGCGCCGAGACGAGAGCGCCCGGGCCGTGACCGCCGTCGATGCGCACGCCGACGAGCCGGTCGATCTGGTCGGGCCGGATCCGGAGTTCCCGGCGCGGAACCAGGATGGTGACGTGCGCGGAGGCCGTGCTCTCGAACCGGACGGTACGGGTGGGGTCGAGCAGCACCAGGTCGGCCGGCCCGAGGTCGGCAGCACCGTTGCCCTGCTCGATCCGCGTACGCCCGCGCATCATCACCTTGACCGCCAGGTTCGTGCCGTCCCGGGCATCGCGTTCCCTCCCAACGCACGCGCTCGCGGGCGTGTCGAGGGAGATCATCCGAAGCGGCCCGAGGTCACGCGTGGCGATCCCGGCCCGGAAGTCGGCCCCGGCCATCCTGTTGGCCAGCGGCGGAATCCCGCTGGCCGCCAGCTCGTCCCGAAACGTGTCAAGGTCGCCGATCACCCATCAAAGATAGGCATGCACCTCGATCATCTGGTTCAGCCGGCCGCGCAGGCCGTGTGCACGAACGCTGCCGCCCGGTTCATCGCCTCGTCAGCCTCGTCCCACGACCCGGCGAAGGACTGGAAGACGTGCGTCGCCTCCGCGGTCACGTCCAGTGTCACCGACACGTCGGCCGCCACCAGTCCCGCCGCCAACCTGGTCGAGTCGTCCAGCAGCACCTCGTGGGAACCGACCTGGATCAGTGTCGTGGGCAGCCCGCGCGGGTCTCCGAACAGCGGGCTGTGCCGCCGCACCGCAGCCTCGTCATCACCCGCGTAATCACGCACCCGCCGGCGCAACGCCGTACGGCTGACGATGAAGTCCGCCTCGGCTCTGGTCCGCATCGAGTCACCGCTGAGGGTCAGATCGATCCACGGCGAGAACAGCAGCGCCGCGGCGGGCGGCGGCTCCCCGGCGGCGACGATGCGCTGGAGCAGGCCCAGTGCGACCCCGCCCCCGGCCGACTCGCCCGCCACCACGACCCGTCGCGGGTCGACGCCGGTGGCCGGCAACGCCCGGTAGGCACGCACCGCGTCGTCGGTGGCGGCAGGCGCGGGATGTTCGGGTGCCAGGCGGTAGTCGACGGTGAGCACCCGGGTCTGCGACCGTCGGGCGAGGTCGGCGGCGATCCCCACCGAGCTTCGCGCCGACCCGAAGACGTACGCTCCGCCGTGAAAGTACAGGACAGTGCCGACGCTGGGCCTGTCTGCGACCTCCACCACCAGGCCGGGCACCGTGTCGAGGTGGGTCGGCGTGACCACGACGTCCGGCGGGACGGGACTGTGCGACAGCAGCTGCTCGAACAGGGCGCGCTGCTCGTGGACCTCACCGCCCAGATCGAGGGGTGACGCCGCACGACGCTGCCGGATGGCCTCCCGCTGCTCCCGGCTCACGTCCGGTCCCGGCCGGCCGAGCGGGCATGGTCCACGAGCAGTTCGGCGAAGGCGCCCGGCTGGTCGATCGGGGTGATGTGGCCGCAGTCCTCGAGCACGTGCCGGGTGAGCCGGTCGGTGATCGGTTCCAGCTGGCGGGCGGTGGCTCCGGCGATCGCACCACCGCCGACGGCGAGGACCGGCATGCCCAGTCTCCGGTCCCGGGCCCAGGTCTCGATCCATGCCGCGGTGGCCGGCATCGCACGGTAGTGATCGAAGGCGTTGGCGAGACTCGTCCGGCTCCGGTACGCCTCCACCAGCACCCGGGTGAGATCGTCCGGCAGTCCGTGGCGGCTGCCCGCGGCGAGGAAGAAGCGAACGTAACGTTCCGCCGAGTTCTCCAGGACGTCCTCCGCCAGGCCACCGGGCGCCTGATGGAACCCGAACCACCACGGCGGCCCCTGGCGAAGGAATTCCTCGGCCCCGGGCAGGACCCCCAGCAGCCCTTCGGACAGCGTCAGGCTCGCCACCCGCTCAGGGCACGCCGCAGCCAGGGCGAATGCCGGGCCGACACCCAGGTCGACGCCGACAGCGTGCGCCTCGACGACACCGAGGGCATCCAGAACACGAAGCAGATCCGCAGCGACAGCCGGCGCCTCATAGCCCCGCAGAGCCGGTGTGCTGTCGCCGAGCCCGTGCAGATCCGGCACGATCGCCTGAAAACCCGCATCGGCCAGCCGGGGAGCGACGTCCCGCCAGATGGCGCGGGTGTGCGGGAAGCCGTGCAGCAACAGGACAGCCGGCCCCTGCCCGACCGTCTCCACGGCGAGTTCGACGCCGTCGACCGGCACGCGTCGCGCGGTGGCCCCACGAACATGAGAGAGAAGGGTCAACTTCGATTGACGCAAGGCCAACCTCCAACGGTTACCATCCGGAACGTGGTAACCGTAGGAAACCTCCAATGACCGGGCAAGAAGGCACTTTCCCCACACCAGGTAACGCCGGGGTGACCACCTCACCCGGCGACCTGTTCGACCCCCTGTGCCCCACACGACTGCTGCTCGACCGGGTCGGATCCCGCTGGACGACCATGGCAGTGCTCTCGCTGGCCAACGCCGAGGGCGAGCTCCGTTTCGCCGAACTGAAGCGCGAGATGACCGGCATCTCCCAGAAGATGCTCGCGCAGACCCTCAAATCCCTGGAACGGGACGGCCTGGTCACCCGCCGCGTGGAGGCAAGCAAGCCACCCCGGGTCCACTACAGCCTCACCAGCCTGGGCACGACCCTGATAGGTCCGCTACGCGCCTTACGCGAGTGGGCCGAGCGCTACATCCCCGTGGTCAAAGACAACGCCCGCACCTTCGACGCCACCAACCACTGAACCCAAAAAAAAAGGCCCGGCATTCGCAAAAGCGAATACCGGGCCTTCCCACAAGTAGCGGGGACAGGATTTGAACCTGCGACCTCTGGGTTATGAGCCCAGCGAGCTACCGAGCTGCTCCACCCCGCGTCGGTAAACAAAGCCTAACGC
>NZ_JZKF01000076.1 GCF_000962825.1 Actinoplanes rectilineatus
ACCACACCCACAACAGCGTGGTGATTTCGGGCGTCCAGCGCGCCCGTATTCACCACACCACCAGGGGTGTGGTGAATTGGGGCGTCCAGCGCGCCCGTATTCACCACACCGCCACGGGTGTGGTGAATTGGGGCGTCGAGCGCGCCCGAAATCACCACGCGGACGGGCTTCGCACCCTGACCACGAAACGGGTCTAGGTGGTCGTCGTTGTCCATGGCCCGACACGGTGGCAACGGCGTATGACACTCCCGGCGGGAGGGAAGCCGCCGCCGGATGAGCCGGTCCTGCTCGGAGCAGGACCCTGCAACGGACGGTGGACGTCCCGTTCCCGGCTGTTCCGCCGCGATGGAAAGATGGATTCCTGTACCCGCCGGGCGGGTGAATGCGGGCTGTTCTTCCCGCCGGGTCCCGGCGGTGCAGGACATCGGGGCGTTCGCCGGTGGCCGGGTCGTTGAAGCAGATATCGGAACAACCTGACGAATCACGGAAATGCCAGCTCAGGGCGGGTTCGGTGAGGCGTGATCAATATCCTGGTGGAAAAGTGATACGAGGTGGCCGCGATTTTGCTCGCATCTCTCGGCATCCAATTCAATGTTGACGTGATCGGTATTCGTGCATATGGTCTGATCCGGTTTCGGAAATGGCGGAAGCGTGGCGGTCACGGCAATTCCGTCGCCGCCGGCAGGTCGAGGAGTCCACGCGTTGAATCGTCAGTTGTCGGCCGGCGTGCTCGCCGTCCTTGCGGGAGCTGTTCTCGTCGTTGCGGGAGTCGGCCTGGTTCCCCGGGTCGCCGCGACGGTCAGTGCGGTGGCGGGCGAGGAGCCGTACACCCCCTCGCCCGGCGGCAGCGGGCGAGTCCCGGTGCCGCCGGCGACGCCGTCGGCCTCCGGGCTCGCGTCGACCGCGTCAGCCGTCCCGTCGAGCAGGGCGAGCGCGCCGGTGGCGGCGAGCGTGTCCGCCGCCGCCGTGCCGGTGCCGTCGTCGGCGTCGTCCTGTGGCGGCGGAGCCCAGGACGCCACGGTGGTCCGCTCCGGTGACACGTGGACCGCCAGCCGAGCCGGCCGGACGGTGTACACCGGTGCGGACACCCGCAGCGCCATTCAAGCCGGTATCGACAGTCTGACGCCGGGCCGGACCGTCAAGGAGCGGGTGGTGGTCCGGGGCTCCGGATCGGTGTCCGCCGCGGCGCGGATCAAACTGCACAGCTACACCACCATCGACGTGTGCGGCACGATCGACGTCGTCGGCGCGGGTGCGACGGACATGGCGCCCGTCTTCGCCCGTGACGTCACCGACATCGAGGTCCAGCATCTCAAGGTCACCGGCACACCGATGTACGGCATCTTCCTGCGCGACGTGACCAACGTGAAGCTCGGCCGGATCGACATGCGGCTCTCGGGCGGGCTCGGTGTCCGCATCGACAACGGCAGCACCGGCCCGTTCAGCAAGAACATCGTCATCGACGACGTGTACGTCTCCGGTGCCGGCTCGCATGCCGTGGAGACCGCCGGGGTGGACGGTCTGACGATCGGCACGGTGACCGCCCGCGACGTCGGCGAGGCCGGTCTGCTGCTGAACACCACGATCAACGCCACCATCGGCACCGTCGACGCCGCGAACACCGGCACCGGCACCGGGTACGCCGCCTTCCGGATGGCCAACCGCAACGGCCGCGTCGGTGACGCCTACCCGTCCAACATCACCGTCGGCCTTGTCAAGGCCCGCGGCGGCGGCCGGGGTATCTTCTGCGTCTCCGAGAGCGGCGGCGCGAGGATCGGCCGCGTCGACATCGCCGGCACCGGCGGCAACGCCATCCTCCTCGAGAACTGCTACAACACCACGATCGCCACCCGGGGCGGCACCATCACCGGCGGCGGCGAGATCCGGCTGGCGTCCCGCAGCACCTTCGCTCCCAGCCGGGACCTCACGCTCGGGAAGCTGACCATCGTGGACAACCACATCACGGAAGCGCCGTGCGTCGCCGGGCTCACCATCACCGACGTCGAGGTCGACAGCCCCGCGGACATCAGGCGCTGCTGACCGAGGGCCTACCGGCCCGCGGCCAGGGCGCGCCGGTACCGTCCATCCGTTGCGTGAACGGGTCGCCCGGCCCGAGTTGCCCGGCGCGGACCGGGCGGCCGGTGAACGCGGACGCGTACAGCGCGGCGATGAACTCCACGGTGGTCCGGGTGTCGGCCAGTGTCACCGGTGGTGCGGCGCCCGCATCCAGGGCATCGAGGACCGCGGCCAGCTGGGCGAGGTGACCGTTGCCGGCGGTCGAGGGGGATCCGGCCCACGCGGCGGTGAGGTGCTCGTGGCCGGGGGCGGGGGTCACCGTCCAGTCGTCGTCGGTGTAGCCGTACAGGTGGGTGAGTTCGATCGTGGCGTGTGCGTAGTCGAATCGCAGCGCGGAGACCTGCCGGGGCGAGACCACCGAGTTGACCACCGAGGCGACGGCGCCGCCGGCGAACGTGACGATGGCCAGCGACACGTCCTCGGTGTCCGTCGGCCGGCTCTGCCGGGCCGCCACGGCGACGACCTGCTCCCACGGGCCGAGAATCGACAGCAGCAGGTCGAACTGGTGGATGCCGTGTCCCATGGTGGGGCCGCCGCCCTCGGTCTCCCAGCGTCCGCGCCACGGTACGGCGTAGTAGGCGTCGTCGCGGTACCAGTGGGTGTGGCAGGTCGCCAGCAGTGGCGCTCCGAGGTCGCCGGCGGCCGCCAGGGAACGCAGCCGCGGGGTGCCGGGCCCGAAACGCTGCTGGAAGACCGTCGCCACGTGGGCGCCGGTCCGGGCGGACGCCTCGATCAGGATGTCGAGTTCGGCCAGCGACAGCGTCGGTGGCTTCTCCAGCACGACGGTGACTCCGGCCTCGAGGCACTGCAGTGCGAGGGCCGCGTGCGTCGACGGTGGTGTGCACACGTGCACCAGGTCCACGTCGCCGGCCGCCAGCAGTGTCGCCAGGTCCGGTGCCACCGAGGGCACGGCCCATTCGTGGGCGAAGCCGTGTGCCCGGGCCGGGTCGACGTCCACGACCGCGGTGAGCTGGACCCGGTCTTCCAGGCCGTGCAGGGCCGCGGCGTGGGCGTTGGCGATCGACCCGGTGCCGACGATGGCCGCCCGGCGGACGGTGTGGGTCATGACGTCCTCGTTCCTTCTCGGTGTGGTGGGGTCAGCCGGCCGTGTGCACCCGGAGCCGGGCGTGGAGTTCCGTCGTCCGGGGTGACAGGCGATCCGCCGGCAGTGGTGCGGGGCCGCACGCGGCGCTGCCGATGCCGTCGAGTGCGATGTCGAGCGTGAAGACCGTTTCCGGGCCGGGGCTGAGTTCGTGGTGGTGCCGTGCCGCTGTCAGGTCCTCCGGCGTCCACGGCCGTGCGGTGAACCCGAGCTCCGATTCGGCGACCACGTCGAGACGGTGGTGGCCGTTCGTGGTGGTGAGGTGGCGCAGGCCGCCTCGCGCGCCGTTCTCCTGCGGCACCACGTACGGCGTCTGGAGTTCGGTGACGGGCGCGGACCAACGGCCCAGCCGGGTCGCCGAGTAGGTGTCGGGGTACCGCTCGCCGGGGCCGTAGCCGTACCAGGTCACGTGGTCGTAGGTGGCCGGGACCGCGAAGCGGAGTCCGATCCGGGGCCAGGTCGACGGCCAGGCGCCGTACGGGGTCGCGGTGAGCGACAGCCGCACCTCGCCGGGGTCTCCGGTGAGTGACCAGAGCGCGTCGACGTGGACGCCGAAGCTGCGTGCGAGCGGCGCCACCCGGGTGAGGGCCCGGATCTGGCCGGTCGTCTCCGTGACGGCGAGGACGGTGTGGTCCAGGGCGTGGAGGTTCGCGCGCCGCCAGCGGGCCGCCGCGGAGCCGTCCTGGCCGGTCTGGAGGTCGTTGCTGGTCGGCGCCCGCCACAGGTCGAGGCGGGGCGGGGAGGTGAACGTGACGCCGCCGAGACGGGTGAGTGCGCCGGACCCGGTGTCGAAGGAGGCCGGCCCGAGCCGGATCGACGCGGCCCGTACGGCGTCGACGGCGACCGCCCCGGGCCGGGGTGTCGGGACCGGAGCGGGTACCGGCCGGTGCCCGGCGGCCTGGCCGAAGGCGATCTCGTGACCCGCGTCCGCCCACCGGCTGCCGGACCGGGTGACCGCGGTGACGGTGACGACGCGTTCGCCGTCGCCCGGTGGTGTCGCGGGGACCGGGACGGTCACGGCCGTCCCGGCCGGCAACCGGGGGACGTCGAGAGTGCCGGAGGCGGCTGTCATCCCGTCGAAGGCGACCGTCCACCGGAACTCGGTGTCGTCGAGGGTGGCGAAGTCGCGCAGGTTACGGATGTGGACGGTGTCGCCGCCGGGTTCGACGGTGATGCGGATCGGGGCGAAGACGGCCTTGAACTCGAGCAGCCCGGGTGAGGGGTTTCCGTCGGGGAACACCAGACCGTCGATCGAGAAGGTGCCGTCGTGTACGGGCTCCCCGAAGTCGCCGCCGTAGGTGTACCCGATCCGCCCGTCCGGTAGTGGCCGCGCCAGGCCCTGATCACGCCACTCCCAGACGAACCCGCCCTGGCAACGGTCGTACTTCTCGAACAGGGCCCGATAGTCGAGCAGGCCGCCGGGACCGTTGCCCATGGCGTGTCCGAACTCGGTGAGCAGGTACGGCAGGCGGCGCCGGGCGATGTCCTGGAGGGTGTCGACGGTGGACGCGGGATCGATGCGGTCCAGGCGCCGGCCGATCTCGTCCATCCGTGCGAACGGGGTGTACATCTCGCCGAACACGTCGACGTACTCGCAGGCCACGTCGTCCGCGTAGTGGATCGGCCGGGTGTCGTCGCGGTGCCGGGCCCAGGCGGCCATCGCGGCGAAGTTCTCCCCGGTGCCGGCTTCGTTGCCCAGCGACCAGAGGATGATGCTCGGGTGGTTCTTGTCGCGTTCGACCATGCGCCGCATCCGGTCGAGATAGGCCGGTTTCCAGGACGCGTCGTCTGACGGGTTCGACTTCCAGGGGGCGGTCCACGCGCCGTGTTCCTCGTCCTGGTGCAGGAACCCGTGTGTCTCGATGTCGCATTCGTCGACGACCCACAGTCCGTACTCGTCGCACAGGTCGAGCAGGCGCGGCGACGGCGGGTAGTGACTGGTCCGGACCGCGTTGACGTTGTGCCGTTTCATCGTGCGGATGTTCGCCTCGAGGTCGGCGGGGGTCACCGCACGTCCGCGTTCCGGGTGGAATTCGTGGTGGTTGACACCGCGCAGTTGTACGGCCCGGTCGTTGACCAGCAGGTTGCCGTCACGGACCTCGACCCGGCGGAAGCCCACCCGCAGCGTCCGTGTCTCCGCGGCGGTGGAGACCGTCACGGTGTACAGGCGGGGGGTCTCGGCGGTCCAGGGTTCGGCCCCGGGCAGGTCGATGGTCTCGCCGCTGCTTCGTCCGGTGATGCCGAGTTCGGGGGAGTCGATGCGGGCCGGCTCGGTCGCCTCGATCCGCAGTGTCGCGGTGCCGGTGTCGGCGTCGAAGTCGGCGCGGACGAAGAGGTCGCCGATCTCGCCGTCCGGGCGTTCGAGCAGGGACACGCCCCGGAAGATTCCGGGGAGCCACCACATGTCCTGGTCCTCGAGGTAGCTGTGTGCCGACCACTGGTGGACGCGGATCTCGAGCAGGTTGGTGCCGGGCACGAGGTGGTCGGTGACGTCGAAGTCCTGTTCCAGCCGGCTTCCGCGGGTGACGCCGACCAGGACGCCGTTCACCCGGATCCGCCCGATCGACTCGATGCCCTCGCAGCGCAGGACCCATCGCCGGCCTTCGACCGGCTTGTCCCAGGTGAATGCGCGCCGGTAGTCACCGGTCGGATTGTCGGAGGGCACCCGGGGCGGGTCGACCGGGAAGGGGTAGTCGGCGTTGGTGTACCAGGGGTCGCCGAAGCCCTGCAACGGCCAGTGCCCCGGCACCTGGATGTCCTTCCAGCCGTCGGTGCCGGGTGCCAGGTCGTGCCGTTCCGCCGCGACGGCGGACCGGGAGAGACGGAACTGCCATGTCCCGTCGAGGTCGACACGGTCGGCGTCGGTGACCGGTGTGGAGGCGCGCGGGGGCAGGGTGCCGTCCGGGGGTGTGATGGCGGTGATGTAGTCGAGGTCGCTGCCCGTCGTGGGGGAGATCTCCTGCATGCTGTTCCCTGTGTAGCGGGGGCCGTGACCGGTCACGGCCGGGGGAGGTGGAGTTCGGTCCGGCCGGTGGTCCACCGGCCGGGAAGGGGTGCGGGTCAGGCGGATTCACGCCAGACGACGACAGGGGTGACGGCCCTGGTGAGAGATCCGTCCGGCACCGGGCCGCCGGCGAAGAGCTGCGCGAGGATCTCCGCGGCCTCACCGGCGACGGCTGCGGATTCCAGCGACAGGCTCGTCAGCCGCGGGCTCACCGCCTCGCCGAGCGAGAGCCCGTCGATGCCGACGATGCGGATCGTGTCCGGGACCGCGATGCCCAGCGTGTGCGCGCCCTGCACCGCGCCCATCGCCATCAGGTCGTTGAAAGCCAGGACCGTGTCGATCCGCGGGTCCCGCTCGAGCAGGTTCCGGATGCCGTCGGCGCCACCGGCGATCGACTGCGTCTCGGTGACGACGGTGCACGGTTCGCCGACCGCATCCTCGAAGAAGCGGCGGCGGGGTGCGAGGCCGTGGGGCTCGGGCGCCGCCGCATCGATCATCGCGAACCGCCGAGAACCCTTGGCCCGCAGGGCGGAGACCATGTCGGCGATGCCCCGCTCCCAGTCGAGTTCGACGGAGTGGATGCCCGCTGTCGTCGCGCGATGTTCGAGACGGATGATCGGCATGCCCCGGAACGTCGCCGCGATCTCGTCCTCGGCCTGATCGATGTAACCGACGATGGCATCGACCTGTGCGGCCATCGCACCGATCACCTCGGCTTCGCCCCGTTCCGAGGTGCCGACGACGAGTTGCCAGTCCCGGCGCTGCAGCTCGTTGACGAACGCGTCGGCGAGCTGGGCGTAGTACGGGTTCCGGAACGTTCCTATGATCAGGCCGACCGAGAGGGTGCGCTGGCGGGAGAGTTCGATCGCGAACCGGTTCGGCCGGTAGCCGAGTTCCTCCACCGTCTTCATGACACGTTCCCGTGTCTCCCGGCTGATGTCGGCCATGTCGTTGATGGCCCGGGTGACCGTCTGCCGCGACACCCCCGCGGCGTGGGCGACATCCCGGATCGTCACCCGGCGAGACTGCATGCGGACTCCTTCGGTCAAGGGATACGTGTCGAAACCAGGGACCATCCTCAGGTAACCATGCCGGGTCCGCGGTCCCGGCCCGCGAGGTCCACGGCGACGGCGCCGAACGCCAGCAACCCCGGCAGCAGCAGGGCCGTGATCGGCACCGCCACGGCCACGACGATCGCCATGACCGTCGCGAGCAGCAACAGCAAGCTCTCCCGGACGCCGTGCAGCAGGTCGGTGGCCGCGGCCCGGGCCACCTGCGGCCAGCGCCGGCCAGGCCGCCATCGGGCCGCGGCCCGCAGGCCGAACGGCACCGCGGCGGCACCGGCCAGCACGGTGATCGTGGCGAGCACGGGGGCGCCGGGGACACCCGATCCGACCGCGACCGCGTCCGCCACCAGCACGAGCAGCACCAGGGGCGGCACGATCAGCACGAGTGGCCCGCTTCGCAGGACCTCGGCCAGGCACCTCACATATGTGCCCGGACCGGCCGGGCGCTCTTCACGGAGCATCGTGCACGCCGCGGTGAAGGCCGCGAACGCGCTCACCACCGGGAGCGAGAAGAGGGCGGTGAACATGCCGACCAGCAGACACTCGGAGAATCTTGCGAACCGGTCGCTCATCCCTTCATCCCCGTGGTCGTGACGCCCTGCACCAGCAGGCGCTGGAACGCCACGAAGAACAGGGCGATCGGCAGCAGGGTGAGCACCGACATCGCCATCATCGCACCGTACGAACTCTCGCCGGTCTGGTCGATGAAGAGGCGCAGCGCCAGTGGCATGGTGTAGGTCTCGGGGCTGTTGAGGTAGATCAGCTGGCTCAGGAAGTCGTTCCAGGACCAGATGAAGGTGAAGATGGCGGTGGTGACGAGCGCGGGTTTGCTCAGCGGAAGTACCACGTACCGGAACGCGCGCAGTGGTCCGCAGCCGTCGATGCGGGCGGCGTCGCCGAGTTCGCTGGGCAATCCGCGCATGAACTGCACGATCATGAAGATGAAGAACGCATCGGTGGCCAGCAGCTTGGGCAGTACCAGCGGCCAGATGGTGTCGATCATGCCGAGGTTCTGGAAGATCGTGTACTGGGGGATGAGCAGCACGTGGACCGGCAGCATGATCGTGCCGATCATGAAGGCGAACATCGGGCCGCGCAGCCGGAACCGCATCCAGGCGAAGGCGTACGCGGCCAGCGAGCACGACACGACGTTGCCGACGACCGCGCCGGCGGAGATGAGCAGCGAGTTGACGGCGAATCGCCAGACGCCGACCCCGGCGACGCCGGCGAACACCTCGGTGTAGTTGCTCAGCACGATGCGGCTCGGCCACAGGCTCGCACCGGACAGGATCTCGGACGCCGGTTTGAAGGACGACGAGATCAGCCAGGCGACCGGGTAGAGCAGTGCGCAGATCGCAGCGATCATGGCGAGGTGGAGGAGGACCTTGCGGACCCTGCGGCTGACCGGGACGGCGGCCGTGACAGTGGTCATCGCGCATCCTCTCCCGCGTAGTAGACCCACCGGCGTGATGTCCCGAACAGTGCCGCCGTGACGACGGCGATCACCAGGAGCAGCACCCAGGCCATCGCTGAGGCGTAGCCCATCCGGAAGTTCGAGAAGGCGTTGTCGTACAGGTACAGGGTGTAGAAGAGGGTGGTGTCGCTGGGCCCGCCACGTCCGCCGCTGACCACGAACGCGCCGGTGAACGACTGGAAGGCGTGGATCATCTCCAGAACCAGGTTGAAGAAGACGACCGGCGACAGCATCGGCAGGGTGACCGAGCGGAAGGTCCGCCACGGGCTCGCCCCGTCGACGGCGGAGGCGTCGTAGAGTTCCTGCGGGATCTGCTTGAGGCCGGCCAGGAAGATGACCATCGGTGCGCCGAACTGCCAGACCGCGAGTGCCACGATGACCAGCAGCGCGTACCGGGGTGAGGCGACCCAGCCGCCGGTGTGGATGCCGACCGCGGACAGTCCCTTGTCGACGATGCCCTGGTTGTCGAAGATCAGGCGCCAGACGATGGCGATGGCGGCGCTGGCGCCCAGCAGGGACGGCGCATAGAACGCGGAGCGGTAGAACGCGGAACCCCGGGTCACCCGGTTCAGCAGGATGGCGACGCCGAGGGCGGCGATCAGTTTGAGCGGTGTGGAGATCAGCACGTACCGCAGGGTGACGCCGACCGAGGTGAGGAAGCGGGGATCGTCGTCGAACAGCCGTCGATAGTTGGCCAGGCCGACCCACTGCGGCGAGGTGAACAGGTCGTAGTCGGTGAACGAGAGGTAGAGCGAGGCGAGCATCGGGCCGATCGTCAGCACCAGCGCTCCGGCGATCCATGGGGACAGGAACAGGTAGGCCAGGCCCGGCCGTTCGCCGTACCGGTGTCGCCGGCGCCGGTGTCCCGGGTCGGTGGGCGGTTCGCTGGCGGCGGCCGGCCTCGCCAGGGTTTGTTGTGTCATGTCAGAGGTCTCCCGGATGGTGGGGCCGCGCCGGGCGCGGCCCCGGATGCCGACGTCAGGACGCGATCGCCCGTTCCGCCTCGCTGATGAACTTGGCCGCGCTGGCCTCGATCGTGGCGCGTTCGAAGATGACGTCGTCGTACACCCGCTGGAAGGCGACCTTGGCCTCGCCGGCGCCCTTCGGCGGAGGCGGGGGAGCCGCGTCGAGCCCGGCGATGACCTTCTGCTCGTATTCGTAGGCGGCTTGCGGCGGCCCCTGCAGGGTGGCACCGACCAGCTTGCGCACCTGCTCGTCGGCGGGCAGGCCACGGGACATCCCCAGGGCGGTGCCGGCGCCGGTGTCGTGGATCAGGAAGTCGACCAGTTTGGCCGCCGCCTGTTTGTGCTGCGAGCGCTGGGCGACGCTGAGCATCATGGCGGGTTTGGCGTACTGGCCGCGCTTGCCGGTGCCGGTGGGGAAGGACGCGGCGGTGAGTTCCCGGCCGTACTGCTCCCAGAGCTTCGGTGTGAAGCCGCTGTCGTAGCCGAACGTCGCCGAGGACAGCTTCTGCGCGACCGGGTCGTTCTCCTGTGTACCGTCGATCTTCGTGGTGGTCTCCGCCGGTGTGACGGCGCCGGTGCGCCGCCAGGAGTCGCTCATCTGCCACCAGGCGGTGACGTCCGCAGCCGTGTAGCCGAGCCGGCCGTCCTCGGTGTAGAGCTGCTTGCCCTGCTGGCGCAGCCACACCTCGAACCAGTCCAGGACGCCGCCGAAGTCGTTGAGCCCGTGCACCTTCGCGCCGGTGCCGTCGGTGACCGCCTGGGCTGCTGCCCGCAGGTCGTCCCAGGTCCAGGTGTCGGCCGGCGTGGTGGCGCCCGCCTGCTTCCACTGCGCGGCGTCGTAGCTGAACATCTGCGTGTTCTGCGCGATCGGGATGGCGAACAGTTTGTCGCCGACGGATCCTCCGGTGAGCAGTTGCCGACTCAGGCCCGAGGTCTGTACCTGTGCTTCGCCGCTGTCCAGTTGCGCGAGCACCCCGCGGTCGCCGTACTCGCGGACGTAGCTGTAGTCCATCTGGAGCACGTCGGGGGCGCTGCCGCCGGCGATCTGTGTCGCCAGCTTCTGGAAGTATCCGCCGAAGTCGGAGAAGGAGGACTCCACGGTGATCGCCGGGTTGGCCTGCTCGAAGAGGGCTATCGCGTCGTTGGTGGCCTGGGCGCGTTCGGTCGAGCCCCAGTAGTCGAACCGGATGGTCACCCGGCCGTCCTCGCCGTCCCCGCCACCACCGCAGCCGGCGGCGAGGAGTGCGCCGATCACCGTGACGGCGAGAACGCGTGGAACTCGATACGGATGTTTCCGGAGCCGCATATCTGTCTCCTTCAAAGCTGGTGAGCGCTGGAAGGTTCAGGCCGTGACCGGTCACGGTCCCTGCACCGTGACCGGTCACGGAATAAGCCGACGAGGGCGTGACCGTTACTGATGGATTGACTGAGAGGGAAGGCGAAGAAGCTGAGGAGAATGCGTCAATGAAACGTTCAAATGTCCCCGCAGGTCGGAGCGTAACGCCGCCGAAACAGTCGTGTCAAGAAGGTGTCCGCGGTTGATGAATGCGGCAGTACGGGGCCTGGCTGCGGCAACTCCGCCCGGGTGGTGGCGGGGGAGCGAGCCCGGCCGCCGGCGGCGACGGAGCGCGCCGCGGATGTGCGGTCATGGATTGACGCGCATGACACCCGGGGGTAGCGTCCCGGCAATCAGGTAAGCGCTTACCCGCACGTCGCCGGCTCCCTGCCCGGTGGCGGGGCCGCGCGGATCCCCGTCGGCGACCGTGACCGGCCCGCCGTTCAGAACGTTTTGCGCCGTGATTCCCGAAGCGGATGTCTTCGGGTGCCACTCGTCCTGAATCGGCACCACGAAAACCTGTGAAACGCGCTCCGGGAAACTTCTGTGCCGCCCGGTGGCAATTCGCCGTGCAGTGCTGAGAACCGGAGAATCTCGACCACGGAATCCGCCGTAACCGGGCGTCCGTGGCAATGGTGTCTGCCGAAGAATCGATTCCATCGAACAGGGAGAAGCTATGTCCCGACCTGTCTCACGGCGCACTGTCCTCGGCCTTGCCGGGGGCGTGGCGGGAGCCGCCGTCCTGGCTCCGGCCCTCGCCACGCCCGCGACCGCCGATGCCGGATCCGACGTCACCCTCACCGACAACGGCACGACCGTGACCCTGGCCAACGGCATCATCGAATTCACCGTCGTCAAAGCAACGGCGGAACTCGTCAAGCTCCGGCTGATCGGCAGCACGCAGGGCAACGAGAACATCGACCTGCTGCCCGGCGGACGCAGTCACGGATACACGACCTTCAACATCGGCACCGCGCCCGCGAGCGGCATGAAGGGCGCGACCTTCAGCGTGACCGCGCGGACGACCGACCGCATCGAGATCTCCCTGCTGTCGGACGACGCCACCCTGCTGCCCTTCCGCCTCGACATCCGCTTCGCGCTCGAACGCGGCGCGTCCGGGCTGTACTCCTACTGGCTGGCCGGATACCCCGACGGCATGCCCGACGGCCTCGCACTCGGACAGCTCCGGTACGCCTTCTCCACCGGCGCCGACCCGTCCTTCCGCTGGTTCGTCGTCGACGACGCACGTGGTGTCCAGCAACGGCCGAGCATCGCCGACCTGCAGAACGCGGTGACCCTGCAGGACTCGACCGTCGTGCTGCCCGACGGCCGGATCTGGAGCAAGTACCAGAACAGCTCGGACCTCGAAGGCGACAACAACGTCTTCCTGATGTCCAACGGCACCATCGGGCTCTCCCTCGTCCAGGCGAGCAAGGAGAGCTTCGGCGGGCCGACCCGCCAGGAACTCACCGTCCACGACTACTACGACGGCATGATCCTGCTCTGGCATCCGCTGACCGGCCACTACGGCATGCCGGACGTACGGCCCGAAAAAGGGTGGAGCAAGGTCTACGGGCCCTTCTACCTCCACGTCGGCGAAGCCGCGGTGGGCGACGAGGCCGGCAACGTCGCGGCGCTCTGGCAGGACGCCAAACAGGTCGCGGCCCGCGAAGTGGCGCGCTGGCCCTATCAATGGGTCACCGATCCGGGTTACGCCGCCACGCAACGGTCCGCCGTCAGCGGCCGGCTCGCGATCACCGGACATCCCGTCGTCCGCGACGGCTGGGCGGTGCTCTACCGGCCGGGCCCGGACCGGGACTGGCGCGGCACCGTCCTCGACGGCACCAACTGGCAGTATCTCGGCCTCGACTACCACTACTTCGCCCGGATCGACCCCGCCGGCACCTTCACGATCCCCGCCGTGAGACCCGGCACCTACACCCTCGCCGCGTTCGCCGGAGGCGCGCTCGGGGAGTACCGCCGGACCGGGATCACCGTGCCCGCCGGTACCCGGGTCGACACCGGCCGACACTCGTGGAAGCCGGTCAGCCACGGAACGACCCTCTGGCAGATCGGCACACCCGACCGGACCGCCAAGGAGTTCCACATCCCCGGCGGCGCCGACGGGTACCGCAGCACCCTGGCCTGGCTCGAATATCCCTACGATTTCCCGGACGGTGTCGATTTCACCGTCGGTGTCGACGACCCGGCCGAGAAATGGAACTACTTCCACCCCGTCCTGGCCACACCCGGCACGGCCGCCCAGTTGCAGTGGCGGGGCACCACCCCCGACGACACGCTCACCGAGTGGACCATCCGTTTCGCCGCGCGCCGATACCGGGCCGGCACCGGGCACGTGGACATCGCGGTGGCCGGGGCCGTCTTCGCCACCCTCGCCGTGACACTCAACGGCACCCGCATCGCCAACCTCGACCCGCTCCCCGGTGTGCCCGGTGACAACAGCTCCTACCGCCAGGTCGCACGATCCATGTACCGGCTGCTGCCGACCATCGCCTTCCCCGCCACACTGCTGCGGGCGGGCGACAACGTCCTGACCCTCGCCCCGCTACGCCCCGGCGAGATCACCGACGGTTTGGACGACTGGATGGAGCCGATGTCCGGCATCATGTACGACACCATCCGGCTGCAGGTCGACCACCGATGACGCGGTCGCGGTGACGACGGGCGCCACCCCGGTGCCGGTGTCGTCCCCCAGGGTTCCGGCCGGCACCGCGCCCGGTGTCGTCCCCCAGGGTTCCGGCCGGCACCGCGCCCGGGGTCGTCCCACCGCGGTTCCGGTCGGCGCTGCGGCCGGTGACCCGAGCGGGGAGGGGTCCGCCCGGCGGAGCGCGGCGATGCCGGCCGCGCCCGTCACCACGAGGTCGTCAGCGTACGCAGCGGGCGTACCCGGAAACGATCTTGCGGTAGTTGGTGTAGCCGTCGTCGTAGTTGAGGGCCCACCGCAGGCCGGTGTCAGGGGCCGCCCGGGTGGCGGTCCAGTACCAGCCGGCCTTCACCGTGCCGGGGAACGCCGTCGTGGTGATCGCGGGGGCGACCCGGGAGTCGTCGACCGTTGTCGACACCTCCTGCAGGGTCGGCAGGCGCCACCGGTGCCCGCCCAGGTCGAGGGCGGCGCAGTAGCCGGTCGCGGCGGCGGCGCTCATCTGCTCCGAGGTGGCGCGCTGCCAGACGAGGCCGGTCTCCGGGTCGGTGACCTGGCCCCCGGCGATCCGGTAGGACGGCTTGCCGGAGCCGCCCGCAGAGCGTACGCAGCGCACCCGGTAGTCCGCGGACTGGTAGGCGCCGTTGCTGGCGAGGCCCTCGTAGAAGTTGACGATCCAGGCGCGCAGCGGGGTCTTCGTCACCGCCCACGGCGTCGACGTCCAGAAGAACTGGGCGGGGGTGCCCGGGAACGCGGTGGTGTCGATCGCCGGGCCGGAGCGGCCGCTGTCGATGATCGAGCTGAGCTCGACGCGGGTGGGCAGGTGCCAGCCGCCACCGTCCAGGGCGAGATCCGCGCAGTATTCACCGGCCGCGGTGAACGTGTAGGTGCCGGGGGCCGGCTCGCGCTGCCATTCCAGGCAGGTGACCTGGTCGCGGACGGTGCCGTCCTTGAGGTTGCGGTAGCTCGCCGGGCGGTCCGGGCCGGGCATCGGCCAGCTCGCCCAGCGGCTCGCCAGTCCCGCACCGCCGCATCGCGCCGTGCCGCTGCTCGGGGCGGGACTCGCCGCGGGCACCGCCGCGGCGGAGGTGGCACGGGCCGTGCTGGGCGACGGCGTGCCGCCGACCGCCGCGGAGGCCGGGGTCGCGGGCGTGGCGGCGGACGCGACGGCGGGGGCGGCCGCGGTGGTGGCGGCCGGGGACTCGGGGCCGGCGGCGTACGCGACGACTCCGGCCGCCACCACGGCGACGGCCACCACCGACGCGGCCACCGTCTTGACCGCACCGGCCCGGCCGCCGGACACCGGGCCGCCGGCGGGAGCCGCGGACGCCGGGCCGCCGGCGGGAGCCGCGGACGCCGGAGTGCCGGCGAGAGCCGCGGACGCCGGGGTGCCGGCGAGAGCCGCGGCCGCCGTGGCCTTGCCGAGCACGGCGGTGGACAACGTGGCCGGAACCGGCACCATGGCGCAGCCGACCAGCAGCCGCTCGACGGCGATCTCGCCGCCCGGCCGCCCGGGACAGACTCGGCAGTCACGCACGTGCCGGTCGATCCGTTTGCGCCACAGCGGACTCGGCCGCGAGTCCCAGCCGCCCAGGACCGCCTGCAACCGCGGGCAGCGCGGCTCGGCGTCCAGCGCGGACACCAGCGACCGGCACCGGTCGAGCTGGGCCCGCATCCGCTGGATCCGCACGGCCGCGTACGCGACGCCGGTGTTCAGCGCCGTGGCCGTCTCCTCCCGGTTCAGTTCGCCGGCCGCCTCCTGCCACCAGAGCGCCAGCACACCGCGGTCCTCGTCGTCGAGCCAGCGTGCCGCCTCGGCGACCTGCCGGCGTTCCCCGGTCAGCCGCAGCCGCAGGATCGCCAGTTCCTCGAAGTCGGCGGCCGGGCCGGGGACCTCCGGGACCACGCTCACCCGGGCGTCCGCGTCCGCGCGCTGCCGGTGAACGCCGATCTGGTGCATGGTGATGGTGAGCACCCACGCCCGGACGCTCTGCGGCTGCCGCAGGGAGGGCAGGTCGCGGATCACCCGCAGCATCGTCTCCTGCACGACGTCGTCGACGTCCGGATGCCCGTTCAGCGCCCGGCCGATCACGTTGTAGACCAGCGGCAGCCAGACCCGGGCGAGCTCGTCCCGGGCACGCCGGTCGCCGCGCTGGGCGGCGGTGACGAGATCGTCGTACCTGCTCATCGAATCTGCCTTTGCATCCGAACATCATTTCGAGCGCACCGAGGCTAAATACGGCGGACGGCGCTGTCAACGCACGGCAGTCGCGGAGACGTCCGCATATCATTTTTCGGCGAGACGCCCGTCACCGGACGGGGACCGGGAAAACGATATTCGCCGGAATTGCTTTCCCTCGGTTGACTCGGCCCGTTTCCGGAACCTAGTCTCGGCCGCGATTCCTCCCCTAGTCCCCATTTACGGAAGAGCTCGCGTATGCGTAGGAAAATGATCACCGGGAGTGTCGCCGCGGTCGCGCTGGTGGCGAGTGTCGTGCTGGCGCACACCGCGCGGGCCGCCACCTTCGGCGTCACCGAGAGCGACGGGGCGTACATCGTCGACACCGGCGCCGGCCTGATGTTCACCGTCAGCCGCACCAACGGTGACATGACGTCGATGACGTACGAAGGCCGTGAACTGCTCAGCGGCCGCGCCTCCCACGTCCAGTCCGGATTCGGTTCGGACACCGAGGTCACCGCCGAGGTCCGGGGCGACACGATCGTCGTCACCGAGCACGCGCCGGACTTCTACACCGACGGCGAGATCTACCATTACCTGGTCGTCCGCGAGGACCAGAACAACATCTACATGGCGACCTGGGTCGACGCGCACGCCGCCGGAGAGTTGCGGTGGTACTCGTCGTTCCGCGGCGAGGTGCTCACCGGCGCCTACGAGCCGTCCGACACCGCCGGCGACACCGTCATCGAGAGCGCGGACGTATTCCGCGACGGCGGCCGGACATCGTCGAAGTACTACTCGAACCGGCGTGCCATCGACCAGGGCGTCCGTGGCCTCACCGGCGACGGCGTCGGCGTATTCATGGATTACGGGAATCGCGAATCCAGTTCCGGTGGTCCATTCTTCCGCGACATCGAACAGCAGCGCACCGGCAACAACGACCTCTACAACTACCTTTTCTCCGGGCACAACCAGACCGAGGGGCAGCGCACCGGCGAGCTGTACGGCCCCTATGCGCTGATGGTCACCGACGGATCCACCCCGAAAGCCCGGGACCTCTCCTTCATGTACGACCTGAACCTGCACGACGCCGTCGGTCCGGCCGGGCGCGGCTGGATCGTCGGCAAGGTCTCCGGCGTCGACCGGGCGAACGCCGTCGTCGGCTGGTCGAATCCGGCCGCTCAGTACTGGACCCGGCCGGATGCCTCGACCGGAAACTTCGCCAGCCCGTTGATGAAACCCGGCTCCTACACACAGACCCTCTACCAGGGCGAACTCGCCGTCGCCAGGCGTAGCGTGACCGTCGCCGCCGGCACCGGCACCACTGGCGCCAACCAGAGCTCCACCTGGGCCGAGCAGGACACCATCGTCCGGCTCGGCGAGTGGGACGGCACCCCGGCCGGTTTCAAGAACGCCGCCGAGTCGACCTCGATGCACCCGTCCGACAGCCGCCTGCAGCCATGGCGGTCCGCGGTCACCGGCTCGCAGACCGCGTCGTTCCCCGCCGCCCAGTGGAGCGGGATCAACAACGGGACGACCGTGACCTTCGACCTGACCGAGGAACAGCTCACGGCCCGTACCGTCCGGATCGGCATCACCGCCGCCTTCGCCGGCGGCCGGCCCCAGATCTCGATCAACGACTGGACCCCGAAGAAGGTCCCCGCCGCGTCGGCCCAGCCGAAGTCGCGCAGCCTCACGATCGGCACCTACCGGGGCAACAACACCCTCTACGAGTACGCCGTGCCGGCGAGCGCCCTCGTCGCGGGCACCAACACCCTGACCATCACGGTGGTCAGCGGCTCGACCGGCACCGGTTACCTCAGCCCGGGTTTCAGCTACGACGCCGTCGACCTGTACTGACCGGGCGGCCCCGCACGGGCGGCCCGTGCTCCCACGGACAGGCCTAGCTCTTGCCGCGGCCGAACCAGCGGCCCGCCGCCTGCGGAAACGTCGCGGAGGCGGTTTCGTGGCCCTCGGCCCACGCCACTATGCCGTCCGGCCTGACGAGGAGAGCGCGGATCCCGAGGTCGTCGCGCGCCTGTCCACCGATGTAGCGCAGACGGTCCCACGCCGTCGCCGCTTCGCGAAGACGCCCGCTGCCGCTGAGGTCGAGCAGCACGCCCTGTCCTTCTCGGAGCAGCTCACCGAGGCGGGTGCCGTCCACGAGCAGGAGGTCCGGTGCGGTCCGGCCCACCAGGGGATGTTCCCCGCCCAGGTCGTAACGGTGGCACAACCCGGACGTACGCCGGTAGACATGGGCCGTTCCGGCG
This sequence comes from Actinoplanes rectilineatus, assembly GCF_000962825.1. Lineage (GTDB taxonomy): Bacteria > Actinomycetota > Actinomycetes > Mycobacteriales > Micromonosporaceae > Actinoplanes > Actinoplanes rectilineatus. The sequence continues at coordinate 18,136 of NZ_JZKF01000076.1, forward strand.
GGGGTGCCCAGCAGGTCACGGATCAGGCGCTGGAGCGCGGCGGCGCCGGGGCCCGGCCGCATGGTCGCGACCTGGGCGCGTGACCAGTCGAGCACCGACGCGCCGACGGGATGGCGTTCGCCGGTGTAGGTGTCGAGCAGACCCTCCGGCGCGAACCCGCGCACGGTCGCCGCCAGCTTCCAGCCGAGGTTCATGGCGTCACCGATGCCGAGGTTGAGTCCCTGGCCGCCCAGCGGTGCGTGAATGTGCGCGGCGTCGCCGGCGAGGAGGATCCGGCCCTGACGGTAGGTCGTCGCCTGCATCGCCCGGTCGGTGAAGCTGGAGGCCAGATGAACCTCTTTCAGGATCACTCCGGTGCCGGAGACCCGGCGCAGGACCGCTTGCAGGTGATCGCGGGTCAGTTCCTGCCGGCGGTCGAAGGCGCCGCCGTCGAAGTCCATCATGCCCACATGCCCGTCGAAGGGGGTGCGCAGGTACATGCCGGCCGGTGTCAGGCTGAACCCGAGCGGCAACGCGTCCGGGTCGTCGAACGTCACACGCGCCACATAGCCGGTGAACAGCGGTTCGGTGCCGACGAACGTGAAGCCCGCGGACCGGCGCACCACGCTGCGTCCACCGTCGCAGCCGACGAGCCACCCGGCGCGGTACTCCTTGCCGCCCGCCGTCACGGTGACGCCGTCGGCATCCTGCTCCACGGCGGTGACGGGAACATCACGGACGATCCCGATCCGGTACGCGTCGGCACGCGCGGTCAGCACCTCACCGACCGCTTCGAGACTCGTCATGAGACTCTCCGAAGCCGGACCGGGCACCCGGTACGGCAGAGAGGCCGGGTCGATGTCGGCGGCGTCGAGTTCGATGCCGGCGAAATGGCTCACCGATCGAGGCCCGCCGGAGTTCGCGGCGAATTCCGCCGCGTCGACGCCGGAGGCCGCCGACAGCGCGTCCAGCATCCCGCGGCGGTGGAACGTCTCGACCGAGCCGGGATTCAGGCCCCGTAAGCCCAGCGGGAACGACTTCCACGCGGCACGTGGATCCTCGTCCTGTTCCAGCACGAGCACCGAGCATCCGGCCAGGGCGAGTTCGCCCGCGAGGAACAGACCGACCGGCCCGGCGCCCGCGATGACAACATCATGCATGAGAGATTCCCGTCGACAACGGTGGTCGGTGATCGGGCCGAGGTTCGGCGCGGCCACGCAGGTGGCCCTGCCTCACCAGACTGACGGTGGCCGCTCCCGCGACGCTGGCACCGCGCTGCCGCCGCACTGGCACGGCCGCCCCGCACAGTGGATTCCGTGACGCCCGGGCCGGGGCCGCGGATCCCCCAAGGGCGCGGGTGGCCCGGAGGCTTCTCAGCACATCCGGTCACCGGCTGCCGGCTCAGCGGAAGGATGCAGACGTGACAGGCTGCTAGCGTCGTGATCACCGATGGCGACGGGGAGGGTCGATGTCAGGGCTGTACACGGCGGACCATGCCGACAGTGAGCAGAGGTGGCGGGACGCCTGGGTTCCGGTGGAGCGGCGCCTGCTGGGACTGGACCGGCGCACGCTGCTGCCCGCGGGGCTCGTCGCGCTGCTGTTCGCCGTCGCGGTGTGGATCCTGCCGGCGATCAACGCGTCGGTCGGCGTCGACGACCCGATCAAGGCCGGTGATGTGATCCAGGTCGGCGACGACGTCCAGTTCGTGCCCGTCGCCGGAGCGCAACTGATGACCGGACTGCGTCAGGGCCGGCGGGGCCCGGCGGGCTACCTGCAGACGGCCGCGGTGTCCTACAACGGCACCGTCTTCGAGGTCGTCACCGACACCTACCGGGGCACACCGGCACAGCTTCTCGCACAGATCAAGAAGACCAACGAGGGACTGCGCGTCGACGGCCACGCCGGCTTCCACGTCATCGGCGACCCGGTGACGATCACCAACGAGACCGGTGAGCACGGTGTCGCCGCGCACTTCGACGGCACCAATGCCGTCGGCCTGGTCGCGGCGTTCGTGTTCGGTGACACCGGGGTGGAGATCGAGGTCATCGGCCCGCAGGCCGTCTCCGGCACCGTGACCCGGGAGATCGCCGCGATGCTCAAGTCGGTACGCCCGAACGGCGAAGGGACCGGAGCATGACCGCCCCCTCGCAGCCGGCGCCCACCGGCCCGGCCATCGCCGCCCGCGACGCCGCGATCGAAAGGACCGGCTGGGGTAACCCGGTCATCCTCTGGCAGCCGCGTAACGCCTGCTTCTGGGTCTACCTGTTCGGTGTCGGCTACGGGATCCGGGTCCTGGCCGGCATCATCAACGAGGGGATCCGCCTCTACGCACCGGCACTCACCGCCAGCACCGCGATCTTCACCCTCTACGCCGTGCTGTTCTGGTGGTTCACCGCGCGCATCGACCGGTACTCCCGGCAGCCGCTCGCCCTGATCGTCGCGGCGTTCGTGTGGGGCGGATTCGCCGCGACCTGGGCCATCGCCCTGTCCGGCAACACCGCCTTGCTCGGGCTCTGGGGCAAGTGGTTCGGCCAGAGTTTCCAGATGGCGTTCGGTGCCGGGCTGACGGCCCCGTTCTTCGAGGAACTCGGCAAGGGCTCCGCCGTGCTCCTGCTGATGTTCCTGGCACCGCAGGTCGTCCGCACCGCCTACGACGGGTTCATCCTCGGCGCGTTCGCCGGCCTCGGGTTCGAGATCATCGAAGACATCTCGTACGCGTTGAACGCCGCCCCGGCGGAATTCGGCTCCGACCAGATGAACGCCAGCCTGCACACCGTGGGCCTGCGCCTGCTGACCGGTTTCTCCTCGCACATCCTCTACTCGGCGATCGTCGGCGCCGGCGTCGTCTACCTGGTCGGCACGGTCGCCCAGCGCCGCCGGGCGGGTCTCGGCATCGTCCTCGTGTTCACCTCGATGGTGCTGCACGGCACCTGGGACGCCAACGCCGGACTCGGCAACGGCAACGGCCTGGTGGTCATCGTCCTGATGGCCGTCGAGATCATCGTTGCCTTCGTCGTGGTCATCCGGGTCTTCAACTACACAGTCCGCCCGGAACGCGAGGCCATGCGCGCGGTCATGACACCCGAAGCCGACAGCGGCGTGATCACCACCGAGGAACTCGACGCCCTGGCCGGCGACCGCAAACAGCGCCGCGCCTACCGCAGAGCCGCCCGCGATCGCGCTGACCGCCGTGTCCGGCACCATCGGCTCGAAGCGGCCCACGACCTCGCCGGCCAGCTCGCCGCCTCCGCGGGCGCCGACACCGCCCGGGTCCGCTTCGCCCGTGCCGAACTGGAACGGCTTCGCGCGACGCCGACGACCTGAATCCGCCTACCGGGTGGCGCTGCAGCGCGGAGCGGCCGGTGGCGAATCGCGGTTCGCCTGACGGTCGCCCGCCGGGCCGCCGGGCCGCCGGGCCGCCGGGCCGCCGGGCCGCCGGGCCGCCGTGCGGCCGCGCCGCCGTGAAGACGTGAAGACGTGAAGACGTACAGTGCGGTGAGAAGCGCGTCGATGTCGGCAGTCACGCAGGCAGCGACGCCCTTCTCCTCTTCGAGACGACCGCGTCTCCCTCTTATGTCACCAGCCGAGATTCGGGACTCGATCATCCATATATGTGCACGGAGCTACCTGGGTCGTCGATGGCGGACTGAGCGCCTGAAGCTTTAGCCGTAAGCGGGCTGAAGTCATTCGACGGCGAGGACCGCCGGGTCGCGGACAGTAGGCCGGATGTCGGTGGCACCAGCGGCGCACGGTTCGCCCGCGATGGGTCGCCGACGATGGCTACACGGCGCGGACGACGGCGAGGTCCGCCAGGCCCATCTGGGACCAGAGGTCGGCGCGGATCTGCTCGCGGAAGCTGTTGACCCGGTCGGTGACGGCGCCGAGGCCCATGCGGTCGACGGTGGTGCGGAACGGGCGGGTGCCGTGCGGCATGGCGACGAGGTCGCGGACAGCGTCGGCGACCAGTTGCGGGTCGTGTTCCGCAATGGCGTCGAACTGCTCGTTGTAGGCGGCCAGGGCCTGTGCGGGCATCGCGGCGAAGTCGCCGTAGACGGGCCTCCACGCCTCGACGTCGGTCATCAGGTTCTTGTCGAGGAACTCGGTGCGGAAGCCGTTCGGTTCGATGACCGCCGACTCGATACCGAACTGGGGCAGCTCGAGGCGGTAGAACTCCGACAACGCCTCGGCCGCGGCCTTGGAAGCGCCGTACGGGCCCTGGAACGGGACCGGCAGCTGGGCGGTCATGCTGGAGATGAGCAGCAGCAGGCCGGTGTGCCGCTCGCGGAAGTGCGGGATCACGGCCTGGCTGACCCGCTGCACACCGAAGACGTTGACGTCGAAGATGCGCTTCCAGTCCTCGGCGGAGAAACTCTCGGCCAGCCCCAGGGCGCCACGCCCGGCGTTGTTGACGACGACGTCGAGCCGGCCGAGCCGTTCGACGGCCGTGGCGACACCGGCCCGGACGCTGTCGTCGTCGGTCACGTCCATGTCGACGACTTCGGCGCCTTCCGCGCGTAGCCGCTCCGCCGCGGCGGAGCGCCGGCCGTGCGAGTCGAGGACGGTGGCGGCGACCTGGTGGCCGGCCGCCAGAAGGGTGGTGGTGATGAGCCGGCCGAATCCCGATGCGGCACCGGTGACCAATACGTTCGTCATGGAGATCTCCGTCGTCCCGGGCGCACCGCTGTGCGCCTCGGGCTACGAAGTTACGGATGTTCGTCGGACGATGATCGCGTCCCGATCCGGTTTTCTGTTGCGATCGTCCGAAAGTCGCGAGGTGACAGACCGACCTCGCGGCGGAATGCCGCGCTGAAGGCACTCTCCGAGGAGTAGCCGAGGGCCGGGGCGAGATCGCTGATCCGGGTTCCGTCCTCGCGCAGACGGCGGCGGGCGGTCAGCATGCGCAGGCGGGTCAGGTATGCGACCGGCGGCTCGCCGAGCGTCGCCGTGAATCGCTCGGCGAAGGAACTGCGTGACATGGCGGCCGCCCGGGCGAGATCGTCGAGCCGCCACGCGCGGCCGAGGTCGGCGTGCAACAGGTCCAGGGCCGGCCGCAGACGGTCGTCGCTCAGACCACGCAGCCAGCCGGTGCCGCCGAGCGTGGCGTCACGAGCCACGATTCGCAGCACGTCGAGCAGCAGCAACTGCCCGCCGAGCCGCAGCACCGCCCGGCGGCCGAGGCGGTCACCGGCGAACTCCCCGGCCAGGCGGTCGAGTGTCGAGCGCAGGTGCTCGGCGTCCTGCGCGGTCGAGCGCACCACCACCAGCTCGGGCAGTGCACGCGACATCAGCTCCTCCCCGGCGTGATCAACCTCGATGTGCCCGCCGAGCACGACGTCCGGGGCCTCGGTCCCGGAAGCGCCGACGTGCAGGAACGGGTCGTCGGCGCGGATGCTGAACTCCCGCTGCAGGCCCGCCGAACCGGTGTCGTCGATCGTCACCGAGGACCGTCTGTTGAGGATCGCGACGTCACCGGCCCGCAGGACGGACCGGGTCACCCCGTCGGCGGTGACTCCGGCGCTCCCACGCCCCACCGCAACGATCTTGAGCGGTGACTCCGGGGTGAACCGTGTCAGCCACCGGCCCCCGGCAGCGAAGCCCCCACTGATGACGCCCCGCACCTCGATCAGCTCGAGGATCCGGGAAAGGTGATCGTCGTGCACCGCGCCAGCCTGGCACACGGGCCTCGGCGCTCACCTCGGCAGCCTTGAGATCCGGACGAGTCCCGCCCTGACGAGAGCGGCGATCGGGTCTGCCCAACGCCGCCCCCGTCACCCTTCTTGCCGACCGGGGACACCGGGCCCGCCGGCCCGTCGCTCCAGCCGATGCGCCGGGTGCGGTGGCTGATGACGGACATCAGGGGATCCCGATCCGCCTACCGGACTTCGACGCGCAGGATGCGGCCGTACTCGCCGCGGTAGTGCTCGACCGCTTGGCCGGTCGCGGTCTGTCAGGAGCGGTACCGGCCGCTGAGCACGCCCAGCACGTCGGCGTAGCGGCCCTCGGCCTCGGCGTTGCGCTGCCACTTGACCCGCTCGACCAGGATCTGTTCGGCCTTCGGGTCGGCTTCGAGCAGGCTGATCACCTCGTCGAGGAACTCCTCCAGAGGCATCGCCACGTCGGAGTCCTGCTGGTTCATCAGGGTGGTGCGGGTGGCCGGCGGCACCAGTTCGATCACCTGGACATCGCTCTTGGTGAGCTGCACGCGCAGGCTCTCCGTGAAGGAGTGGACCGCGGCCTTGGTGGCGTTGTACGTCGGCGTCGCCGGCAGGGGCACGTACGCCAGACCCGAGCTGACCGTCATGACCGTTGCGGCGGGCTGGGCGAGCAGGCCGGGCAGGAACGCGTTGACCAGGCGGATCGTGCCGAGCAGGTTGAGGGTGACGGTGCGTTCGGCGACGTCCAGCGACGCCGGGTCGCGCAGGTCCTCCGGTTCCATGATGCCGGCCATGGTGATCAGGGTGTCCAGGGCCGGGTAGCGGGTGGCGAGTTCGTCGCGGGCCGCGGCGATCGATGCCGGGTCGGTGGCGTCGATGGTGACGGTGCCGATGCCGGGGTGTTCGGCGGCGATCTGCTCGAGCAGGGCGGTGCGGCGTCCGCCGACGATGACGGTGTTGCCCTTGGCCTGCAGGCGCAGCGCGAGGCCGAGGCCGATACCGGAGGTGGCGCCGGGGATGAAGATGGTGTTTCCGCTGATGTTCACGGGGTTCCTTCGAGTTCCGATTTCGGGCACGCGGAGATGTCCGCGTTTCCCGGGTGATCGATGAAAAGCAGGGAGATTCAGGCGAACTTCTGATTCCCGAGGACGTCCAGGAAAGCGATCTGTTCGTGGGCGTTGGACCCGGGCCGGGGCCGGAAGATGATGAGGCGGTGGCCGGTGGCCGGACTCAGCACGACGTCGCATTGCAGGTCGAGTTCGCCGACCAGCGGGTGCCGGATGAGTTTCGGCGTCGACGTCAGTGCCACCACCTGCTGCTGCGCCCACAGCTGACCGAACTCGGCGCTGCGCCCGAGCAGGTCGGCCACCAGCTCTTGCGCGAACCGGTCACTCGTCGACCGCTGCGCGACTCCGGCCCGCAGGTCGGCCGCATAGGCCCGGCCGATGCGCTCGTGCTCGGCCGGATCGTTGCTGTCCCGCGACGCCGGATCGGTGAACCAGCGCCACGTGACATTGGACTCGTAACCGGGCAAACCGGCCCAGACGCCCAGCAGGTTCTCCGCCGCCCGGTTCTGGGCGACGACGGTGAGCAGATCGTCGGTGACCTGCGCCGGCGTGTGCTCGAGCGCGTCCAGCAGATACAACATCGCCGGGTCGACGTGCGCCAGCGGTGAGCGTGGCTCCGGCGGCCGCAGCCCGGCGAGGCGGAACAGGTAGTCCTGCTCGTCGCCGGTGAGGCGGATCGCTCGCGCGAGGCTGGCCAGCGCCGCTGCCGACGGGGTGCGTACCCTGCCCTGCTCGAGCCGGCCGTAGTAATCCGGCGACAGCGCCGCCAGGCTCGCGACCTCTTCCCGGCGCAGCCCGGGAGTGCGGCGACGGCCCCCACCGGGCAGGCCCACATCCTCCGGCCGTAACCGTTCCCGTCGATGCCGGAGGAACTCCCCGAGCGCATTGTCGTCCATGTCGACCTCCTTTCTTTCCGGCGTGCATCCAGCATCGCCGGAATGAAACGGGATATGAAGGCCACGTTCAGCCTAGGTGTCGCATACCCCGGCTACCGCCCGATCCGGGGCGTCGGCGACGGCGACCTGCAGCCGCGATGCCGGCCGCGGTGTCACCAGCGGTGGTTCGCCGCTGGACCGGGATCAAACGCCGGAGAGGGTCCCTGTTCCGACCCCTTTCGGCAGGGACTCCCCAGCCATTGAGGATCGGTGTTGTCTGAGGTGAGAACGTCCATTCGCGGAAACGAGAGGGTACGGAATGCCTGACGACAACAGCCGCCGCCGGTTCCTGCTCGGCGCGGCCGGTGTGACCACGACGTCGCTGGTCGCCGGGATGGCCGGCTGCACGGCGAACGACGAGCCGTCCGCGGCGCAGGGCACCACCCCGGCGGCCGCCGCGGGAGGGGAGACCGCCGCGGCCGCGACCACGCTGACCACCCGCCGCAAGCTCGGCGAGCTGGAGGTGTCCAGCGTCGGCCTGGGCTGCCAGACGATGCCCGGGAATCTGTACGGGCCGGTGAGCAGCCGCCCCGACATGATCAAAGTGATCCGGACCGCGGTCGACCAGGGTGTCACGTTCTTCGACACCGCCGAGGTGTACGGGCCGCTGGAGTCCGAGCGGATCGTCGGCGAGGCCCTGGAACCGGTGCGTGACCGGGTGGTGATCGCGACCAAGTTCGGTTTCGAGGTCGATCAGCAGACCGGGGAGCGCGGCGGCCTGAACAGCCGGCCCGAGCACATCAAGCAGGCCGTCGACGGCATGCTGGGTCGCCTGCGCACCGACCACATCGACCTGCTGTACCAGCACCGGGTGGACCCGCAGGTTCCGATCGAGGACGTGGCCGGCGCGGTCAAGGAGCTGATCACGGCGGGTAAGGTCCGGCACTGGGGGCTGTCTGAACCGGGGGTGCAGACGATCCGGCGGGCGCACGCGGTGCAGCCGCTGACGGCGATCCAGAACCAGTACGACCTGCTGGCGCGGGACCCGGAGAAGCAGGTTCTGCCGCTCTGCGAGGAACTGGGCATCGGTTTCGTGTGCTGGGCGCCGCTGGCGTACGGCTTCACCACCGGGACCATCAACCCGTACACCCGGTTCGTCCAGGGGGACTTCCGGGCCTCGGTGCCGTGGTTCTCGCGGGAGAACATCACGGCCAACATGGCTGTCGTGCAGTTGTTGCACGACTGGTCGGTACGCAAGGGCGTCACTCCGGCGCAGTTGTCGCTGGCCTGGCTGCAGGCGCAGAAGCCGTGGATCGTGCCCATTCCGAGCGCCACCCGCACCCCGCATCTGCTGGACAACCTGGGCGCCGAGGAGGTCACGTTCGCCGGCGACGAGCTGCGGCAGTTCACGACCGCGCTGAACGCGATCACGATCCGGGGCGCGCGGGTACCGGCGCCGGTGCTCGCCGGCACCGGGGTCGAAGCGCCGATGCCGTGACGTGGCAGGGCCGGACCGGCCGCCGCTTCCCCCACTTCGGAGTGATGATGATGTCCGCGATGACCCCACACCCACGCCGTACGCTGCTGCGGGCTGCCCTGTTCGGCGCGGCCGGAACCGCGTCCGGGACGGTCCTCAGCGCCTGCACGACGTTCACCGAAGGACTCGACTTCGCCGGCAAGACGATCCACCCCCTCACCACGTACGCGATGAGCGGTCTCGGAAACACCGAGCGTGACTACGCCTCTTCCTGTCCCACCGCCGAGCTGGGGGAGGGTCTTGCCGTGCGCGGCGAGGAGGTCGCCGATGCGCAGCCCGCCGTCGAGGCATGGCTGCGCCGCATCGGCCTGCTTCCCCGCTGACCTCCACCTCCCGGAGACCGGTACCCACGACCGTCCTTCTCCGCAGCCGCGGCGACAGCACGTGGGGACCGCCGGTGCGAGGCGGTGCGCCGTCCGGCATCACGGTCGTGGAGCCGGCCTCGACGCGAGCGTGAGCGGCACCGTCATCGTCATCGTCACCGTTGGGCCGTGACGCTCTGCTGCGTCGCGGCCCACGTGGCCAGCAGTTCCAGGCCGTCACCGGACGGTGTGCCGGGCTGCGCGGAGTAGGTCAACATGGTCAGGCACTCGTCGCCGGGCAGTGCGAGCGCCTCGTACTCCAGTTCCAGTTCGCCGATGGCCGGGTGCCGGAACCGTTTGGCGCCGTTGCGGTGCACGTACACGTCCTGGGCGGCCCACCAGCCGCGGAACGGTTCGCTGCGCATGGACAGCTCGCCGATCAGATTCATCAGGTGCTGGTCGTCGGGGTGCTGGGCGGCGGCGATGCGCAGCGCGGCGGCAGCGGAGCGGGCCATCGCCGCCCAGTCCGGGTAGAACGCCTGAGCGTGCGGGTTCAGGAAGGTGAAGCGCATCGAGTTGACCGGCAGCGCCGGACTCGCGGCGAACATGGGCGCGTACAGCGCCCTGCCCAGCGGGTTCGCGGCCAGGATGTCGAAGCGGTGGTTGCGCAGGAAGGCGGGCACCCCGGTCATCGAGTCCAGCACCCGGCGGACGGCCGGCCGGATCTCCGGCTCCTTGTCCCGGCGCACACGGGCACGGGCCGGGGCCGGCCCGGCGGCGCGAGCCAGGTGATGCAGGTGCGCGGTCTCCGTCTCGTCGAGCCGCAGCGCCCGGGCGACGGCGTCCAGGACACTGTCCGAGGCGCCGCCGAGGTTCCCGCGTTCCAGCCGGGTGTAGTACTCGACGCTGACCCCGGCCAGCGCGGCGACCTCTCCGCGGCGCAGCCCGGCGACCCGGCGGTTGCCGTACGAGGGAATGCCGGCCTGTTCGGGATTCACCTTCGCCCGGCGTGAGCTGAGGAAGGCCTTCACCTCGCTGCGGTTGTCCATGAACTCAGGTTAGGCATCGGACCCCGGGGGAGGGGGTCCCTGCTGGTACCCCTTTGCAGAGGGCCTCCTCACCAGGGCCGGCAGAGGGTTTGCTGCAAACATGTCCCGCCCCCTCACCACGGTGCTCGACCCCGGCGACCGCATCACGGCGCCGCCCGGCCGGGCACGCGCATCCCTGATCGTGGCGATGCTCGGCTTCGCCGTCGTCACCCTCGACACCCAGGTCGTCAACGTCGCCCTGCCCGACATCAGCCGTGACGTCGGGGGCAGCCTGTCCGGGCTGCAGTGGGTGGTCACCGCCTACACCCTGATGTTCTCGGCGCTGCTGCTGTTCGCCGGCACGTTCGCCGACCGGATCGGGGCGCGCCGGGCGTACGGGATCGGCATGATGATTTTCGTGGTGGCCTCCGCAGCGTGCGGGCTCGCCCCGGGGCTGGGGTTCCTGGTGGCGGCGCGGGTGCTGCAGGGCATCGGCGCGGCGCTGGTCACACCGACCTCACTGGCGCTGATCCGGGCCGCCTACGCCGACAGCGCCGCCCGGGCCCGGGCGATCGCGTTGTGGGCGATGGGCGGATCGATCGCCGCCGCGGCCGGACCGGTACTCGGCGGGGCGCTGACCCAGCTCGACTGGCGGTGGATCTTCCTTCTCAACCTGCCGGTCGGCGTCGTCGCCGTGCTGGTGCTGCGCCGGGCCGCCGACTCGCCCCGCACCGTCGTGCCGTTCGACGGGATCGGTCAGGTCACCGCCGTGCTCGCGCTCGGCGCGCTCACCTTCGCGGTCATCGAGGGCGGCGAACTCGGGTACGGCAACCCCCGGATCCTCGCCGCGTTCGCCCTCGCGGTCCTCGCCGCCGCCGTGTTCCTCATCGCGCAGATGCGGGGCCGGCACCCGATGGTGCCCCTGGACCTGTTCCGGTCCCGGACGGTCAGCGTCACCCTCGCGGTGGGGTTCGTCAACATGGCGGCCTTCTACGGCGTCGTCTTCCTGCAATCGCTGTACTTCCAGCAGCAGCGCGGCGCGACACCGCTGCTCACCGGCCTGCTGTTCCTGCCGATGACCGGGCTGGTCGCCGGATTCAACCCCCTGGCCGCGCGCGCCGCGAACCGGTTCGGGGCGGCCGCGACGATCATCGGAGGCCAACTCGTCATGACCGCCGGCCTCATCGGGCTGGTACTGCTGCCGGCCGGCACGCCGGTGTGGCTGGTCGCCGCGGTCATGGTGCCGGTCGGTGTCGGTGGCTCGTTCACCGTCCCGCCGACCACCGCGCTGATCCTCGACAGCGTCCCCGCCGAACGGGCCGGCACCGCCAGCGGCGTGTTCAACACCTTCCGCCAGATGGGCGGCTCGCTGGGTGTCGCCGCCTACGGCGCGGTCGTCGCCGGCCAGGCGACCTTCCGCTCGGGCCTGCACATCAGCCTGACGGCCACCGCGATCCTCATCGTCCTCACCGCCGCCGCGAGCCTGGCGCTACGCGATGGCCACCGCTGAAAGGAAACTCTCATGACCACCGTTCCGAACCTGACGCTGAACAACAGCGTCGAGATCCCCGCGATCGGGCTCGGCGTCTTCCAGACCCCGCCGGACGAGACCCGCGCCGCCGTGCAGGCGGCCCTGTCAGCCGGCTACCGCCACATCGACACCGCGGCCGCGTACGGCAACGAACGCGAGGTCGGCGAGGCGATCGCCGAATCCGGGGTCGACCGCTCCGCGGTGTTCCTCGAAACCAAGATCTGGATCAGCGATTACGGGTACGACGAGACGCTGCACGGTTTCGACAAGAGCACGGCCAAGCTCGGTGTCGAGCAGATCGACCTGCTGATCCTGCACCAGGCGCTGCCCTCGGACTTCGACAGGACCCTGGACGCCTACCGCGCGCTGGAGAAGCTCTACGCTGACGGCAAGGTCCGCGCCATCGGCGTCAGCAACTTCATGGTCGACCACCTCACCGCCCTGCTGGACAAGGCGACGGTGGTCCCCGCGGTGAACCAGATCGAAGTCCACCCGTACTTCGCCCAGCGCGAGGTCCAGGACTTCGGGGCCGAGCACGACATCCTGACCCAGGCGTGGTCGCCGATCGGTGGCATCACGTTCTACCGCGACAGTGAGCACACCAGCACCCTGCAGGACCCGGCGATCGGCGAGATCGCCAAGACGCACGGCAAGTCACCGGCGCAGGTGATGCTGCGCTGGCACCTGCAGCAGGGCCGCCAGGTCATCCCGAAGTCGACGAAACCGGAACGGATCGCGGAGAACTTCGACGTGTTCGACTTCGACCTGACCGCCGAGCAACTCGCCGCGATCGACGCCCTGGACACCGGTAAGCGCGGCGGCCCGGAACCGGAAGCGATCACCCTGGAAACCTTCGGCCGGCCGATCCCCGAAGCCTGACCGGTGCGACCTCGCCGCCCCGCGGGGCGGCGAGGTCTCCCCTTTCCCGTACGAGAAGACACGGAGGAGTCAACATGCGTACCGCCAAGCTCGGTGAACTGGAAGTCTCCCGGATCGGCCTGGGCGCGATGGGTATGTCGCACGGCTACACCGGCGCCGGCAGCGACGACGCCGAATCGATCCGCACCATCCACCGTGCGATCGACCTCGGAGTCACCCTGATCGACACCGCCGAGATCTACGGCCCGTACAGCAACGAGGAACTCGTCGGCCGGGCACTCGAGGGACGCCGTGACCGGGTGGTCGTGGCCACCAAGTTCGGCCTGATCGCGCACGGCGGCGCCGGCCCGTGGCATCGCGACAGCAGCCCCGACAACATCCGCACCGCCGTCGAAGGCTCACTCAAGCGGCTCGGCACCGACCACATCGACCTGTACTACCAGCACCGCGTCGACCCGGAGACCCCGATCGAGGACACCATGGGCGCCCTCGCCGAACTCGTCGAACAGGGCAAGATCCGGTACATCGGCCTGTCCGAGGCGTGGACCGGCACGATCCGCCGCGCGCACGCCGTGCACCCGGTGACCGCGCTGCAGTCGGAGTACTCGCTGTGGACCCGCGACCAGGAGCAGATCCTGCCCGTGCTGAGGGAACTGGGGATCGGCCTGGTGCCGTACTCGCCGCTCGGGCACGGCTTCCTCACCGGCGCCCTACGCACCCCCGCCGACATCGAGAAGCTCGACGACAGCGACTTCCGCAAGACCAATCCGCGTTTCACCGGCGAGAACTTCCAGCGCAACGTGCGCCTTGCCGACCAGGTGCAGGACATCGCCGACCAGGTGGGCGCCACCCCGGCCCAGGTCGCGCTGGCCTGGCTGCTGACCAAAGGCGACGACGTCGCGCCCATCCCGGGAACCAAGCGGGTCGCCAGGGTCGAGGAGAACACCGCCGCGGACGGCGTCACGCTCACACCTGATCAGATCGCCACGCTCGACGCGCTGCCGGTGGCCGAAGGCGGGCACCACACCGACGAGCAGATGCAGATGATCGAACGCTGAGCGCGCCGGGGGCCCGCGCGGTGGCCGTCCTGCGCACCGAGGCCCGGCCGCAGGTGCGCGGCGAGGGAACCGCCCGCCGGGCCCCGGGACCGCGAGATCCCGGAGATCGGTGACGAACCGGCCGCCGCCCGGGCGCCGGCCGACCTGGCGTACCAGCTGCTGGACGTCACCGCTGCCGACACCGAGGAGGTCACCCACCGGCCGGTACGTCTGCCGGGTTGACGGCTCGCCGGATCCGCGCCGGGGCCGCCACGGTGGTCTCGGCGCCGTGATCGGCGGGATCGTGCTGACCGGAGGTCCCGACCGGTGTGCTGGGAGGGGGGAGTTCACCCTGGTGTGTGAACCTCGTCGTGTGACCAGAGGCCCGGGACTTTCGGCCCTGCCACCGGCCGGTGCCCGACGGTCTACTCGGACGATGCCCGACACCCTGAGCAGGACCGTCCGCCCACCCGCTGTGCGGGTCCTCCCGCACGGTGCCGTCACGATGGAGGAGATCGTGGCCGCCGAGCGGGCGATCGCCGGTGCCGTCGCCGGCGTCGAACGCGCGGATCGTCCCCGATTACGGATCAGCCGTGACCGCGGGCCGGCACCGGTCGCCGTGGTGCAGGTCAACGTGATGGTGGCCGAACGGCTGGTCCGAGTCCAGACGACCACCGGCACCGTCGCCCGGGCCACGGCCGGTGCCGCGTCCCGGCTGCGCTGCCGGCTCGATCTGATGTCCCGGCACCTGACCGCGGAACGGGCCGGATTCTGCCTGCTCGGCGCCGGGCCGGTCGCGCCGTTCCTGCCGTCGGCGGGCGTGATGCCGGTACCGGGGCGGTCAGCGCCCGGAGTGCTGTCCCGTTGCAAGAGCTTCCCGCTTGCCGTGCAGTCGCCGGACATCGCCGTGCTGACCATGGAGATGCGCGATTACGATTTCCACCTGTTCATCGAGGAGAGCAGCGGGCGCAGTGCGGTCGTGCACCGGCGCCGCGACGGCGGGCACGCGCTGATCCGGCAGCGGCCGGACACGACACCGATCCTGTCGCCGCTGGACGCGGTGCGGCGGTTGAACGCGGCGCCGCAACGCTGGTTCGAGTTCTTCACCGACAGCCGCACCGGCCGGGGTTGCGTGGTGTACCACCGTTTCGACGGGAACCTCGGGCTGATCAAGTCGCTCGGCTGACCTGCCGGGCGGCGGACGCCGGATGCCGGGCTGAACCGTCCGGTGGGCTCGCACCGCCACCTGGTCGTCGAACGGCGTAGGTGTGCATCGATCATCGCCGCTCGCGGGTCTTCTGTTCAGGCCACAGGTCCCGGCCGTCCCGCCGCCCCGCGAGTCCATCCTGTGAACAGCGATCGGGATGGGCTCGCGGGGCGGCGGCTCTGGCGAGTGCCGATGACGACGGGTCAACCGGCGGGTACGACCGCTTCCCGGTCCGGTTGCGGTTGCCGGTCGCGGGACGGGATGACCACGACCGGGCAGGTCGCCTTGCGGATGCACTCCTCGCTGACCGAGCCGAGTACGGAGTGCCGCAACCGGCCGTGTCCGTGACTGCCGAGCACCAGCAGGTCGGCCCCGCGGGCGGCGGTGGTCAGTACGATCGCCGGGTTGCCCTCGATGGTCTCCGCCGCGATCGGCAGATGCGATCCGTGTTCCGCGACGACCGTCTTGACCTGGCGGTCCAGGATCTCGGCCGCGAGCCGTTGCTGCTCCTGCGGGGAGGTCACGGTGAGCACGTCGGCCTCGATGCCGTCCCAGGCCCAGGCCATCACCGCCTGTACCGCGGTGTTCCGCCCGGTGGCGTGCCGGGCTGCCCAATCCAGGGCTCGCAGGCCGCTGTCCGAGCCGTCCACGCCTACGACGATCAGATGGTGGTTCATTCTCCGCCTCCTTCGGCGGGTGATGGTTGTGGCTGTACCGTACGGCGGGATAGCCCGTGGTCGACACGGTCGGTGGTCCGCGGGTTACGAGCCGTTGTGCTTCTTGCGGGGGACCGACGATGATGCCGGAGAAGGCGATCCCAGCGGGGCACCGTCCTGACGGCGGCCGGGCGAGAGGGCCGATGTGCCCTGGCCGGCGGTGCCGCGGACGATCACGACCGGTCCGTAGCCGTGGTGCAGCACCGTCTGCGTGACCGAGCCGAGCAGGCCGTGATAGGGCGACTCGCCGCGGGCGCCGACCACGATCAGCGACGCCTCCCGGGACTCGCGGCGCAGGACCGTGGTCGGGTCGCCGGTGAGGGTCCGGAACCGGGCCTCCACGCCGGACCGCAGCGCGTGCAGGGCGACCGTGTCGGCGAGGACCTCCGCCCGGCGCGGGTCGTCGCCGACGTGCACCACCAGAAGGCCGGTGTGCCGGCGTGCAGCCTCGTCGAAGGCGACGGCGAGCACCGGCACGGTGACGTCACAGCCGCTCACGCCGACCAGCACCGGCCCGTCCGGCGGGTCCGCCACCCGGGTCACCAGCACGCTGCCGAATGCCCGGGCGGCCAGCTGGACCGCGGTCGCCTCCCGGGGCAGGCAGGTGCGTTCGTTCAGGTTACCGTCACCGATCACGGTGAGTACGGCGTGGCGGGACAGGCGCAGCAGACCGGTCAGCGGCTGCCCTTCGAGACGTTCGGTGGTGATGCGCAGCCCGGGCGCCACCCTGGCGGCCTGGGCCCGCGCGCCGCGCAACAGGTCACCGACCGGCCGGGACGGATCCGCCGCGCCGGGATGCCAGGTGACCGTGTGCACCAGCCGTAGCGGCCGGCCGCGCGTGGCGGCTTCCATCGCGGCGGCCTCGACCGCATGCCGGCTTCCCGGAGACCCGCTCACCCCGGCGACGACCGGATGCGCGCCGGCCCCGGCGGGGTTGCGGCGCTCGGGGGACTCATGCGCTCCGACGACGACGGCCGGAGCCGATTCCGAAACGGTCATGCGGTACACCTCCACAAGCCGAGCGAGAACTCACCCACGTTCACGCTAGGGCGGGTGGTACCCGCACGGACAGGGCCGAAAGGCCCCCGACCAGGGCCTTCAGGCCCTAGGTCGCGCCGGTGGCGGCTACGGGGTCACGGTGCCCGGCCGGTCACGTCGACACCGGAGACCGGCCGGGCAGGTGGCCAGCGCCCGCACCCGGTCGGTCTCCCGGTTCAGGCCGGTCTGCCAGCGGCGGCGGTCGTCCTCCGCCTTACGGACGCAGGTGCGTACCCGCTCGTTCCACGGCACGTCGCAGTGGCGGTATCCCCGCGGTATCCGCAACTGCCAGTACGTGGTGTCGGACGTGTCCGGGGTGATCAGGAGACCGGAGCGGGGCGCCACGCCGTCCGGGCCGGCCAGCGGGCACGCCCCGGCCGCGTCGGGGCCATGGCAGACGGTGATCCACTCGCCGGTGGCCGGATCGAGGATCCGGATGACCCGGTTCGCCGTCATGACCGTCTCCTCTCGGTCGGTGCCGTTCCGGTGAGGGAGTGGACGATCGCGACGGTGCACGGGCAGTGGCGGGCCAGATGCCGGCTGACCGAGCCGAGCAGCATTCCGCGGATCGCGCCGCGTCCCCGGGACCCGGCGACCACCGGTGTGCGGTCGCGGCCACCTGGATCAGCGCGGCGGCCGGGCGGGCGCGGACCACTGTGCCGGTGACCGAGGCCGGCGGGTGGGACTGCCGGGCGGCGTCCACGGCACGGTCCATCATGCCGCCGATGACGTCGTCGACGTAGCTCGGGGGACCGACGGCGATGGTGGCTGCCATGCCGGCGGCGGGTTGCCGCACCGGTGTTTCGTCGGCGTGGACCAGCTCCGCCGTGTGGCGGGCGACGGTGGTCGTACCGGTGGCTCGGTGCCAGCCGATCGCGGTGTAACGCTGTGTTGCGATGACAGCGGTTCCGTTGCCGGTGCCGGCTTGGTGCGGGTCTTCACGGAAGTCGCGTCGCGGACGTGATGGATGCGGCTTTCGACGTGCCGATGTGGTCGCCGTGGTGCTTACCGATCGGTAGAGCCGATCTCCGAGATCTGCACCATCTGCCGGCCCACGGCGCCGCCCCTGTCGAAGGCGCGGTGCGCTGCGGTGATGTCGGTGAGCGGGTACACGCCGTCGATCACCGGGACGATCGCGCCGGCGGTGACCAGCTCGGTGAGCTCGGTGAGCTGCGCGGTCCGGGGGTCGGCGCTGAAGGTACGGATGCGGCGGGAACCGAAGACGGCGGAGGCGGCGATGGCGGCGATGGCCGGACCGGACAGGCCCACGGTGACCATCCGGCCGCCCTTGGTGAGCCGGCGGCGGTACCGGGCGAGGTCGGTGCCCACGGTGTCGACGATGACATCGAACGTGCCGGCATCATCCGGTGTGGTCTCCCGGTAGTCGAGGACGCGTTCGGCGCCCAGGTCGGTGAGCGCGGAGGTGTGCCGGGTGCGGGCGAGAGCGGTCACCCGGCCGCCGAGCGCATGTGCGAGCTGGACTGCGGCCGTACCGACGCCGCCGGCCGCGCCACGGACCAGCACGCTTTCGCCCGCTTGCAGGTGTGTTGCGCCGCGGAGCGCGGCCAAGGCGGTGATCCCGGGAACGACCAGCGCCGCAGCCCTCACCGCTGACATCCCGTCGGGCATGGGCGCGACCCGGTCCGCCGCGACGACGACGAATTCGGCGGCGCCCGCGACCGCATGTTTCTCCCTCGGGTGCACGGTGCCCCACACGGGCTCGCCGGGCCGAACACTGTCGACACCCGTTCCGACCGCGGCGACGAAGCCGGCGAAGTCCAGACCGACACCGATCGGGAACCGGCGACCCGACACGATCTTCATGGCTCCCGAGCGAACCAGCGCGTCATGCCCGTTCACACTCGACGCCGCGACACCGACGAGCACCTGGCCTGGGCCCGGCTCAGGGCGCTCGACCTCACCCACCGTGAGAACGTCCGGTGCTCCGTACGAAAAGATCTGGGCGGCCTTCATCATCATGGCCCTCTCGGTCGTGGACTTCTGCTCCCACCGAGCCTGAAGGGCTGGACGGCAATCGTGGGCGGCCGGTATTTCCTGGGATAACGAGACCCACCTTGGGACGCGCCTCGACCGCATACTGGGCTCATGGACGATGATCCCCGCCGAGAGCTCGCGGACTTCCTCAAAGCCCGGCGCACCCGGCTACGACCGGAGGACGTCGGACTGGAACCCGGGCCGCGTCGCCGGGTCCCCGGGCTGCGGCGTGAGGAGATCGCACTGCTGGCCGGGGTGAGTTCGGACTATTACCAGCGGATGGAGCAGGGCCGGGACGTGCGGCCGTCCGAGCAGGTCCTCGACGCCCTCGCGCGGGCCCTGAACTTCTCCGCCGAGGAGACCCGGCATCTGCACACCCTCGCCGCCGCCGCACGCAGGCCCGTACATCGGCGCCGGCGGCGCGCGCCCGAAGTGGTGCCGCCGACCACGCTGCGGCTGCTGCGTACGATGACCGCTCCGACCTTGGTCGTCGGCCGGCACCTCGACGTGCTGGCCTGGAACCCGCTGGCCGGTGCTCTGCTGGGTGAGCTGACGGCACTGCCAGTGCCGCAGCGCAACATGCTGTGGCTGCTCCTCCAGCCCGGTGCCGACCTGACCTGTCCCGACCGGGCTGCCACCGTCGGTGAACTGACCGCAATGTTGCGGACCGCGGTGGCCGCCGACCCCAACCACCCGCGGGCCCTGAACCTGGTCGGTGAACTCGCGGTGCACAGCGTCGAATTCCGTGCGCTCTGGGGCCGGCACGACATCGAGGAGACGACCCGCGGCCGGATGCGCGTCGTCCACCCGCTCGTCGGCGAGCTCACCCTTGACTGGGACGCCTATCGGCTGCCGGGCGCCTCACCCGGACCGATGATCGTCGCCTACACCGCCGAGGAGGACAGCCCCGACAGCGAACGCCTGCAGTTGCTTGCCCGCCTGGTCGATACGCTCTCCCCGGTGGCTGTGCCGGTCGGGCAATCCTGACTCCGGCGATCGGCATGGCGGCGGCCGCGCCGCACACTCGCTGGATATTTTCTGATCGGTTGAACGTGTGTCAGGGGGCGAGTCACTGCTGAGCTGTGCGCTCTGCACCGATGGAGACGGCGACGAGCGTGCAGGGTTCGGAGCCGTGGTTCCGCCACGCATGACGCGTGCCGTTTTGAACGACGACGTCTCCCTCGCGGAGTACGGTCGCCGAACCGTCGCCGAGCTCGAGCGTCGCCTCGCCGCGAACGACCATCAGGTAGTCGATGGTGTCGCTGGTGTGCATGCCGTCGGGTTCCGACGCCGCCATCACGCCGGGCATCTCCCACTCGAACTTCTCCGCTGCCGCAGCGAGGTCCACGTCCGGTGCTGGCGTTGCGCCCTCCGGGGGATGAGTGATGACCACGAAACGTGACCCACCCACGGGTGGGAAGTACGTCGCGGTGGGACTGGGCGATCCGTCGTCGGGGAACGTGGGGACGTCGTCGCGGCTCCAAAGCCGGTGCGCTGCGAAGCCGGGCATCAGATCCGACGTGACGGGATCCACGGTGCGGTCGTCGACGACGCGTGACGTGCCCTCGGCGTCGTGCCCGGTGACAACTCGTCTGGTCAAGGGGATTCCTTCGGTTCTCGGACGCGACTCGTGATGAGTCTTGGTCTCATCAGCGTACATCTTCATGAGACTTGGTCTCATCGGGTCGTGCGGCTACGATGCGACTGTGTCTCGCTGGCTGCCCGACTCGCATGCGCGTCTCGAAGATGCAGCCCTCGAGCTGTTCGCCGAGCGCGGCTTTGACGCGGTCTCGACCACCGAAATCGCGCAGCGCGCAGGGCTGTCCAAAGCGACCTTCTTCCGCTACTTCCACGACAAGCCGGAGGTGCTGTTCTGGGGCCAGGACCTCCTCGCCGATACGTTCCGGCAGGCGATCGCAGGGGCACCCTCGGATGCCTCGCCTCTCCAGCTGGTGGGTGCTGCGGTCCTCGCCGCGGACGGCATCTTCGACGCTGACCGGCATCGTCATGCCGCGCTCCGGGCGCGGTTGATCGCGTCCTCGGCGTCCTTGGGGGAGCGTGCGGCGCGGAAGCGTGCCGTGCTTGCTGCGGCGATGACCGACGCGCTCCGGGCGCGCAACGTCGCCGACGGCACGGCAGACCTCACGGGCATGGTGGGCGCAGCCATCTACGGTGCGGCGTACGAGCGTTGGGCCGCGAGCCCCGTCTACCGATCTTTCGCCGATCTCGCACAGCACGAGTTCGACCTGACGGTCCTCGCCGCTGCTGATATGTCTGCGCGGCCGAGGGCATCGAGGTGATCCGCGTAGCCGTCTGATGTTGACGGTGGGTCACGTGTGATCAGCAGGTCCGGGTCGGCGCGGGCCGCGGTGACGGTCGTGCTCTCGGCCGGGACGAACGTCGGAGGTCCGCAGGGGACGGCCGTCGGGGGCGGTGATCACCTGGATGTCGCCGCCGTGGGCCGTCCTGTGGGGTCCCACCCTCTCGCCGCCAACGTGCTGTGACGCTGCGTCACCGCCGAGCCGCTACTCGGATCACCTCAGGGTGCTCGACGGGTCACCTCCACCGCAGGCAGGCTCAGCAGTCGCAAGACAGCGTGGGCGAGCACGTCGGAGGCTTCGGCGGTCTCTGCGGGCGAGAGCGAGATCGTTCGCCGGAGAACGGCCGTGATCGCACCGAGGGTGGCGGTGACGAGGATGTCGAACTCGAGCGTTTCCGGCACTGCGCCGCCCGCGGTCATCGCGGCGCGTACGTCCGCCCGGATTCTCTGGCCGCGCGGATCGTTGCCGTCGTCGAGCAGTGCGAGGCGGCGGGTGAGGATCGCGGCGATCCGCGGTTGCTCGAGAGCCAGCCGCCCGGTGTGGCGCACGCTCTCGATCAGACGATCAACAGGATCGGCGTCATCGGGCAGGCGTTCGGTGAGCCAGCGCAGGTAGTCGTCGACGGCCGTGGTCGCCGCCGCTTCGAAGAGTTCCTCTTTGGAGGAGAAGTAGTTGTAGAACGAGCCGAATCCGACATCAGCGAGCTCGGTGATCGCCTGGATGCTGGCGTGCGCATCCTCACCCTCGGAGAGGAGGTGCTGGGCCGCTTCGATGAGGGCCGCACGCGTGCGTTCCTTGCGGCGGTTCTGCCGGGCGGGGGGTGGTGCGTCGGGGGCTGGCATGCCTCAACTCTACAGCCATCATCAAAGTTGATAGAGCTATCAATAATGGTGATACGATCAACTCCGCTACTGAAGGAGTGAAGTTTGATGCCTGAGGATATGGACGATTCGGGCGCCGAGCAGGTGGAACGTGGTCCCTCGGAGGTGAAGCCGGCGCGGCGCAGCACGCGGCGGACCTTTCTGAAACGAGTGGGATCGGGTGCCGCTCTTGTGGGACTCGGGGTGGTCGCCGACGAGACGATCAGGAGCGCGACAGCGCCGGTGGTGCCGCCACGAACCACCGTCACCGCTGCGGACGGCGTGCGGATCGACGACGTGACCGTCATCGACCCGCTCGACGGTAGCCGCCGTGCCGGTCGGTCGATCGTCGTGCGCAACGGGCGCATCGCCGACGTCATGCCGACCGCGTCGGCGCCGGTCGAGTCGTCCCTGCGTGTCATCGACGGCGCGGGGCGCTTCGCCGTCCCGGGCTACAACGACATGCACACCCACGTGCTCCAGTCGCCCAGCACGGAGCTCGGCTTCGCGCTGATGCTGTCCCAGGGCATCACTGGGATTCGCCAGATGGAGGGTTCCGAGGAGCTCTTGACCAGACGCGCCGAGAACCGGCTCGGGTTGAACGAGACAGCCCCGCGCCTCCTGCAGTTGCCGGGCGCGCTGCTCCTGCCGTTCAACGCGAACAGCGTCGACGACGCCCGGACCGAGATCGCCCGCCAGTGGGATCAGGGTGCCGACTTCATCAAGATGGTCCTGACCGACCGAGAAGTCTTTTTCGCCGCCATCGACGCGGCGCACGAGAAAGGCCTGCGCATCGCGGGTCACCTGCCTCCGCCGGTACGCATCGACGCTGCGGCCGAGAGCGGCTTCGACTCCATCGAGCATCTCGGGACCGGTTCGAGCGTCTTCCTCACACTCTCCACCAAGGCCGACGAACTCTGGGCACAGACCCCGTCCACGCTGCCCTTCCCCACCTGGGCTGCCGGCATCCCCTTCGCCGGCTGGGCCTTCGACACCTTCCTGAAGAAGAACTTCCTCGGCCCGGCCACCAACACCACGGATGCCGGCCAGCTCGCTCTGCTGAAGCAGGCCTTCGACACCTACTCCGAAGACCGCGCGACCGAGCTCGCCGGATCCTTCGTCGCGAAGCGGACCTGGAACATCCCGACCATGGCCAACATCAGGAGCAAGTACGCCCTCGACGATGCGGAGTTCCGTGACGACCCCTGGCTCAAGCAGCTCCCCGCCAAGGAACAGGAGGAACATCTCGCCGCCGTCGCGACGTTCCGCTCCACCCCGTCCGCCGACCTCGACATCCTCCACGAGTACTACGAACGCACCCTCCAGACCGTGGGCATCTGGGCGAAGGAAGGGGCGCCGATCATGACGGGAACCGACGGCAACGGTCGCGGGGTCGGCAACAGCTTCGCGATCGAGTTCCGCGAACTGGGACGCGCAGGTCTCACTCCGCTCCAGGTTCTGCAGGCCACGACCAGCCAGCCGGCGAGCTACCTCGGGCGCACCGACCGGATGGGCCGAATCGCCGCGGGGATGGACGCCGACCTGCTCCTTCTCGACGCCGACCCGTTGGCCTCGATCGAGGGGCTGAGTTCCATCTCCCTCGTCATGCGCGACGGACACGACTACACGTCCGCCGATCTCGAAGCACGCATCGGGCGGCTCATGACGGCACAGGACTGATCTTCGGCATGCGGCTACGCCGCCCCGGCGGCCCGCCGTCGTCCGGCCACGACCGCGGTTCGTGATGTGCCGGCATTCCGAGGGTTCTGACATCTGACGTTGCCGGCACTGTGGCGTCGAGAAGTGCTCGACCGCGCGGAGCACCTGCCTCATGACCTCGCCCGCGGCGGTCCAGTCGAGCACCTGTTCGCGTAGGCGGAAGGCATGCGCCATGGTCTGCCGGGTACGGGGCAGCGTGTAGCGGATTGTCTGGTTAGGATCACCGCCTGTGCGAAACCGATTGATTCTCGCGTCCTTTTCCGGAGCGGCGGCCGTGGTGCTGACCGGTGCCGCGGCGTTCGCGGTGGCCGGGGGAACCTCCGCCGCGGTGCCCGGGTACGCCGCCCGGGTCGTCGTCCCCGACGCCACGGGACTTCCCGCGCAGGGCTGCTCCGGTGCTCTCGTCGACAAGCAGTGGGTGCTGACCTCGGCGCTCTGCTTCACCGGGCAGGCCACCCCGGCCGCCACCGTCTCGGTGGCAGGTGTCACCCGTACGGTGACCGAGGTGCTCAAGCACCCGGACCGGGCGGTCGCCCTCGCGCGTCTGTCCGCCGATGTCACCACTGTCGAACCCGCGAAGCTGGCGGGCACCCCGTCCGCGGGGGAGACGCTGACGTTCGCGGGCTGGGGCCGTACCGCGACCACCTGGGTGCCGGACCAGGCGCACCGGGCGGATTTCCAGGTCACGCAGGTTTCCGGTGTCACCGCCGAGCTGACCGCGGCTGCCGCTGACGCCGCCCTGTGCAAGGGGGACGCCGGAGCGCCGCTGGTGCGCGGCTCGGACGTGCTGGCCCTCGCTGCGTCGGCCGGCCAGCGCGGCTGCCTGGACGCGCCAGCGGGCGGTACCGGCGCCGCGCAGGCGGTCCTGGTCGGGGATCTGTCCGGTTGGCTGGCCGCCGCGACTTCGGTCCCGGCGGACTTCAGCGGATTCGCCAAGGTCCAGGCTGGTCGTTTCGACGGTGACGCTCACCCGGACGTGACGGCCATCGAGCCGGCGACCGGCAAGTTGTGGCTGTTCCCGGGTACTTCCACCGGTCATGTGGTGGCCCCGAGGGTGGAGATCGGCCGGGCCGGCTGGAACGCGTTCAGTCAGATCGCGGCCGGTGACGTCACCGGTGACGGTCTCGCCGACCTGGTCACTCTGGAGTCCGCGACCGGCAAGTTGTTCCTCTATCCGAACACCGGCCAGAGTGGTCTGTCGCTGCCCGGCGCGCGGGTGGAGATCGGCCGTAGTGGCTGGAACGCTCTCACCGATCTGATCACCGGTGACTTCACCGGGGACCGTCTCGCCGACGTCGTCGCGGTGGAGTCGGCGACCGGCAAGTTGTTCCTCTATCCGAACACCGGCCTGACCGGGCTGTCGCAGCTCGGCGCGCGGGTGGAGATCGGCCGGGCCGGCTGGGGCGCGTTCGGCAAGCTCGTCGCGGGGGACTTCACCGGTGACGGCCTGGCGGACATCCTGGCGGTGGAGTCCGCGACCGGCAAGCTTTTCCACTACCCGAACACCGGCCAGAGTGGCCTGTCGCTGCCGGGTGGCCGGGTCGAGGTCGCCTCCGGCTGGCAGGGCCACACCGAGGTGGCGGCCGCCGATTTCACCGGTGACGGCCGGCAGGATCTGTTCGCGCTGGTCTCCGGCGCCGGATGGCTCTATCCGCTGAACGGTGACGGGTCGGCGCCGATCAGTACCCGGACTCAGGTGCGTACCCTCTCCTGATGTGCTGCTCCGGGACGGCGGGCCGGCCGTCCCGGGTTGACCGTGATTGATCGTCGCCGTGGCGGGGACGGGCGGCGGGGCGCCGGGGTGTCACCCCCCCCACCCCCCCCCCCCCCCCCCCCCCCCCCCCCCGCGGCGAACAAAAACCGGCAACCCCCGGCGGCCG
>NZ_JZKF01000077.1 GCF_000962825.1 Actinoplanes rectilineatus
CGGGAGGGTGGGAATCAGCCGTGAGCGACGGCTCGGGGTCACCCGGCCGTCGTCTGCGGTTGTTTTCGGCTCTCGGGTGGACCGTGGGCGACGGCCGGGATGGCCGGAACGCCACTTGACCTCTTCCGATCTTGGCGGCGGCTCCGGGGGCGCTGTGCCGTGCCGCGCCGTTGTGCCGCGCCGTGCCGTGTCGTGCGCCGTGCCGTGCCGTGCGCCGTGCCGTGCGCCGTGCCGTGCCGTGCCGTGCCGTGCGCCGTGCCGTGTCGTGCGCCGTGCCGTGCCGTGCGCCGCGCCGCGCCGCGCCGTGCCGTGCCGTGCTGCTTTGCCCCGTGCCGCCCCATGCCATGCCGTGCCGCGCCCTGCGCCCCGCGCTGCGTGCCGGGCCCTGCGCCCCGCGCTGCGTGCCGGGCACTGCGCCCCGCGCTGCGTGCCACGCCCTGCGCCCCGCGCCGCGCCGCCGCTGTGCCTAGTCGCCGCGTAGGCCGGGACTGGACGTGACGTCACCGTGTGCCGCTGACCGGTTGTTCCGGTATTCGAGCGTGGGAACATCGCCGTCCGGCCGCCGGCTGGGCACGGGCAGAGAGCGGCACCGCTGCGGGACGGCGGTCCGGCCTGTGGTCGTGGTACGGGACGAGCCGCCGCGGGTAAGCCCCGCGACGGCTCGGATGCGTTTGTGGTGGGTGTGGGCGTACAGGATGAGGAGCGGGAGAAGCGCGCCTCGCTGGACCGGAAGGGGTCAGGCTCCGGTGATGCTGGGGTGGAGGTCCGCGGTCGGCGGGGTCCAGGTTGCGGGGTCGGCTTCGAGCTGGTCGCCGGTGCGGATGTCCTTGACGGTGTCGGGGTCGCCGGGGAACCAGACGTAGGGGATGCCGCGCCGGTCGGCGAACTGGATCTGCTTGCCGAATTTGGCGGCTGACGGTGCTACTTCGGTGGGGATGCCGCGGCGGCGCAGGGCGGTGGCGATGCGCTCGCAGTCGGTGCGCTTGTCCTCGCTGGGGAGGGCCACGACCACGCAGGTCGGTACGGAGCGGGAGACGGTCAGCGCGTTCTGGCCGAAGAGCAGGCCGAGCATGCGGGAGACGCCGATGGAGATGCCGACGCCGGGGAAGCGGGTGTTGCCGACGGAGGCGAGGTTCTCGTAGCGTCCACCCGAGCAGATGGAGCCGAAACGCTCATATCCCTGCAGCTGGGTCTCGTAGACGGTGCCGGTGTAGTAGTCCAGCCCGCGCGCGATCTTCAGCTCGGCACGGACCAGGCCGGGGGAGTGTTCGGCGGCGGTCTCGACCACCTGGAGCAGCTCGGACAGTCCCTCGTCGAGCAGCGGGTCGTCGACGCCGAGCGCCCGCACCCGGTCCACGAACGAACCATCGGATGCCGAGATCTCGGCCAATCTCAGACATGCCGCTGCCTGCGCGTCGGTTGCACCGGCCGTCTCGACCAGAGCGGCAGCGACCTTGTCCGGGCCGATTTTGTCCAGCTTGTCGACAGTGCGCAGCACCTGGGCGGTGTCGGCGAGCCCGAGTCCGCGGTAGAAGCCCTCGCACACCTTGCGGTTGTTGACCTGGATGGTCGCGGCGGGGATGGGCAGCGACCGGAACGCGTCCCCGATCACCAGCGGCATCTCGGTGTCGAAGTGGAACGGCAGGGTGTCCCGGTTGATCACGTCGATGTCGGCCTGCAGGAACTCGCGGTAGCGGCCCTCCTGCGGGCGTTCGCCCCGCCACACCTTCTGGATCTGGTAGCGCCGGAACGGGAACTGCAGCTTCCCGTGGTTCTCCGTGACGAACCGTGCGAACGGGACGGTCAGGTCGAAGTGTAGACCGAGTTGATCATCGGAGGAGCCGGACGACGCAGCGCCGGAGTCCTCCTGCAGGCGGCGCAGGAGGTAGACCTCCTTGGACGTCTCGCCCTTGGAGAGCAGCGTGTCCAGCGGCTCGACGGCCCGGGTCTCCAGTGGTGCGAAGCCGTAGAGCTCGAAGGTGGAACGGATCTTGTCGAGCGTGTACTGCTCGATCATGCGCTGCGACGGCAGCCACTCGGGGAAACCGGAAATGGGCACTGGAACTCCTACAGGAAGCGGCCGGGCGCGGCGGTCAGATCCCGCAGGTACGGGTTAGACGCGCGCTCACGGCCGATGGTGGTGGCCGGTCCGTGGCCGGGCAGCACGACGGTGTCGTCGGCCAGCGGCAGGATCTTGTCCCGCAGGCTGGTCATCATCGTCGGGGTGCTGCCGCCCGGCAGGTCGGTGCGCCCGATCGAGCCGGCGAAGAGGACGTCGCCCGAGAAACACACCTCGGACTCCTCGTCGCCGGGCAGGCGGAACAGCACCGACCCGCCGGTATGGCCGGGCGCATGGTCGACGGTGATCTCGAGTCCGGCGATCGACAGCGTCGCGCCGTCGGTCAGCTCGGCGACGTCGTCGGGTTCGGAATATTCCAGCCGGCCACCGAAGAGTGAACTCAGGTCGGCGCTCAGCCCCTTGGACGGGTCGGCCAGCATCTCCCGGTCGGCCGGGTGCACGTATGCGGTGACTCCGCGGGCGCCGCAGACCGGGGCGACCGAGAACGTGTGGTCGAGGTGGCCGTGGGTGAGCAGCACGGCCGCCGGGGACAGCCGGTGCTGGGCCAGCACCTCGTCGAGGCGGTCGAGCACGCCGATGCCCGGATCGACGATCAGGCACTGCTCGCCCGGACCTGCGGCCACCACATAGCAGTTGGTGCCGAAGGCCTCGGCCGGGAAGCCGGTGACGAGCACGGTGGCGACCTCTCTGGAGCGGGTGCAAATCGTAACGAGCCTAGCCGGGCGGCCGCACACCACTTTCTCAGGAGGTACCCGTACACTCTTGCGGGCGTGTGGCGTGCCGCACCCCTTGACATGCACAGGGAAGGACAGCGTTCGGTGGCTTCCAGCAAGGACCGGCAGCGCAAGCTCGCGCGCGCGAAATTCGACCGGCAACAGGTCCGCCGGGCCGAGCGGGAGCGCCGCCGTCGCAGGGTCACGGCGGGCGTCGGCATCAGCCTCGCCGTCGTGCTCATCGCGGCTGGTGGCGCCTGGATCGGTGGCGCTTTCGACAGCGACGACAGCGGTAGCACCGAGGCGGTGGACATCTGCGCCTGGACGCCACAGGACGCGGGCAGCAACCCGGCCCTCAAGGACGTCGGTGAACCGCCCACCAAGGACATCCCGGAGACGGGAACCGAGACCATGACGATCTCCACGGACAAGGGTGAGCCGATCTCGGTGGCCCTCGACGTGGCGAGCGCGCCGTGCGCGGCGGCCAGCCTGTCCTACCTGGCGGGCAAGGGCTTCTACGACAACACCGAGTGTCACGAGATCACCGCCGACGGCGCGCTGCGCTGCGGCGACCCGGCCGGCACCGGTCAGGGCGGTCCGACCTACTCGTTCTACGACGAGAACGTGCCGGTGCGCCCGGAGCCCAGCGCGAGCGCGGCGACGGGCACGACGAACACGGTGCTCTACCCCAAGGGCACCGTCGCCCTGATCGGCAACCCGCCGGGGGCGAACAGCAGCCAGTTCCTCGTTTTCTTCAAGGACTTCGCGCCCGCCGCCGACGTCGAGCCGGAGTACTCGATCGTCGGTCACGTGACCGGCGGTGTCGCCACCCTGGACAAGATCGGCAAGATCAAAACCGAGGCGAACAGCGCCGGTGACGAGGTCAAGCCGTCCGAGAAGATCACCATCCAGACTCTGACCGTCGGCGCGAGCGCCGCCGGTGCGGCCCCGTCGGCCAGCGCCCAGTCCTGACTTCGTGAAGGCTTAAGACCCAGCAGGAGGAACACCGTGTCGTCGATCAAGGACCGGCAGCGCGCGGCGGCGCGGGCCCGTCTCGAAAAAGAGATGGCCGAGCGCTCGACGGCCGCACGTAAGCGTCGCCAGCGTCAGGCGATCATCGGGTCGGCCCTCGCGGTGGTGGTCATCGTGGGAGCCGGACTCTGGATCAGGGAACTGGTCAGTGACGACGACGACAAGACCAGTGCCGCGGCCCCCCAGGCCGGCACCGTGAGCTGCACCTGGACCCCGTCGGACGAGGCCACCGGTGGCAAGGTCAAGGACGTCGGCACCCCGCCGACCACGGTGCCGAACACCGGCACCGGCACGCTGACCTTCGACACCAACCTGGGCCCGATCGTCGCGGCGGTCGACCTGGCGAAGGCTCCGTGCACCGGCGCCAGCTACAAGTACCTGACCGAGAAGAAGTTCCTCGACAACACCAAGTGCCACCGTCTGGTGAACGAGGACTCCTTCAAGGTTCTCCAGTGCGGTGACCCGTTCGCGACCGGCGACGGCTACCGCGAGACCGACGGCACCGGCGGCCCGAGCTACACCATGGCCGAGGAGAACCTGCCGACCGACACCGAGAAGCCGTACCCGGCGGGTTCCATCGCGATGGCCAACACCGGCCAGCCGGGCAGCACCGGCAGCCAGTTCTTCATCTGCTCGGAGGACACCTCCCTCCCGGCGAACTACACCCTCCTGGGCAGCATCACCAGCGGCCTCGACCTGGTCAAGGACGTGGTCAAGGCCGGTGACGACGGCGCGTTCGCGTCCTCGGCCGGTGGTGGTCACCCCAAGAAGGAACTTCTGATCAAGACCATGACCTGGTCCTAGATCTCACGGGAGAAGGGCGGCCCCTGGTGGGTCGCCCTTTTTCGTGGGTACGAGCCACACCTACCCGGAGAAATCCGACCGTCCCGGGGTGGCCCCAGACGGTTCGGCCGTTTCACCGCCGGGGGCTCACTCCCGTCCGTCCTCCGTGGCCGGTGGGCCTTCCTCAGGCGGGCGGCAGGTCGAAGAGCATGCAGGTCGAGGTCGCGTGGGCGATCAGCCGGCCGGCCGCGTCCGTCAGCCGAGCCTGCGCCAGGGCGGTCCGCCGTCCCCGCTGGAGGACCTCCCCGGTGCAGGTCAGCCGCCCGGATCCGATGGTCACGGCGCGCAGGAACCTCACGTTGAGGTCCATGCTGGTGTATCCGACGCCGGCCGGCAGCGTGCTGTGCACCGAACACGCGGCGGCGGTGTCCAGCAGGGTGGAGATGATCCCGCCGTGCACCGTCCCCAGCGGGTTGTAGTGGAACTCCTGCGGGTCGATCTCGACGGTGATGCTGCCTTCCCGGGCGTGGAACCCGGCGACGTCGATGAGCCGCATGATCGGCGGCGGCGGGAGTTCTCCGGATGCCATGGCGAGCATCAGCTCCAGGCCGCTGCGCTGCCCGAGCAGGCTCGCGTGTTCCGCCGGGTCGGACCACTCGAACGTCCGGGTCCGCCGGTCGGCGGCGGTGGCGGCATCCTGAGTCTGTGTCATGGACGCAGGCTGTCACGGGCCCGCTGAGTCTGTCAATCAGACCTAGCCTGCGGGCAGGCGCTAGCCTCGACGGCATGGTGGACCCGCTCGACCTCGACGTCGACAACTGCACGATCGCCCGGGCCATGGAGATCCTGGGGGAGAAGTGGACGATCGTGGTGCTGCGCGAGGTGTTCACCGGCATCCGGCGCTTCGACGACATGCGGGTCCGCACGAAGATCCCCCGCCAGGTGCTGGCGAACCGTCTGGCCGGCCTGGTGGAGCACGGCGTGCTGCGACGCGAGCCCTACCGGGAGCCGGGTGCCCGGGAACGCCACGAATACCGGCTGACGGAGAAGGGCTTCGACCTCTACCCGGTGCTGATCGCCCTGGCCGGCTGGGGCAACCGCCACCTGGCCGACCCGGAGGGCCCGCCGATCGAGTACGTGCACCGCGACTGCGGCGCGAAGGTCCACCTGGAGACGCACTGCGCCGCCGGTCACGTGATCGACGACCGTCGTGCCGTCCTGCCGCGCCCCGGTCCAGGCACCAGATTGCGCGATAAAAACCGATAAATGGGGGTGGAGCGGCGCAACCGGCGGTCGATAGGTTCACGCGGTGACCGACGCGAAGGAACACGACGGAGCCTGGGCGCCACTGCGGGAACCCGTGTTCCGCGGGCTCTGGATCGCGGTGCTGGCCGGCAACCTCGGCACCTGGATGCAGACCGTCGGCGCACAGTGGCTGGTCGTCGGTGAGCCCGGCGCGGCGACCTGGGTGAGCCTGGTGCAGGCCGCCACCGTGCTGCCGGTCCTGCTGTTCGCGCTGCCGTCCGGGGCGCTCGCGGACGCACTGGATCGGCGGCGACTGCTTCTCGGCGTACAGATGACGATGCTCGTGATCGGGGTCGTCCTGGCCGTGCTCGCGGGCCTGGACCGGATCGCGCCCCCGGTCCTGCTGGTCTTCACCTTCCTGCTCGGGGTGGGACAGGCGCTGACTCTGCCCGCCTGGCAGGCCGTCATCCCGGAGATCGTGCCGCACGACCGGCTGCCGGCCGCGTCCGCTCTCGGTGCCGTCAACACCAACCTGGCGCGTTCCGCGGGCCCGGCCGTCGGCGGTCTGCTGGTGGCGCATTTCGGGTCGGCGACCGTGTTCGCTCTCAACGCCCTGTCGTTCGGCGTGTTCGCCGTGGCGCTGCTGCGCTGGCGGCGGGAACCGCAGGCGGTGCCGCGGATGCCGGAGCGGTTCGGCGCCGCGGTGAAGGCCGGCGGGCGGTACATCCGCTATCACCCGCAGGTCCGGCAGATCCTCACCCGGGTCGCCGTCTTCGTCCTGCCCGGCAGCGTGGTGTGGAGTCTGCTGCCGCTGGTGGCCCGTGACCGGCTCGCCATGGGCGCCCGCGGTTACGGCGTCCTGCTCGCCGCCCTGGGCGTCGGCGCGATAGCCGGCGCCCTGGCGATGCCCCGGGCCCGCCGGCTCCTGCGCACCAACCAGATGATCGCCGGGACCGGTCTCGCCTACGGGGCCGCGCTGCTGGTCACCGCCACGGTCCGGCATGTCGTCCCGGTGGTCCTCGCCCTGGTCGTTGCGGGCCTGGCCTGGATGATGCTGGTCTCCCGGATGAACGCCGCGATGCAGCTCGTGCTGCCGAACTGGGTGCGGGCCCGGGCCCTGGCCGTCTATCAGCTGGTCTTCGCCGGCGGTCAGGCCGCCGGGGCGCTGGCCTGGGGTCAGGTCGCCGAGCATCTGGGGCTGGTCCCCGCGTTCACCGCGGCCGGTCTGCTGGTGTTGGCCGGCGCCGCGACGGTACGCCTGCTGCCCGTGCACACCCACGAGGACGACGACCACACGCCGGCGATCTACTGGCCGGAGCCGCACCTGATGTTGCAGCCGCACCTGGATCGCGGGCCGGTGCTGGTGACCGCGGCCTACCGGGTGCCGGAGGAGAACCGGTCCGCGTTCGTCGCCGCGATGGACGGTGTCCGGCTGTCCCGGCAGCGGACCGGCGCGACGCAGTGGGGCCTGTTCCGGGACGGCGCGGATCCGGCCGCGTTCGTCGAGGTCTACCTGGTGCCGACGTGGGAGGAGCATCTGCGTCAGCACCAGGGGCGGCTGACCGGGGACGACGAGAAGGTGGAGACGCACGCGGTGGCGCTGGCGGAGGGCCCGGCACGGATCACCCACCTCTTGCATGCCGATTAGCCGGATGTTTCGGTTTTGTTCCGATTAACCTCGTAGGTACCCCGAACGAGGAGGATCGGTGGAGGGCAGTGGCCGGCTTTTGATCATGGGCGGCGCGGCCGGACCGGCGCTGCTCGTCCGGTTCGTCGAGCTGGCCGGGGGACCCGGCGCCCACATCGTGATCATCGCGACGGCCAGTGAGTCGCCGGAGACCGCCGAGGCCGCGTACGCGCAACGATTCGCCGCCGCCGCGAGCGTCCGCCCCCTGCGCCTCTCCACCCGGTCCGAGGCGAACGCCCCCGGCGTCGAGGCGGTGCTGCGCGCCGCGACCGGGGTCTTCTTCACCGGCGGCGACCAGGAACGGATCACCGGCGTGCTGGGCGGCACCGCGACCGACTCGCTGCTGCACCAGCTGGTCGCCGAGGGTGCCCTGGTGCTGGCCGGCACCAGCGCGGGCGCCGCGATGATGTCCGGCACCATGATCACCGGGGGCGACCGGCCGGGGGTGGCCGCGGACAGCGTACGGACCGGCCCGGGGCTCGAGTTCCTGCCCGGTCTGCTGATCGATCAGCACTTCGCCCAGCGCGGACGGCTGAACCGGCTGCTCAGCGCGGTCGCCCGGTATCCGCACGAACTGGGCCTGGGCATCGACGAGGACACCGCGATCCTGACCGACGGCAATTGTTTCGAGGTCCTCGGCAGCGGCGCGGTCACGGTCGTCGACGCCGGGGCGGCCACCGAGATCCGGGTGCCGCCCGCCGGGCCGATCGCGCTGACCGGGGCACGCATCCACGTGCTGCCGGCCGGCTACACCTTTCATCTGACGCGCCGCGGACCGGTCACCGGCACGCGTGATCCGGAACGGGAACGAGCCGCATGAAGATCGAGAGTCTGCGCCGCCTCCGCGGCCCCAACGTCTACCTGTCCCGGCCCGCCGTGGTGGCCCGGCTGCACCTGGAGGAACTCGCCGGCCGGGAGACCGCGGACGTGACCGGGTTCACCGAACGTCTGCTGCGTGTGCTGCCGGGACTCGCCGAGCACCACTGCGCCGCCGGGGTACCAGGGGGGTTCGTCAGCCGGCTGCGCAACGGCACCTACTTCGGGCACGTCACCGAGCACACCTGCATCGAGATGTCCCAGCTCATCGGCCGGGAGATCAATTTCGGCCGGACGGTCGGTGCGGGCGAACCCGGTGTGTACGACGTGATCGTCGAGTGCCCGGCCGACGAGTCGCCGCTCTCCCCGGTACCCGGCGAATTGCTGCGGGCCGCCGCCGAACTGGTCCAGGAGGTGCACGACGGGCACGGCTCGTCCGCGCCGGCGCTGGCCCAGCGCCTGGCCGGGCTGGCCGCGCTCGCCGAACGGGAGGCGACCGGCCCGAGCACCCGGTCGATCATCGCGGCGGCCCGGCGGCGGGGCATCCCGGTGGAGCGTTTCGACGACCTGAGCCTGATCCGGCTGGGCTGGGGCATCCGCCGCCGGCTGGCCTGGGCGGCGATGACCGACCGGACCAGCGGCGTGGGCGTGGACATCGCCGGCGACAAGCACGTCACCCGGCGGCTGCTCGGCGAGGCCGGCATCCCGGTCGCCCCGGGCGGCGCGGCGGACAGCCCGGCCGACGCGGTACGCCTGCTCGCCGACCTGGGCGCCCCGGTGGTGGTCAAGCCCCGGCACGGCCGGCAGGGCCGGGGCGTGGCACTGAACCTGACCTGTCCCGCCGAGGTGGAGGCGGCGTGTGCCGCGGCCGGCGGCGACATGGTGGTGGAACGCCAGCTCGGCGGCCGGGACTACCGGGTGCTCGTGGTGGCCGGCGAGGTGGTCGCCGCCGCCGAGCGGGTCGCCGCGCACGTCGTCGGCGACGGTTCCGCCTCGATCGCCGAGCTGGTCGAACGGACCAACGCCGACCCACGCCGCGGTGTCGGCCACTCCCGGGTGCTGACCCGCATCGTGGTGGACGACGTCGTGCGGCGGGTGCTCGGCAGGGAGGGCCTGACCCCGGAGACCATCCCGGCCGACGGGGTGACCGTCTGGCTGCGCGACAACGCGAACCTCTCCACCGGCGGGACCAGCCGGGACGTCACCGACCAGGTGCACCCGGACGTGACCCGGCTCTGCCGCCGGGTCGCGGTGCTGGTCGGCCTGGACATCGCCGGGATCGACCTGCGGCTGCCGGACATCGGGTCGCCGGTCCCGCCGACCGGCGACCCGGACCTGGTGACCGCCGGGGTGATCGAGGTGAACGCGGTGCCGGGGCTGCGGATGCACCTGGCGCCGGTGCACGGCCGGGCCCGGGACGTCGGCGACGCCATCGTGCGGGCGATGTTCCCGGGCGGCTCGGACGGGCGTATCCCGACCGTCGCGGTCACCGGGACCAACGGCAAGACCACCGTCACCCGGCTCACCGCGCACCTCCTCGGCGCGGGCGGTGCCCGGGTCGGCGCGACCTGCACCGACGGCGTCTACGTGGACGGGCGCGCGGTCCAGGTCGCCGACGCCACCGGCCCCCGGTCGGCACAGATGGTGCTCGGCGACCCGCAGGTGGAGGTGGCCGTGCTGGAGACCGCACGTGGCGGCCTGCTGCGGCGCGGGCTCGGCTACGACTGGTCGGACGTCGGCGTGATCACCAACATCACCGCTGATCACCTGGGGCAGGACGGTCTCGACTCGATCGAGGACCTGGCGCACGTGAAGGCGGTGGTGGCCGAGCGGGTCCGGGACGGCGGCACGCTGGTGCTCAACGCCGACGACCCGTGGGTGCGGACCATCGCCGTCCGCCCCCGGGTGCGGGCCGACCGCAAACGGCTGGTCTGGTTCGGGCTGGACCCGGAGAACCCGGTGATCACCGAGCACCTGGCGCGGGGCGCCACGGCGTACGTGCTGCACGACGGCTGGCTGGTGCAGGCGACCGGGGCGCGCCGGACCCCGCTGGTGCGCCTGGCCGAGGTGCCGGGGGCGTACGGTGGCGCCGCCCTGCACGTGGCGGCGAACACGCTCGCCGCCATCGCCGCGGCCCGGGCACTGGGTGCCCGCCCGGAGACGCTCGTCGACCGGCTGGGCGAGTTCGACGCGACCGTCGACAACCCGGGGCGGGGCACGCTGTTCCGGGTGGGCGACGTCGCGCTGTTCGTCGACTACGCGCACAACCCGGCGGCGCTGGCCGCCACACTGCGGACCCTGCACCGGCTGTGGGGCGCCGAACGGTGTCTGGCCGCGGTCACCCTGCCCGGCGACCGTCGGGACGATCTGCTGGCCGCGTCGGCGCAGGTGCTGGCGGACGGGGTGACCCGGGTGGTGCTCTACGAGGACACCGATCCGCGGGGCCGGGAGCGCGGTGAGGTGGCCGCCCTGGTCGAGCGGGAGATGCGGGCCCGCCGTCCGAAGCTGAACGCGATCCAGGCGTCCGGGTTCCGGGAGGCGGTGACCGCGGCGGTGCGGCTGGCGGCGCCGGGTGACGTGGTGCTGGCGATCTACGAGAAGTGGGCGCCGATGCGGGCGTTCCTCACCGAGCTGGGTGCGGTGCCGGCCGGGAGCGCGCCGATGGGGGCCGGTCCGGCGCTGCCGGTGTCGATCGCGTACGGGGCGACGGCTCCGATCGCCCGGTCGCTGACGGCGTCGCATTCCCGGGTCCATCAATGACAGATCTTGGACACTTTCGATCTCTCTCCGTAGCGATATATTGACCGATCGTGAACTCTGCTCCGCGGGGCCGGTCCCGCATGTTGGGCCGAAAGATCCGACGAAGCGGGCATACCCCGCGCTGACCGATGGCACAACGTGTCCGGCTGGTGGCGCAACGGTCAACCGGTGTGGGTGATCTTCGAGGCACACCCGGCTCACGCTGCCCAACTGTCGGTAACGAGCCCCTGGTAGATCGCTTGGTGACGGGTCGAACCCGTGACCGATAGGGACTAACATCCACGCCGTCGATGGGGGATGCTCGGGGTCCGATGGTGAGCCCGACTCGCCCGGCGTCGGGCGGCATGGCGGTGCGGCCCGGTGTTCTTCTCGAAGCGCGCATGTGGGGGCACATGAGCACGACGGACCTGCCCGGTCCGGGATTGCTCGCCGGTCGTTACCGACTGGTCGAGCGTCTCGGCGCCGGCGGGATGTCAGTGGTGTGGCGAGGGTTCGACGAAGTGCTGGGGCGTCAGGTCGCCGTCAAGGTCCTGCCGCCCTCCACCAGTGCCGATCCCTCGTTCCGACGCCGACTCCGGGCGGAGGCGCAGGCCGCCGCCCGGCTGACCCACCCCAACATCACCAACGTCTACGACTACGGCGAGGCCACCACCGCCGACGGCGAGCCGGTGCCCTACGTCGTGATGGAGCTCGTCGACGGCGAGTCGCTGGCGGCTGTCCTGGCCCGGGTCCGGATGCTGCCGTGGCCCAGCGCGGTGCGGATCAGCGCCGAGGTCGCCGCCGCCCTGGCCGCGGCGCACTCGCGGGGCATCGTGCACCGCGACGTCACCCCGGCCAACGTGATGCTGACCCCGGGCGGCGCCAAGGTGGTCGACTTCGGCATCTCGGCCCTGATCGGGGAGAACGACACCGATCCGGACGGCAGCCTGATGGGCACCCCGGCCTACCTGGCGCCGGAGCGTCTCGAGGGCGGCCAGGTCAGCCCGGCCACCGACGTCTACGCGGTCGGCCTGCTGATCTACCGCATGCTGATCGGCCAGCTGCCGTGGGACGTCGGCACCACCACCGCACTGCTGCGCGCCCATCAATACACCGAACCCGAGCCGCTCCCGCCGGTCGAGGGACTGCCGCCGGCGGTGGGCGCGCTGATCGCCCGCTGCCTGGAGAAGCAGCCCGCCGACCGGCCGCCGTCGGCCGAACTGGCGCATGTGCTGGCCGGTCTCGCGGCCGGTGCGCCGTCGGTCACCTCCGGCTTCGACGCCGACTGGGAGGACGGCGAGGACACGTTCATCCTCCCGTCCGGTTACCCCTATGCCGGTTTCGGCCAGACCGCCGACAACGACGCCCCGACCGGGTCGCCGGACGCGGCCAACCCGGTCCCGGTCCCGGAGCCGGCGCCGCCGCCGTTGCGGCGCAGCGTCGCGAGCGCACCCGCCACCGCACCGCCGGCCCGTCCGTCCCGTCCCGGCCGGCGGCACGTCGCGCTGCGCCGGATCGTGGTGGTCGGCGCCACCGTGGCGATGCTCAGCGGCCTCACGTACGGCTGGACCGCGATCGGCCAGCCGCACGACGACAAGCCGGCCGGTGCGGCCGGTGGCGTGACGAGCGCCCCGCAGCCCACCATCGTCCCGGTCTCCGACGACTGCGTGGTCAGCTACGCCGTCTGGTCCGAGGCGAACGGGCGGTTCAAGGCCCAGGTGACCCTCGCCAACCGGACCGACACGCCGGTCACCGACTGGCACCTGTGGTTCCTGATGTCCGGCGACCAGACCGTCTCCGGCAACGGCAAGGTCGACCTCGACCAGCAGGGCCCGGCGGTGGACATCAGCTCGACGAAGGCACTGGGCGCTCAGCGCACCGCCACCATGCAGATCACCGGGCGGTTCGTGGAGAGCAACGCGGCACCGCTGGTCTTCAAGCTCAACAACCAGACCTGCGAGACGTATGTTTCGAGCACCCCGGGCGAGCCGTCCCGGCAGGTCGAGCACCTCTCCGACGGCCACATCCGGCTGGGCACCACCAGCACGCCCTCCGGCGGGGTCTCGATCGACCCGGACGGCAACGTGCACATCACGCCCACGCCGGTGCCGAGCCGGTCCAGGACGCCGCGTCCGCCGGTGAAGCCGGTGCCGAGTTCGTCCGGCTCGAAGTCGCCGACCGGAAAGCCGTCGATCTCGATCGAACCGGATCCGCCGCCGACGTCGGCCTCGCAGAACCCGCCGGACGGCGATCCGACCGAGAGCACCTCACCGCCGCCCGATCCGGGCACGTCACTGGAGGAGTGCGATCCGGCGGACTGTTCCGTCAGCGGCGAGTGAGCCGGGCAACGGAGCGGGTGCCGGCCGGGGAACGGAGCAGGGCTGGCCGAAGAGCGAAGCGGGTGCCGGCCGGGGAACGGAGCAGGGGCTAGCCGAAGAGCGAAGCGGGTGTGGGCCGAAGAGCGAAGCGGAGAGTGAAAGGCGGCGATCGGGCGAAAAAGAGCAGGCCACAGGACCGATCGCCGCGATACGGTTGACCGGACCGACACGCGCTCCCGCTCTGAGCCGCGCGGTGGACGACGACGGGCCTGTTCCGCTTCGGCGCCCCGATCGCGGCACTCTCGCACGGCGTGGCTGCCGGCCGGTGGGACATCCGTGGGGAAGATGGGCCGAGGCGGTCCGTGCCCCTGTGGGTGCATGCCCGGAGTTCAAGCAGGTCGTCGACATCGGGGAGTTCGACATGATCAACACTGTGAAGGACCTGGCTGCGGAGGCGCTCTTCGTCTCGTTTCTGCAGCCCTCGGAGAGTCCGACACGTCAGACGGTGGAGGAAGCCATCACCACCATGATCCTGCGGCACGGCAGCGACGGGTGCGCCGCCGGTGTGGCCACCGAGTTCGGGGATCACCCGGATGCCGCCGTGCGCCGGATGACCTGGGTGCAGGAGGAGCTCGCCGTCGTGCTCGCGCCGAGGACACCGGCGCTGCACTGACGTGTCCCCCCGGGGTTTGTCCACGCCTGCTCGCCGGACAAACCCCCGGACCCGGGACTACGGTGAGCCTGGGCACGCCCGTCGAGGCGTGCCGGTTCCATATCGGCCTCCGGCAAGACTGAGGCTTTTTGTGAAAAAACTCCATAAAAGCAACCGAGTTCGGGCCACGCTGCACCCAACGGCGACCACTGTTCTCCTCGTCAGCCGGCATCACCACGCCGGTTAACCCCAGCGAGGAGGACCACGTGACCACCACGACCGAACTCCCCGCCACCATCGGCACGACGCCCGACGCGCCCTCCGCGCGCGACATCGAGGACCTGATCCGCGAACACATGCCGATGGTTGGCCATCTGGTCCGGGAGCTGCTCAACCGGGTACCCGGCCATGTTCACGCCGATGACCTCTCGTCCGCCGGATTCGCGGCCCTGCTCGGCGCGGCCCGTTCGTTCGACGTGAGCCGCGGCATCCCCTTCCACCGCTTCGCCGCGGTGCGGATCCGTGGTGCGTTGCTCGACGAGTTGCGCGGCCAGGACTGGGCGAGCCGTTCGGTGCGGGCCCGGGCGCGGCGTGCCGCCACCGCCCGGCAGGAACTCACCGCCGCGCTCGGCCGCACGCCGAGCGACGCCGAGGTGGCCGAAGTGCTCGGCATCGGCGTCTCGGAACTGGCGAGTGTCGAGGACGACGTGCAGAAGGCGTCGCTGCTCAGCCTGCAGGGCTTCCCGACCGGGGCGGCCGAGGAGATGGTTCCCGAGCTGTCCGACGGCCCGGAGGACCTGCTGCTCAAGCGGGAACGGCTCGGCTACCTGCATCAGGCGATCCAGGCTCTCCCGGAGCGTCTGCGTCAGGTGGTGGAGGAGTCGTTCCTGCAGGAGCAGCCGTTGAGCGAGGTGGCGGCACGGCTCGGGGTCACCGAGTCCCGGATCTCCCAGTTGCGGACCGAGGCGTTGCGCCTGCTCCGTGAGGGACTGAACAGTTCGCTCGCCCCGGAGCTGCTCACGGTGACGACGGGCGGCCCGCGCACCCGCAAGGGGTGTCTGCAGCGCCGTCGTACCGAGTACTTCGCCAAGGTGGCCGAACAGGGCAGCCTGCGCACGCGCCTGGCGTTGACGGACAGTCACGGCGTACCCATCGCGGCCGCCGCCTGACCGCGCTCTCTCTGCGGCGAGGGCGGTCGTCTGCCGCCCTCGCCCCAGGATCAAGACCGTGTGGGGTACGCCCACACCTCCCACAGAAGCGGTCCGGCCGTCCCGGGG
Source organism: Actinoplanes rectilineatus (assembly GCF_000962825.1). GTDB lineage: Bacteria > Actinomycetota > Actinomycetes > Mycobacteriales > Micromonosporaceae > Actinoplanes > Actinoplanes rectilineatus. Next base: position 15,343 of record NZ_JZKF01000077.1, read on the forward strand.
CTGACGATGGGGGCCGGCCGTCCCGCCCCGACGTCCACAGGCACCCTGGTCCGGCCCGCACCACGACCGAGCGCCCCGCACACGACGGCGTTCCGCTGACGGCCACGCCGAGCGCCCCGCACACGACGGCGATCCGCTGACGGCCACGCCGAGCGCCCCGCAGACGACGAGTCCGCGACTGCTTCACGCCGCGACGAGCGCCCGCGAACAGTAGGGATCCAGCGCGTCCTTGACCCGCCGGCTGTCCGCCCCGACCGCGGTCACCAGGTAAGCCGGCCCGGCCAGTGGCATCACCGCCGCGTCGGCCCCCATCACTCCCGCCGTCGCGGACACCCCCGGCCCGGCGACCACGATCGTCCCCACCGCCCGGCCCTCACCCAGCACCGCGGCCCCCGACCACCCCGGCGCCCGGGGGCCGGCGGTCAGCTCGTGCCGGTAGACCGTCGTTCCGGCGTACCCGATGATGACGTCCGTGTGCACGTCGCCGGAGTCCTCGCCGTGCCGCCCGCAGACCAGGTCGTCACGCCAGAGCACCGTCCCACCCGCCTCGACCGTGACCCGGGTCTCCACGATGTGATCGGATCCGGCCGCGGCGATCAGCGGCTCCGGCATCCACCGCAGCACCCCGCCGTCCGCGACCGACGCCGTCACCGTCATCCGGGATGCCGGCGCCGCCCGTCCGGGGAGCGCCAGCTGGGCCGCCACGCTGAGCATGTCCAGCGCGGCGCCCGGTCCGACGGTGATGTCGAGGCGCAGTTCGTCGCCGCGCAGGGGGCCGGCGGCCCCGCCGACCAGGTGCACGGTGGCCGTGCCGGACCGCGGGCCGGTCTGCCGCAGCAGCAGTGGCGATTCGCCGCGCAGGACGGCGAGCCGGGTCCCGCCGCGCCCGTCCGCCTCCGCGACGACGCGGGCCTCAGCGCGCACGACGTGTTCCCCGGTTCAGGAGACGACGGCGGCGTCGGTCCGGGCCGCGATCAGCCCCCGGATCCAGTCGGCGACCGGAGTGGCGGCCTTGTCCTCGGCCAGCGACAGGAACACCGTGGGCAGTTCGTGCCGCCGGGCCTTGGCGTCCCGGTCCATCACCGCGAGGTCCGCGCCCACCATCGGCGCCAGATCCGTCTTGTTGATCACCAGGAGGTCGGCCGTGGTGACGCCGGGGCCGCCCTTGCGGGGCACCTTGTCGCCGCCCGACACGTCCACCACGAAGATCTGCTGGTCGATCAGGCCCTTGCTGAAGGTGGCGGTCAGGTTGTCGCCGCCGCTCTCCACCAGCACCAGGTCCAGCGGGCCGAGTGTCGCCTCGAGGTCTTCCACCGCGTCCAGGTTCGCCGAGATGTCGTCCCGGATCGCGGTGTGCGGGCAGCAGCCGGTCTCCACCGCGCGGATCCGCTCGGCCGGCAGCACCCCGTTGCGCAGCAGGAAGTCCGCGTCCTCGGTGGTGTAGATGTCGTTGGTCACGACGGCCAGCCGCAACTCCTCGCCGAGGGCCCGGCACAGCGCCGCGACCAGCGCGGTCTTGCCCGAGCCGACCGGTCCGCCGATGCCGATCCGCAGGGCGCGGGGGCCCGCGTGCAGCGGCTCGTGCGGATCCACCCCGGGGTCGGGGTGCGTGTGCGGAACCTCTTCAGGACCGTGTTCATGCAGTTCAGGATGCAAAGAGACGCACCTCCCAGGTGGCGTGGTGCTCGGCGCCGATGTCGAGCAGGGGAGCGCCCGCGGCCGGCAGATCGTCGACCGCGTCGCCGCACCGGTCCGCGGCCTGTGCCGCGATCCGGTCACAAACAGGGGCGAGCCGCGCCAGCAGCGCGTGCACCGCATAGGGGTCGAGCCCCAGCAGCCGGACCCCCGCGCTGGCCGTCCCGGTCGTCACCCCGTGGGCGGCTGCGACGGCCGCTTCGAGGGGCTGGAGTCCGGCCGCCGCGGCGAGGGCGCCCAGGGCGACGGGCTGGTGGGGTTCCCGGCCGGTGTGCGGGGAGACCGGCCACATCGCCCGTCCCGCCCGGAGCAGGGCCCGGCCCTGGGCCCGTGAGGCCTTGCGCAGCGCGGGTGACGGGGTCCGGGCGTCCATCCCCGCGTCGAGTTCGCCGCAGCGGCGCACGTCCGCGCAGGTCGCGGCCGCGAACGCCGCCGCGACCAGCCCGCTGGTGGCGAGCTTGCCGTGCAGGAAGCCCTCCAGGCCGGTCACGTCCCGGACCCGTCCCGCACTGATCTGCGGTTCGAGCCCTCCGGAGTGCGCGTGCCCTCCGGAGGGGAGCCGTCCGTCCGCCAGCAGGAGCAGGGTGGCCAGGCTCATCAGAAGAGGAAGTACCGCTGAGCCATCGGCAGTTCCGACACCGGCGACGGTTCGATGACCTGGCCGTCGATCCGCACCTCGAACGTGTCGGCGGTGACCTCGATCCGCGGCATGGCGTCGTTGAGCGGCATGTCGGCCTTGCCCACGGACCGGGTGTCGGCCACCGGCACCAGGGCCCGTTTGACCCCGATCCGGTCGCTGAGCAGCGCGTCGATGGCGGCCGGCGCGACGAATGCCAGCGAGGTCTGCGCGGGCACCACCCCGTAGGCGCCGAACATCGGCCGGGGAAGCATCGGCTGCGGTGTGGGGATGGAGGCGTTGGCGTCGCCCATCTGCGCCGAGGCGATCATGCCGCCCTTGAGGACGAGCGCCGGCCGTACGCCGAAGAACGCCGGATCCCACAGCACCAGGTCGGCGAGTTTGCCGGGTTCGACCGAGCCGATCTGCGCGGCCATCCCGTGCGCGACGGCCGGGCAGATCGTGTATTTCGCGACGTAGCGTTTCGCCCGGTTGTTGTCCGCGGGACCGTCGCCGGCCAGCGATCCGACCTTGTCCTTCATCACGTGCGCGGTCTGCCAGGTACGCGTGACGACCTCGCCGACCCGCCCCATGGCCTGCGAGTCCGAGCCGATCATGCTGATCGCCCCGAGGTCGTGCAGATAGTCCTCGGCCGCCATCGTCGACGGCCGGATCCGGCTCTCCGCGAACGCGAGGTCCTCCGGCACCGCCGAGTTCAGGTGGTGGCACACCATCAGCATGTCGAGGTGTTCGCTGAGCGTGTTCCGGGTGTACGGCCGGGTCGGGTTGGTCGACGACGGCAGGATGTGCGGCTGGGACGCCACCGTGATGATGTCCGGCGCGTGCCCGCCGCCGGCCCCCTCGGTGTGGTACGCGTGGATCGACCGTCCCGCGATGGCCCGCAGCGTCTCCTCCACGAACCCGGCCTCGTTCAGCGTGTCGGTGTGGATCGCCACCTGCACGCCGGACGCGTCGGCCACGCTCAGGCAGGCGTCGATCGCGGCCGGGGTCGTCCCCCAGTCCTCGTGCAGTTTGAATCCGCCGGCTCCGCCGCGCAGCTGTTCCCACATCGACTCGGTGGACATCGTGTTGCCCTTGCCGAGCAGCAGCACGTTGATCGGCCAGGTGTCCAGCGATTCGAGCATCCGGGCCAGGTGCCAGGCGTTCGGGGTGACCGTGGTGGCCTTGGTGCCCTCGGCCGGGCCGGTCCCGCCGCCGATGATCGTGGTGATGCCGCTGGCCAGCGCGGTGTCCAGGATGGTCGGGCTGATCAGGTGCACGTGGCTGTCGATCGCCCCGGCCGTGATGATCTTGCCGTTGCCCGCGATGATCTCGGTGCTCGCGCCGATCACCAGGTCCGGGTGGACACCGTCCATGGTGTCCGGGTTGCCGGCCTTGCCGATCGCCACGATCCGGCCGTCCCGGATGCCGATGTCGGCCTTGACGATGCCCCAGTGGTCGAGGATCACCGCGCCGGTGATCACGGTGTCCGGGGTGCCCTCGGCCCGGGTGGCCCGGGACTGCCCCATCGACTCGCGGATCACCTTGCCGCCGCCGAAGACGACCTCGTCGCCCGGCCGCGGGCCGGCGCTGAGGTCCTCTTCGATCTCGATGAACAGGTTGGTGTCGGCGAGCCGGATCCGGTCGCCGGCGGTCGGCCCGTAGAGGGCCGCGTAGCGACTGCGCTCCAGGGAAGTCATCGGTGTCCTCCGCTGTTGCTGGGGCCGGCGGCGGAAGAGCCACGTGAGTGCGTCATCGCGGGCTCCCGTTGTGTGCGCCCTCGCCGGTGTCCTCGTCCAGGCTCCCGGCGGGTTCGATGTCGGCGGGGTCGGCCGCCGCCGCGGCGGCCCGGTCGAGTTCCCCACCGGCCAGCCCGCGCAGGCCCGGGACGATGCGGCGGCCGGCCAGCGGCACCAGCGTCACGTCGCGGGGGATGCCCGGCTCGAAACGGACCGAGGTCCCGGCCGGCACCGCGAGCCGGTGTCCCCAGGCGGCGTCCCGGTCGAATTCCAGAGCGGCGTTGGACTCGGCGAAGTGGTAGTGCGATCCGACCTGGACGGGCCGGTCACCGGTGTTGCGTACCGGAAGGCTCAAAACCGGCCGGCCCGGGTTGATCACGATGTCCCCGGTGCCGAACACGACCTCGCCCGGGATCACGAGATCGGCCCGTGCACGGTGACGAGCTTGGTGCCGTCCGGAAAGGTCGCCTCGACCTGTACCTCGGCCAGCATCTCGGGCACCCCCTCCATGACGTCTTCGCGGGTCAGCACCCGGCGGCCGGAGTCCATCAGCTCGGCGACGGTCCGGCCGTCCCGGGCGCCCTCGAGCAGGAAGGCGGTGATGATCGCGGTCGCTTCGGGATAGTTGAGCTTCAGGCCTCGGTCGCGACGGCGCTGGGCGACGTCGGCGGCGACGTGGATGAGCAGACGGTCCTGCTCATGCTGGCTGAGGAACAAAGGGACCTCCTGAATGCGCCCCGGAATGCTCGCAGCTGGAAGTTTCGGACGTGTTTCTCGATCAAAACACGTGTATCGCCTCAGATCCGGGCGGCCACGCCGTCGATCAGCAGTTCCACTGCCAGCCGGAATCCGGTGTCGTCGGCCTCCCCGGCGCCGATGAGCCGGCGCATCGTCCCGTTCACCTCGGTGTGCAGCAGGCCGCCGACGAGTACCACGAGGACCGCCCCGGTCTGGTCCACCGTGTCGTCGGGCAGTCCGGCGCCGTGCAGCACCGAGCGCAGCGACCGCCACATCGGCCCGTCGCGCTGGATGAAGTCGTCGGCCGCGAACGAGTGCCGGATCAGGTGGGGATGGGCGAGGCTGAGTTCGCGGAACGCGCCGGCCAGTTCGCGCAGCTGGTCCTGCCAGGTCCCGTCGGTGGGCACGATGTCGCGGGCCCCGTCGGTGACCATCCGGGTGATCCCGTCGAGCAGCGCCGCCTTGTTCGCCACGTGGTGGTAGAGCGACATCGGGTTCACCCCGAGGTCGGCCCCCAGGCGGCGCATGCTCAGCGCCTCGACGCCGTCGGCATCGACGATCCGCAACGCCGCTCGCAGGATCGCGTCCTTGGTGAGACGCCGATCACCGGACTTTGTACCCCCAGCCATACGCCGTATGGTAGCGCCATACACCGTATGGCTGAGGAGGTTCCCCCGTGACCGCCGAAATCCCCGCCCCACGTGGTCTGCCCATCGTCGGCAACGGACTGCAGATCCCGGCGGAAGGCTCGTACCGCTTCCTCGCCGATCTGGCCGCCGAACACCCCGACGGCGTCTTCAAACTGAACCTCGCCGGCCGGCATGTGGTCTTCGTGCACGACCCGGACCTGGTCGCCGAGGTGTGCGACGAGACCCGGTTCTACAAACCGATCGACCCACCACTGGCGCACGTGCGCGACTTCGCCGGCGACGGACTGTTCACCGCCCGCGGCGAGGAGGAGGTCTGGGGCCAGGCCCACCGGATCCTGCTCCCGGCGTTCAGCCAGCGGTCGATGAAGGCGTACTTCCCGCAGATGCTGGAGATCGCGGACGACCTGGTGGCGGCCTGGTCGGACCGCACCGAGGTGGACGTCACCGACGACATGACCCGGCTGACGCTGGACACCATCACGCTCGCCGGATTCGGCCAGAAGTTCAAATCCTTCGACAAGCCGGAACTGCACCCGTTCCTGGAGGCGATGGGCCGGGCACTCACCGAGGCCATGCACCGGACCCGGCAGCTCCCGGTGGTCACCGGCCTGAAGAAGAAGGCCGACGCGGCGTACCAGGCCGACATCGGCATCATGCAGGAGCTCGTCGACGAGGTGATCCAGCAGCGGCGCACCAGCGGCGAGAAGGCGAACGACCTGCTCGGCCTGATGCTCGGCGCGGCCGACCCGGTCACCGGCGCTGCGCTCTCCGACGAGAACATCCGCAACCAGGTGCTCACCTTCCTGATCGCCGGGCACGAGACCACCAGCGGCACCCTGTCGTTCGCGCTGCACCTGCTGCTGCGCAACCCGCACGTGCTGGCGCAGGCCTACGCCGAGGTGGACCGGCTGCTGCCCGGCGACACGGTGCCGACCTACGAAACGATCATGAAGCTGGACGTGATCCCGCGGATCCTCGACGAGACGCTGCGCCTGCTCTCGCCGATCCCGGCGATCGGCCTGGCCAGCCGGGAGGCCACCACGCTCGCCGGCCGCTACGAGATCCCGGCGGACCAGAAGATCGCGGTGCTGCTGCGTCCCCTGCACACCAACGCGTCCGCCTGGCCGGACCCGGAGACCTTCGACATCGACCGGTGGACCACCGAGGGCAAGGCCGGGCACCATCCGCACTCGTACAAGCCGTTCGGCAACGGCGAACGGGCCTGCATCGGCCGGCAGTTCGCGCTCACCGAGGCCAAACTGGCGCTCGCGATGATCCTGCAGCGGTTCGCGATCACCGACCCGGTGGGTTACCGGCTGCAGATCAAGCAGGCCCTGACCATCAAGCCGACCGACTTCCGGCTGCGGATCCGGTCCCGCCAGGATTACGAACGCATGGTCTTCGGCGTGGACCCGGTCGCCGCGGCCACGGCCACGCCGGTGGCGGAGATCAAAGCCTCGGGGGTACGCCTCCGTGTCGCCTACGGCTCGAACCTCGGCACCTCCGAGGACCTCGCCCAGCAGCTGGCCGACCGGGCCCGGCGCTCCGGGTTCGCGGTGACCGTGCAGACCCTCGACGAACTCGCCGCCGACCTGCCCACCGACGGCCTGCTGACCGTGGTCACCTCCAGCTACAACGGCAAGGCACCGGACAACGCGCAACGCTTCGACGAACTGGACATCCCGGACGGTGCGCTGACCGGGGTCCGGTTCGCACTCCTCGGCAACGGCAACACCCAATGGAACACCTACCAGGCGTTCCCGAAGCGGGTGCAGGACAAGCTGACCCGGGCCGGCGCCGCGGCGATCGTGGAACGGGGCGAGACCGACGCGTCCGCCGACTTCGACGGGATGGCCACCGCCTGGCTCGACGGGCTGTGGACGGCGCTCGCCGCCGACTTCGGCGCCGAGTCCACCGCCGTCCCGGCCGGACCGCGGTTCGTCGTCGAAGTGCTCGGCGAGGACCGGGTCCGCCCGGCGGTGGTGTCGGCGCAGGCGTACCCGATGACCGTGGTCGCCGTCGACGAACTGGTCAGCGACCCGGCCGGGCTCACCGACTTCACCGCCCGGGCGCCCCGCCCCGGCGTCAAGGCGGTCACCGTGCGGCTGCCGGAGGGCGTCTCCTACGCGGCCGGCGATCACCTCGCGGTCTATGCGAAGAACGAACCCGACCTCGTCGACTGGGCACTGCACGTCCTGCGGGTACGCGCCGACCTGGTGATCAGGATCGGCCAGGACGGCGAGCGGCCGACCGGACTCCCGATCGGTGTCCCGATCACCGCCGGACTGCTGCTCACCGAGTTCGTGGAACTCCAGGAGCCGGCCACCCGCAGCCAGATCGCCACTCTCGTCCAGCACACCGAGTGCCCGTGGACGACCAGACAGCTGACCGGCTGGGCCACCGACGACGTCGCCTACACCGACGAGGTCCGGGCCAAGCGCCTCTCGATCCTCGCCCTGCTGGAGCGGTTCCCCGCGATCGAACTGCCCTTCGGCGTCTTCCTGGAACTGGTCGGGACCATCCGGCCGCGGTTTTACTCGATCTCGTCGTCGCCACTGGCCGACCCGTCGCTGGCGACCATCACGGTCGGCCTGGTGGACGGTCCCGCGCTGACCGGGAACGGCCGCTACCGGGGCATGTGCTCGCAGTACCTGGCCCGTCTGACGCCCGGCGACACCTTCTTCGGGCACGTCCGGGTGCCGGCGCCGCCGTTCCGCGCACCGGCCGACCCGGGCGTGCCGATGATCTTGATCGGTCCGGGCACCGGCTTCTCACCGCTGCGGGGCTTCCTCCAGGAGCGGGCGGCACTGGCGACGCGCGGTCCGGCACTGCTGTTCTTCGGCTGCCGGCACCCGGAGCACGACTGGCTCTACGGCGACGAGATGCGCCGGTGGGCCGACGACGGCGTGGTCGACCTGCGCCTGGCGTTCTCCGGCAAGGCGGACCACCCGCACCGGTACGTCCAGGACGCGCTGGCCGCGGCCGGTGACGAGGTGTGGGAGCTGCTGTCCGCCGGCGGTCACGTCTATCTGTGCGGCGACGGCGCCCGGATGGCCCCGGCGGTCCGCGCCGAACTGCTCGCGCTGCACCGGAGCCGGGCCGGCTCGACGGATGCCGAAGCCGAGGCCTGGCTGAGCGACCTGGAGGAGTCCGGCCGCTTCCAGCAGGACGTCTTCGCCTGACCACACCACCAGGGGTGTGGTGATTTGGGGTGTGCAGCGCGCCCGTAGTCACCACACCTCCACGGGTGTGGTGATTTGGGGCGTGCAGCGCGCCCGTAGTCACCACACCTCCACGGGTGTGGTGATTTGGGGTGTGCAGCGCGCCCGTAGTCACCACACCTCCACGGGTGTGGTGATTTGGGGTGTGCAGCGCGCCCGTAGTCACCACACCCCCACCGGTGTGGTGACTTTGGGCGTCCAGCGCGCCCGAAGTCACCACGCGGACGGGCTTCGCACCCGAAACGTGTCTATTTGAGGCGGGCGGCGAGCAGCGGGGCCAGCACCGCCGCGTAGGCCGTGCTCATGTGGCTGTCGTCCTTCCACACCATGACGTTGCCGACGATCGGCGGGCAGACCGTCTCGGTGCAGAACCACGGACGCGGGTCGACGACCGTCACACCCCGCGCCTTCGCCGCCGCGGTGACCAGCGCCCGGCGGGCCGGCGACGGGATCGCCTTCGCCACCGACCGGCTGCACGTCTCCACCCGGTCGGCGTGACCGGCCAGACAGTCCGGGACGTCACCGGACGGCCACGGCGTGTCCTGGATCAGCACCGGCCGGGCCCCAGCCGCCTTGATCCGGTCGAATGTCTTCGTCCACGCGGCCACCCACTGCTGATCGGAGTCGGTCCCGGTCAGCGGCTTCTTGCCGGTTGCGTCGAGCAGCCCGCCGCCGTCGCCACCGTTCGACGACAGGATCACGACGGCCGGCTTGACCCGGGCGATCTCCTTGAAGACCGACTCCCGCCAGCGGGTGCACTCCGGGTACGGCCGGTCCAGCCCCAGGTTCCAGACCGGCGCGTCGGCGGCCGGGCAGGCACTCTTGGTCAGGCTCAGCAGCCGCATGCCCCGCTGACCGGCGATGGTGTTCACCGCCGGGAACCAGTGCGCCGCGTGCGAGTCGCCGAACAACACCATGGTCTGCTCGCCGTCGCGCACCCCGTAGACGCAGGACGCCGAGGTGCTGGTCACCTGGGTGGCGTCGTAGTCGAGGTGACACTTGTCCGCGTACACCACAGGTTGGTCGGCCTTGGCCTCGGTGATCGAGGGACGCAGGTTGGCCGGCAGGTCGCTCAGCGAGGTCGACTGGGCGATCAGCGCCCGCAGCTGGGCCTCCTGATCGCGGGAACCGGCGAGCTCCTTCGCCGCGTCGGTGGTCGCCGCCCCGGTGCTTATCGCCGGGGCGAACAGGCCCGCCAGCAGGGCGGCCACCGTGCTGGCCGCGATCAGCCCGCCGCCGAGCCACAGCCCGCGCCGCGGTCGTTCCCGCCACCTGGCCATCCGCCGCAGCGGGTGCTCGAGCAGGTGATACGACGCCGCTGCCAGACCGAAAGCGATCACCGCGAGCAGCAGCCCGAGCCAGACCGACGACGTGGTGCCCAGCGCCGCCGGGCCGATCATCAGCAGCGGCCAGTGCCACAGATACCAGCCGTAGGAGTACCGCCCGATGATCTGGAACGGTCGCCGGCGCAGGAACCGGACGGCGCCGTCGTCCGGGTTGGCGATGCCCACCGCGATGACCGCCGCGGTGCCCAGCACCGGCAGCAGCGCCGCCGTCCCGGGGAAGTGGGTGTCCTCGTCGAAGAGCACCGCGGCCAGCCCGATCGCCGCCACGCCACCCCAGGTCAGCACCGCGGCGAGCCGGGCCGGCAGCACCGTCGGCCAGGCGGCGGAGAGCGCCACCAGCGCGCCGACGGCCAGCTCCCAGGCCCGGGTGTGCGTCCCGAAGTAGGCCCACGAGGAGGTCAGCGAGCCGCTCATCGCCAGCGACGCCCCGGTGATCACCGAAAGGATCATGACCAGCGGTACGCGCGGATGGTGTCCGCGCCGCCGGAACAGCACCGCCACACTCAGGATCAACAACGGCCACAGCAGGTAGAACTGCTCCTCGACCGCGAGCGACCAGTAATGCTGCAACGGCGACGGCACGGCGTCGGCGTTGAGGTACTGCACGCCCTCGTACGCCAGACGCCAGTTGATCCCGGAGAAGGCGGCGAACGCCGCATCCCAGCTGATCTCCGGCACCCGGGTCGGCGGCAGCCACAGCCACGCCCCGGCCAGCGTCGCCACCAGCACCAGCGTGGCAGCCGGCAACAGCCGCACGATCCGGCGCGCGAAGAACCCGCCCAGCGAGATCGACCCGGTCCGGTCCAGCTCCTTGAGCAGCAACGTGGTGATCAGGAACCCGGAGACGACGAAGAACACGTCGACCCCGGCATAACCCCCGGCGAACCCGGGAACGCCGACGTGCGCCGCCACCACGAGCACGACGGCGATGGCCCGCAGCCCCTCGATGTCCCCCCGAAAACCGGCACGGCTCGGAGCGGCCGGAGTCGGCGTGACCTCGGATGCACTGTCGTAGGTGACCGACATGTCCTGTCTTCGGGGTGCGGTGGGCGACATCGGAACGGAGTTCGCGATAGTACCGGGGATTTCGGCGAACACGCAGGCGACGCCGTTCGGTACGTACCGAAAAGGGAAGGGTCGCCGACCTGCCCGGTGACCCTTCCCTCAGTTGATTATGAATGTGGCCGTCGATTCTGCTGCGGTTGCGATCACGTCTCCGATCGCCATCTCCGGTCGCCGTCTGCCGGTCGCTGTCTCCGGTCGCCTCGTGCGTCGGCGCCGGTCAGCCACTCGCGGCCTCCTCGGGGCCGTCGCCGAGATCGGGAAGAGGTCGAGTGGCGTTCCGGCCGGTTCGGCCGTCTGCTGCGGTCTGTCCGCGAGCCGAAAACGACCGTGGTCGACGGCCGGCAGTCGTGCCATGCCACTCAGCTCAAGTTGACCTTGGACGCGGCCCCGCGCTGCGACAAACGGCTGCACTGATGCGTCGCGTCGCTCGGAACGGGTGTATTCGCCGCCCTCGGTGCTGGAGTCACGTACGAGCGGATTCTGGACCCGTGGAACGTGGGGAACGTCGTCTTCGCGGGCATGACGATTGTCGGCGGGTATGCGAGGGGCCGTTCCCTGATGATGGGGGTCCTCGCCGGTCCGAAGGGCATGGTGGTCCGCACTCTGGGGAGTTCGACCACTGTCGCCTGGGGTGAGATCGAGAGCATCGGCGGCTCCGACCTGGTCTCCGGGCCGGCGTCGCTGGCCGGTGTCACGGCTCCGAAAGTCAGGGCGCGGTCTCGTCCGACGTGCCGGTGGGCTCCGGGGCGACGGTGGTTGTCGTCGGCTCGGGGTCGGCCGGGGTGGTCTCGGTGGGCTCTTCCTCCTCCGGAGTCGTCGTCTCCGGGGCGGAGGTGGGCTCGGTCGTCTCGGCAGGGCGGGTGGTGGGCCGGGTGGTCGCCGCGGTCTGTTCCGAGGTGTCCTCGTCGTTCGCGGTCGGCCTGGTGGTCTGTTCCTGGCCGGTTTCGGTGCCGGACTCCTCCGTCTCCTCCTCGGTGGGGGAGGGTGCCGCCTTCGACGGGACCGCGGCGGGGGCGGACGGGGTCGTCGGCGCAGGCTTGTCGGTGAAGAAGCCGAGCGGATCGGCCAGGGCCACCACCGCACCCAGGCCGATCAGGGTGAGCAGCACCAGCCCGACGACGGCGAGCCGGCGCCGGTTGCGTACCGGCGAAGGAGAGGGAAAGGGCGAAAGGGAAGGAGAGGTTGAGGGAGCGGGAGCCGAGGGAACGGCTGCCGAGGGAACGGCTGCCGAGGGAACGGCTGCCGAGGGCGACGAGGCCGCATCCGCTGCGGGGAACGGCGACGTGGGCGCGATGGTCGCCGCGGGGCCGGACGGATCGGGCACGCGGGCCGCGCCCACCGCCGGCGCCGGGCCCACCAGGGTGGCGGTCAGCGGGCCGGGACGGCCGGGCGACACCGGGATCACCGTGGCCGTGCCGGACGACGCCGCCGTCTCCGCCTCCGCGGCCATCGCCGACGCCGATGCGAAACGGTCGTCCGGGTTCTTCGCGAGTGCGGTGCTGACCAGGGAACGAACCGAATCGGGCACGTCTGCGGGCAGCGGCGGCGGCTCCTCCTCGATGTGGGCCAGCGCCACCATCAGCGGATTGTTGCCCTCGAACGGCGGGTGGCCGGCGAGGCAGTGGTAGGCGACGGCACCCAGCGCGTACAGGTCCGCGGCGGGGCCGATCGAGCTTTTCGCCACCTGTTCCGGCGCGATGTACAGGGCCGTGCCGACGACCTCCCGTGCCCCGGTCAGCGTCACCGACTGCGCCGACCGGGCCACCCCGAAGTCGACGAGCACCACCGTGCCGGACGGCTCGATGATCAGGTTGCCGGGTTTGACGTCGCGGTGCACGATGCCGGCCTCGTGGGCGGCGGCCAGCGCCTCCGCGGCCTGCGACACCACCGACATGGTCTCCATCGGGGAGAGGCGGCCGCGTTCGGCCAGCCGGTGGTTGAGCGGCTCGCCGTCGACGTGCGCCATCACCAGCCAGGCGCCGTCGTCGGTGCGGCCGTAGTCGTACACCGGCGCCACCCCGCGATGCCGCAGCGCCGCCATCACCCGGGCCTCGTGCTCGAACCGGTTGCGGAAACCCTCGTTGCCCACATAGTCGGTGAGCAGCGTCTTCACCGCCACGGACCGGCCCAGCACGGTGTCGGTCGCCTGCCAGACCTCACCCATGCCGCCGGCCGCGATCCGGTCGTCCAGTCGGTAACGGCCGCCGAGCGTCTCTCCGGGAAAGGGCATGGGCAGACACGTACCCACTTAAGACCGTGACTATCCCGCGGACCCTTCCGGCTCGTCGGGCTCATCAGGTGCCGATCCGGAACCGCCGTCGTCCGGTTCCGGGTCCGGCTCACTCTCAGAACTCGAATCGGACGGTGACGTCGGCTCGTCGTCGTCACCGGGGTCCGGCGGCCGGTTGGTCCGCGGCCGGTTCCGAGTGGTGGTCTTCTCCTGTTCGACCACGGTCCTGCTCGGCGTCGCCGAACTCTGCGACGGCCGTGGTGTCGGCGACGGCGTGGGGGACACCGACATCGGCGCCGACGGGGACGGCAGCACCCCCGGCATGATCCCGAACGGGTCGGCGAACACCAGGCCGGCGCCACCTCCGGCGAACACGATCACACCCCCGACGATCAGGGCCGCAGCGCGCCGGTTGCGCTTCTTCGGGGGTACGCGCAAAGCCCGCAAAGCCTCCGTCGAAGGTGCCCCGGCGACGGCCGCAGCCTCAGCCATCGCCGCCGCGGACGGCCACCGCTGTTCGGGTTCCTTGGCGAGCGCCCGCATGACCACGTCCCGCACCGGCCGGGGCACATCGTCCGGCAGCGGTGGCGGCTCCTCCTGGAAGTGCTGCACCGCGATGGCCACCGGATTGTCACCGAAGAACGGCGGCTGCCCGGCCAGGCAGTGGTACGCCACCACGCCCAGCGAATACAGGTCGGCCGCCGGGGTGACCTCCCGCTTCGCCACCTGCTCCGGTGCGATGTAGACGACCGTACCCACGACGTGATCCGTGCCGGTGAGGGTGAGTGACCGCGCCGACCGGGCCACCCCGAAGTCGACGAGTACCACGGTCCCGTCCGGTTCCACGATCAGGTTGCCCGGCTTGACGTCGCGGTGCACGATCCCGGCCCGGTGCGCGACGGCGAGCGCCCGCGCCGCCTGCGCCACCACCGCCATCGTCTCCACCGGCTCCAGCCGTCCGACCCGGTCCAGCCGGCGGTCCAGCGGCTCCCCGTCCACATGCGCCATCACCAGGTAGGCGCCGTCGTCGGTGGTCCCGTAGTCGTAGACGGGCGCGATACCCTGATGCCGCAGCGAGGCCATCACGCGGGCCTCATGCTCGAACCGGCTCCGGAACCGTTCCTCGCCCGCATGCCTCGCGAGCAGTGTCTTCACCGCGACCGACCGCCCCAGCACGGTGTCGGTGGCCCGCCACACCTCGCCCATGCCGCCGGAGGCGATCCGGTCGTCGAGGTGGTAGCGCCCACCGAGCGTCTCTCCAGCAGAGGGCATGCCTGCCACGGTAGCCACTATCGACGCTCTTCAGTGCCCGCAGCCCGCAGCCCGCAGCCCGCAGCCCGCAGCCCGCAGCCCGCAGCCCGCAGCCCGCAGCCCGCAGCCCGTGGTCGCCGTAGCCCGTGGCCGCCGTAGCCCGTAGCCCGTAGCCCGCAGCCCGCAGCCCGCAGCCCGCAGCCCGCAGCCCGGGCACGAGCCGTCCCCTATGGCTGTTTCGGAGGCAGTTTTCAGCCGTCAACGACGGTCGGGGGCCGCGGCCGTCGCTGACGGCTGTTTTTGCTTCGTGGATGAGCCGTGGCCGACGGCTGGATTGGGTGAGCCGTCGGCCACGGCTGTTTCGGAGATCAAACTCAGCCGTCAGCAACGGCTCAGGGCGTCCAGCCGTCGGTGATGGTCGGTTCTGGTGCTGGCGTCGACCGCCAACGACGGCTGGGCGGGCCGAGCCGTTGTCGGCGGCTGAGTTTCGTCGTCCGGGTAGCCGTGGTGAACGGCTAGACACCTTCGCAGTCAGGGTCTGCGTGGTGAGTTCGGGCGCGCTGACCACCCGAACTCACCACACCCCCGCGAGCGTGGGGACTTTGGGCGTCCAGCGCGCCCGAAAACACCACACCCCTGCGAGCGTGGTGAATTCGGGTGGCCAGCGCGCCCGAAGTCGCCACGCGGATGGGCTTCGCACCCTGGCCACGAAGGGTGTCCAGGTCGGCTCGGCCGTCGGCCGCGGTCGGTCAGGGGCCGGTGTAGAGGACCGCGTCGATCTCGATGTCGAAGCCGACCAGGGCGACCGGGATCGTGGTGCGGACCGGCAGGTCGGTGCCGGTGATGTACTCGGCGTAGATCTTGTTCATCTCCGGGAAGTCGGCGAAGTCGCGCAGGTAGACGCCGATCTTCACGGCGTCGTCCAGGCTGGAGCCGGCCGCCTCGGCGACCGCGGCCAGGTTCTTGAAGGCGGCGTGCGCCTGCTCGGCGAAGGTGCCGGTGACGCGGGTGCCGTCGGGCAGGGCCGGGATGGCGCCGGCCAGGTAGATCGTGTCGCCGGCGACGACGGCGTGCGAGTACGGGCCGCCGGCCGGGGCCGCGGTGTCGGTGGTGATGGCGCGTTTCGGCATGTCAAGACTCCTGGTCGTTGCGAAGGGAGTGGTGGAGGGAGTTGCGGGGGAACTGTTCGGCCAGGCCGTCCACGTCGACGAGCGGCGTGGAGAGCAGGGCACGGATGTCGCGGGCCCGGCGGTCCAGGGCGGCACGCTGGGTGTCGGTGAGCGGGATCCACGGCGCGGGCGGGGCGGGCAGCCGCGGCGGCAGGGGACGCCCGTCCACGTAGGTCGCCTCGTTGACCAGGCGGACCGGGGAGACACGGATCTGGCGGTGGGCGTCGGCCACGGGGGTGGGCTCCGCGCGTACCCGGAAGATCGCGAAGTCGGCGGGGTCGCCCACCGTGAGGGAACCGCCGGGCAGGCCCAGCGCGCGGGCCGGATGGGTGGTCGCGGCGGCGAGCACGTCGGGGAGGGCGACGCCGCAGGCGAGCAGTTTGGCCATTGTGGTGGGCAGGTCGAAGACCGGTCCGTGCAGGCTGCGGGCGTGCAGATCGGTGGAGATCGTGTACGGGTGAAGCCCCGCGTCCAGTTGGCGTTCCAGCACGTCGAAGGCGAAGCCGCCGGAGCCGTGTCCCAGGTCGAGGAGTACGCCGCGGGCGGCCGCCTCGCGGACCGCGCGGCCGAGCGGTGCGGCGATCCCGCTGGCGCAGTGGGTGACGATGTCGCCGGGCCGGAGCAGGTCGAGCACCTCGTCGAGGGACGGCGGCGCGGTGCCGATGTGCACCATGACGGGCACGTCGCAGGCGGCGGCGGCGGCCAGTCCGCGGCGTAGCGGCTCGACCCCGTTGTCGCCGACGGTCTCCCGGTCGATCCGCACCTTGATCCCGTGGAAGAGGTCGCGGTTCGCCTGGATCGTGTCGACGGCCAGGGGCACGTCGCAGTTGGCCAGGTCGCGGCTCTCGCCGGTGCGCCCGGCCAGGCCGACGGCGGAGATGTTCAGCAGGGCGCGCACCCGGACCGTCGCCGCCGCCACCACGCGGCGCAGTCCGGCTGCCGTGTACGCGCCCGCCGAACCGGCGTCCACCCAGGTGGTGACGCCGGAGTACCACGCGACGGGGTCCGGGTCGATCCCCCAGTAGCCCGGGCCGACGTGGGTGTGCAGATCGATCAGTCCGGGAGTGATCAGGCGTCCGGAGACGTCGAGCACCTGGCGGGCGTCGCGGGGCAGGTCGGACCCTACTGCGGCGATGCGCCCGTTGTGCACCGCGATGTCGTGCGGATCACCGCCGGTGAGAAGAAGATCCCAGGTCATCGGCGGTCCTGGGGATCGGCCGTGATCGACAGCCGGTAGAGGCGGGTGGGCCGGCCCTTGCGGTGTTCCTGGGCGCTGCCGGACTCGCTGACCAGTCCGGCGGTGGTGAGTTTGCGGATCAGCCGGCGGCCGCTGGGGTCGGTGATGCCCAGGGCGCGGGCCAGTTCGCTGGGGGAGAGCGGCCGGCCGTCGAGTCCGCGTTCGATCGCGGCCAGGCGGGACAGGGTGGCCGCGCTGAGCCCGGCCCGGGCGGCCAGGTCCTCGATGTCACCGTGTTCGCGGTAGGTGTAGGTCAGCGGCGCGGCGGTCGCCCCCATCGGGCCGATCGTCATGCCGTCGCCGGTGAACAGGTAGGCGCCCGGGTCGGTGTCCTGTTCGGCGCGGGCGGCGGCCCGTTCGGCGAGGGTGACGCTGAGCCGGGCGGACGCGCCGATGCCGAAGCCGGCCACGGTCCGTACGCCGAGGGTGTCGCGGGCCTCGGCGAGCACGGGCAGGCCGACCCATTGGTGGGTGACCGTCTCGAAGAGCGAGACCGGGGCGAACACCAGCACGCCGCGGGCGCCGTGCTGGTCGATCCAGGCGTCGGCGAACTCGGGGGTGTTGAGCAGCAGCTGGCGCAGGCCGTTCATCTTCTCGGTGCGGAAGAGCCCGGCGGCGAAGCGCTGCCCGTCGGCGCGTTTGGTGTGGACGCGCAGTGCCAGCTCGTTCAGGTCGGCGCGGATCGTGCCGGGGGTGGCGAGGGCGTGCAGCACGGCGGTCTGCCCGTCGAGGGCGGCGGCGACGCCCATCCGGACGCTGATCACGTAGGACGCGCCGGTGCGGGCCAGTTGCTCGCGGTGGAAGGCGGCGACGTCGGCGACCGGCTGGCCCGGTTCGAACGGCAGCGCGGCGATGGCGGTGCGGTCCAGGTCGAGCGCGGTGGCGACCTCGTCGATCGTCTCGCCGGCGAAGGTGTCGATGCTGACCGGGGTGGCCGGCCAGCCGTTGCCGCGGGCGCGTGCCCAGGCCAGGGCCAGGTCGAGGGCGGCGGAACGGGTGACGGTCACCGGCAGGTCGGCGGGGATCAGGTCGCGGGCCCGGGCGTACGGGACGAGCCCGAGGAGCAGCCCGTCGAGGCGGTGGCCGCGGAGCAGTCCGGCGACCCGGTCGCGGATCTCGTCCTCGTGCTCGTAGACCGCCCAGGCGAGGGTGACGCCGGTGAGCGTGCTCGCGGCGTCGGCGAACCGCTGCCGGTGTGCGGCGTGCACGACCAGTCCGATCATCTCGCCCCCGGGGTTCTCAAGTAGTTCGTAATAGTCGTCGTAGCGTGCTGCAACCTGCCGGGCGCGGTCAAGTCACCATCGTGTTTCCACGGTTAAAAGCGGAAACAGAGGGTTGACGACCAGCGATGAGACCCGCAGGCTGTTGCGCACTGAAACGAACTATTAACGAACCTGGTTCGTCTGGAGTGTTGATGAGACTACGCCTCGCGGTGGCCTCCGCCCTCGCCCTCACGATGACTGCCTGCGCCCCCTCCACCTCCACCCCCGCCGCGACCGCCACCGACGGCGGCCCCCGCACCGGCGCCCTCAAGGTGTGGCTCTTCGACGAGCCGAACCGCGCGCCCAAGGAGGCGGTCGTCAAGGAGGCGGTCGCCGAGTTCACCGCCGCGCACCCGGATACGAGCGTCGACGTCCAGTACATCGCGGTGGAGACCCGCAGCGAGCGGTTCAAGGGCGCCTTCAACGACCCGGCCAGTGCCCCGGACGTGGTCGAGTACGGCAACACCGACCTGCCCGAGTACGCCGCCGCCGGTGGCCTGGCCGACCTGGGGACCGTCGTCTCCGGCTGGTCCGAGGGCGCCGACCTCAGCGCCGACGCCAAGGCGAGCGCCACCTACGAGGGCACCCTGCTCGGCGTCCCGTGGTACGTCGGCGTCCGCGCCCTCTACTACCGCACCGACGTGTTCACCTCACTGGGATTGACTGCTCCCACCACACTGGCCGAGCTGACCACCACGGCCCGCACTATTCGATCGAAAAAACCGGACATGTACGGCATCGCAGTCGGCGGCAAGTACACGTACGGCGCGATGCCCTTCGTCTGGGCCAACGGCGGTGAGTTGACCGAGATCGACTCGGCGGCGTCGAAGACCGGTCTGAAGAGCTACACCGACCTGATCGCCGAGGACAACTGCCCGCCGCAGAACTGCGCCGACCTGACCGGCGGCAAGACCGTCGACCTGTTCGCCAGTGGCAAGGCCGGGATGGGCATCCTCGGCAACTTCAACCGGGCCGCCGTCGACGCCGGCGTGGCCAAGGGCAAGTACGCCGTCGTCCCGCTGCCCGGTGTCACCGCCGGCTCGGTGGCCCCCGCGTTCGCCGGTGGGAACAACCTCGGCGTCATGAAGAACGCCCAGCGCCCGGCCCTCGCCGCCGATTTCCTCACCCTGCTGGCCGGCAAGAAGTACCAGGCGAAGATGTACGACGCGATGGGCAACCTGCCGACCCTCAAGTCGGCCAGTGACGAGGTCGCCGCCAAGGACGCCTTCGTCAAGCCGTTCCTCGACACCATCACCGCCGGTACGAAGTTCGTCCCGCTGAACCCGGGCTGGGGCAAGGTCGACGCCTCCGCGGTGCTGCCCACCATGATCGAGAAGGTGGCGACGGGCAAGGCGAGCGTGGACGAGGCCACCGGTGAGGCCGCCAAGCTGATCGACGAGGCCCTCACCAAGTGACTCGCGTCCGCACACGGGCACCACTGTGGCTGCTGCTGCCGGCCGCGGTGGTGCTCGGAGGTCTCTTCCTCTACCCGATGTACCAGCTCGGCCTGCTCTCGGTGCTCGACTTCACCCAGGCGCAGGTCAGCGGTGGGCAGCCGACCCGGTTCGTCGGCGCGGACAACTACACCCGGCTGTTCACCGATCCGCGGTTCTGGGACGTGCTGCTGGCCACGGTGCTGTTCGCCGCGGCGTGCGTGCTCGCCACCCTCGCGGTCGGCGCCGGCCTGGCCGTCCTGCTGACCCGGATCAGCCGGATCCCGCGACTGCTGCTGTCGCTGGCCGCGATGGCCGCCTGGGCGGTGCCCGCGGTCTCCGGGTCGACCACCTGGATGTTCCTCTTCGACACCGACCTGGGTTACGTCAACCAGCTGCTCGGCATCGAGGGCTTCAACTGGATGTACGACAGGTACACCGCGTTCGCCCTGGTCGGGGCGGTGGTGGTGTGGGCGTCGTTCCCGTTCGTCATGGTCACGCTCTACGCCGGCATCGAGGCCATCCCGAAGTCCGTGCTGGAGGCGGCCGCCCTGGACGGCGCGAACGCGTGGCGCGCGTTCTGGCAGATCATGGTGCCGATCCTGCGGCCGGTGCTGGCCATCGTGGTGATCCAGTCGATCATCTGGGACTTCAAGGTCTTCACCCAGATCTACGTGATGACCCGCGGCGGCGGCCTGGCCGGCCAGAACATGACCCTCAACGTGTACGCGTACCAGCAGGCCTTCGCCTCCAGCGAGTACGGCCGGGGTGCTGCCATCGGCGTGGTGATGATGCTGATCCTGCTCGCCGTCACGCTGCTCTATCTGCGGACCCTGCGCCGCTCGGGAGAGACCCTATGAGAGCCGGACGCCGGATGCTCGACGCGGTGGCGGTGCTGATCGCGCTGATCACCGTCTTCCCGATCTACTGGATGGTGCTGTCCGCGGTGAAACCGGCCGGCGAGATCCAGTCGCTGGACCAGAAGCCGTGGACGCTCGCGCCCTCGCTGGATGCGTTCCGCCGTGTCCTGGCGGTCAACGACTTCGGGCGGTACCTGCTCAACAGCCTCCTGGTGGCCCTGGTCGTGGTGCTGATCTCCGGGCTGATCGCGTTCCTGGCCGCGGTCGCGCTGACCCGCTTCAAGTTCCGGTTCCGCACCACCCTGCTGGTGACCTTCCTGATCGCGCAGATGGTGCCGATCGAGGCGCTGACCATCCCGCTGTTCTTCCTGGTCCGCGACGTCGGCACGGTCGTGCCCGGGATCGGACTGAACACGCTCGGCTCGCTGATGCTGGTGCACACCGCGTTCACGCTGCCGTTCGCGATCTGGATGCTGCGCGGCTTCGTCCAGGCGATCCCCGACGAACTCGACGAGGCCGCGCAACTCGACGGCGCGGGCCGTTTCACCGTGCTGTGGCGGATCCTGTTCCCGCTGGTGGCGCCCGGTCTCGCCGCGGTCAGCGTGTTCTCCTTCATCCACGCGTGGAACGACTTCCTGTTCGCCCGGACGTTCATCATCAGCGCGGCCGACAACCAGACCCTGCCGATGGCGTTGCTCGTCTTCTTCAAGCCCGACGAGAACGACTGGGGCGCGATCATGGCCGCGTCCACCCTGATGACGCTGCCTGTCATGATCTTCTTCCTGATCGTGCGCCGCCGCCTGGTGGCCGGCCTGGGAGGAGCGGTAAAAGATTGATACCTAAACCTTTGAATGTACGGGCGCTGCCCGGTACAGCCGCCCCCGGACCGATCGAGACCAGCATCGACACGTCGCTCCCACCCGAGGGGTACGTGCTCTACTGCACCGAGTCCGGCATCTTCATCCGCGGCGGCAGCGAGGCCGGCATCTTCTACGGCCGGCAGACGCTGGATCAGCTCGGACCGGACGTGCCGTGCGGCCGGATCTCCGACCAGCCCCGCTTCGGCTGGCGGGGCGTGCTCCTCGACGTGGCCCGGCACTTCATGCCGGTGGCCGACGTGCTGCGGTTCGTCGACCTGATGGCCTTCCACAAGCTCAACGTGCTGCACCTGCACCTGACCGACGACCAGGGCTGGCGGATCGAGGTGCCGGGATGGCCGCGCCTCACGTCGGTCGGGGCCTGGCGCACCGAGTCGATGCTCGGTTCCCGGCAGCACGGGATCCACGACGGGACCCCGCACGGCGGTTTCTACACCACCGCCGAACTGCGGGAGATCGTCGCGTACGCGGCGGAACGGCACGTGACCGTGGTGCCCGAGGTGGACATGCCCGGCCACATGCAGGCGGCGATCGCGGCGTACCCGGAACTGGGCAACGGCTTCGACGGCCCGGTCCGCACCAGCTGGGGCATCTCGCCGCACGTTCTCAACCTCTCCCAGGAGACGCTGGACTTCTGCCGCCAGGTCCTGGACCACGTCTGCGACGTCTTTCCGTCCAAGCTGATCGGCATCGGCGGCGACGAGTGCCCCACCGACGAGTGGCCCGGCGGCCGGGAACTGCAGACCGCCTTCACCGCGCGGATGGCCGAACACCTGGCCGGGCGGGGACGCCGGATCTACGGCTGGGACGAGATCCTGGCCGGCGGAGCACCGGAGGGCGCCGTGATCGCCGCCTGGCGCGGTGAGGAACCCGCCGAGGTCGCCATCGCCGCGGGCCACCAGGTGGTGTGCTGTCCCGACGTCAAGCTCTACCTGGACTACCGGCAGTCCGACGACCCCGGCGAACCCACACCGGTCGGCACCCTGCTGACGCTCGAGGACGTCTACTCCTACGAGCCGCCGTCGTCACCACTCGTGCGCGGCGCCCAGGCCAACCTCTGGACCGAGCACATGGAGTCGCTGCGGCGCGTCGAATACATGGCGTTCCCGCGGCTGTGCGCGTTCGCCGAAGTGGTGTGGGGACCGGCCGACCGCGACTTCGCCGAATTCTCCGCACGACTCACCGAACACCTCGGACGCCTCGACAAGCTCGGGGTCAACTACCGGCCCCTCAGCGGACCCCGGCCCGCGGACGGCCGCGACGGTGCTCCGGGCCATCCCCGTACCCTCGAAGATCGTCTCGCCGAACTGCGTGAGATGACCGCCGAGCTGCGATGACCGCCGGGCCCTCAGGGAAGGTGCGGCAGCAGCCGCTCCGCCAGCAGCAGTGGGCGGCCGGTCACCACGCCGCCGTCCTCGAGGGTCCAGATCTCGGAGAGCACCGCCTGCACGAACCCCCAGGCGGCGACGCGCTCGGCCGGCATGCCCAGACCGTCGGCGAGCTGCTCGATCCGGGCCGGCACCAGGTCCAGCACGGTGTCGTCGGCGAGCGACCCGAACGGGTTGTAGAGCATCGCGCCCACCTCGTAACCGGGATCGCCGACCACGCCGTGCGGGTCGATCGCCAGCCAGCCGGACTCCGCGGCCAGGACGTTGTCGTGGTGCAGGTCGCCGTGCAGGACGACGCGTTCGGTCGCCGACGCGCACAACTGCGTCCACAGCCGGCCGGCCCGCTCCACCAGACGGCGGGGCAGTCGCGGCGGGCACGCGGTGAACTTCGCGGCCCGGTCGGACAGCTCGGGCAGCGCGATGCCGTCCGGGGCCGGACGGTGCAGCCCGCGCATCACCGTGATCAGCGCGGCCGTGGCGTCCTCGTCCTTCGCCGGCACCACATCGCGAAGTTGATTGCCCGGGCGGGCCTCATCGAGCAGCAGCGCGTTGCGCTCACGGTCCCGGGCCAGCACCCGCACCGCACCCCGGCCGTCGAAGAACTCCAACGCGGTCGCCTCGTCGTTGAGGTGGCCGCCGCCCGGAACGGCCAGCTTGAGCACCGCGCCGGAACCGTCCGCCCGACGCACCCGGCCCACCCAGTTGATACTCAACGGCAGGTCCCCGGCCGGTTCCAGGTCCCACTCCGTCATGAGCTCATCGATGGTCGTGGAAAGCATCCACTCTTTCTATAGGAGGATCCGCGTGACGATCGACTGGCGCAGCAAGGGTTTCTGGCTCCCGGACGGGACCTGGGACCCGTCGCGGCAACCGAGCATCTTCGACGGCGACTTCACCTGGCCGCTGATGGTGGTCCGCGGGGACGCGGTGCGGGCGAACATCGCGACCATGGCGGCGTACTGCGCCCGGCACGGACTTGACTTCGCGCCGCACGCCAAGACGACGATGGCGCCCGGGCTGCTGGACGCGCAGATGGCGGCGGGCGCGTGGGGCCTGACGGTGGCCACCCCCAACCAGGCACTGGTACTGCACAAACTGGGCATCCCGCGGGTGCTGATCGCCAATCAGATCCTGGACCCGACAGCCCTCGGCTGGCTGGCCACGGCGTCGGCGGCCGGCTGGGAGGTCTACTTCCAGGTCGACTCGCTCGAAGGGGTGGCGGCGGCCGCGGCGACCGGCGGGCCACTACGGATCCTGGTCGAGCTGGGGCATGCGAACGGGCGTACCGGAATCCGGTCACTGCCCGCGCTGTCCGAGGTGGCGCAGGCGGTCGCCGCGGCGCCCGGGCTCACCCTCGCCGGCGTGACCGGCTACGAAGGTCAACTCTCCACGGTGGACGACGTGGACCGGTTCGTCGCGACGATGGTCGACGGGGTGCGGCAGCTGCGGGCCGCCGGACTCCTGCCGGACCGGCCCATCGTGTCGGCGGGCGGCAGCGCGTGGTTCGACCGGGTCGTCGAACGGTTCGCCGCTCTCGACGACTGTCAGCTGATACTTCGCAGCGGCGCATCGATCACCCACGACGACGGGTTCTACCGGGAACACACCCCGTTCAACCGGATCGACGGCGGACTCGCCCCGGCCCTGGAGATCTGGGCGCAGGTGCAGTCCACCCCCGAACCGGGCCTGGCCATCGCCGGCATGGGCAAACGGGACGCACCCATCGACGAAGGGCTCCCCGTGCCGATCGAGATCCGGCGGGGCGACACGACCTCCCCGGCCGGCGGACTGCAGGTGGTGAAACTCAACGACCACCACACCTACCTGGCCGACCCGGACGCTTCGGTGACGCCGGGCGACCTGATCCGGTTCGGGATCTCCCACCCGTGTACGGCGTTCGACAAATGGCGGCACATCCCGGTCGTCGACAACGATCATCGGGTGGTGGACGTGCTCGACACGTACTTCTGAAACGCCTTTGATCGTGGTCGTCCGCTCCGCCAGACTCGTCCGATGACCACGACGATGACGCTCTGGCGGCCGACCGGCCCGGAGGAACTCGACCTGGTCCGGGAGAGCGGATTCCGGCGCTGGCCGGCCCGGCTCCCGGACCAGCCGATCTTCTACCCGGTGCTCAACGAGGAGTACGCGATCATGATCGCCCGGGACTGGAACGTGCCCGCGTCCGGCGTGGGATACGTGACACGGTTCGAGGTGGACGCCGCGTTCGCCGCGCGGTACCCGGTGCGGCAGGCCGGCGGCGACACGATCCTGGAGCTGTGGGTGCCCGCCGAGGAACTGGAGACCTTCAACGACCACATCGTCGGGACGATCACGGTGACGAGGGAGTTCCGATGACGGATCCCTGCTTCCGGCAGACCGAACACCTGACACGATTCGAGTGGGGGCCGACCGGGGCCGCCGCCGTCGCATCCGGCGCCGCCTACGTCGCGGTGATCGACGTGCTCTCGTTCACCACGGCACTGACCGTGGCGGCGGAACACGACATCGCCGTCCTGCCGTACCGCTGGCGCGACGCCACCGCGGCCACCACCGCCGCCGCCCACGACGCGGACCTGGCCGTCGGCCGCAGCCAGGCCGGCCCGGACGACATCAGCCTGTCCCCGCCGACGATCCCCCAGGTGGCGTCCCGCCGCACCGTGCACCGGCTCGTCCTGCCGTCCCCGAACGGCTCGACCGTCTCCGCCCTGCTCGCCGAATCGGGCGCCACGGTCGTCGGCGTCAGCCTGCGCAACGCCACCGCGGCCGCCGTCTGGGTGCGGGCCCAGGCCGCGGGACGCCCGATCGCGGTCGTCGCCGCCGGCGAACGCTGGCCCGACGGCTCCCTGCGCCCGGCCATCGAAGACCTGTGGGGCGCCGGGGCCTTCCTCAACGCCCTGCCCCCGGACGGCCTCTCCCCGGAGGCCGGTGTCGCCGTCGCGGCGTATTGTGCCGTCGCCGACACGCTCGGCACCGCACTCGCCGCATCCGCCTCGGGCCGCGAACTGACCACGAAGGGCTTCACCGCCGACGTGACCATCGCCGCCCAGCTCGACGCCACGACCGCCGTTCCGGTCCTGCACGACGGCTGGTTCCACAATGCCGCGTCGTCCACAGTCTCCTCGGCGGCGGCCTCGGCATAGCGACACCGTGGCGGCATGCCTCAGCCCGATCTGCCCACCGGCCTCCCCGCGGGTCTCCCCACAGGTCTCCCCACCGGCCCGTTCCGGGGCTCGGACGCGGTCACCGCGGGTCTGATCTCCCGGGGCGCGCTGCGCGGCGGGCGGTGGGTCCGGCTCTTCCCCGACGTGTACGCCTGCCGTGCCACCGCTCTGACACATCGCGACTGGTGCACGGCGGCGCTGCTGGTGGCGCCGGCCGGAAGCGCGGTCGGCGCACTGAGCGCCGCGCATCTGTGGGGAGCCGGCACCCGCCCGCCGTCCGATCCGGTATCCCTCGTCATCCCCCGCGATCGGAAGATGCGGGCCGACCCGCGGCTCCGCATCCACCACACGACCCTGGGCCCGGCAGACATCGTCCGTACGACCTCAGGCCCGGCGGACCTCGTTCGCGCGGCGCCGGGCACGGACGGCGTCGTCCACACCGCCCGGGGCCCCGCGGGTCTCGTCACGTCCGGGCCGGGACTCCCGTTGACGACACCGGAACGTACCGTCTTCGACCTTGGACGCCGGGCCGGGCGGGACGACGCGGTGGCCGTACTGGACGCCATGCTGCACCGTCACATCTTGGCTCCGGAATCACTGAGCCGGCTGATCCGAGGCCGGGAGAACTGGCCCGGAACCGACCGGCTGCGCACCATACTGACACTGGCCGACCCCGGAGCCGAATCGCCGATGGAGAGCCGGCTCCGGCTGCTGCTCATCGACGGCGGCGTGCCACGGCCCGTGACCCAGTTCGAGGTGCGCGACCTGTCGGGCCGTCCCATCGGCCGAGTCGACCTGGCCTGGCCCGAGTGGCGGCTCGCCCTGGAATACGACGGCGACCACCACCGTGAGCCGGCCCAGTTCCGTCGCGATGTGGAACGGTTGAACGCCCTACGGCTAGCCGGTTGGATGATTCTGCGCTGTACAGCTGACGACGTGCTTCGCCGCCCCGAGCCGACGGTTCGGATGGTGATGGCTGCCCTGTCCGCTCTCGATCACCATCGACGCCCGGCACATCCCTGATCTGACCTGCACCCTCGTCGCAGTCGCAGTCGCAGTCGCAGTCGCAGTCGCAGTCGCGGTTGCGGCCGCAGTTGTAGTCAGGCCGTCGGTGAGGTGTGTCCGCCCGTTAGGCAGGTGTTGCCCGGCCGTCAGAGAGGTGTGCCCGGCCGTCAGTCAGGCACGTTCAACGGTCGGTCAGGTGTTCGTGTTCAGACGAGGCACCTTTTATGCAGAAAGATCCGTCTGTTTCTGATGCTCGACCGGTCCCGGCGTCTTCTTCGAGTCTCGAGTGCTCCCCAGCCGTAGTGTAAGGCGATTCCCGAGTCCGTGGCAGCCGCCGGCGACGGCTCCTCGACCCGGGCCGTCGTTCATGGCGCTATTGCCTACCGAAATGAGCCGTAGCCCACGGCTCGCCTCGGCCAGCCGTCGTCGGCTGCAGTTTTGCGGTCTCCGACGAGCCGTAGCGGACGGCCCGAATCGCCCAGCCGTTGTCGGTGGCGGTTTTGCAGGTCGTGGGGAGCCGTGGACTACGGCCGGGTTGGGCTGCCGTAGTCCACGGCGTGCCTTGCCGGCCTGAGCGTGCGGTAGCCCGGGGAGCTGGGTGGCCTGGCGGGCTCGGCCGTCGTTGGTGGCGGCCCTGGGCGACGGCCGGGTGGGGGAGGGCGGTCTGGCGGGCTCGGCCGTCGTTGGTGGCGGCCCTGGGTGACGGCCGGGTGGGTCGGGTGGCCCTGACGGGAGCGGGTTGGGC
>NZ_JZKF01000078.1 GCF_000962825.1 Actinoplanes rectilineatus
AGACGCCCAAAATCACCACACCCATCAGGGCGTGTTGAACTGGGGCGCCGTAGACGCCCGAAATCACCACACCCATCGGGGTGTGTTGAATTGGGGCGCTGTGGACGCCCGAAGTCACCACGGTGGTTGGGGAGGTTAGTCGGCGAAGCCTCTGCCGGCCTGAGCGAGCAGGTCGGCCGCCAGGGTCCAGTGGTGGGTGCCGGCCGGATGCTCCAGCCAGGCGTTCAGGGCGATCCGCAGCGCGGCCAGGAAGGTCGCGGTCAGCAGCTTCGCGCGTACCCCCAAAGGATCTGCGGTCTGACCCACCCGGAGCGTGACCTCGGCGGAGATCTCCTGTTCCAGGACGGCGAAGACCTGCATCTGGGGCGAGGCCAGCGACGGGTGCCGGCGGATCAGGCGGCGCCGCGAGATCCACTCCGGGTCGAGGTCACCGAGCTGGTCGTAGAACTCCTTCGCGGCCGCGGTCAGCGCGGTCCACGGCGCCTCGTCCGCCGGACGGGCGTGCAGCATCCCGGCGAGCAGCCGCATCCGCTGGTAGTCGCCGTAGAAGAGCGCCTCCTCCTTGTTCGCGAAGTAGTTCGAGAACGTCCGGCGGGAGACACCCGCCTCGTCGGCGATGGCTTCGACGGTGACCTTCTCCGGGCCGTGCTCCAGTGCCAGGCGTAACGACGCGTCGTGCAGTGCCTGGCGGGTCGCGGCCTTCTTGCGCTCGCGGAGGCCGGTCTCGGTGGTCGGCGCGCTCATGACATGAGACTACCGGCGTGTGATTCAGTTCCCAATGAGAAAACTTGCGCAATGGGCAAGCCAGGCAGATAGTTGTATGCAGCAAGCATCGCGAGGAGGAACCGGTGTCCGACCAGGAGCTGATGGGCGCAATGCACGAGGTACTCAAAGCGTTCCGACTGGTCAAGCAACGCCCGGCACCGATCGCCGACGGACTTCCGGTCGGATCCCTCGGCGTGCTCGCCGCGATACGCAAACGGGAGCACTGCCACATGAAGGAGCTGGCCGTCGAACACGCGCTCGACCCGTCCACGATCAGCCGAGCCGTCGCCGGCCTGGTCCGCGCCGGCCTGGTGGCCCGGGTCGCCGACCCCGCCGACGGTCGCGCCAGCACGCTGCACCTCACCGAGCAGGGCAACACCGTGCTCGACGGCACCCACGCCCACTACGAACAACGGCTGGCCGCAGCGCTGCACGACTGGACGCCGGACGAGATCGCCGCCTTCACCGCCTCGCTGAACCGCTTCGCCCACGACTTGATCGCCCAGGAAAACCCCACGCCCAGCTTGGAGGCCGCGCGATGAGCGCCCCAACCACGACCAGCGCCGGGCCCGCGCCGATGACACACCGCGAGATTCTGGAAGCCCTCTCCGGCCTCCTGCTCGTGTTGTTCGTCGCGATGGCCAGCTCGACGATCGTCTCCACCGCACTGCCGAAGATCATCGGTGACCTGAACGGCAGCCAGACCCAGTACACCTGGGTGGTGACCGCGACCCTGCTCACGGCCACCGCCACCACCCCGATCTGGGGCAAGCTCTCCGACCTCTACAGCAAGAAGCTGCTGGTCCAGATCGCCATCGTGGTCTTCGTGATCGGCTCGCTGATCGCCGGCTTCACCCAGAACACCGAGCAGCTGATCGCCGCCCGCGCGTTCCAGGGCCTCGGCATGGGCGGCGTGCAGGCGCTCGTCCAGGTCGCCATCGCCGCGATGATCCCGCCGCGGGAACGCGGACGCTACAACGGCTACCTCGGTGGCGTGATGGCCCTCTCCACCGTCGCCGGCCCGCTGCTCGGCGGCCTGATCGTGGACACCTCGTGGCTCGGCTGGCGGTGGTGCTTCTTCATCGGCGCGCCGTTCGCCGTGATCGCCCTGGCTCTGCTGCAGAAGACCCTGCACCTGCCGGTGATGCGCCGCGAGAACGTGAAGATCGACTACCTCGGTGCCGCCCTGATCGCCGCCGGCGTCAGCGTGATCCTGATCTGGATCTCCTTCGTCGACGACTCGTTCGCCTGGATCTCCTGGCAGACCCTCGCCATGGTCGGCGGCGGCCTGGTGCTGCTCGCCCTCGCCGTCTGGGTCGAGTCCCGGGTCGACGAGCCGGTGGTGCCCCTGCCGATCGTCCGTCAGCGCACCACCGCCCTGGCCATCATCGCCAGCCTCGCGGTCGGCATGGCCATGTTCGGCGGCGCGGTCTTCCTCGGCCAGTACTTCCAGATCGGCCGCGGATACAGCCCGACCCAGGCCGGCCTGCTGATGATCCCGATGATGTTCGGCATCCTGGTCTCGTCGACCATCTCCGGTCGCATGATCACCAAGACCGGCAAGATCAAGCCGCACGTAGTGATCGGCACGATCGTCCTGGTCATCGGATTCGCCGGGCTCTCCCTCCTCGACCACGACACCTCGCTCTGGTACATCGGGGCGGCGATGGCCGTCGTCGGCGTGGGCGTCGGCATGTCGATGCAGAACCTGGTCCTCGCGGTGCAGAACACCGTCTCGCTCAAGGACATCGGCGCGGCCAGCTCGACGGTCGCCTTCTTCCGCTCCCTCGGCGGCACCATCGGCGTCTCGGTCCTCGGCGCGGTCCTCGCCCGCCGGGTCTCCGACTCGATGACCGAACAGCTCACCGCGGCCGGCTACCCGGCCGGCAGCACCGGCGGCACCAGCAGCCTCAACCTGAGCAGCCTGCCCGAGGCGGTGCAGCACATGGTGCGGGTCGCGTACGGCGACGCCACCGGCCACATCTTCCTGATCTCGGTGGGCGTCGCGGTGATCGGCGTGATCGCGGCCTTCGCGATGAAGCCGACGATGCTCCGCTCGACCGTCGACCTCGCCCCGGCGAAAGCCGACGGCAAGGAACCGGCCCTCAGCAAGTAATCGCAGGTGAAAAGCGGCGCCCGGGTCCGGGGGGACCCGGGCGCCGCCGTGCATGTCGCTTCTCTCACTCCGCTACGACTGGGACAGGCCGGTCACCCAGAGCTAACCTCAGGAAACTGAGCGCTGATCTCTGGTTTCCCTCAGGGTGACATCGGCACTACCGATGGTCGCCTTCGTAGGGCTTGTGCGCAGGGTGGGGGAGAACCGTTGGATGGGTGTGTGATCGCCGCCGAGGCACTCGCCGCTGCCCTCCTCGACGTCGAGGACCAGCGATCCTGGGACGCCCGGGCCGAGATCGCCCGCGCCCTCGACTTCGAGCGGGAAGCCCAACGGCTCGGCGACGACCTGCTCGTCGCGCGGGCGCGGCTGCACCAGGCCAACATGCGGATGCGCTCCGGCGACATCGCCGGCGCCGCCGAACAGATCTGGCAGGTGTACGAGTGGGCCACCGACCACGGCGCCCGGACCCTGCTGTCGCGCACCCACCTGGTCTGGTCCTACATCCACCAGCACCTCGGCGACGCCGAACAAGCACTGGAACACGCGGTCCTCGCGGTCGAACTCCTCGACGACGACGCCACCACGCACATGCAGATCTGGCACCGCACCAAACTCGCCGACTGTCTGTGGGCGGCCGGCTCGATGGACGCCGCCCGGATTCGCTACGAACAGGCCGAGGAACTCGCGGTCCAGGCCGGCTCGCCGGTGCTGCTCTGCCTGCTGAACAACCGCGCCTACACCGAATACGACACCGGCAACCAGCACTTCGCCGAAGAGGTCGCCGAACGCCTGCAATGCCTGGCGGTCGACTTCGACATCGAACTCGAACCGGAATACCTCGACACCATCGGCGCCATCCAGATCGGCAACGGACGGTTCGAGGCAGCCGAGGAGACGATGCGGCTCTGCATCCAGCGGCACGCCTCCGGCAAGTACGACGACGCCGACGCCCTCGGCGGCTACCTGCTCACCCTCGCCCAGGCACAGCGCGGCATGGGCGCGTACGAGCGGGCACAGCAGAGCCTCGACTCGTCCCGCGAACTGTGCCTCGAACGGGAACTCGGCGAGCTGCTGGTCCGCGTCCACCAGGAGCAGGCCGAACTGTACGGCGCCCGCGGCATGTACGCCGAGGCGTTCGCCATGCACAAGGAGTTCTTCGCGGCGTACCAGAATCTGCACTCGCTGCAGCGGGAGGCCCGCGCCCGCACCCGGCAGGCGATGTTCGAGACGACCGAGGCCCGGCAGGAGGCGGAGCTCTTCCGCGAGCAGGCCCGCCGCGACCCGCTGACCGGCCTGCACAACCGCCGCTACGTCGACGAACGCCTCCCCGGCATGATCGACGGGGAGTCGCCGCTCACCGTCGCGCTCGTCGACCTGGACCACTTCAAGCAGATCAACGACCGCCTCTCGCACGACACCGGCGACCAGGTGCTGGTCCGGGTGGCGGAGTTGCTGGAGAGCGGCCTCGACGAGGTGTGCCCGGACGGGTTCGCCGCCCGGATGGGTGGCGAGGAGTTCCTGCTGGTGCTCCCGGGGACGTCGGTGGCCCGGGCGACGGTGCTGCTCGACGACATCAGGCGCGCAATCGGCGGCCACGACTGGCGGGGCATCACCCGGAACCTTCCGGTGACCGTCAGCATCGGCGTCGCCGGGTC
Organism: Actinoplanes rectilineatus; assembly: GCF_000962825.1. Classification (GTDB taxonomy): domain Bacteria; phylum Actinomycetota; class Actinomycetes; order Mycobacteriales; family Micromonosporaceae; genus Actinoplanes; species Actinoplanes rectilineatus. The sequence goes on from NZ_JZKF01000078.1 coordinate 4,537, forward strand.
CGGTGAGGTTCCCAGCCGCACCCAGTCCGCCCTTCTGTCCACAGCGGACAGTTATCTGTACGCTGCGAAGCATGCCGGGCGGGACCGCGTCGTGTCGGCCGCCGACCACCACGGCGGCCCCCGAGGTTACGCCGGGCACGCCTCGGCAGCCTGACATCCGGACGTCGAGGCACAGACCGGTCGAACGCGGCCGCTAGTCTGGGTCAGGTCGAGACGCGAGGAGGCCGACGTGGCAGGTTCGGAGACTCCCCCACCCGGGGTCAACATCAACGTTCCGCATTCGGCTCGCATCTACGACTACTGGCTCGGCGGCAAGGACAACTTCAACATCGACCGCCAGGTCGGCGAAGCCATGATCCAGGCGATCCCGAGCCTGCGTTACATGGCCGGGGAGAACCGGAAGTTCGTCCACCGGGCCGCCCGCGACATCGTCGCCAAAGAGGGAATCACCCAGTTCCTCGACATCGGCACCGGCATCCCCACCCGGCCCAACCTGCACGAGATCGCCCAGGGCGTCGACCCGAGCACCCGTGTGGTCTATGTGGACAACGACCCGATCGTGCTGGTCCACGCCCGCGCCCTGATGCGCAGCACCGCCGAGGGCCGCAGCGAGTACATCTCGGCGGACATCCGCGACGTCAGTTCGATCCTGAACGAGCCGGCCCTCCTCGACACGCTCGACCTGACCAAGCCGGTCGGCCTCACCCTGATCGCCATCCTGATGCTGCTCGCCGACGAGGACGACCCGTGGGGCAAGGTCGACGCCCTGCGCGACGCCCTGCCGTCCGGCAGTTGCCTGGCGATCACCCACCCGACCGGCGATTTCAACCGCGCCGAGATGGACGCGGCGGTCACCGCGGCGAACGCCGGCGGCCTCACCCTGGTCGACCGCGGCAAGGACGACGTCGCTCGTTTCTTCGGCGACTGGGAGATGCTCGACCCCGGGCTGGTCCCGGTCTCGGCGTGGCGCCCCGAGGACCCGTCGGTCGACCCGAAGGCCGCCTATTACTGGGCAGGCGTCGCCCGAAAGCCCTGAGCACCTGCTCAGCACTGTCGTCGGTGACTCCGGCGGCCCTTCGCGGGCCGGTCTGCCCGGCGGCGCCCATGATGGACAGGCCATTCAGTGACGTGCTCGGCGGCCCCGTCTCACGGACCGCTCCGGCTCACCCCTTGCCCGGCTCGCCCCTTGCCCGGCTCGCCGGCGCACGCTGTGTCGCCTCGACTCGACTCGCTCCGGCCGGGTGCCCGCCGTTCATCATGCGTCCAGCATGGACCCTGCCCTAAGGGACGACTCAAGGCCCGAACCGCGCTACGGCCAGGGAGATCGCACGAACCTCGCGGCACCGGCCAGTCGGAGACGGCCGAAATTTGCCAGGTGACGGCCGTTGACTCGTACCGCTGAAAGAGCTGAAAGAGATCACTCACCCGGACCACACGCGGGACGGACCGGCTCCGCCTGGGTGTCGGCGGAACCGGTCCGTGTGCCCCCGGGAAGGTCTGACGGTGTGACCGGGTGGGCGGCTCAGCACGGGGAACCAAGCCGCCCACCCGGCGTCACACGTGCGTGTGCAGCGCCCGGAGACGCGGCCTTTTGCACGCTGGGGGGACCGGCACGCAGCCGGCGCGGATCAGCATCTCCCGGATCGCACCCTCGCGACCGGACGGATCGATCACTACGCCGCGCACGCCCAGCCAGGTATCGCCGTCGTGGGGGACCGGTTTTGCCCAGTTGACCTCGAGGAGGCGCAGGCGGACCGGTCCGATGCCGTAGCAGTAGTCGGACTCCGCGAACTCGAATATCGGGAAGCGGTGGCCGCTGGGGCGCAACCGCTCGCTGCGAACACGCGGTGCGGACGTCATCCATCTGGCGCGGGTCGCCGGATGTTCGGCAGGTCGCTGCCCCTGGCAGCGAACGAGCTCAATCACGCGCGTCGGACTCACCCTCCTCGGCAGTCGGCCGGGGGGCGTGAAACCCTCGCGGCCGGCTCAGCGCATACCTGACCCCACCGAAACGGTGCGAGATCGCGCTGGCTCGGGTGGATGCCGCGAACACGTCGTCCGCTATCGGCTCGTCCCGGAAGACCAGCGCCGGGTTGCCCCGGCACAGGCCTTCGAACGCGTCGGAGGCACTCGGATCGGAATGTTCCGGGCCGATGTTGGACATCGACATACTCGTCACCTCTCGCTCTGTCGCCCCCGCCAGGGAACCTCGCGCCGAGGCCGCAGACGTCGCTCCGCGACCGACCCATCACCCAAAGATGTCACCCTCCGTGACCTTCTTTGGGGTAGTACGTGCGTTATCATGCTCAGAATCACGTGACTACGCAAGGCCAGATGCACGTGCATTTGCATCTTCGCCCCTAAGAAGGCACGTGGGGAACCATCGAACCCTGGATCGATCGGCGATCCGGGGCATAGCAAGGGAGCTTGGAATGGCCTACGTGGTCAACGGCATGCCTGCCGGCCAACTTCAGGGCGTTACCTGGCAGAAGAGCGGTCGCAGCAACCCGAGCGGCAACTGCGTCGAGTGCGCCGTCCTGCCAGACGGTGACGTCGCGGTCCGAAACTCCCGGGACCCCGAGGGTGCTGCACTGATCTACACGCGTGCCGAGATCGTGGCGTTCCTCGGCGGTGTCCGCGACGGGGACTTCGACAACCTCGTCGCCTGACACGCATCACCGACCACGACGATCCGGCCTTCCGGGGCCGGATCGTCCGCAAGGCCCGCTAGCTGGGATTTCCCACTTCCAGCAGCAACTTGCCGAGGATCTCCGTCGTGTGGTTCGGCGGCTCGGCGTCGATGCAGACGCGCTCCATCGCCATCGCGTAGTGGTCGACGTCCTCGCGCTTGTCCAGGTAGATGGCACTGGTGAGCTGCTCCACGTAGACCACGTCCGGGAGCTCGGGCTCAGGGAAACGCAGAATCGCGAACGGCCCGCCGGCCGCGGCATGGCCGCCCGCCTGGAACGGGATGATCTGCAGGCGGACGCTCGGCAGCTTGGCCGCCTCGATCAGGGCCTCGATCTGCGCCCGCATCACCTCGACGCCGCCGATCGGGCGGCGTAGCACGGCCTCGTCGATCACCGCCCAGAGCTGCGGACCACCCGCTCGGGTGAGTATCTGCTGCCGCTGACGGCGCACGTCGACCCGCCGGTTGATCTCGTCGGAGCTCGCGCCGGCGTGTCCCAGCATGATGACGGCCCGGGCATACTCCGGCGTCTGCAGAAGACCGGGAACAAACTGGATCTCGTACGTGCGGATCAGCGAGCTGGCCGCCTCGAGCCCCAAGTAGGCCTGGAACCAGTTGGGCAGGACGTCACCGAAGTGCTGCCACCAGCCAGGATTGTTCGCCTGGCGGGCGAGCGCGATCAGCGCGTCGCGTTCGGCGCTGTCGGCCACGCCGTACATGGTCAAGAGATCGGAGACGTCGCGTTCCTTGAAGCTGACGCGACCGAGCTCCATCCGGCTGATCTTCGACCCGGAAGCACGGATCTCGTATCCCGCGGCCTCCCGGGTGATCCCTCTCGACTCCCGCAGCTTCCGAAGCTGAGAGCCGAGCAGGATACGAAGCACGGTGGGGCCGCCGCCCGGCGCCTCCTCCTGCGTACCCGCGCTCACCTGACTCCTCGTCGCTGCCTCGTGACTGCAACTTGCAGCCTCACGCATCCTAGAGCGGAGATCGTCCGCCAGGAAACCAGCTCAAGCTTACCGGCCCAGTGTCGACGCGCGTTTGCGCGACGCAAATGCACGTGCATCCGGCCTTGCGAACGCACTGGATGACGAGCATGATAGCTGACAGACACGTACCAACTGATAACGCAGAGTGTCGAAAAGTTCGGCCGCTCGGCCGATGCGTTCCAGCTGGTGTTGCCCGACGCCCGCCTCGAAGCCCCCTGGAGGCAAACGCATGTCGAAACTGGTGGAAACCACCTTCCCGTCCCTCACCCCGGCACAGCGCGACTCGGACGACGTCGCCCCGCCGGAGAGCTACCGCCCCGCCGACCCGGTGTGGGTCTACCGGGACGGCTGGCGGGCCGGCGTCATCGAGGCGGCATCCCCCCGCGCGGTGACTGTCACCTACCTTCCCCGCCGCCACCGTGGGACGGGCGTGGACACCTTCACCGCCCCCTACGTGACCTCACGCGGCGACATGGACCCCACGCTCGACCACCGGGGCCTCTACCTGGTGCAGCGGAGCCCGCTGGCATGACCGGCGCCGTCACGGTCTCGGCGATCGTGGGCCTGCTCAGCCTCTTCGCCGGAGTCGCCCTCGGGTGGTATCTCCGTCGCACCAACGACTGGTGCCCGACGTGCGGCGAGCAGCTCACCTGCGGGGCGTGCACGGTGAGTGTGGACTGGCGGGAGCACTCGACCTCCGGCTCCGGACGCTGACGCCGGATCCACTCCCGCACCGTGCCCGCGACGGCACGCAGGAACAGTGCGGAGACGACCACCCAGCGCAACACCGGGGGAAGATCCCGGATCGGGTCATGGGCCCACCGGCTGAGGATGCCACCGGGGCGCTCATTCATGTGACGAGCTCATGCGCGACGTTGTGTAGCTTTACATCCATGACAGCGGCCCCTCTGACCTGCAAGGAGCGCGACGCCGCGCTCCTGCGGGCCTTCGAGTTCCTCGGCCGCCGCTGGAACGCCGCGGTGCTCGGCAAACTCCAGGACCGCCCGGCCGGCTTCCGTGAGCTGTCACGGGCCATCGACGGCATCAGCGACTCGGTGCTCTCCAACCGGCTGTCCTCGCTGACAAGCGCCGGCCTGATCGTCCGATCCGTCGACGAGGGCCCACCGGTGTCCGTTTCCTACCAGCTGACCGAGGCGGGCCGTGCCCTGATGCCGGCCCTCGGGCACATCGCCGTCTGGGCCGACGAGCACCTTCCCTGATTCCCGTCCCGACCGTGATCGTGTTCACGCGCCCGGGTCATGGCTTTCTGCGCGAAAGTCGCTAGCTTTTTAGAAGTGGATACTCTTTCTGAAGCGGGCCTGACCCGGCCGCAGCTCGACGCCGCCGCCCGCGCCCTCCTCTTCACCGAGGCCCGGACGACCTCCCACTTCGCGTCGACGCCGGTCAGCGACGCGGAACTCGCCGAAATCTGGGACCTGGCGAAATGGCCGCCCACCCAGGCGAACCTGCAGCCGCTCCGGGTGCTCTACGTGCGTACCGCCGAAGGAAAAGCCCGCCTGATCCCGCACCTCAACGAAGGCAACCGGGCCAAGTCGGAGAGCGCCCCCGTCGTCGCGGTCCTCGCCCTGGACACCCGGTTCCACGAGTTCGTCCCGGAGGTCTTCCCACACGCCCCCGGCCTCAAGGACGTCTTCGAAGGCGACCTGGCCATGCGCCTGCAGGCCGGCACGTTCAGCGCGGCCCTGCAGGCCGGATACTTCATCATCGCGGCCCGCTCCATCGGCCTCGTCGCCGGCCCGATGACCGGATTCGACAAGGACGCGGTGGACGCCGACTTCTTCCCCGACGGACGCTACAAGTCCCTCGCGGTGGTCAACCTCGGCCACCCCGGCGACAACCCGTGGAAGGACCGCCTGCCGCGCCTCTCCGCCGACACCACGGTCCAATGGGCCTGATCTATTGATTTCCCCGGGCCCGGCGGTTTTCCACCGGGCCCTTTCGGGGTACGCCGCACAGCATGCGAATCGCGCTTGTGTGGACGGCCGCACCCCTGATGCTCCTGTACGGCGGCTGGATCGGGGTGCTGGGCGGAGCCCTGATCGCCCTCTACGGCGCCCACCTGCTGGCGGTGCGGCGCTCGTCCTTCGCCTTCAGCTCTTGACCCGCATCAACTCCAGCGCTCCCCGGTGAGCCGCTCGTAGACCTCGACGTACCGGTTACGGGTGGCTTCGACCACCTCGTCCGGGATCTCCGGTCCGGGCGCGGTCCGGTCCCAGTCGCTGAGCTGCGACGACCAGTCCCGCAGGAACTGCTTGTCCAGGTACCGCGGCACGCTGCCCGGCGCCCACTCCGCGGCGTCCCAGAACCGTGACGAGTCCGGCGTGAGAATCTCGTCGCCGAGGGTCAACCGCTTGTCCGCGTTGAACCCGACCTCGATCTTCGTGTCCGCGACGATGATGCCCTTGTCCGCGGCGATCTCCGACCCACGCCGGTACACCTCGAGCGTGACCCGGCGCAGCTCCTCGGCCAGCTCCTTGCCGACCCGCTCGACGGTCTGCTCGAACGTCAGCGGCTCGTCGTGCCCACCCCCGACCGGCTCCTTGGTCGACGGCGTGAAGATCGGCTCGGGCAGCTTCGACGACTCGACCAGCCCCGGCGGCAGCGCGACCCCGGAGACCTCGCCCTCCCGGTTGTAGTCCTTGAGCCCCGACCCTGCCAGGTAACCCCGAGCGATGCACTCGACCATGACCATCTCGAGCCGTTCGACCCGGATGCCCCGCCCCTGGAACTCGGCCGGCACGTCGGTAGCCGAGATGACGTGGTTGGGGACGATGTCAGCGAGCTGCTCGAACCACCAGAGCGACAGCTGGGTGAGAATCTTGCCCTTGTCCGGGATCGGCGTGGGCAGGATGACGTCATAGATCGAGATCCGGTCGGAGGCGACCAGGAGAAGGTCATCGCCGTCGGCGTAGACGTCCCGAACCTTGCCGGAGTGCAGAAGCTCCACGTGTTCCCCTAGGTCATGGCAGGTAGCGTGCAATTTCAACGCTATCGAACGGCGGAGTGAGGACCTCAGCGGCCATCATCCAGGTGGGCCAGCAGAGCCCGGATATCCGCCGCATCCATACCTCCGGCAGCCATAACGTCGTCCTCTTGGAGATCGCCAAGCTGACGGACCGCCGGGTCGTCCAGGATGCTTCCCATGAATTCCAGCTTCTCCTCCAACCGGTGCGCCACCACCGCATCGACGGTGTTACGTGCGGCCAGAACCGTCACCCGGGTCTCTACATCCGCTGCCAAGCCAAGGCGGTGGATACGGTCGAGACTCTGCAGGAATCGTCCAGCCATGAAGTCCCGGTCCACATACAGCGCATCGTGGCAGTCGTGATGCAGGCTGATTCCCTCACCAAGGGTTGCCGGGTTCGAAATTAGAACAAAACATTCTGGATCCTCCCGGAACCGCATGATCTGCTCATCACGGTCGACTGTCCCCCCGTGAACAACCGCCGGGCGGAAGGGCTCCAGCAACTTCTCCAGCGTCGTGATGCTGCGCACGAAGGTGCTCCACACCAAAGTCTTCCGCTTCAGGCGAGCATTCTCCGCGACAATCTTGACCGCCTCCTCGTACTTGGGAGACAACTCGTGCTGCGGGAGACTTCGGAGGAGCGACCCGAGCGAGTCATTGCTGGACGCCTCGAGGGCCGGAACGCGGTAGGAGAGAGGCTCGTGCTTACTGCTCCCTTCGGCCAGAAGCGCGGGACTGGTAGCCGCCATGAGCATCCGCAGCATTGCCTTGCCCAAAGCTTCGAGATCCCCCGACCGCGCCGACGGGTTCCCCTTCAGTGCGTCATAGATCTCTCGGTGCAACGGCGGAAGTTCTACATACCGAATCTTCGTAGTAACCGGCGGCAAGCCCAGTTCGCCCTTGGTCGTACGGGTGAAGAGCGGACGGAGCACCGAGCTTGCGTAGGCCAGGTTGCCACCCCCTACCGCGTCAGCAACAACACGCTTGCCGTGCCCCGGCCAGACGAAAGACAGCAAACTCTCCAGGTCCCGGGCCCCGTTGGGGGCTGGCGTACCAGTGAGAATGAGCCGCCGCTTGGCGAGCGGGCCCAGGGCAAGGCAGGCCGCACCGTAGGCTCCGCTTGATCCGAGCTTCATCCGGTGGGCCTCATCAAGCACTACCATCGCTGGCGCGGCCCGAAGCCATGCGGACAGCGCCACAACAGCACGGCCCAGTCGCTCGTAGTTGACGATCAGGACCTCGGCACCCCGGTCAGGGTTACTGCCCATCACCGACGTGCGCAGCGGTTTGGCAAAGCAGACGCTGCTCTCGAAGCCCCACGACTCGTACGCCGACTTGGGGCAGATGACAAGTAAGCGCTGAGCCTCACCGGCCTGCCGCATAGCCCCGAACACAGCCAGCGCCACCCGGGTCTTACCTGCACCGGGAACGCTGAAGTTTGCACCGTGACGCAGCCCCAACAGCCGGGCAATATCGCGGCGCTGGAAGGTGGTCAGATCTGCTACCCACTCGGGACCGAGTGCCGCCCCTACATCGTCGGACTCCGGCAAACCCGAACCAGCCAGCGGATCGGCATGCTCCAGGCGCTCCTGGGCGACATCGGCGTCATCAAGGACACCGGTCACCAGGTTGGCTAGCGCGTCTTCCCACTGCACCTGGTCATCGGGCCAGGAGGTCAACTCACCGATCGCAGCGAGAAAATCGTCGAGATCGACCTCCGCACTCAACGGACTGGTCTGGCTGCCCGCAGCGATCCGCCCCGTCAGCGACGCGAACTCGTCCCGGAAGCCGTCGTGACTGCGAAGCACAACCCGGGTACGGGTGACGTCGAACGACAGCCGGAGCGAGACGTCGGCCGCCGGTGGTGACGAGGTCATTCGGTAGCCACCGCAGCGGTGAGCCACGTCAGGCCGTCCCCCGGGAGGTCGATGGTTTTGCCCGCCGCGACCGCCAGCTTCGTCAGCGCTTCCCGCAGCTCAACCAGCTTCTCGTCAAAGGTCTCCTGGTCCAGGCTGCCGTTCCCCCGGGCGATCGCCAAGTCGGTGACGCACTGATCGAGGTCCTTGCAAGCGTCAGCAACCCTGTCCGGTGCCGCCTGGCGCTTCTTGCGCATCCGGAAGTCTTTGCCGGCAAACTCAATCGCCTCATCGAAGGTTTTCTTCAGGTCTTCCTTGGCTTTCGCCGCCTCGGCGAGCCGCTTAGGTTCGGCTTTCTCTCCAGCAATTTCTATGGCCTTAAGCTTCAGAACAGTATCGGTCAGCGCTCTAGCGGTATCGACCTGGGGAACCGTAGCGGGAGCTGCCCGGTTGAGCCCAGGAATTACCTTTACCGCAGGAGCTGGTGCCTTAGTCTTGAACTCCTCAGGAAGCCTCTGGTCAAGGAATCTAGCCTGAAAGTCAGCGCCAATATTTCGAACATCCGTCTTGGCGAAATCGAGGACAATAGCAGCGAGGCGCGCCTCTTTGAGGAGATCCGCCTTTTCCTTGCTACGCTCGTTCTGAACCGTCCGGTAAAGCTCGGCGAGTTTCTCTTTTGCGTCCTCGAAGTCCATCATACGCAGCGAAAATCCTCCGCTTTCGCTGCGCCGGACCAGATCACGAAGATTGTTGAGAACCCAAAGGTCCCGGTCAACCACCGGCGAGGTTGTGCGAAACATCCGGGCAATGTCAGCCGGCTGGCGGCCAAGCGCCAGCTGTTCCTCAACCGCCAGAAGATGGTTGATGTAGGAGTAGTCCCGGCGGTGGTCCGGCCTCAGCTGCAGGGCAAGCTCCGCAGCATGAATGTCATCCCACGTGCAGGAGGCCGGCAGAACACCTACACGGATCGTGGGTGCCGCGATTTCTTTCAGCGCGGCACGACGGGTGTTGCCATTGACCAGGATGCCGTCCCGGGTAATCAGTCCGGGCTCGAGCTGGCTATGGTCGCGGAGACTCTCCTGGAGCTCTTCGAACTTCGGGTCACGCCGCGACGGGTCAGCCGGCAGCGTCGTCAGCAAGTAGTGCAGGTAGTCCTGGCTCTCGTCACTCCACGGATCACTGCTGAGCGCCTCGTCCTTGGCGAGGTCATGGCTCCGCTGCGCTCGGATCCGGTGCGTCCCCGGGTTATAGAACAGCTTGCCCACCGGCATATCGATCACTTGGACGTTAGTCAGCGCCCCCCGGAATTCAACCTTGAGCGTCTCGGGAACCCCAGACGCCCCGCTCGCCTCAGCAAGCCGCTGTTCCACCAGCTCCCGAAGCCCACTAGAACCTGGCGGGATACCAAAATCAGTAGTCATCTTCATCCTTATTCAGCGCTCCGGATGGCCGGCCGTTGCTGCCGTCCCATCCCGGAGATCAATCGCAGGGGCTTTGTCAGGGGAGCGCTTCGCGAACAGCCTCGCGAGCGTCAGCCGGCAGCGTGAGGTAGTCGGCCCACAGCTGCTCTGCATCGCTGAAACGCCGGGAACCTTCCTGGATCCAGGAGACGAGCATCTTCCTCTCGATCATCGTCAGCTCAGCCACACGCGACAGCACATCCGGCAGATCAGCAACCAGCTCGCGCCCGCCGATCCGGCACCGATTGCACTCGATGACCGGCTGAACCTCCCGCCGGCCATCCGGCAAAACGACAGGGCGCCGCGCGACATCAAGCTGTGCGGCCAGCTCGGTGTCCGAGTACTTCTCGCCGGGACCGATACCGCAGGCCCGGCACTTGTACCCGTCACGGGCCAGGAGCTCACGACGTTTGTTCGCGGTGATGGTGGGCGCACCGGTGCGGGTGGCCTTACCGGGCTCCCAGACCGGGATCCCCTGCTCAACGAACCTTTGTTCGTTGATGTCCAGGCCCACATCTTCGCGGCTCGTGTCGATTTTCCAGCCGAAATCCCGCAGGTCACGCATACGGCGATCGATCTGCGCAATGTTTGGGAACGCATCCCGGAGCTGGCTTTTGGTAAAGATGTTCCCTTCACCCACAACCTGGACAAGCCAGAGCGCGCCACGCTTCATCGTTCCCAGGCTCTCATCCGCCCAGTCCGGCACGGCCATAGCGTTTCCTCTTTTCACAGATACGGCTCAATGAGCCGCTCAGGCCCAGCACCCGGGCAAGGGTGCCTAGCACTGAGAATGATGAGAACACCCGGCCGGGCTGCCGTGGCGTTGCCATCAATCATGCCAACTAGCGCCGCGATGAGAAGACCTTCGCTGTCACTTCATAGAAGTGACAGGAGGGGGACCGGCAAAACCTCCAACAGACTGCACAATGTTCTAACTGGCGCCGATGCCCCGGCGCCTTCAGCTGCAAACCGCCGCTTCCGCGTGCACCCACAGGGGGTCAAATTGGGAAGATTGGGATGCCTTGCCGACATCAGCCATCTCACGGGAGCCATGTACGACTTCACAGCGGCGCTGCGCCTCTACTACGCCGTCCTAACCACGCACGGAATCTCGGCTGAGGCGATCGGGAAGCGGCTGACGTATCACCGGCAAACCATCACGGCCACCCTCAATGGCCAGCGGAAGGTCCCCAACCTCGCCATCGCAAAAGGTCTGCACGACATGGCTGCCGAGCATGTAGGCGCAGAGGAATTGCCCCGGTTTCCCTCGGTTGACGAGCTTGAGCGCTTACACGAGCTAATCCGCAAAGGCACCTGTGAAACCTGCAAAAGGCCCTGGACAGAACCGGACACGACTCCTGGCGCTGGAGAACCGCCGTCGGCAGCGCTGACCGTAGCCGCGCCAGCGGCACAAGACGACGAGTTGCCGGTCCCCCCTGCGGTGGTGGACCGGCAACTCGTCTGGGACGGCATGCACGATCTACAGCGGCACCTTCGGCGAAACCGGCTACCTGCCGCCGCCGGCATCACGCTTCACACCGGGCGCTACGCGCCGCCGGCGGATGCCGCGTCGGCCATCATCGTCTCTTCTGACGAGGGACTGAGTGATGTGTCATCCGACCTGATCCTCTACGCGGCACGGCGTCCGGACGCGGAGATTCTGTCCGTGGCCCACGTGTTGCTGAAGAACGGCGGCAAGACCGCCGCTGAAGAGCTCATCGCGTACAGACTGGAGAGGCAGTGAGAGGTTCGGCGCCAGGACCAGGAAGCCCATGCACGAACGTCAAGGGCGAGCCACATGCCCTTGAACTGCCGGGATCTGACATCGAACTACGAACTGTCCTCGAGGAGCTACGCCGGAAACGGGAGATCCGGAGGATCTTCGGCGCAGCAGTGCAGTCTTCTGTGGACTACGTTCTCGATGGCGCCCGGACTGGACGTTTCGACCTGTCATCACCGCTGGTCGACAGTGACGAACGGCGAACCGTGGGCACCAAACTGCAGTACCACCTTCTTGATGCTCTGGGTTTGCCGAAACTCAGAAGCCCAGACACGTGTATCGCCGGCGTTCCGGTAGACGTCAAGGGCACCGTCGGCAAGAACTGGAGCATCCCGCGTGAAGCCCAGTGTGAGCTGTGCATCCTCGTCAAGATTGACGCACAGCGGGATACACACAGCGCATGGCTGATGCGGACACATCGCGTCTGGCTCTACGGCGGTCAGGGCAACCGCGATCAGAAGCGGGGAATCATCACCGAGGCGTTGAAGCAGTACGCCGTGCCGTTGTATCCGGAGGCATCACTGACCCGAAACCCCCTGCGCCTCCTGGACGCGGCGGGGGTAGCCGCGGTTTTCGATCCTCACGCCGGCCTCGTCACTCGCCTCGCGGAACTCTTCACTCGTCTGCCAAATACGGTATTCGCCCGAGATGTCATCGCGACAGTAGGCTTCCAGCTCGACGACCCGCTGCGGCGTGCGCGCCAAGCCAAAGAGCGAGTAAAGAGCGCGGGGCTCGAGCTTCTCGTGGGGCAGTGGGTCCAGGACCGCAAGCGGGCGAGTCTTGCTGGCTTCAATCTTCCCAAGGACGGGTGGGTCGCTGTGCCACTGGATCGACGTCACTCGCCCTCCCCAGGCGAGCTTATTGATCCGTGAGGATGGCTCCGATGCGTTCTGCTGCCTCGTTGACGGGAACGTGTTCCCAAAAGCGCATGACAGTCCAGCCACCAGCTTCCAGAGCCGTGGTTGCCTGACGGTCACGTTCCACCGTCCGCTGCAGCTTCGGTCCCCAGTACCAGTCGTTGACCTTGGGTTGACGGCCGTGCTCCGGGCAGAGATGCCAGAAACATCCGTCGACGAATACCGCGAGCCGCCTGCGCGTGAAGACGATGTCAGGACGCACCCGGACGCCGGCAAGGTCGATCCGGAAGTCCTTACGGAACCGGAAGCCACGGCTGTGCAGCATGGCCCTCAACCGAATCTCAGGTTTGGTGTCCGTCCGACGGATAGCTCGCATATTGCGCGATCGTCCCTCGTTGAGGGGCGCCGGGTAGCGGGCTGGTTGGCCAGCCGATTCGGAATCCTCCTGTGGTGCCATGCCCACACTGTGCCCGACCGCACCACTTGACGAGTGTCCACGGCACCGGCCGTTCTCTGCCGCACTATCAATCTGGGGTGCGGCAGAGAACGGCCGACTGCTCCTAGGCTCAGCTCACCTTTGCGCGGGACCGTGCTTGCGCAAAGACGGCATGCCGGCCGTGGTCCTCTTGGCCCCGGAATGCCTTCCAGTCGCCAAGGACGTACGACTTCCGGCCACCTCGTTGCTGCTCCTCGACGATGAAGTCCCGGCGGAGAACATCGATGCGGGCAACAACCTCCTCCACCGACAACGAATCGCCCAGCAGCTTCTGGATCCGGTCAGCAGTGAGCGGGCCATCATGATCACGAAGCAGACGGTAAACCTCATCATGCACCTTGAGAGGGGCCGGAATGTCCTCCGGCTTGTTTGTTTTCCTCAGCGCACTAGCAATAGACTCGCCGACCGCACGGGCTACCGGCGGCGGGAACGCGTTGCCGACCTGGCGATAGCGACTGGTCTTAAGACCCTCGAACACCCAGTGGTCGTAGTCCGGCCCGTACCAGCCCTGAATCCGGGCCACCATCTCCACCGTCAGCTTAGGGCCGCGCGGATGGTCTACTTCATTCCAATCTGGACCCGGAGCTTCGTTCGCCAGCCCGTGGGCGTCGGTCCAGAGTTCTTGCCAGGCCCGCTTTGCCCGGGTCGGACCGAGATCCGCCCCACCATGCTTCTTGCTCCCGCCCACGATAGTGGGCGCAATCCGATCAGCCTCTTTGAGCCACCGCTGGAGGTACTCGTCGCGCCAGCCGTTGGAACCTATGAGATCGCCAATGACGTCCTTGACTTTCCGGGCCTTCGGCTGCTTCTTCGGCCAGCCAAAGTACTCGACGTACTCAGGGCGCAAAGCGACTAGCACCATCCGGGGCCGCAACTGGGCCACTCCGTAATCCTTGGCCTCGAGCAGGTCCCAGAAAGCCGTATATCCCAGAGCCGCAAAGCGATCGATGACGGCCTGCCGGTAGCCGGCGAAGCGTGCGTCGTTGAGCCCTCGGACGTTCTCCAGCAAGACTGCCTTAGGCTCCATCCGGCCTGCCGCCTCCACCGCCCAGGCGAAGAGGTCACGTTCGTCAGCAGAGCCGAGCTGCTTGCCCGCGACGGAGAACGGGGGGCACGGAACGCCACCAGCGAGCAGATCGACGTTCCGGAAGTCTTCTGGCTTCCAGACTTCCTCATCGGCAACGTCACCCACTCGAACGATGTCATCGACGTTGTCATCGGGCTGGAGCCGACGCAGGTTCGTCTTCAAGGTAGCTGCGGCCGTCCTGTCCAGCTCCACCGCGAGGCGGTGCTGGAAGCCCGCTAGATGCAAACCCAGCGACTGGCCGCCAGCGCCGGCACAGATCTCAACGACACTCAGCTCAGTCACTGCTCTCCTCGGTTGTCTCGCTGCATGCCCAGCAGTACCCGGCACTGGCGCATCCTCACAACACCCGCGCGCGCGACCCAAGGCGGGTTCGGCACGGATGATGCATGTCGCAGAGACGCAGATCCGCGATTCCTGAGCGACTGCCGGTGACCGCCTGCACACGGCTCCCACGATGCAGCCGTCGCACTCGGGCCGCCGGGACAAGTGAATCAAGGACAGCTAGGCGGAGTGTGCCAAATTTAGCCGTTCTACACAAGAAGGCCATACCAACCTTTCCTGCAATCGAGAGTGGCGCACCCGTCACCAAACGTCGGACGAACGTACCGAAAGTTCAACGCTGCCGCCTTCCCCGTTGCGTAACCGTTCGTGTTCACCCCAGAGCGCGAACGTATTTCATTCGCACGAGCAGCCCAGGCCGGTCACGGAGCATCCCAGCCAGAGGCGTATGCGCAGGCACTGAAGGGACTCACCCGGGCTGAACCGACGACAGGCCCGGCGCGTCCCTCACTCCACGGCGGCGCCCACGATGGATGGGCCGCGTCCGGCCCGGACCAGGGCAAACACACATCGATCATGGAAATTCTGATTGGCACACTCCAGGTACTTACAGTTCCGAGATTTTTCGGTCTAGCGTGGTGACACGTCACCGAACGTATCGCAGAAGCCAGCAATAGTCACATTGTGCCCACAAGCACGAATGGGCAAATTCTAGATACGCCACCACACCCTCGCCTGTCCAAAAATAGCTACACATTAAGCAATAAAACTTGGTCGCTTTACGCCACGAGCAGGCAATCGTCACCCATTGCCACAGGGAGAGGAAATGAAGGAATGCACAGGAATTTTGAAGTTGTTGAGATATGCGCAGGAGCAGGCGGGCAGGCACTTGGGCTGGAAACAGCAGGATTCCAGCACTCGCTAGCCGTAGAACTCGACGACAACGCATGCAACACATTGCGGGAAAACCGACCAAAATGGAAAGTAAGAGAAGGTGACGTTGTTGATCCCTCGGTCTGGAACCCCTCCGCCTACACCAACATCCCGCTGCTGGCCGGCGGCGTCCCTTGCCCGCCCTTCTCCATAGCCGGGAAGCAGCTCGGATCCGGCGACGAGCGAGACCTCTTTGCCTGGGCCGTAGAACAAACCTGCTTGATCAAGCCGCGGGCGCTTCTGCTCGAGAACGTCCGGGGCCTGAGCATGGCACGCTTTGCTGGCTATCGACAGCACGTACTCGACCGACTAGCCGAGCAGGGATACCTTGCCGAGTGGCGGCTGCTTCACGCATCCGATTACAGCGTGCCGCAGCTCCGCCCGAGATTCATCCTCGTGGCCCTCCGTGAGGAAGATGCGCCATACTTTTACTGGCCTGCGCCGCACGCACCTGCTCCGACGGTTGGCGAGGTTCTCGAAAAACCTATGGGCTCACAGGGCTGGGAAGGCACTAACGAGTGGGCCGCCCGGGCCAACAAGATAGCTCCCACGATAGTGGGAGGGTCGAAGAAACACGGAGGGGCCGACCTCGGACCGACTCGCGCCAGAAACGCCTGGGCAGCGCTGGGCGTTAATGCTAAGGGGCTTGCAGACAAACCGCCGGAAATCGGCGAAGTATTCGCCATAGGACCAAAACTGACCATCGAGATGACTGCCATCATTCAGGGATGGTCGAGCCAATATACATGGCAATTTACGGGACGTAAAACCGCCCAGTACCGGCAAATCGGAAACGCATTTCCGCCGCCGTTTGCCCAGGCAGTCGGCAAATCTATCATGAATGCCTTCCTTAGAACTCTGCCGCCACGGGAGCTGCAAATCGCCAGTCACGATTCACTTTATATGGCGCTTCAAAGAAGCGGGCAGAGCGCAACAAAATCTCAGCTCATGAAACTATCTGGCATATCAGATGACGCCGAGCTGGAACGAAAGCTAAGCATGATAAGCAAAGATTTCGATCTGGAGGTCGACACGTCTGGCCCGCAGCCCGTTTACAGCTTGGGAAAATTTCGCGCCTTCAGAGGCCAGGTTGACCATGCAAGGCATTCCGCATTCCTCAAACAACGAGCTCGAATCAGTTGAACGAATTTCTCCCAAAATGACCGGCAGGCAGTAGGCGCTGGCAGCCGACCAGTTCGGCAAGTCAGTCCCATTCTCCGAGGTGATCCTGCCGTACAAGTTCTTCGGGGACGAGAGGCACTTCAACCGGCGGGTCGGACTCTTCGGCAACCGCCCAGAATCTGCCGTCGATAAGCACGCGGGGCCTCGGGTCATACCGATCGACCTCAGCCAACCTGGCCGAGATCCAAGTTCCCTTGGCCGGGACATCCAGCCCTAGAACCGCAGCCACCACTGGATCGGATTTCTGATGACCCAGCACCACGACTCCGTCCGCACGAAGGGAGATACGGGAGTCCCGAGCACGCTTGGGAGAATCATCCTGCTGCCCCACTGTCAGGACGGTGGCACGGTTGACGAGCCTTCCACGCACGGTACGGAACAACGCGTTCATACGCTGTTGCCCGGTCGATGCTGACAAGATTGTCGCCCGGTCGGCTGGGTCGAGTTGGAGCAGGATGTTCTCGGGCAGGTCCGTCTGAAGACCTCCCCACAACCAGTGGACTTCAGAAAGCGACTCCTTCCGGATTCGCCTTTTGTTGTCCCGGTTGTAGCCACGTACACGAGCCCCGGTCTGCTTGTCCTGCCGCCACCGCAGTCGCTCGTCGGTAATCCTGAGCAGACCGGCTCCCCGCTGGCTCTCGTCATCGTTCATCCACACAAGCAGCGCCGGATGGTCCGCTTGGCCGCTCTGCTCGCCATGATCGGGGCAGGTGTACATCTCCATCGGGATCTCCCAGCCACCGACATCCTTGGAGAACTTGCAATCCAGCTCCTGGCCTGCAATTCGCCAGTCGAGGATCGCCCCATCCATGATCGCGAACCTCTTGGTCAGGTTGACCTCGACCGTGCTCCCGAGATGTGACTTCTCGTTCTTGCTCATCTGGCGGTAGTGCCAGCGGCCGGTACGCCCGCCATCTAGCACCTGGTCCAAGGAGTCGCGCAGGACCCACCGAAATTTGTTCCTCGCGTCCGGGCTGTTCTCGAACCAGTCGGCGAAGACCTTTACCTCCGCTGGCGGCTCTCCAGAAACGGCATGTGGTGGCCGGGCCCGCGTCTCCGCCATCGGCCCATCAGGCGCGGCATGCTGCTGGAACGGATGGCGTGAGGTGCTCGAAGCTTCTTCACGCTGCACCACTCTCGTAGCGACCTCAGGCGGCACGATCGCTGTCAGCCGCTCGAATCTTGATGTTCTGCCCCGCTTCACGGTCACGAGTGTGCGCCAGTTCAGTGCGGATGGCACATGCAAGGAGTGAAACGACAAAGCAAGACGGCCCACCTCTCAGAGATAGGCCGTCTTGAGGTGCGGGTCAGCTGTTCAGGAGCTTGAGCATCTGCTGGACCTGGTCGGCTCGGGACTGCTTCACGCGTTCGGCGTATGCCTTGGCCTGGTCGTTGGCGCCCTTGTCGAGTTCGAGGTCGGCGAACTCGACGGCGTTGTGCTGGTGGGCCAGGAACAGGTTGAGGAACGCGGTCTCGAAGTTCGCCTTCTTCACCGTCTTCAGGGATGCGATCTCTTCATCGCCGGTGCTGGGCATGCCTCCGTGATCGGCGTGCAGGCTCACCCGCTCGTCCAGGGTCGTGGGCTTGTCCCAGGACGTCAGCCAGTTCTTCATCATGGCTGTCTCGTCGGACTGGGTGGCCTGGACCGCCTTCGCCAAGTCGACTACCTCCTGGCGGGAGGCTCGGTCGATGGCGATGTCGACCATCTGCAGGGCCTGATCCTGGTTGTCGATCAGCATCTGCAGGAACATCACGTCGGTGTCGTTGTACGTGTCGCCGGCGGTGATGTCGGCGGCGGCCTTGACGTTCTGGGTCTGCACCGGGGTGGACGACTTCTCCACGGCCGTGCCGCAGGCGCCCAGGAACAGCGGCACTGTCAGGGCCAGGGCTACCAGGTGGCGGTTCACAGCGGCAGCCACAGCGCGAGGGTCCAGATCGACGGCTCCCAGCTGCGGATCGACGAGTGGCCCTGCCGGCACTGGTAAGAAACACCCTCATAAGTCACTACATCGCCTGTTTTGTAGGACACGCCGGGCGCCCATTCCGAACCCCCGGAAGCAGGAGGAGCAGTAGCGGTGGCCGTCGGAGCAACCGTCGTCGGCGCCGTGGTCGGAGCCCTGGTGGCCGGCGCGGACGAAGCAGCCGGCGCGGACGAGGCAGCCGGCGCCGAGGTGGTGGGCGCGGACGTGGGCGTGGAGCCGCCGCCCGTACCGCCGATGTTGACGTCCACGCAGTTGTAGAAGGCGTTCACCGTGTCGCCGATGTTCCAGACTGCCAGCACCGTCTTCTTGCCGGAGAAGGCGCTCAGGTCGACCTTGTGCGAGACCGTCGCCTCGGGGATCTGGTTCTTGTCGTCGAACGAGGCCACCTCTTTGCCGTCCACGTAGTACACCCAGGTGGCGGTGCGGTGGCGGGCGGTCAGCACCCAGTTGAAGGTGACGGAGCTGCCGACCGTGGTGGCCGGCCAGTTGCGTGACTCGTCGTTGAGGACCGGGAAGGCGCCGTTGCCGCCGTTGCACTCCTTGGAGCCCTTGGGCGCTTCGACGCTCTGCGGCTCGAACTGGATGCCGCCGCAGTCGGTGACCGTGCCGGCGGCGCAGAGGGCCTGCCTGCTCGGCGGGGTCGAGACGTAACCGTGGGCCGAGGCGGGCGACGCGGCCACGGCCAGGCTGGAGGCGACCATTCCCAGGGTTGCCAGCGGATAGGCGATCTTCCTGCGCATGTCTGCTCTCCAAACTGTTCGGCCTTGCGATTACCAGGCAGAACATTAGGGAGGGCTGCCATAAGGGAGCCTTAAAGAGACCGGAAAAGCCTATGAAACCGGGGCCGCGTGCAGCAGGAACCCGACCCGGGCACCGCCGAGCGGGCTGCGGGCGACGACGAGTTGCCCGTGCAGAGTGTCGGCGGCGCGGCGGACGATGTCCAGGCCCAGACCGGTCGAGCCGGCGCCACTGAAACCCCTGGTCACGGCAGCGTCAGGGTCGGGGATGCCGGGGCCGGCGTCGTCCACGAGCAGTCCGCTGGCGGAGACCATCACCCGGAACGCCACGCCTTCGTCGGTGTGGGAGAAGACGTTGCCGAGCATCGCGTCGACCACCAGGATCAGGTCGCTGCGGGACATCGGGAGCATCACCGGCTCGTTGCCACCGATCACCTCCCACGGCCGTTCCTGATCCTCGGCGAGCACCGACCAGAAGGCCAGCCGGTCGGCGAGCACCTCGACCAGGTCGGACTTCTCGGCGCTGCGGGCCTCGGTGCCCAGCCGGGCGCCCGTGATGATCGCCTCCAGCTCCTCGTCGAGCAGGTCGCAGGCCTGACGCATCCGGTCGGCGATCGGGCCGGGCGGGATCGCCTCGGCGTCCAGGCGCAGACCTGTCAGCGGCGTACGCAATCGGTGGGAGAGGTCCGCGGCGAGTTCGCGTTCCCGGTCCAGGAGCCGGCGCATGTCCTCGGCCATGGTGTTGAAGGCGGTCGCCGCGTCGCGGAGTTCGCGCGGGCCGGTCGGGGTGAGGCGTCCGCTCAGGTCGCCGCCGCCGAGTCGGCGGCTGGCCTCGGCGAGTTGCCGGGTGGAGCGCACCAGTTGGCTGCCGAGCCGGTCGGCGAAGAGGGTCGAGCCGGCGACCAGCACGATCGCCAGGCCGCCGAGGGCGAGCCAGGCGGTCCAGACCCCGCGGTGGAGATCGTCGGTGGGCACGAAGACCTCGACGATGACGGTACGCCCGTCCGTGAGCACCGTCGGCTGGAGGTAGGCGATCCCGCCCGTGGTGTCCGCGGTGCCGGACCGGCCTTCCCGCGCGGCCCGGGCGATCATCTCGGTCCCCGAGGAGGAGGTGGCCAGGTGGGATGTGCCGATCGGGACGATGCCGGGCAGGTGCACGGCGAGCCGGCCGGCGCTGCCCGCGGAGGTGCTGGCCACCGCTTCGGTGAGGGCGAGCATGTCGCTGTTGACGCCGAGCACGGTCACCATGGCGGTGGCCTGCTGGCGCGCGTCGGAGATGGCCCGGTCGTGGGCGATCTGCCGGGTGGCGACGGCGAGCGGCACCAGGAAGGCGAGTGCCACCATCGAGGTGATCGCCAGCGCCAGCCGGTTCAGCGCCCACCTCACTGCGGATCGACCATCATGACGCCGACTCCTCGGACGGTGTGCAGGAAGCGGGGTTTGGCGGCGGTCTCCCCGAGCTTGCGGCGCAGCCAGGAGATGTGCACGTCGATGGTCTGTTCTTCGCCGATGCGGGCCTGCTGCCAGACCTGGTTCATCAGTTCCCGCCGGCTGATCACCTGGCCGACGCGTTCGGCGAGGTACGCCAGCACGTCGAATTCGCGGCGGGTGAGTTGCAGCGGTTCGCCGTTGAGTTCGACGCGGCGCTGCCGGGGGCGGATCACCAGCTCGCCCACCGTGATCGCGTTCGGCTGCTGTTCGGTGACGGTACGCGCCCGGCGCAGCACCGCCGAGATCCTGGCGAGGATGTGCCCGCCGGAGAACGGCTTGGTCACGTAGTCGTCGGCGCCGGCGCTGAGCAGGGCGATGATGTCCGACTCCGATCGGCGGGCGGTCGCCACGATCACCGGCACGTCGGAGACGGTCCGCATCATCCGCAGCGCGTCGGTGCCGTCGATGTCGGGCAGCCCGAGGTCGAGGATCACCAGGTCGGGCCGTTCCTGGGTGACGATCCGCAGGGCGGCGGCGGCTTGGCCGACCGGGCGTACGACATGTCCCGCATCGGTCAGCGCCCGCGTCAACGCGGCCGTGATGATGCGGTCGTCCTCGACCAACAGGATCATCGCCATGGCGCACAGGATAGGCGGTGGTGAGAGGATGGCCTCGTGCGATCTTCGAGGTGGCTCCCGGTGGCGGGCTGGTGTGTGGCCACCGCGACCAGCATCGTGCTGTCGTCGGTGGCGTTGTCGCCGGTGCTCGGTGCGGCCCGGGCGGAGGAGGGCGCGCTTCCCGATCTGGGTGCGCTGCCGGCCGCCGAGGTGGCGGTGACGACCACGAGTGCCGCACCGGTGCGGTCGCCGGAGAAGACGACGCCCCCCGCGGAGGAGCCGTCGAAGAGCCCGGCCGCGAAGCCGTCCCGGACAAGCCCGAAGCCATCCCCGTCGAAGAGCAGCAAAGCGCCCGAGGCCATCATCGAGGACGGCTGGACCGTCACTACCGGTGAAGACGGCGTGAAGACGTACGTCCGGTCGTTCAAGTGCGACGGCGGTCAGGTCGTCATCAAGATGACCAGTGAGGGCAAGGTCTTCCTGGTCACGGCCACGCCGGCGGATGGCTACACGGTGCAGAAGACCGGTTCCGACGTGAACATGGCGATCTATTTCACCTCGTCCGACAAGAACTTCATCGTTCACGCTCAGTGGTTCAACAACGCCCCGTTCGTGGAGATCAGCCAGATCGGGGCCTGACCCGCGTACCCGGGAGAAAGCCGCACAAGGGTTTTCCCCGATTCGGTGATGCCCGTCGATGCTTAACGTCTCTGCTCAAGTCACCAGGTGTGACCCGCCGTCCACGGACGGTTGAGCACCTGCCCGTCACCCCCGCGGGCAGGAGAGGAGCACGTGTGAAATCCCGTACCCCAGTCGTCATCGCTGTGACCGCCGCAACCGCGGTGGCTTCGGCGATGGTGGCGATCGCCGGACCGGCGACCGCCAAGAAGCCGCTCGACCCGGCCGCAGCACGTGTCGCGGCCGCCGACGCGGCGTCGGCGCTCGTGGCCGACCGCCCGGCGGCGCTGCAGGCCAGTGACGGCGAGGCGTTCGTCCAGCACCAGGTGATCACCTCGGAGAACCTGCAGTACGTGCCCTTCGACCGTACCTACAAGGGTCTGCCGGTCATCGGTGGCGACTTCGTCGTGGTCACCGACAACTACGGCCAGGCGAAGTACACGTCGGTGGCCCAGGACGAGCCGATCGGCGCCCTCTCGGTCACCCCGAAGCTGTCCGCCGCCGACTCGGTCGCGATCGCCAAGGCCGAGCTCAAGACGGTCAAGAACGTCGAGGGCACCAAACTTGTCGTGGTCACCACGACCGGTGACCCGACGCTGGCCTGGGAGTCGACCATCAACGGCACCGGCGCCGAGGGCGTCAGCCGGCTGACCGTCGACGTGGACGCGGCCGACGGTTCGGTGCTGCGCACGTACGAGCACGTCACCGACGTGGCCGGCACCGGAACCGGGTGGATCAACGGCGCGGTCAGCCTGGACACCACGCTCTCCGGTTCGACCTACACCATGCGCGACCCGTCGATGACCACGCTGAGCTGCCAGAACGCGACCGGCAACGCGATCTTCAGCGGTACCGACAACGTGTGGGGCAACGGCACCGGCACCAACCGGGAGACCGGCTGTGTCGACGCGTTCTACGTCGCCCAGAAGCAGAAGGCGATGCTGAGCAGCTGGCTCGGGCGTAACGGCTTCAACGGCAGCGGTGGTGGCTGGCCGATTCGAGTCGGGCTGGCCGACCAGAACGCGTACTACGACGGCACCCAGATCCAGATCGGCTACAACACCTCGTCGCAGTGGATCGCCTCCGCCGACGTGGTGGGTCACGAACTGGGTCACGGCATCGACGACACCACGCCGGGCGGCATCTCGAACGGCAACACCCAGGAGTTCGTCGCCGACACCATCGGCGCGGCCACCGAGTGGTACGCGAACAACCCCAACGACGCCCCCGACTACCAGGTCGGCGAGGAGGTCAACCTGGTCGGCAGCGGCCCGATCCGGTACATGTACAACCCGTCACTGGCCGGCGACGACAACTGCTACTCCAGCAGCACGCCGAGCGACGAGGTGCACGCGGCGGCCGGTCCCGGCAACCACTGGTTCTACCTGCTCGCCGAGGGCACCAACCCGACGAACGGGCAGCCGGCCAGCACCCGGTGCACCGGCTCCGGCGCGATCACCGGCGTCGGCATCCAGACCGCCATCAAGGTCATGTACAACGCGATGCTGATCAAGACGTCCAGCTCGTCGTACCTGAAGTACCGCACCTGGACGCTGACCGCGGCGAAGAACCTGTACCCGAGCGACTGCACGGTCTTCAACACGGTCAAGGCCGCCTGGGACGCGGTGAGCGTGCCGGCCCAGACCGCCGACCCGACCTGCACCGCGTCGACCAGCTCGCCGACCGCGTCGACCTCGCCGTCGACCACCACCTCGCCGAGCACCTGCGCGGCGGTCACCAACGGCACCGCGGTGTCCATCCCGGACGCCGGCTCGGCGGTGTACAGCGACATCGTGATCAGCGGCTGTGCCCGCAGCGCGTCGTCGACCTCGACGGTCGCGGTCAACATCACCCACACCTACCGCGGTGACGTGAAGATCGACCTGGTCGCGCCGGACGGTTCGACGTACGCCCTGAAGGCCTCGTCGAGCAGCGACAGCACCGACAACGTGGTCGCGACCTACACGGCCAACCTGTCCAGCGAGGCCGCCAACGGCACGTGGCGCCTCAAGGTGCAGGACGTCTACTCGGGCGACACCGGAACGATCAACAGCTGGACCCTCACGCTCTGATCGAAAAGCTCTGATCAGGTGGAGAGCGGGGGCGTCGCGCGGGCTCGCGCGGCGCCCCCGGCCGCATTGCGACGACCGACACATCACGGTTCGATCATGGACTCTGCCGTCCGGGGCCGCTCGGCCATAAGGTTCGTGCACGTGCACGCATACAGGGAAAACAGTGCACAGAGGAGGTTCACGGTGGCATACGGCGTCTACGGGGCGACAGCGCCCGGAGTTCTGGCCGACGTGTGGGGCCGGTCGGTGGTGCGGGACGTGGTCCTGACCGCCGGTGCGGCAGTGATGGTCGGCGTCGCCGCCCAGATCGTCATCCCGGTTCCGGGTTCGCCGGTGCCGATCACCGGGCAGACCTTCGCGGTGCTGCTGGCCGGGGCCACGCTCGGCGCGACCCGCGGTGCGGCGGGGATGCTGCTGTACGCCGTGGCCGGCGTCCTCGGTGTCCCCTGGTTCGCCGGTGCCGAGGCCGGATGGCCCGCCGCGACGGGTGGTTACCTTGTCGCGTTCGTGCTGGCCGCGGCGTTGACCGGGCAACTCGCCGCACTCGGGGCGGACCGTCGGCCCTGGCACACGATCGGCTTGATGACGGCGGGCAGCGCGCTGATCTATCTGATCGGGGTGCCGTGGCTCGCCTTCGCAACGGGCATGGACCTGCCGACGGCCGTGATGAAGGGGCTCACCCCGTACCTCATCGGTGATGTTCTGAAGACGGCGCTGGCGGCGGCCCTGCTGCCCGGTGCCTGGATGTTGGTGAGCCGGCGCGGCGGCGAGGCCGAGCGCCGCTGAGTTGTGCACAGGCTGGGGACACAGCCTGTGGATAACTCGAACACCTGTGCGAACGCGGCTCGGGATGGCAGGATCACCGCATGCCCGAGCTGCGTCCCGCCTATCCCGTCCACACCGAGCGGCTCGCCCTGCGCCCGTTGACCGCCGCGGATGCCCCGGCACTGCACGCCTACCGCAGCATGCCGGACGTCTGCCGGTTCGTCCCCTTCGAGCCGATGACCCCGGACGTGATCGCGGACCGTCTCGCCTCGACCTGGCGGGCCACCGCGCTGACCGGCGAGGGGCAGGGCCTCTGCCTCGGCATCGAGCTGCGGCAGACCGGTGAGCTGGTCGGCGACGTGGTGCTCTTCTACACCAGCCGGGAACACCTGAGCGGCGAGATCGGCTACCTGCTGCACCCCCGGTTCGCCGGGCACGGCTATGCGACCGAGGCAACCCGGGCGATGCTCCGGCTCGGGTTCGAGCAGATGGGCCTACGGCGCATCACGGCCCGGCTCGACGAACGCAACGGCCCCTCGGCGGCGGTGGCCCGGCGGCTCGGCATGCGCCAGGAGGCCCGCCTGGTGGAGAACGAGATGTTCAAGGGCGAGTGGACCACCGAACTGCAGTTCGCGATGCTGTCCCGCGAGTTCACCGGCTGACGCGGGCCCGGCGCGGCAGGCCGATGCGGGTGCGCACCCCGGGTGAGTAATGGACCAGCGGCGCACCTGCCGGATCCGGCAGGCCGGCCGCCGCGGTGAGATCCTGCCGGAGTTCGAGCAGTTCGGCCCGGTGCAGCGGCCAATCCGGATGCCAGACCTCGACGGTGATCAGCCTGCCGCCGACGGTGGTGTAGAGACGCCCGCGGGTGGTCAGGAAATGGTCGAGCTCGCCGAGTTCCGCCTCCGGGAACTCCGCGCCGGTGCGCACCCGGATCCGATACGACGCACCGCGCGGCTCGGCCCGCCGGACACCGCGATAGTCGATCACGTCGCCGTCGGTGCGCAGCGACATCGCACTCCAGCGGTAGGGCAGGTTGAGTCCGGCCCGGGCCGCGATCACGGCCGGCAGCCGGGCCGCGTCGAGCGAGAAGAAGTAGATGCCGGGTTCACCGTCCGGCCCCCGCACGTACGTGCGCAGATTCGTCTCCGCGAAGGCCGACAACCACGGCAGCTCGGGCAGCCAGGGCGGTCGCACCTCGCGCATCATGAACGGGATCAGGCCCACCCAGACGTCGCTGCCGGCCGTGTCCGGAGTCAGGCCGGCCGGAAGCAGCCGGCGCACCGCCTCGGCGGGATAACGCCAGTGCAGGAACGTCAGCTGCCGCCACTGCTGGATCATCATGGCGGTCCGGACCCGGGGCATCGGCGGCGCGAGCATGGTGATCACCTCGAGCCCATTCTGGCAGCCCGGCACCACCGCCGTGGTGGTCGCCCGATGCCCACCAACCGGACGACCCGTCCCCGGTGTTCCTCCGCACCATGCCGCGGCAAAGGTCAGATGTCGAGGTTCTCCTCGATCCGCTTGAGCTGGTGCCGGGCCAGTGCCAGGTTGGCCCGGTCCTTGTTCAGCGCCAGATAGAGGAACAGT
This sequence comes from Actinoplanes rectilineatus, assembly GCF_000962825.1. Lineage (GTDB taxonomy): Bacteria > Actinomycetota > Actinomycetes > Mycobacteriales > Micromonosporaceae > Actinoplanes > Actinoplanes rectilineatus. The sequence goes on from NZ_JZKF01000078.1 coordinate 31,003, forward strand.
CCCTGCCCGGAACGCCCGGTCAGGGGACGCAGCAGGTGATATTGCGTATCGAGCGTGACCAGGATGTCCTCGACGCTCTCCCGCAGGCCGAGCATCTCCATCGTGCGGATCTTCGCGCGGATCACCTCGGTGTTCGCGGCGGCGGCCACGGTCAGGTCGAAGATCTTGCTGCCGCCCGCGATCCCCAGCGCCATCCCGCTGCCCCGGTCGACCAGGGCGGCGCCGATCGCACCGTCGATCTGCATCGCGTCCTTCAAGGCCACATCCATGTCCGGCATCCCGGTTCCTCCCACGTCCATCGATCCGATACCGCCGAGAGTGGACGACCGGGCCGGGATGCGGTCGCACACGATGTCCGGCTTGCGGATAACCGACCGTGGGAGTTTCGTTACATGCGGTGCTCAGCTTGCAGACTTCTGCAAGTCGGCAACTGCGAGATCTTTCAAGAGCCGACCGTGGGTGTACGCGTAACCGCACCGACCCGACGCCGTTGGTTGGTAGAGGACCCACCCGTTCATCGGTCCATCGGCGTACGAGGCGGAGGGAACGCTGTGTCAGTGCCGCTGTACCAGGCGAAGGCCGAGATGTTCCGCACCCTGGGCCATCCGGTCCGCATCCGGGTGCTGGAACTGCTCCAGGACGGCCCGAAACCGGTGCGCGACCTCCTCGCCGAAATCGACGTCGAAGCGTCGAACCTGTCGCAGCAGCTCGCCGTCCTGCGCCGGGCCGGCATCGTGGCCTCGTTCCGCGACGGCGCCCTGGTGATGTACGCGCTCAGCACCCCGGACGTCGCCGACCTGCTCGCCGCGGGCCGGCGCATCCTCGGCGCGGTCCTCACCGACCGCGACGGACTACTGGTGGAACTCCGCGCGCAGCGACGCTGACAACCGTCTCTAATACTGCGGACAGCATTCGCCGAGGCGGCACTCAGCATCCGGCAGAAGACTCCCGATCATGGTGAAGGTCCTGTACATCGCCGGATGGGGTCGCAGCGGGACGACCATCGTCGACAATATCCTCAACTCGCACCAGACCGTCTTCTCCACCGGCGAACTGTTCTACCTGTGGCGGCGCGGGCTGATGCAGAAACGCAAATGCGGCTGCGGCGACCAGTTCACCCGCTGCGCCCTGTGGCGGGAGATCCTGCACGTGGCATGGGGCGACCGGCAGCCCGACCCGCGGCACCTGACCGACCTGCAGCAACGGGTCACCCGGGTACGCCACACCGGTGCCCTGCTGAGCGGCCCGCTCTCCGACGAGGCCGACGAGTACCGGCGCGTGCTCACCCGCCTCTACCACGCGATCGCCGAGGTCACCGGCGCCGAACTGATCGTCGACTCGTCCAAGGTCCCGTCCGGTGCCGCGCTGCTGCCGCAGATGCGCGACATCGAGCCGTACCTGCTGCACATGGTCCGCGATCCACGGGCGGTGACGTATTCGTGGATGAGCACCACCCCGCAGCCGGACCGGCGCAAACCCACCACGATGAGCCGGCACCGGCCGGCCGACAGCACCCTGCACTGGCTGGTCTGGAACGCGTACGCGGGACGGCTGGCCCGCACCTACCCGGGCCGTTACCGCCTGCTGCGCTACGAGGACTTCGCCGCCGCCCCGCGCGCGACGGTGGCGGGCCTGCTCGATTTCACCGGTGTGCACGGCGGCACCGACCCGTTCCTCGACGACACGACGGTGCTGCTGGCCGCCAACCACACCGTCTCCGGCAACCCGGGCCGCTTCCGCAGCGGCCCGGTGGAACTGCGCCCCGACGACCGGTGGCGCCGGGACCAGCCGATCGGGCCGCGCCTGACGGTCACCGCACTGGCGTGGCCGATGCTGCACCGATACGGCTACCCGGCGGTGACCGGCCGTCTCAGGGAACAGACGGCGGCATGACGGTCAGGCCGTGGTCAGCTCGGTCAGATCCCGGAGCAGCTCGGACGCCGCCACCGCGGACAGCGCCGACAACGGCACCCGGCCGCGCCCGTCGGCGCCCCGGCCCGACCCGGTGCCGTCGTGCAGGTAGACGTCGGTGAGTTTCTGTTCGGGGAAGTGCGTGACATCGCCGACCACGATCCCCGGCTCCAGGTCGACGCCGACCTCGAGTCCCGGCGCGATGGTCAGCTCGATCCGCCCCTGGATCCCCGCGTCCTGAGGGCTCTCCCGCTGCCATCCGCGCCGTTCCAGACTCAGCACGCTGGTGGCCGGCACGGTGAGCTGCTCGAACCGGACCAGGTCGGTGCCGGCCGCCTCGTCCGCGGTCAGCGCGAACACCGGCCGCCCGAGCTGCGGGAACGGCTGCAGGATCTCGTAGTCGGCGAAGACCTCCGACCACGCCGCCAGGCTGTCGCCCAGGTGCAGCGGGTGTGGCACCCCCACGAGCGTGCCCGCCGGGATCGTCGCCGGCTCGTCCTCGACGGTGGCGAACGAGGAGTCCTCCGCGACCCGGAAGGACCCCGCCGGCGTGCCGGCCTCGTCGAAGACGCCCCAGACGAGCCGCCGGACGACGTGCCGGACCAGCGGATGCCCGACGAAGAGCCGCTGGAAGTCCTCGCCGGTCCAGCGCCGGGAGCCGACCATCGCCTGCTCCAGCCGCCGGACCAGGTCGGTGGCGATCGTCCGCACGTCTTTCTTCAGCGTGCTGAACGCCTGGTAGGCGGCCGGCGCCAGCTCCGCGTCGTCCCGGGCGCCCGGTTTCGGCAGGGCCTTGAGTCTCTTGCCGGTGCTGTCCAGCACGAACGGCCGGAGCTGCTCGTCGAAGCCCACCACGAACTGCCGCGGACCGTAGTCGAGGCGCAGGCTGCCGTCGGCGTCGAGCCCCAGGTCGGGGACGAGACGATCGGCGAGCTCCTCCGAGCTGAGGCCGAGCCCGGCTGCGACCTCGGCCATCCGCTGCTCGGCGGCGCTGCGCAGCCCCTTGAACTTGGCGCGCTGCGCGATGCCGTGCAGGTGCATGAGGGCCACGTCGGTGCCGATGGCCGCCAGCACGTTGACGCCGGCCACCGCACGGGCGTGCCCGCCCTCACCGGGCCAGGCCAGGATCAGCGGGGTCAGGCGCCGGACCGTCTCGTCGTCGCCGAACAGGCCGAGCGCGTCGAGCGCCCAGTTCTCCTTGGCGGTGCCGCCGGTCGACGTCCAGCGGTGGAACACGCCCCACGCGAATTCCGCGAGGCTCGCCGGTTCGCACGCTTCGCGGACGATCTTCACCCCGGGGTACGGGTCGTCGAGCCGCGACACCGACAGGATCGTGACGAGGTGCGCCACCGATGCGGCGGGCAGCACCCCGGATCCGTCGCGCAGGTGGACCGGTGGCAGCAGGTCGGGCAGCGCCCACGCCGGGACGGCCGGTGGTTTCACCGGTAGGACGGACAGCGGATCGGTGGCGAACAGTGTTTCGACGGCGTCCGCGGCCGCTGTCCCATATGACGAGGCGGCCGCCCGAACCGCAGCGGTCTGCCCGTTGGTGTGGAGGGCGAGCAGTGCCTGTTCGGCCTGGCGGCGGGCGGTGCCGGCCTTGCCCAGCGCCGGTGGCACCAGCGCCCGGGCCGCCTCCGCCGGATGCCGCAGCAGCCACTCCAGCGCGGTGCGCCGCAACGTCTTCAGGCGGGCCAGCCAGTCGGCGGCCAGCACCGCGATCCCGGGCGACGCGAACGGCATCAGCACCGGCGGCACGTCGGTCGCCCCGCCGGTGACCAGGGCGAGGATCGGCGGCAGGGCGTCGGCGCCGAGGCGGGCCGCGATCACCCGCATCCACGGCTCGGTGTACCAGGTCTCCTCGGAGCGCCAGCCCGACACCAGTGGCCGGGCCAGTTCCTCCGGGGCCTCGGTGAAGAATTGGAACGCCTCGAACCAGGAGGCCCGGCCTGCGGCGACACGGTCGGCGACCTGCTTCCAGCTGCGGCCGGGCGGGTCGAACCGGCGGACCGGCGTCTGCAGCCAGGCCTCCCGCTCGCCCGGCAGCCACCGCACGGTGGGCGGATCGTCGCAGGTCAGGCCGGTGATCACGACTGGTTTGGCGGGTTTGCCGGGGTGTAGCCAGGGCGGGTCGACGAGCAGCGGCGGCACCGCGGAGACCGGCGCGACCCGCATGCCCGCCGCGTCGTCGAGGATGCCGCGCACCCGGTCGGCGGCGGCCTCGCTCAGCTCCGGCAGCACCTCGGCGGCCAGCGCAGCGTGGGTGCGGACGAATCCGTGGAGCAGGTCGGCGACCGGGCGGTGTCCGGCCTTCTCGGCGAGGACACGCAGGGCCGGGGCCGGGAACCGGCCGGCCGCGTCGAGCAGCGCGGGTGCCACGTGCCGGACGCCGACGCGGTCCGCCAGCCCGGTCAGCACCTCGTCGCCGGGCAGCTGGACCAGCACGGTGAGCAGCCGGCGCTGCACCTCGACGTAGTGGGTCTGCTGGTCGAACCAGGTGAACAGGGCCGGTGCCGCGGCCGGCCCGATTCCGTCGACCAGGGTGGTCAGCATGGGCATCGAACCGAGGACGTCCCAGGTGCCGGCCAGCGGCGCCAACATCCGGGCATGGTCGACCGTGCTCACCGCGGTGATCAGGGCGGACGCGCGGTAGTCGTCGGTGTCACCGACCGTGGACAGCACGTCCTGCTCGACCCAGTCGGTGCGGCCGGGAACCAGCACCGAGGTGCCGGCCCGCTGGTAGGCGTGGCCGGCGCGGTAGGGCTCGAGGACCGCAACGATCGCGGTGAACTCCTCCTCGGGCAGGGCGGCGAGCGCCGACCGGACCCGCAGCAGAACCTCCACCGGCAGGTCCAGCTGGTAGCCGCTCGGCCGCCGCTCGCCGGGGTGCATGCCGCGGACCCCCGGGCTGTCGTTGCCGGTCAGGACGAACCGGTTGGCCCGGTCGTCGAGGATCAGCGCCATCAGCTGGACGGCCGCCTCCGCGGCGAACCGGGTGCCCCGCTCGGCGATCCACAGATCGGCGAAGACGCCGGCCTCGCCGCGCCGGTGCCAGTGACGGTTGAGGGACGCGGCGACCGCGGCGGCGCCGGTCGGTGGTGCGGCTGGATCGCCGGCGAGCCACGCCAGCCCGGCCGCCCGCAGATCCTCGGGGGTGGTGCCGGACTCCAGGACCGCGCGGACCCGCCCGGGCGTCCGATCCAGCTCGGCGTCGACGAGCGAGCGGGCCTGTGGGTCGGGAGTGAACGAGCCGGCGCCGGCACTGCCACGACGTGCGTAACGGAACCGCCGCCAGGCGGCCGGGAACACGAAGTCGGGGAAAGTCGGCACTGCTCTCACCTCGTCGTCCGGCGTCATCAGGTGGCGCGAAGATTAGCCGGAGGGTACGACAGAATCGAGCGATGACCGAGAACCCCCGTGAACGTCGCATGCTGGCCATGCGTTCGTGCGAGCGGATCCTCTCCGGGGTACGCCCGGCGACGATGCGTGAGCGCCTCACCGATCTGGCCCGCGGCGGCGACCTCGACGGACTGCCCGACCGCTACGGCAACGGGCCGGTGTCCATCCTGGAGGAACGGGTCGCCGCGCTGCTCGGCATGGAGGCAGCGGTCCTCTTCCCGACCGGCACGATGGCGCAGCAGGTCGCGGTCCGGTACGCGGCCGATCACGGCGGGGTTCCGTCGATCGCCCTGCATCCGCTGGGGCATCAGGAGATGCACGAGGGGCATGCGTACGCGACCCTCTCCGGCCTGCGCGCCGTCCACCCGACCACCGAACCCCGCAACCCGACCGCGGCCGAGATCGCCGAACTGGGCGAGCCGGTCGGGACGGTCGTCGTCGAGCTTCCGTTGCGGGACGCCGGTTTCGTGCTGCCGACCTGGCCGGAGCTGGTCGCGTTGTGCGCGGAGATCCGGTCTGCCGGTGCCCGGGTGCACTTCGACGGCGCCCGGCTCTGGGAGTCCGCGCCGTACCTGGGGCACACCCTGCCGGAGATCGCCGCGCTGGCCGACAGCGTGTACGTGTCGTTCTACAAGAGCGTCGACGGGATCAGTGGCGCGGCGCTGGCCGGCAGCACCGCGCTGGCCGCCTACGCCCGTGACTGGCGGCACCGGTACGGCGGGGACGTCTTCCAGCAGTGGCCGGCCGTCCTGGCCGCGCAGGCCGGGCTGGACCGGGAGCTGCCCCGTTTGCCGGACTACGTGCGGCACGCCCGGATCGTGGCGGCGGCGCTCGCCGAGGTGCCGGGCGCCCGGGTGTTCCCGTCACCGCCGCACACCCACCAGTTCCGGCTCTTCCTGCCGTACCCGGCCCGGGCTCTCGACGATGCCGTGCTGGCCCTGGCCGAGCAGGAGCGGATCTGGTTCGCCGGTGGCTGGCGGGACACCGAGGTCCCGGGGTACGCGATGACCGAGGTCACCGTCACCGAGCATTCCCTGGACTGGACGGCGGCCGATGTCGCCGAGGCCGCCGTCCTGTTCCTGGAAAGGGTCGCCCGCTAGGGGACGGGTCAGAGCTTGCCGGCGCCCGCGCCCGCCTTGACGGTGGCGGCGACGGTCCCGGTCGCGTCCAGGGTCACCGTGTAGGGCGCCTTGGTGAACGTGCCGGTCTTGGTGATCACCGGCTCCGCACCGCCGAAGTCGTTGCCGGAGATGACCGCGGCGCCGTCCTCGTCGGAGTCCTGCGTGGTCCAGACCGGCAGCTTCACGTCGACGAACACGTTGTTCTCCACCAGGCACTGCGAGTTCATCAGGCAGTGGATGCCGCTGGTCTTGGCGTTGGTGAACAGGTTGTTGTACAGGTGCACGGTGCCGAAGCGCAGGCGCGGCAGCCGGGAGGCCACGTTGTCGAACCAGTTGTGGCTGTAGGTGATCCGCAGCTTGCCGGTGTCCTCGGCGGCGTTGTTGTCGCTGTGGCCGAGCAGCGAGCCCTTCGAGTGGTCGTGCAGGTAGTTCCAGGAGACCGTGACGAGGTCGGTGGCGTGCGTCAGGTCGAGCATGCCGTCGTAGAAGTCCTTGTCGTGGCTGGTGTCGTTGAAGAGCTCGTTGTGGTCGATCCAGATGTGGTCCGACTTCTGAACGGCGATCAGGTCGACCGGCGCCACCGCGAACGAGATCTTCAGGTTGCGGACGACGACGTTGCTGGCCTTCTTGATGAAGATGCCCGCTCCGGTCAGTCCGGCGTTGGAGCCGACACCCACGATGGTCTTGTCGGAGGAGACGACGACCTGGTCGCTGCCGTCACCCTTGAGGACCGTGGAGATCTGCAGGATCTTCTTGCCGTCGGACGCCGCCTCGGTGACCAGCTGGTCCAGCGAGGTGATCTTCACGGTGGTGCCGCCGGCGCCGCCGGTCGTGCCCGCGCCGAATCCGATCGGGCTGTTCTCGAAAGTGCCGGCCGAGGTGGCGGGCGTGGAAGCCGAGGCGGACGGAGAAGCCGAGGCGGAGGCGGAGGCGGAGGCCGAAGCAGGGGCCGAGGCAGTGGCAGTGGCAGTGGCGGAGGCTGCGGCCGAGGCGGTGGGAGAGGCCGTGGCGGACGATGAGGCCGAGACCACCACGTCGTCGAACTGCGCGGTTCCGCTGTACGTCTGGAGCCCGATCCGCCCCTTCGCGGACGTGGAGGCCGTCCCGCTCAGGATCGACGCCCCGTTGACCGAGCCGGTGAGCTTGTCGCCCTTGACGGTCAGGCCCAGCGTGTACTCCTTGCCGGACGTGACGGTCAGCGCCGCCTCACCCAGCACGGTCGCGGTGCCGGACTTGACCGACTCCAGGCGGACCTTGTTCGCACCGGTCACCGCCAGCCGGTAGAAGGTGGTGGAGCTGGTGGCCCGGGCGACGATTCCGGCGTACCCGTCGGCGGCGATCGACCGCGGCTCGATCGCGGCCTGGACCGTGTAGTCGGTCCAGTCGGCCGATCCGGCGAACTGCCGGGACAGGGTGGCCCCGGTCTTGGCCTGCTGGAGAGACTTGTCGCCGTCGCCGGCGATCGACCAGGTGCCGCCGGACTTCTCCCAGCCCGCGGTGTCGCCGTCGGAGAAGTCGTCCGAGAAGGAGGGGACCGCAGGGGTGTCGGCGAACGAGGTCGCCGCGAGGCCACCCATGCCGGCGACCACGGCCGCCATTCCGGTCGCGAGGACGACCTTCCTCTTACGGCCGCTCTTCTTCGGTGCGTCTTCCATGGGGTTTCCTTTCGCCGGAACGGACACCCACATGTGGATCACCAGGCCGGAGAGGTTGCCCGCAGTATGCTGTGACGCCGGTCACCTGCTGCGGAGTGCCAAACGCCCCCTTGTCCGACAGGGGGTCGGATGCCTACGCTGCCAGCAGCAGGAAAGCGCTTTCCCGAGGACAGTACGGAGTGACTGCCCGGTAAGGCGACAGGCAGCGAGGAGGAGTCCGCATGGCAGCACGCAGATCGATCGGCATCGTCATCAACGGCGTGACCGGTCGGATGGGATACCGGCAGCACCTGGTCCGTTCCCTGCTCGCCATCCGGGAGGAGGGCGGTGTCCCCCTGCCCGGCGGCGGGCACATCTGGCCCGAGCCGATCCTGGTCGGCCGCGACCCCGACAAGCTGGCCGCCATCGCGGCGCAGCACGGCCTCACCGAGTGGACCACCGACCTGGCCGAGGCGCTCGCCCGCCCGGACGTGGAGATCTACTTCGACTCGCAGGTGACCGCGCAGCGGGAGAAGGCGATCCGTCAGGCGATCGCCGCCGGCAAGCACGTCTACACCGAGAAGCCGCTCGCCGAGAGCTCCGCCGCGTCGCGGGAACTGGCCGAGCTGGCCGCCTCCGCGGGCGTGCGCAACGGCGTCGTGCAGGACAAGCTGTTCCTGCCCGGCCTGCGCAAACTCAAGCGCCTCATCGACGGCGGCTTCTTCGGCCGGATCCTGTCGGTGCGCGGCGAGTTCGGCTACTGGGTGTTCGAGGGCGACTGGCAGGTCGCCCAGCGCCCGTCCTGGAACTACCGGCTCGCCGACGGCGGCGGCATCGTGATGGACATGTTCCCGCACTGGAACTACGTGCTCGAGGAACTGTTCGGCGCGGTCCGCAGCGTGCAGGCGACCACCTCCACACACATCACCGAGCGGGTCGACGAGCGCGGCGAGAAGTACACGGCCGACGCCGACGACGCCGCCTACGCGATCTTCGAGCTGGAGGGCGGCATCGTCGCCCAGCTGAACTCGTCCTGGGCGGTCCGGGTCAACCGCGACGAACTGGTCGAGTTCCAGGTCGACGGCACCCATGGCAGCGCCGTGGCCGGCCTGCGTGGCTGCAAGATCCAGCACCGGGCCACCACGCCGAAACCGGTGTGGAACCCGGACCTGCCGCTCACCGGCAAGTCGTTCCGCGACGAATGGTCCGAGGTGCCGGACAACGACGAGTTCGACAACGGCTTCAAGGTGCAGTGGGAGGCCTTCCTGCGGCACGTGGTCGCCGACGAGCCGTTCCACTGGGACTTCGCCTCCGGAGCCCGCGGCGTGCGCCTGGCCGAAGCCGGCCTGCAGTCGGCGCGCGACGGCCGTCGCATCGAGATCGAGAACGCCTGAGATGGCGACCGTCGATCTGCCCGGCGGGCGGACCCTCACCCTCACCTCGCACAACGCGTGGGAGAAACCCACAACCAGAGCACAGACCCGGATCGCGTACGCGGCCGCGCACGTCGTCGCCGACCCCACGGCCGAGAACGCGCCCGGTGCGCCGGCGGTGCTGGACTGGGAGACCACTCTGGCGTTCCGCCACCACCTCTGGTCACACGGACTGGGCGTGGCCGAGGCGATGGACACCGCCCAGCGCGGGATGGGCCTGGACTACACCGCGACCCGGGAACTGATCCGGCGCAGCGCCGCCGAGGCGAAAGCGGCCGGCGGACTGATCGTCGCCGGGGTCGCCACCGACCAGCTGCCGGTCGGGGCCGCGACTCTGGAGCAGGTTCGCGGAGCGTACAAGCAACAGCTGAGTGACGTGGCAGAAGCCGGCGCCAAGCCGGTGTTGATGTGCAGCCGCCACCTGGCGGCGACCGCCCGGGACGCGGCCGACTACCTCGACATCTACCAGGACCTGCTGGCCGAATCGGATCAGCCGGTCGTGCTGCACTGGCTGGGCACCGCCTTCGACCCGGCGCTCGAGGGCTACTGGGGTTCGCCCGATGTGGACAAGGCCACCGAGACGCTGCTGGAGCTGATCGCCGCCAACCCGGCGAAGGTCGACGGCGTCAAGGTGTCGCTGCTCGACGCGGACCACGAGATCCGTCTGCGCCGCCGTCTGCCGGACGGCGTCCGCCTCTACACCGGCGACGACTTCAACTATCCGTCGCTGATCCGCGGCGACGACCAGGGCCACTCGGACGCGCTGCTCGGCATCTTCGCCGCGATCGCCCCGGCGGCCGCGGCCGCGCTGAACGCCCTCGATCGCGGTGATCTGGCCGAATACGATCGGATCTTCGCGCCCACGGTGCCGCTGTCCCGGCACATCTTCAGCAAGCCGACGTTCTACTACAAGACCGGCATCGTCTTCCTGGCCTGGCTGGCCGGCCACCAGAACCACTTCACGATGGTCGGCGGCCTGCAGTCCGGCCGGTCGGTGCCGCACTTCGCCGAACTGATCGAGCTGGCGGACGCCGCGAACCTGCTGCCCGACACCGACCTGGCGGCCCACCGGGCGAACCGCTTCTTCGAGGTGACGGCCGGATGAAACGCTTCTCCTTCAACCAGATCACCGCGAAGTTCTGGGACCTCGAGGACATGGTCGCCGGCTGCGTCGAAGCCGGCGTCGACAAGGTGGCGCTGTGGCGCGAACCGGTCGCCGAATACGGTCTGGACCGCTCCGCCGGCCTGGTCCGCGACGCCGGCCTGACCGTCACGTCGCTCTGCCGCAGCGGCTTCTTCCAGGCCCCCGACTGGTTCGACGACAACCGCCGGGCGATCGACGAGGCACACGCCCTGGACACGAAAGTCCTGGTCCTGGTCTCCGGCGGCCTGCCCGGAGGCTCGAAGGACCTGGCCGGCGCCCGGCAGCACGTCGCCGACGCGATCGGCCGGCTCGTCCCGCACGCGGCGGCCGCCGGCGTCACCCTGGCCGTCGAACCCCTGCACCCGATGTACGCCGCCGACCGCTGCGTGATCAGCACCTGGGACCAGGCCCTGGCCATCGCCGAACAGCACCCCGTCGGCCAGGTCGGCGTCACCGTCGACACCTACCACCTGTGGTGGGACGACACCGTCCTCGACAAGATCGCCCGGGCCGGCGACCGCATCGCGATCTACCAGCTGGCCGACTGGGCAACCCCGCTGCCGGCCGGCGTCCTGACCGGCCGGGCCCTGCCCGGCGACGGCGTCATCGACATGCGCCCGTTCCACGACGCGGTGGCGAAGGCCGGCTACACCGGCCCGATCGAGGTCGAGGTCATGAACGACGCCCTGTGGGAGCGCCCCGGCCGCGAGGTCCTGGCCGCCACCATCGACGGCTACCAGGGCTGCTTCTAGTCGGTTCTCACAGAACTCCGGTTCACGGTCAACGGCGCCCGTGAACCGGCCCTCAGCGCCCGTGAACCGGCCCTCAGCGCCCGTGAACCGGCCCTCAGCGCCCGTGAACCGGCCCTCAGCGCCCGTGAACCGG